>JBEIIG010000004.1:0-105207 GCA_040380855.1 Acidimicrobiaceae bacterium | reverse complement strand
GCCATCGGCTCACACAGCCCGTTCGAGAACTGGGGCCGCTTCCTGCCCGACCAGCCCACCGCCGTCAGCCTGCTCGACCGGCTCTGCCACCACGCCCACATCATCACCACCACCGGCGACAGCTACCGGCTCACCCACCGCACCACCCGAAAGGAGGCCTAACCGCGAGGACATTCGTTGGCCACCAGCGAGGACTTCCGATGGCCACCACCGAGGACATCAACTTGGCCATTGACAGCAGGTCGTCGGCCCACGCCCTGAGTGGGCCACGCATCCATTCGCTCACCGGCACCCCGAAACCCATCTTCGGCCGCTCGACCATCGCCTCGGGAACGTAGCGGTGCAGCACACGGCGCAACGCCCACTTGCCCTGGCCGTTGCGCACCCGGTCGTCGGGGTGCAGGCGCCAGGCGAACTCGAATACCTCGGGATCGAGGATCGGCACGCGCACCTCGAGGCTGACGGCCATCGACGCGCGGTCGACCTTGGCGAGGATGTCGTCGGGCATGTAGGTGAGCGTGTCGAGCAGCATCGCCCGCTCGGTGGGTGCCAGGCCCCGCAGACGCGGTGTGAGCGCAAACGGGTCGGGATCGACTGTTCGGTGATCGCGCAGCAGCAGGTGCGACGACGGGTTCATCGCCATCACGTCGGAATACTCACTGCCCACTGCCGTGCCCAGCAGACGCGCCAGGCGATGCGCCCGAACTCCGGTGCGGCGGCGGGCAGCCTGCGGCAGCACATGCCGCAACGGCCCACCGGCAAGCGAATCCCAACGCTCGGGCGACACCGCCAGCAGTGCCTTCGACGCACTACGGCGCGCCACCCCCGGAACACGGGCGAGCGAGCTGTCGATACGACGGTAGACGCCGTAGCGGTCGTAGCCGGCGAACAACTCGTCGCCGCCATCGCCCGACAACGCGACCGTGACGTGTCGGCGGGCGAGTTCGCTCACCAGGAACGTGGGTATCTGCGACGAATCGGCGAACGGCTCGCCGTACATCGACGCCAGACGCGGGATGACCGCCTGGGCATCGGCGGCTGACACCATCAACTCGGTGTGATCGGTCTGCAGATGACGGGCCACGGCACTGGCATGGGTGCTCTCGTCGTAGGCCGCCTCGGCGAAACCGATCGTGAACGTGCGCACCGCCTGCGTGGAGTTGCGCTGCATCAACGCCACCACGGTGCTCGAGTCGATGCCACCCGACAAAAACGCGCCGAACGCCACATCCGACACCATCCGGCTGGCCACCACACCGCTCAGCAAGTCCTCCAACTCGTCGACCGCCGCCTCATCGCGGCGCTGCGACGAACCAGCCGACAACGCCACGTCGACCGGGTCCCAGTAGCGCACCTCGCGCGGTGCCGGATGGTCGACTCCCACCCGCAGCACGCTGCCGGCCGACAGCTTCGACACACCCGCATAGATGCTGCGCGGTGCCGGTACATAGCCATAGCGCAGCAACAGCGCCAACGCATCGCGATCGACCTCGGTGCCCACACCCGGTGCCGCCCGCACCGAAGCCAACTCGGAACCGAACACCAACAGGCCATCGGCCCACGCCAGGTACAGCGGCTTCTCGCCGAACCGGTCGCGTGCCAACCACAACTCGCGCTCGTGCGCATCCCACACCGCGAAGGCGAACATGCCGTTCAGTCGCGGCAACGCACCCTCGACACCCCACCGGGCAATCGCGTACAGCAACACCTCGGTGTCGCTGTGACCCCGATAGGCCGAGTCGGGCAAGCCGAGGTCGGCGCGCACACGGGCCGTGTTGTACAACTCGCCGTTGTAGGCGATGGTCCAGCGCCCATCGGGCGTCGACATCGGCTGATGGCCTGCCGCCGACAGGTCGATCACCGAGAGGCGACGATGACCGAAGGCAACCAACCCGTCGTCAGCCGCCCACACACCGGAATCGTCGGGGCCACGGTGCCGCAGCGTGGCCGCCATCGACTGCGCCAAGGCGGCGAGCTCGTCGCGTCGACGACGGCCGTGCGGATCGAACACCCCACTCAGGCCGCACATGGCGCACCCGGGGCAACGACGATGGTGAACAAGAAGCGCTTCAGGAGGGCAAGGCTAGGCCACGTCACCGCCGGTTGGCCCTCGCCGAGGACGACAGTCGCCACAGTCTCGAAGTCCTGTCGGCGGCGAAGCACTGAATGCGCGGGTACGGCAGGGTGTTTCGCTGGCGGCGGCTGAGGGCCTGCTGGCTCGCTGGAGTCAGCCGCCGGCGTTGACGGGCACCGGTGCCGACTCGGTCGGGCGCAGTGTGTAAAGGGGGCGCTTGCTGTGCTCGTACACCGGCACCGATGCCAGCAGCACACCGAAGGTTGTGAGCAGCGTGGCGGCCAGGCCGGCGAGAATCCAGGCCGAGCCCATGTCGACCCGTGAGGCGACGAGAGCGATCACACCCATCGTGGCGGCCACGGCGTAGATGACACCCACGGCAACCGGCACCGGCAGGCCGATGCGCACCAGGCGATGGCTGATGTGGTCGCGGCCACCCTTCAGTGGGCTGCGGCCGTTGGCGAGGCGCACGATGGTGACGAGCGTGGTGTCGAGCACGGCCACCGAGCAGACGAGCACCGGCACCAGGAACGACGGTGACGGCGGTGCCGCCAGCGACAGCTTCAGGCCCAGATAAGCGATCATGAAGCCGAAGAACAGCGCACCGGCGTCGCCCATGTAGATGCGGGCTGGGTGGAAGTTGTGGCGCAGGAACCCGAGCGCACACCCGGCGACGGCGATGGCAAGACCACCGACGAGGTATTGGCCGTTGGCGGCGGCGACGGTGAAGATGCTGAACGAGGCGATGGCAGCCAGGCCGGCCGAGAGACCGTCCATGTTGTCGAGCAGGTTCCAGGCGTTGGTGATGCCCACCACCCACACGATCGTGACGACCGCGTCGAGCAGGTCAGAGCCCGTGAACGTGACACCCAGGCCCATCCGCACCAGCAGCACACCGGCACCGACCTCGGCGAACAGGCGCAACAATGCAGGCAGGCCACGCAGATCGTCGACCAAGCCGATGAGGGCGAGCGCCAGCGCAATACCCAGGGCCGCCGCCAGTTCGCCGCCCACCGATGAGATGTCGAGCGCAGCAACCGCGAGCACCGCCAGCGAGAAGGCGCCCACGATGGCGAGGCCGCCGAGGTAGGGGACGGGGTTGGTGTGGCTCTTGTGACCGCCGGGGTTGTCCATGATGCGGCGACGGGTGGCGAACTCGATCGCCAACGGCGTGAGCAACAACGACAGGGTCGCCGTGCCGGCCAGGATGGCGAGGTACTGGTACCAGGCGCCGTTCATGGTGTCAGCGGCCCAGTTGTTCGGCGATGACGCGTTCGATGATCTCGTCGAGGCCGATGGTGGGTTGGAACCCGACCAGGTTGTAGGCGCGGGTGGTGTCGGGCACGCGGCGCTGCATGTCCTCGAAGCCCTCTTCGTAGGCCACGTCGTAGGGGATGAGGTCGATCTTGCTGGTCGAATCGGCAGCGGTCACGATCTTCTTGGCGAGGTCGAACATGCTGATCTCGTCGTTGCCGCCGAGGTTGAACACCCTCCCGAACGCTTCGTGATGCTCGCTGAGGTTCACCAACCCCTTCACCACGTCACCCACGTAGCAGAAACAGCGGGTCTGCTGACCGCTGCCGAACACGGTGATCGGATCGTTGCGCAACGCCTGGCCGACGAACCGCGGGATCACCATGCCGTAGCTGCCGGTCTGACGCGGCCCGACGGTGTTGAACAACCGCACGATCACGGTCTCGAGACCCTTCTCGCGCCAGTACGTGTAGGCCAGGATCTCGTCGATTGCTTTGGCTTCGCTATAGGACCAGCGGCTCTTCAACGGCGACCCCAAGATGCGGTCGTCGTCTTCTTTCAGGCGGTCGGACGTGTTCTTGCCGTACACCTCTGATGTGGACGTCACCAACGTGCGGGTGCCGTGCTTGTGCGCCTTTTCGAACACGATCTCGCTACCGCGGATGTTCGTCATCAAACTCTGCAACGGCCGCTCGACGATCAGGTTCACACCCACCGCCGCCGCCAGGTGGAAACAGACATCGGCACGCGCCATCACGTCGTCGACCAGATCGGCGTTGAGGATCGACCCCAACACGAACTCCACGTCCTGACGACCGAGCAGATGCTCGATGTTCGAATGCCGACCTGTCGACAGGTCGTCCAACAAGATCAACTGATACCCACGAGCCAACAACTCGTCGGCCAGATGCGAACCAATGAACCCCGCGCCACCAGTGATGAGTGCTTTCATACAGTTGACGGTCCGGAGTTGCCTCGCTGTGTCAAGCGCAGATTTGCGCAGTCACGAACCGTCGTCAGGAGCCACCGAGCAGGCTCAGGTAGTGGCCAGCGCCCACGCGACTTGGGCCTTCACGCCCTCGACCACCGTGACAGACGGCTTCCATCCCAAGCCCTCGACTGCCGCAGTGATGTCGCCGCCAGTGCGGAACACGTCGCCCGGCTGCGCAGGACGCCGATCGAGCGGCACCGGTGAGCCAACCTCGCGGCCCACCAACTCGATCAACTCGGCAAGTGTGCACGAGTCGCCACCCGCGATGTTGAACACCGATCCGGCCGGCACCTCGGCTTCGACAGCGGCCAAGTTGGCGGCAACGACGTCGCCGACGAACGTGAAGTCGCGGATCTGCGAGCCGTCGCCGAACAACGGGAAGGGGGTGCCGAAGCGGGCTGCAGCGATGAGACGGTTGGTGGCCATGTCGGGTCGCTGCCGAGGACCGTACACCGTGAAGTAGCGCAGGCTCACCGTGGAGATGCCGAAGTTGGCTGCGTATGCGACGCACAACTGCTCGGCAGCCAACTTGGTGACGCCGTAGGGGCTTCGTGGCCGTGGCAGGTCGGTCTCGAACACGGGATAGGCCGGCGCATCGCCGTACGCCGACGACGACGACGCGTACACCAGCCGAGCCACCGGATGCTCGCGCACCGCCTCGAGCAATCGTTGTGTGGCCAACACGTTTGCTGCCACGTACGTGCCGAACTGACCCCACGAATCGCGAACTCCCGGCTGGGCTGCGAGATGGATGACCGCATCGACGCCCTCGAGCAGCGCAGCAAGGTCGGTGGTGAGCAGGTCGTCGACGACGAGGTCGATCGAACCGGTGCGCGCCACGGCCTCGAGGTTGCGCCGCTTCAGCGCAGGGTCGTAGTAGTCGGTGAGGGCATCGATACCGCGCACCTGCCAGCCGCGCCGCAGCGCCTCCTCGGCAGTGTTCGAACCCACGAACCCGGCAACGCCGGTGATCAGCACCCTCATCGACCCTCCTTCCTCTGGAACCGTTCCACTCCGGCGCTCGGTAGCAAGCAGGTGGACACGCGCGAGGCCCGTTACTTCCGTGGCGAAGGATTGGCGATGCTGAGACAGAGCATCGTCAAGGCCTTGAACCGTTCGCGTTGCAGCCGTGGCGGGCCGTGCGTGCCGAGTGACCTGACGAGGTGGTGGCGGGCACGACGCCGCTCGCCCGTTCGGAACAGGGCCCATCCGACCCCGAAGTGGTACCAGGTGGGCAGTCTGCTCACATCAGCCAGGTACCGGCGCCGCATCTCGTCGAGCATGTCGAGAGTGCGCCCGGCGGACGTGATGTTGCCCCCGCCCATCCAATACGCGCCCCAGGCGCCGCGGATGCGGACGAACCGATCCGTGTGCACCGCCACCCGTAGCCAGAGGTCGAAGTCCTCCCAAGCCCGCACCTCGGGGTCTTCGCACAAAAGGCCAGCGCTGTCGAACAACGTGCGGCGCATCACCACGCTCGAGTTGGGCACCGCATTGCCCCGGCGAAGGAGGTCAGAACGCGCCGGGCGTTTCAGGAGGCGGGACTTGACGCGCTGACGACGAAGCCAAGGACGCGTCGCGGGCACGCGGAGGAGATCGTGGTAGACGACGTCGGCGCCTGAGTCGAGGACTCGCACAGAACGGGCGAGCTTCTCGGGATGCCACCAATCGTCGGAGTCGAGGAACGCGACGTACTGTCCCTTTGCCTCGCGTAGCCCCATGTTGCGCGCCGACGCTGGAAGACCTGAATTGGCCTGTATGAGGTGCCGCACCGACAGACTCTGAGTCACCGCGGCAACCGTCGTTGTCGTGTGATCGGTCGACCCGTCGTCGCACAGCAACACCTCGAACGAGCTGAACGTCTGTGCTTCCAGCGACGCAAAGCAACGCACCAGGTCGTCGGCTCGGTTGAAGGTGGGGATCACCACCGAGACCACCGGTGCCGTCGCCACGTGCGAGGTGTCAGTCATCGGTGATCACTCCTGCGCTGGGCCACTACCAGGCGACGGTACAGCGCCGCATGGTCGGCCACCTGGCGCGCCGGCCCGAACTGCGCGGCTGCATACCGTGCGGCTTCGATGCCGAACTCGGCGCGGCGCTGCGGGTCGCGGATGAGCGAGACCAGGGCCGCTGCCACCGCCTCGGCCATCGACTCGACCACCAGGCCCGTTCGCCCGTGCACCCCCACCTCGGCAGCGCTGCCCACCCCGGTGGTGACGCACGGGAGGCCGGCCATCGATGCTTCGATCAACGACACCGGCATGCCCTCGTTGTCGCTCGTGAGCACCATCACATCGCCCGCCGCATAGACCGTGCCCAGGTCGTCGCGCCAGCCGAGGAATCGCACGGAATTACCCAGGTCGGCAGCAGCTGCTTTCGTGTCGGCCGACAGATCGCCCTCACCCGCAATGGCCAGCACCGCCTCTGGCACCTCGGCCAGCACCGACCGCATCGCGTCGATCAACCGGTCGGGCCGCTTGATCCGGGTGAGGCGACCGACGAACAGCACCACTGGCGCATCGGCCGGCAACCCCAACACCTGACGTGCGATGGCGCGTTCGGGCAGCCGCAACGGGTGCACGCCAGGAGCGATGACCGAGTACTGGTCGGGTCGCCCGACGCCGGCCGCCAGCAGGTCGTCGCGCACCTGCGCGCCCACCGCCACGATGGCCGTCGTGCGCCACGCCAGCACCCGCTCGACCCAGCGCACCACCGAGGTGACCGACCGCGAGAAGTAGCCGTGCAACACATGCCCGTGGAAGGTGTGCACCCGAACCGGCACCCGTGCCAGCACAGCTGCCACACGGCCCAGCACGCCAGCCTTGGCCGTATGGGTGTGCACCACGTCGGGCCGCACCGAACGCATCAACCGCACCAGCTGCACGAGCGCACGCACATCGCTGAGCGCGCGAACCGAGCGCCCCAGGTCGTCGAGGCGCACCACCGGCAACTCGGGATCGTGCACCACCAGGTAGTCGGCCTCGCCGTCGCCCACCACCCCGCACACGGCCAGCACGTCGAACTCGTCCGGGTCGAGGCCGCGCACGAGGTCGGCGACGATGACCGCCGGGCCGCCCACGTTCATCCGGGCGATCACCTCCATCACCCGCAGCCTGCTCATCGCCCACCTCCCGCGTTTGTTGCCACGCATGCCGCCACGAACTCGACGAAGCCTGCCTCGGCCAGCACTGTGGGCCACAGCAACCCGGTGGCCGTTGCCGCATCGATCGGTGGAGGCAGCGGCGGGCGGGCACCCGCCAACAGCGCGTCGAGCGGCACCACCGAATAGCCCAGGCGTGCCGCATGCTGGCTGATCCACGGGTAGTCGGGCGACACCACCGGCAGGCCGGCCACCAGGTACTCGAGCACCTTCGTGCTGGTCTGGTGGATGTAGGGCGTCAGCAGGGGCATCAGGTTCAACCCCGCGCGCCCCGCAGCCACGAAGGCGGGCACCTCGGCTGCGGGCAACACACCGACGAACGTGATCGACGGCGCACCGCCGAGCCGTGCCGTATCGCGCTCGTCGGCGCGTCCGGCCACCCCGATGTGCCAACCCTGGCCGGCCAGGGCCAACAGCGTGTCGACCACACCCGGCCGCTCGCCGAGCACCCCTGCGTACACCAGATCGAAGCGCTGCTCGACCGTGCCACGAACCGCCAGGAACGCAGGGTCGACCCCCATTTCGCGCAGGATCGACGGAGCCGAACGCGGGAAGTGGAAGCGGCTGCGGACGAACTCGTTCAGGAACACCCGCCCCGCCGGGCGGCCGTCGGCCAGCGACTTGAGCAGATCCTTCGCCCAGGCACCGCGGCCCACACTGGCGCTGACGTACTCGTGCACCTCGGGCACCGAACGCGACAACGGTCGCAGCACGCCACCGAAGCGATACACCAGATCGGTGGTCGCAGCAGTCGGGTCGAACCCCGCAGCGTCGAGCACTGCGACCGCAAACCCGGCCTGCTCGAGCGCTGTGCGATAGGCGGCCACCTCCGGCAGGAACGCCTTGGTCGAGCGGAGGATGGTGACATGAGCGGTCATGGCAGGGCGCCCTCACGCCTCGACCGAACGCGGAATGTGCCGAGCCACCACTGTGTGCAGGATAGGTGCGTGCCGGTATCCCATGGCGGTACAGATTCCGGTCGGGCGCAGGAGAACCCCTGGGTTCAGATGACTTCTCGTAGCATGACCGTCGTGGCGGGCGACCTTGCACCAACCAAGTTCACCGGCGAGAGCCGTTGGCAGGCATCGCTACGGCTAGTCGGCCCGCACCGCCTTCGCGTAGCACTGCTCACCGTGTCGGCGGTGGCGGGAGGGCTGATCGAGGCAGCGTTCCTGGTGATCGTCACCAAGGTTGGCTTTGCCGTTTCCTCTGGCAGAGCCGACGTCGAGCTGAATGGATGGATGTGCTCGACCAACTGGGCGCTCGCGGGAGCTAGTGCCCTACTGGTCGTGCGGCTGGTGGTGCTGTTGGGCGGTATGCGCGTATCGGCCGGGCTGTCGTACCGGATCGGTACCGGGTTGCGGCGACGCCTCGCCCACGCCTTCTTCGACACCTCCTGGGCGATGCAGCAGCGCCAACCAGCCGGCACCCTCCAACAGCTCGTCGTGCAGTACCCGGCGCAGGTGATCGGCCTGATGGGGGCGATCACCAACTCCATCGCCGCCGGCTGCACGCTTGCCGCCATGCTTGTGGTTGCGCTCTTCGTCGACGTGTGGTCGACGCTCATCGTGATCGGAGCGCTCGTGGTTCTCTCGGCGCTCCTCGGTCCGATGCGCCGCCTCATCCACCGGCGCGCAGATGCCGCAGTGCACAACGAGATGGCGTTCGCCAGCTCGGTGGCCGAGATGTCGCAGCTCGGACTCGAAGTACATGCCTTCGGGGTGCGCCAGCCGGTGCGCGACCGCATCGACGAACTGGTTGATCGCGATGCCGGGGCCCAACGCAGCGTGACGCTGGCGTCCGGTGCTGTGTCGCCGATCTACGTCACCTTCGCCTACTTCACGATCGTGCTCGCCCTTGCTGCCGTTGCCGCGTTCGGCGAGGGTCGGCTCGACTCGGTCGGCGCCGTGATGTTGGTGATGCTCCGCAGCCTCGGATACGGACAGCAGTTGCAGGGCAACGCCGTGGCAATGGCGGCCGTGCAGCCGTTCCTCACGCAGATCGACACCACCGAAGCGGCATATCGGGCGAACGCTGCGACCGACGGAACAACGCCAATCGATCAGGTGGGCGAGGTGACCTTCTCCGACGTCTCATTTGCGTACGAAGAGGACCGGCCTGTCCTGAGGCATCTCAGCATGTCGATAGCGCCGGGCGAGTCGATCGGCGTGATCGGGCCATCGGGCGGAGGGAAGTCGACATTTGTGCAGTTGCTGCTCGGGCTGCGCAACCCGGTGAGTGGCACCATCAGTGTCGGCGGCGTCGACCTTCGCGAGGTACTACGCGACAGTTGGACCAAGCGCGTGGCCTTCGTGCCACAGACGGCCACGCTCATCACGGCCACGGTTGCCGACAACATCGCCTTCTTCCGTCCGTCGGTCACTCGTGCCGACATAGAGCGAGCGATCGACCACGCCCAATTGCGCGCCGATGTTGCAGCGCTTCCGAACGGCCTCGACACGATGATCGGTGATCACGCCTTGCAGTTGTCGGGTGGTCAGCGGCAGCGGCTGGCCATTGCGCGGGCGCTTGCTGGTTCGCCACAGTTGCTGGTGCTCGACGAGCCGACCTCCGCGCTCGACCCACGCTCGGAGGTGGCGATTCGGTCGACCTTGGAGGCGCTGCACGGGTCGACGACGGTGGTGGTGGTGGCGCATCGGCTCTCGACAGTGGAGAAATGCGACCGGATCATGGTGATCGACGACGGTGGCCTTGCGGCAATGGCGCCACCCGTCGAACTTGCCAGCGCAAGCGCTTACTACGCCGAGGCCTTGCGTGTCGGCACGCTCGATCGCTGAGAGCGATCAAGCGTCAGGCGTTCACGGAGCACCGACCGAAAGATGGTGTTGCCGGGGTCGTACGCCAGAGTGCCCGAAGCGTGCGCTCGCACCGCCTCGCTCCACTCGACATCCGACGACGAACCTGCGAAGTCGAGCGCCGCTTCGATCATGTTGGCCTGTGTGCTGCGAGCCCAGAACGGGCCGTTCTCGTCGAGGCGACGGGGCCATCCGAAGCGCATCGTCTCGTCGGTGAGCCGTGGAGAAAGGGAGGGTTCGCGGCAACAGAGCACAGCAACCCTGGCACCTCGGGCGAGCATCTCGTACCCCAGTGACGAATCGATGGTCACGGTCAGCCAGGCCGTCGACAGGCGTTCGTAGTTCTCGAACCTCGAGCGGCGAGGGAGGAACTCGGCATCGTCGCCGAGGAGTTGGCGGAACCACGCTGCTTCGTTGTCGTGATCTCCCAGACCGCATCCGGCCACGACCAGCCGTCGCCCACGATCGGCACACCACCGGTGGAGGATGGGAAGTACAGCGTGTTCTGCCGCGTAGGCCTCGGCCTCGGCATACAGCATGCCGGCATATCCACCCACGAAACCGGGGTGTTGCGGACTGGTGCGATACTGACTCACGAACACCACAGTCTCACCGCGCTCGATCGGCACCTCGATGCTGTTGCCGATGAACGATCCCACGGCATGGGTGCGCCCGGTGCTTCGCTGCTGATACAGCGTGGCAACGTCATCGCCGTACACGAACATCTCGTCGATGTGCCCGCGAACCGGCTGCGATTCTGCGCGAAACAGAGGATCGAAGAGATGATCATCGAAACTGCGCATGCCGTTCTGCACCGCCACGGTCACCACGTCGGGATGACGTCGTGACAGGGTGTGGAACTCGGGTTCATTGTCGATGAATGTGGCGATCAGCCGTGGTCGGGTTGCCCGGATGACGTGGTCGACGTACGACTGGAACAGGGTCAACCTTGCTCGACGATGTCGAATCAGAGCGAGAGCCAGGCACCGTAGGTAGATGGCTTCACGACGAACGTGCAAGATCGACACGTCGTTGGTATCGAAGTAGGGCAGCAGCACATCGCTGCCTTCGGCGTCGTAGATGAGCACCGTGCTGCGAGGTGGACGGGAGGCGATGAACCGGCACGAGCGCACCTGCCGCCAACGGCTGGCGAACCGTCGGAGAAGCACACGCACGTCTCTAGCCTAGGTTGTCAAGCCCGCGGTAGACCGGACAGTGGAGAAACACTGCGCGGGCACCGCAGGGCGCGATCGGAGGTTGAGAGAGGGTGGACGGAGAGCAGTCGGCACCAGGTGCCGTCGTGGTCCTCGGTGCTGCCGGACGCGTGGGTCGAGCAGTTGTACGTCGAGCGCTCACCGACGGAACGCCGCTGGTACTGGGCGACATCGACTTCGCTCGCCTGAACAACGCGTTCGGTTCGACCGGAGTACCGCTGATCGAAGTCGACACCAGTGACGAGTCGTCAGTGGCCGAACTCCCCAAACGTCTGGAGCAACTCGGTGTGGAGTGCTCCGGGGTCGTCAACGCCTGCTACCCGCCGATGCATCACGCCCGAGTTGCCGCAGCTCGACTCACCAGCGACGAGTTCCTCAGCGATGTGAACGCCCACCTGGGCTCGTCGTTCCTGGTGTGCCGCACCTTCGGCGAGTACTTCGCAGGCCGAGGGGGCGGTTCGATCGTGTCGCTGTCGTCGATCTACGGCTTCGCCCCGCCGCGCTTCGAGATCTACGCGACGCAGCCCTTCACCATGCCGCTCGCCTATGCGGTTGCCAAGGCTGGCCTTCGCGCGATGTCCGCCTACTTTGCGCAGCAGTACAAGACCAGTCGGGTGCGCTTCAACTGTGTGTCGCCCGGTGGCATCCTCGACGGACACGACGACAACTTCCGATCGGCCTACGGGGTGTACAGCGCGTCGGGCGACCTGCTGTCGGCCGACGACGTGGCGGGTGCTGTCTGTTTCCTGCTGTCGACGGGTGCGAGCGCGATCACGGGCCACGACCTCGTGGTCGACGAAGGCTGGACCCTGTGAACCTCCCGTACCGCAAGGATGCTTGTTGCAGCGAGGGCCGGGTGTCATGATCGGCCGGACCATGCAACGCATCCTCGTCACCGGTGCCGGCGGCTTCATCGGCTCTCACCTCGTCGAACAACTGGTCATCCGTGGCTACCAGCCCCGGGCGATGGTGAGGTACACGTCCACCTCCAGTCGCGGCTGGCTCGACTCGCTTCCCGCCGATGTGGCAGCGGAAGTGGAGGTCGTCACCGGCGATGTGCGCGATGCCGCTGCCGTTCGGCAACACATGACGGGCTGCGACGCAGTTGCGCATCTGGCGGCGTTGATCGGCATCCCCTACAGCTACGTGGCGCCCGACAGTTATGTGGCCACGAATGTGGTGGGAACACTCAACATCGTGCAGGCGGCTCGATCACTCGATCTCGCGCGGGTCGTGCACACGTCCACCAGCGAGGTGTACGGCACGGCGCTGCGGGTACCCATCGACGAAGACCATCCCTTGCAGGGGCAGTCGCCCTATTCCGCCAGCAAGATCGGTGCCGACCAGATGGCGCTGTCGTTCCATCGCTCGTTCGGCACGCCGGTCACAGTGGTCAGGCCCTTCAACACCTACGGTCCGCGCCAGTCGCTACGCGCCATCATCCCCACCATCATCGCCCAACTCGTGCAGGGCGATTCTCGGCTTCGCCTCGGGTCGCTGCACCCCACACGCGACCTCACGTTCGTCACCGACACCGCCCGCGGCTTCATCGCTGCTCTCGAGAGCAATGACGCAGTCGGACAGGTGGTCAATCTGGGAAGCGGCTTCGAGATCAGCATCGCCGATCTTGCGCGCAGCATCGGCGGGTTGATGGGCATCGAGGTCGACTTCGTCGAAGACCCCAACCGCCTGCGACCTGAGGCGAGCGAGGTGGAGCGGCTCTGGGCGGACGCACGACGTGCCCGTACGCTGCTGGGCTGGAGTCCCGAGCGGCCCGGGCTGGAGGGGCTGGAACACGGGCTGACGCAAACCATCGGGTGGTTTCGGTCGCTGCCGCCTGAGGTGCGCCTCCGGTGGAAGGAGTACCACGTGTGACCGAGTTCGGCGAAGAACTCGTCGAGCGGTTGCGTGCCGTCATCGGCGATGGTCCTCACGCACTGCACGCCCCCGATCTCGGCCCTATCGATGAAGAGGCAGTGGCTGGCTGCGTGCGGTCGGGATTCGTGTCGTCCGTGGGTCCTGAGGTGGATCGCTTCGAGCGCGAACTCGAAAGGATCACCGGAAGCGGCCGGGCGATTGCCGTCGTGAATGGCACCGCTGCTCTCCATGCGGCCTTGCTCGTGGCCGGTGTTGTGCCCGGCGACGAAGTGGTCGTGCCTGCACTCAGTTTTGTCGCAACTGCCAACGCGGTCGCATACTGCGGAGCAACGCCCCACTTCGCCGATGTCGAGCCCCTTACGCTGGGACTCGACCCCGACGCGCTGCGAGATCGGCTGCGCAATGTGGCAACGCCCCATGGCGCCGGAATCGTCAACTCCTCCACCGGTAGACCGATCCGAGCGCTTGTACCGATGCATGCGTTCGGGCATCCGTGTGACACCGAGGCCCTCGCCGACGTTGCCGCCGAGTTCGGGCTGGTGATGGTCGAGGACGCTGCCGAGTCGCTCGGAAGCTGGCGTCATGGTCGGCACACGGGCACCAGCGGATTACTCGGTGTGCTCAGCTTCAACGGCAACAAGGTGATCACGACCGGAGGGGGTGGAGCCATTCTCACCGACGACCTCGAACTGGCCGCGAGAGTGAAGCACCTCACCACCACAGCCAAGGTGCCCCATCGTTGGCAGTACGTGCACGATGTAGTGGGATTCAACTACCGAATGCCGAATCTGAACGCGGCACTGGGATGCGCGCAACTCACCCGTCTCCACGAGTTCGTCGCTTCCAAGCGCCGCCTCGCCGAGCGCTACGCGGCAGCGCTTGCCGATATGGCCGATGTCACCCTGCTGCGTGAACGGCCAGGCTCGTCCAGCAACTATTGGCTGCAGACCATCATCCTCGACGGTCGCATAGCGCAGCAACGCGACCAACTCCTCGACGAACTGAACGCAGCGGGCTTCGGAAGTCGGCCGGTGTGGGAGCCGCTCCACACGTTGGTCCCGTACCGTGAGGCCCCGCGCGCACCGCTGCACGTCACCGAGGACATGGCCGCTCGTATCATCAATCTGCCAAGCAGCGCCGGCCTGGCCTGAGTGACGGCACACCCTGCGCCGCGACGAACCCATTGGGAAGGTGCCCGATGCTCAACCGAGTACTGGTGATCGCCGAAGCAGGCGTGAACCACAACGGATCGCTCGACCTCGCTCGTCAACTGGTCGACGCAGCAGTGAACGCGGGCGCCGATGTCGTGAAGTTCCAGACCTTTCGCGCCGATCAACTGGCAACAGCCGACGCACCCAAAGCCGACTACCAGGTGGCGGCAGGCCCGACGGGCGAGAGCCAACTCGACATGCTCCGTAGCTTGGAGTTGTCGCCCGACGACCATCGCTCACTCGTTCAACATTGCGCTGAGCGAGGTATCGAGTTCCTCTCCACCGCCTTCGACGACGACAGCATGGGGTTGCTCGGTGAACTCGGCATGCGCCGGATGAAGGTGCCCTCGGGTGAGGTGACCAATCTTCCGTATCTCGAAAGCATCGGGAAAATGGGCTTGCCAGTGCTGTTGTCGACCGGAATGGCCGACCTCGCAGAGGTGGAGGCTGCCATCGACGTGCTGGTCCGTGCCGGCACTCGGCGCAACGCCATCACGGTGCTGCACTGCACCTCGGCCTATCCGGCACCGGTGGCCGAGGTGAACCTCCGCGCCATGGTTACGCTGCGCGAGGCGCTCGGCGTGGCTGTTGGCTACAGCGATCACACACAGGGAACGGTCGTGTCGGTGGCAGCGGTGGCGCTCGGGGCGACCGTGATCGAGAAGCACCTCACACTCGACTGCTCGCTGCCGGGGCCCGATCATCGAGCCAGCCTCGAACCGACTGCCTTCACACAACTGGTCGAGCAGATCCGAGCCACAGAGGCTGCACTTGGCGATGGAGAGAAGCGCTGCATGCCGAGTGAGGCCAGCACCAGAACGGTCGCCCGCCGCTCGATCGTGGCCCGGCATCCGCTGCCGGCGGGGCACGTGCTCACTGCCGATGATCTTGCGGTGAAGCGGCCAGGAACCGGGCTGTCTCCGATGATGTGGCACCAGGTGATCGGGCGAACCACCACGAGGAGTTACCGCCACGACGAGGCACTCGAGTGGTGAGATTGCCAAGTGTGTGCGTGGTGACAGGGAGCCGCGCCGAGTTCGGGCTGCTGCGCTGGACGATGGCGGCGATCGAGGAATCGCCGATGCTCGAGCTGCAAGTGATCGCGACGGGTAGCCACCTGTCGGAACGCCACGGCATGACCATCGACGAGATCGAGCGATCCGGTTTCGCCGTCGATGCTCGTGTAGCGCTCCCCCTCGACGACAACAGTCCGGCTGGTGTTGCGAGGGCCACGGGCGTGGCGACCAGCTTGCTTGCTGATGCGTTTGCTGTGCTCGAGCCCGATGCGGTGCTGGTGCTCGGTGATCGCTTCGAGATCTTCGCGGCGGCCACGGCCGCCTACCTGAGCGGGATTCCCGTCATCCACATACACGGGGGCGAGGTGACAGCCGGCGCGGTCGACGACGCGCTGCGCCACTCGATCACGAAGATGGCATCGCTGCATTTCGTGGCGCTGCCCGAGTATCGGCGCCGCGTGCTCCAACTGGGTGAGTCTCCGGAGACGGTGCACGTGGTCGGAGCGCTCGGTTGGGAGAGCGTGCGACGCGAGCACTACTTGCCGCGGGCTGATGTGGAACAGCGACTCGGCGTCGAACTCGGCGAGCCGACAGTGTTGGTGACCTTCCATCCGGAAACGATGTCGCCGGACAGTGGGCTGGCCACGTGTTCCGCAATGGTCGAGGCTCTGCTCGAACGACCCGACATCGGGCTGGTCGTCAGCCTGCCCAATGCCGATGCCGGTGCCAGCGCTATCGAAGACCTGTTGGTGGCATGCTGCGCTCGGCACCCTCGCGCAGTTGCTCTCCGATCGATGGGGCAACAGCTGTATCTGTCGACGATGGCACTGGTTGCGGGTGTGGTCGGCAACTCGTCGAGTGGCCTGTTCGAAGCGCCAGCGCTCGGCGTGCCGACGCTCGACATCGGGGTGCGACAACTGGGTCGGGCGAGACCGGCGAGCGTGATCACGTGCGAAGGGTCGGTCGATGCGGTGCGCCGCGGCATCGAGCAGCTGCTCCAGCGGTCGAGTGTCGGCCACCGCGGGGCGACGGGAGAACTGGAGTCGACGGTGAACCCCTCGGCCGCGATCGTGACGGTGCTCGAACAAGTGTTGCCGCTCGCAACGGTTGCCAAGCGATTCGTCGACCTGGCGGCGGAAACACCGGAGTAGGTGGTGCCAGGGCCGCCTGGACAGACGGCGATAAGGTGGCACAGTCGGGTGAGGATGGGCTCGAAAGTGGTCGGCATGGACGCAATCGGTACACAACCAGTGCCTCCTGCGGGATTCGATCGCCTGGTTGTCGGGCTGGATGCGACGATCCTGCAGGCCCTGGCAGCGATCGATGTAGGCGGGGCCAACGCTGCGGTGGTGGTCGACGGCCTCGAGAGGTTCGCTGGCATCGTGACCGACGGCGACCTGCGCCGTGCGCTCATTGGCGGCGGCCACCTCACCGGCTCCATCCGCCCGTACGTGCAGGCGACGGCCCTCACCGTTGCGCCACATGTTTCGCGCGCCCATGTGCTCGATCTGATGCGCGTACGCGGGGTGAACCAGCTTCCGATCGTCGACGCAGATGGTCGCGTCACCGGCATCCACCGGCTCGGCGATGTGATCGGCCGGACGACTCGGCCCAACGTGGCTGTCGTGATGGCCGGAGGTCGTGGAACCAGGCTGTACCCGCTCACGCGCAAGGTTCCCAAGCCGATGGTGACGGTCGCTGGCCGACCCATTCTCGAATGGATCGTGCTCCATCTTGTGGGCGCAGGAATCAAGCGGATCGTGCTCGCAACCGGCTACCTGGCCGAGCACGTGGAGGAGCACTTCGGCGGTGGTGAGCGGTTCGGTTGCTCGATCGAGTACGTGCGCGACCCTGAAGACGCGCCGCGTGGCAGCGGCGGTGCGCTGGCGATGGTGCGTGACGAACTCGACGTACCCGACGCGCCGATCGTGGTGATGAACGGCGACCTGATCACCCAGTTCGACGTCGGCGCGATGCTCGATCACCACCGGTGCACAGGCGCCATGGTTACCATCGCCGCTCGCCCGCTGTTCCATGAAGTGCCCTTCGGGGTGATCGGCCACGACAGCGACCACCGGGTGACCGAACTGGTCGAAAAGCCTGTGATGTCGTGGACGATCAACGCAGGCATCTATGCCATCGAGCCGTCGTTGCTCGATCGCGTGCCGTCCGATGGCGAGTATCCCATCACCGAACTGGTCGGCGAGTGCCTGCGACGCGGTGAGCATGTGAGCGCCTGGGACTTCAACGACGAGTGGAACGACGTTGGGCGCCACGACGACCTGGCTCGAGCTCGTGGCATCCAGTGATCATGACGGCGCGCGATCTTGTGCAATTGCCTCAACGGTTGATCCTGGCGGGAAGCGGATCGATCGCAGTGCGCCACGCACGCCTGTGGCGGTACCTGCAGCCTGCAGCCACCATCACCCGGGTGCGCCTCGATGGTCGCGCCGCCGCACGACCCGAGATCGACAGTCTGGTTGATGGGGTAGTCGACGGATGGGAGGCTGCCCTCGAGAGGGGTCCACAGGCTGCCATCGTGGCCAATGCGGCGATTGGGCATGTAGCTGCGCTTCGCGTCCTGATCGACGCAAACGTGCCGGTGATGGTGGAGAAACCCCTTGCCGACCGACCGGATGCGCTCCACGAGCTGATCGAGTTCGCCGACCGGCGCAAGGCGACGGTGTTGATGGCCTACTGCCTGCGGCATCACCCGCTCGTGCGCTGGGCGCTCGATCGCGTCGGCGCCGGCGAGATCGGACGGCCGCTCGCCGTGCGCGCTCAGGTTGGGCAGCACCTCGACGGCTGGCGGCCAGGTGCCGACCCGACTCGAACGGTCGGCGCCAAGCGGCACCTTGGCGGCGGCGCCTTGCGCGAGCTGAGTCATGAGATCGAGCTGGCGCTGGCAGCCGGTGGCCCCGCCGTCGATGTGTCGGCGCGCATCATGCGCAGCGGCACCTTGGAGGGCGATGCCGACGACTTGGCGCTCGTCACCATCAGGCACCGCGAAGGGACGCTGAGCGAGGTGTCGATGAACATGCTGGAGTGGCCGGCCCGCCGCGTGTTCAGTGTGCTCGGCGAGACCGCGTCGGTGCATGTCGACTTCGTGAGCGGCAGAGCCGAGATCGCTTCGCGTGACGAGGTTCGCGTCGCCGACATTGCTTCGGCGGCAACCTCGGGCGATGCCATGTATCTGGCCCAACTCCGACACTTCGCCGCATGCGTGTCAGGTGCCGCGGAGCCGATGGTCTCGCTGAGGGACGGCGCAGCAGTCGTGGACGTGATCGAACTCGCCGAGCAATCGTCTCGTCGCGGGTGCGTGGTGGAGGCGCGATGACGTTCTCGTCCATTGCGTTCGTGTTTGCCCGCGGCGGCTCGAAAGGAGTGCCCAGGAAGAACCTGCGCGTCATCGGTGGCGTTCCACTGGTGGTGCGGGCCATCGACTGTGCCGCGCAGTGCCCGGAGATCGACGCAGTCGTGGTGTCGACTGACGACGAGGAGATCGCTGATGTCGCTCGGCGTGCCGGTGCGCTGGTGCCCGAGCTCCGGCCCGCTCACCTGGCCACCGACAAGGCCCCCGAACTCGAGGCATGGCGGCACGCGGTTGGCTGGTTCGCTGACGCGGAGGGTCAGCCCACGTTCGACCTGTTCGTTTCGGTGCCGCCGACAGCGCCGTTGCGCACGCCGACCGATGTTCGGCGCTGCATCGCCGCCTACCGCGAGCGCGATTGCGACATCGTGGTCACCGGCACGTCCGCCCATCGGCACCCGTCGTTCAACATGGTCGAGGTCGCCCCCGATGGCCTCGCTCGGCTGATGATGCCTCGTGCGGGTGGTGTGGTGCGGCGACAAGATGCGCCCCCGGCCTACGACCTTGCCACCGTTGCCTACGTGTGCTCACCCCAGCACGTGCTGACGACGCCGTCGGTGCTCGCTGGCCGCGTGCGACTGGTGGAGGTCGATCGCGTGAGCGCGGTCGACATCGACGACGAACTGGACCTCGCGCTTGCCGAGGTGCTCTCAGAAAGGACACGTCACCATGACGACTGACGACATCGCCGACCGTGAGCGGCTCGAAGGCCTCGGGCGGCTCCTGGGGCAGCGACACGATGTGGTCGTGCTCGACGTCGGCGCCAACGGTGGTCAGTTCGCCTCCGAACTGTTGACCATCGGGGCGATGGAGGTGCATTGCTTCGAGCCGGTTGCCAGTGCATTTGCCGAACTCTCCCAGCGGTTCGCCGAGAACCCCAATGTTCGCCCCGTTCGCAAGGCAGTCGACGAAACTCCGGGGTCGGCGGAGATGTTCGTGACCGCCAGCACCGTCGGATCGAGCCTGCTCGCGCCAGTGGCCGGCCAGCAATCCTCCTGGGCACAGGTGGCCGCAACCGACACCGTCGAGGTGGTGCGACTCGATCAGTTCATCGAACAAGCCGGGATCGCCTACATAGACCTACTGAAGGTGGATACGCAGGGGACCGATGAGCGTGTGCTGCGGTCGGCGGGGCGCTATCTGCAGCCCGGCACGATCGGTGCGGTCCTCGTCGAACTCAACTTTCATGCCTTCTATGAACAACAAGGCCGCGTTCACACGATCCTCCAACTGCTCGAGGACTCGGGCTACTTCCTCGCCGAGTTCTATCGGCACTACAACCGGCAGGGGTGGTTGTGGTGGGCCGATGGGTTGTTCCTCCCGAATGCGCACCCGTACTCCACCCAGTTCGGTGAGGGCTGAGCACCATGTCGTTCGCACACAAGCTCCAATTGCGGCTCCGTGGCCCGATGCGGCCGGTCGTGCGATTCCTCGGGTTCTTCGTGTACAACACCCATTTCATCGACGGCTCAGCCGACCTGGTGACGATCGGCAAGCGGGTAGGCCTAGCGAACACTCTGTTCAACACCGCGAGCGGACGAATCACGGTTGGTGACCACTGCGCGTTCGGCTACAACGTGATGCTCCTCACGGGCCGCCACCGATTCGACTCGGGCCGCAGGGTGAGTCTGCAACAGGGCTCCGCTGCGGGTTGGGGTGGCGACGACAACGAGGTACCGCCAACCGGATACGACATCGTGATCGGCGAAGGTTGCTGGATTGCTTCGGGAGCGATCATCTCGGGCGGAGTGACGATCGGACCGAACTCGATCGTCGCTGCGGGTGCCGTGGTGACCAAGAGCGTTCCAGCCCACTCCATCGTCGCAGGCGTTCCTGCTGTCGTCATCGGCGACACCCGTCAGCAACACATCGGACCGAATACATGACGAAGGAAGTTCGCCCTCGGCGGCGCGACCGCTTGACGGCAGGCTTGGCGGTGTGGCTGATCGGAGTGGTCCTGCGGGCGCTTCGGGTTGTGTCGCCGCACGCACGATCGAAACGCCGCCGTGAACCGGTCAGCACGATCGGCCTCGATGCTGGAACGCGAGGGTGGCAGATCATCGAATACGAGGAACTTGCAGCGAGTGCCCGCGAGTACTTCGGCGCAAATGGTGTGGTCGCTATCTCGATCGTTGATCGCGAACGGTACATCCGTGAATTGCTTCCCTACCTGCGCGGCGGGAGCATCACACACTTCGTGTACGACCCGCGCACCGGGAGCGAACAGGGTGGCCGTGGGCTCAGGCAGTGCATTGCCCTCGCGGGGCTGCTGCAGTGGTACGGCATCACGCCGATCGGACGAATCACCGATGTTCCGGTGAGGCGCTGGAGGCTACAGACATCGATCGTCACAGCGGTGAATGGTGTCTGCGTCACGCTGATGCAGGCCAGCGCCATTCGTCCGTTCTTCCCACACCACAGGGTGATCGGCCCGCTCTTCATGCCGATCTCACAGGCGACCTTGCGTGTGCTCGCCGACACCCGCAGCAGGCACGATGCTGTGGCAGAAGCCACGGGTGCCCTGTTCACGGGGTCGTTGTACGAGCCGAGAACGACCTATCTTCTCACGACACAGAAGTTGCTCGCTGCACGTGGAATCGAGTTGCGACTCACGACTCGGGTGCTCGGGGAACCCCGAGATCCGAACCCCCGCTACTGGCAACGCCTCGTCGACGCCGGGGTCGTGTTAACCACTGCCGACCAACTCAGTGGGCCTGGAATTGATGCCCTCGGTGTTCCGCATCTCCTGTACCGATACACCGAGGCACTGGCTGCAGGCAGCCTGCTGGTAGCTCCTGAGGTGCCGGGTGTGGCTGCCTTCTTTCGGCCACACATCGATTTCGTCCCATGCGGCGATGCAGTCGATGCAGCCAAGCAGATCGAGTGGGTACTCGGCGACCGAGAGGTGCGAACGCGCATCGCAGAGAACGGCTTCCGTCGTATCCGGGAACTCGTCGACACCGACACCTTCTGGCGGGTGATCGATGCTGGCCTCGGTGTCGACGGCTTTATTCGACCGACGAATCGCTTCACGACGGTGGGCACGTCATGACGGGGGGCACAACGGATTCAGCGCGCGAGGTTCGACACATCTTCCTCTGCAGCGATGCGGGCTACGTCGTTCCTCTTGCCGTCACACTGCGCTCGCTGTCCGAGAGCCAGCCGCAAGACGTGGCCACCGTCGTGTCGGTGCTGTCGCTCGGTATCTCGGCGCAGGATCAGGAAAGAATCGTCGATTCGGCACCCGGACTCGAGGTCCGCTTCGTGTCCATCGAGAACCGGCTGCCTGCAGACGTTCCAACGGTTGGTCGCCTGAACCGTGCGGCGTATGGGCGCCTGCTGGCAGTGGACCTGCTCCCGGAGGATGTCGATCGCATCCTCTACCTCGACGCCGATCTCATCGTGCGCGAAGACCTGTCACCCATTTTCCACGTCGATCTCGGTGCCTCCGCCATCGCCGCAGCTCAATCGGCAACCGTTCCGCACGTTTCGAACCCGTACGGACTCGCTGCCTGGCGATCGCTCGGCCTTGCACCGGATGTGCCCTACCTCAACTCGGGTGTGCTGGTCATCGACACGGACAGGTGGCGCCAACGCGACCTCGGCCGCGCTGTGCTCGACTTCGTCACCCGACACCGAGACGAACTGCACACCGCCGATCAGGACGGCTTCAACGGAGTACTTCGTGGGGATTTCGCGCGTCTGGAGTTGCGATGGAATCAGGAGGCGACGCTTCGAGAGCCATCTCACTTTGCGTACACCGCCTTCGACCGCGACGAGGTGGACGAGGCGATCAACAACCCAGCCATCATCCATTTCACGGGAGCAGACAAGCCGTGGAAGCAAGGCTGTCGAGACACTGCTACCGCCGAGTGGCGAGCCCTGTTGGGGAGAACCGACTATCGCAACGTGAAGCCGGAACCGCCGAGCGCCCGGCAACGACTGGTCAGCATCGGAAAGCGACTGCTCCGATGAGCGAAGCGGGGCGATCACAGGCCGAACACTGCGAGCGGAACGCCCCGCTCGCGCAATTCAGTTCGGGCTCGTTGCAGGCCGTCGCCCACGAAGTTGAGGAGGTTCGCGGTTGCCACCGCGCTGACCGTAGGAAGTGACAACCCCTGGAACAGGTGCTGCGAGTGACCGACGCCACCAGCGAGAATCAGCGGTTGGGAGAAACCGTCGCCCAACTGTGCCACCATCTCGAGGTCGAGCCCCATGCCCGTTCCGTCTTGATCGACGGAGTTCACGTACAACTCGCCAATCGGCATGCTGGTGACCGCTTGCACATGCTCGAAGAGGGTTCGGCCTGTCTCGCGTTCTGCCTGGGAGATGACGACCCACGGTGTGCGATCGTCGCCGCGACGAACGTCGATCGAGGCCACCACCGACTGAGCCCCGATCACTTCGGCGATTGCCGCTACCTCACCGGGGTCGTCGACGAGCAGCGAGTTCACGACCACCTTGTCGGCACCGGCGAGCAAGAGTTGCTCCACCGTGGACATGGACGAGATGCCGCCGCCTACTGCGACGGGAACGAAACAGGCCTCGGTGACACTTCGAACCGCGGAGCAGAAGCGCGGGAGATCGCGCTGGCCGCGAGTGACGTCGAGGATCACCAACTCGTCGATCGACTCGGCAACGGTTCCAAAGTGATAGTTGCGCTTCAGCCAACGCACGTCTCCCACTCGCTGCAGGCGGAAGTTCCGGCTCAACACGAAACTCCCGTTGTCGTAGAGCAAGGTGAAGACGAGCCGTTTCAGCATTCAGGGCTTCCGATCGACAAAGTTGCGCAAGAGGTGGAGGCCTTGTTGCTGGCTCTTCTCGGGGTGGAACTGGGTGGCGCACACGTTGCCGCGGTCGAACCCGGCAAGGTAACTGACTCCGTAGTCGCAGACGGCGGTTGCTCCGAGGTCGCCCTCGGGCAGCATGCGGTATGAGTGAACGAAGTAGAAGTCGGTCGTCTCGCGGAGGCCAGCGAACAGGCCTTCGTTGCCCTGTGGAAACCGAGTGCTCGCGAAGCCGATGTGGGGAATGCGGCGGCGTTCGACCTCCTCGTCGTGGAATCGCTCGGTCGTAACCGGCACGAGATTGAGGCCGGGCGACCACCCGTCCTCGGGGGACCCGACCCCCATCAACTGCATACCGAGGCAGATTCCGAGAAGCACGGAGCCGCCGTGGTTGACGCGGTCGACGATGGCGTCGCCGAGCCCCGACTCCGCGAGTCGCTCCGACGCCCGGCGAAACGATCCCACACCTGGCAGAACGAGATGACTGAAATGCGGTAGGTCATCCGGCCGGTCGACGAGCACAACGTGGGCACCGACATGAGTGAGTGCTGAGGTCAGCGACCAGAGATTTCCCATCCCGTAATCGACGATCCCGACCTTGGGCAAGGTGGTCATGTGAAGGGAAACCTCGGTTCCCACCGGCCGTCGACGAGTTCGAACAAGTCCTTGTTCACCCACCGAGCAAGCACAGCGTCGAACTCATCCTGCGTCATCTCGTAGTAGTCGAGATAGGCGGGTATGAACTCCTCGGGATACTGGCCGTCGTAGAGGCGAACCAGATTCAGGCCCTGTTCGCGGGTCATGGCGCCACGACGGATCTCGATTCCCGCATCTTGCGTGGCGCGACCGAATCCGAACTTCAGGTACATCAGATACGCGTGCAACGCGTACAGCGCCTGATCGTTCTGGGCGAAGTTGGTGAAGGTGCCCGAGTTCGTGGCATCGGCTTCCTCGAGGCCGCAGTGTGCTTTCGCAACGAGATAGTTGCGGTAGGGGTCCCACGACTCGAAGTACGACCAATGCGTGATCTTCAGGTCTACCCCACGACGCTCATCGTCGGAGGGAAACCGGAAGAACTGCAGCACCCCCGGGTCGAGGCCGCTCGACTGGAGCACGTGGTCGTACCCGCCTTCGAGGTACACCTGCTTCATGTAGTCGATGGTGTACACCGGTTCTCGGCTCGTCTGGATCGTCCCGCCGTACTCCACCTCGCCGTCCTCCCCGTAGAAGATCAGGCCGATGCGCAGCTGGCAGGCCAGGCGAACCACTGCTGCCTGCATTGAGATGAGCCAGCCGAAGTAGGGGAAACCCTTCTCGATGAACCCTTGCCGATTGAGTACCTGCATCGCTCGTGGATCAGGTGTGACGTGAATGTGGCTGTAGCCCGACATCACGAAGTTGTAGAGGTTGCGATCGCCGAGCGGCAAGGCGAGGGGCGGGCGAATGGTGATGGCCAGCGGGTTCATTCCGAAGTCGTGCTTCAGGCGGTGTGCGACGTAGGACCCGTCCTTGCCGCCGCTCACCGGTACGACGCAATCGAAGGCGCCATCAGCGGATCGCTGACGTTCGAGAAGCGCCTCGAGTTCCCTCATGCGTGATGTCCAGTCCATGGACCGCTTGGTCTCGGCCCACTGACACGCATTGCATCTGCCCTGCTCATCGAACGAGATGCGTGGCCGTGTCGACATATTGAGGCAGCTGGTGCACCGGAAGACGTTTGGTGCAGCCACATGCTTGGGCCCTTCGGGCATTCTCGACTCCTCGTTGATCAAGTAGCTGGACTCGGCGCGGCTGGGGGCCACACTACCGACCAGGGTGGGTGCCACGAGGCGCGCGGCCGCTCCCGCCGAGGCGAGTTACCACCTCAGCGACGATCTCCGCAGTCGGGCGGTCCTCTCCACCCGCCTTCACGAAACGGCGCACGTACCCGGCGTAGCGCTCTTCGCGTATTGGTGCGGCAACTGCCGCCGCAAGCTGATGGCGGTCGACCGAATCGGCATCAACGAGGGGAACCCCGAGCAGTTCCCGACGTACCTCCAGATGAGGCATTACCTCACTACCGGTGATCTCTGCTGTAGTGACGACAACGATCGGTCGTTGCCACAGCACCGCCAGAGAGAGTGCGGTTGATCCCTGATCGAGAACCAGCGATGAGTCGCGGACCAGTACAGGCGTCGACCCGACGATCAAGGCCCGCTCGCCGAAGGGATGCTCACCAGCCGTGTACCGGCTTCGCGGATGAGCTGCGACCACGACCGGCACGCCCATGACGTGCTCGATGAGATCGAACAGTCGGCACATGGCTGCGTGGTACGGGGCGGGTGTCACCGGCGCTGCGATGCCGAGTAACTCGACGTCGCGGTTGCGTGCAGCATCAACATCGACGAACACAACGTACGGTCCGTCGATCAGGCGGGTTGCGGTCGCCGCCTCGAGGTAGCGGTCGTAGTCATACGTATGGCCGCTGACGACCTCTTCGCTGCCTGCTTGTTCAGCGTCGCTCCCGGCAATCACGACCGTCCGGGGGGGAGGCGTGAACCAACGTGCGAAGCGATGGCGAATCGCATAGCGCACCTCGCCCATACGCCACAGCGTGGCGAGTCGATTTGCAATCCCGCCCTCGCGCGCAGGGCTTGGCAGCGGTGAGCCACGCAGCACGATTCGGGGAACGTCGTGCTGAGCGAGCCAACGCCGACAGCGGAGCATCGCCAGCGATTCGCCGGCAGCATCCAGGACCACTGGTCGCGCAGGCATGAGTTTCTTGATCAGCGCCTGAAAGGAGGCGGGATCGTCGACACGCACTCCATCCTGCCCTCCTGGCACCGGGTCTAGGTTGCGTGGCGGATCCCTGAGCACCATCGTTCCAACGATGAGCAGATGCACCTCGAACTGCTCTCCGAGACGCGCGAGGCCGTGCTGCTGTACCTCGTGCGGGGCCAACGGAAGATCAACGAGCACGATCAGCGGAAGGCGAGGATGATCGGACACAGAACGTCAAGGCTCCAGGCTCGAAGGGGGTGAACCCGAGGCTAGGGCAGCAGAGTGTTGGCCGCGGGAGAAACCGATTGACATCTGCCCTGCGTGCCGAACAGTCACCGCTCGGACCGATCTCTCGATCCACCCCGCACACATGGAAGGAGCCGGGTCGATGACTGCAGCACAACTGCGCAGCACGATGCGCGTGCTCGTACTCGCCGTCGTCGTCGTGGTACCGCTCGTCTTCTGGCGCGGCGTCAGCGGCTCGTTCGAGGTGGTCAAGGCGACGGCGCTGTGGGGCCTCGGGGGACTGGTCGTTGCAGCCTTGGCTATGTACCTGGGGCTGAACGGCTGGCGAGCGGTTCCGCGCCAAGTGCTGGTGGCAACGGGCGCCCTCATGGCCGCGTTGGTGGTCGTCACACTCACATCGATGTCGCCCATCGACTCTCTCGTCGGCCAACCTGATCGCTACACCGGGCTTGGAACCTACCTGTGCGTGATTGCGGTGTTCATCGCTGCGGCGCTGGCATTCGATTCACGCAGGACGCAGCTGTTCAATTGGATCTGCACGCTCGTCGCCCTACCAATTGCCAACTACGCGCTCCTCCAGGTGAGCAATCACGATCCGTACTCCTGGCAGGCCGAGTCGTTCACGAACCTCTGGACGTCGACATTCGCAAACCCCAATGTCAGTGCTGCATTCGTCGCCGTCGTATTGCCGCTCGTCGCCTACACCATGCTTCGTCGCGATGCGCCGATGTGGGTGAGCGTGCTCGGTGGTGCCGCCTTCGGGGCTTGCACAGCCTGCCTTTCGGTGTTCTCGTCGTTCCAAGGGCCGGTGGCTGCGCTCACCACGGTGCTCTTTCTGGGGGCGTGGGCTGTGTGGACGCATGCATCGCTCGGCGACTGGCTCGTGGCGGGATTCCTCGCAGCCTGTGTGCTCATCGTGCCGGCTCTGACACCCTCGGCATCGCTCATCATCATCTCGGCAGGGGGCGTGGCCGCGTTGCTGGCACTGAGGCCGATGATCGCTCGCCTACAGGCTCCTGTCGCGTTGCGCGCACATCGCCGCGGCATTGCCATTGGGGCAGGTGTCGGTCTCGGTGTGCTCGTTATCGGCGGGTCTCGCCGCGCCCTCGGCTACGTCGAGCAAGGCTGGACGACCGGGTTCCTCGAGCGCGGCGACTTCTATCGCACCGCCTCGGCCATCTTCCGTCAGCATCCAGTGCTGGGAAGCGGTCTCGACACCTTCGGGCTACTGTTCACGCGGCTGCGTCCCGCAGGGCACGCAGAACGATTTGAGCAATGGATCTCGACGAGCGCTCACAGCGTGCCGCTGGGGATGTTCGCCAACGGTGGGCTGGTGCTGGGACTCGCCTACCTGGTGTTCGTCGGGCTGATCGCTCGGACGCTGTTCCGATGCCTGCGGGCGACATCTGGACAGGATCGAGTGTTGGTCGGTTCAGTCGGTGCAGCCTGGTTGGCATTCCAGGTGCAGTCGCTCGTGTCGATCGAGAGCCTTGTGTTGTTCTCAATGCACTTCATCACGGCAGGACTGATCGTTGCGCTCGCCATCGAGCACGGTGTGCTGCGCAGCACGACGATCGAGCGCTCAGCCGAAGGACTTCCCGGAGCGGCGATCGCCGAGGTGGCTGCAGAGGTACTCGACCGGCCCGCCGAGGAAGCGGTCGCGCTAGCGGTTGCCATGTCGCAGCCTGTCGGCGTTGTGCCATTGGGCCATGGAGGAGGCGCTTCGGCCGCTTACGTGGCCGAGCCGAGCGGAGCATGGGACGATGCGCCCTCCGACGATGTCGCCTCGATGGCCGAGGAATCGGTGCCGGTGGCCGCCCGACGCGTATCACCCGTCGTGGTGGTTGCGTCGGTGGTGCTGTGCTTCGCCGTGTGGTGGACCGTATCGGCCCGACCGATCCGCGCAATGGCGGCCGCCGATGCCGGAAACAGAGCCGTGCTCGCCGTCGACGACGAACTCGCTCTCCGTGAGTACTCGCGTGCGATCGAGTTGGCCCCTTGGGTGAACAGCACCCGCGTCGTGCGTTCCGCCGTGGCACGTATCGCTCGCAACAGTGATGCTGCGCTCGCTGGACTCGTCCCGGTGCTCGGATCGGTCGAAGGCAACCCCTACCTGCTCGAGCAGGCGAGCATGGTGGCCACCGCTGCAGGCGACGACGATATGGCACTCGCGCTTCTCGAGCAGGCGCTCGCCACCAATCCCAAGGGCCCGGCGATGCGCGAACGGGCCGCCGGGTACTACGTGAAGGCGGGCGAGCGGGCCGAAGCGGCCGGCGACATCGCCCTGGCGCGGACCCGCTACCAGCGGGCACTCGAACTGATGCCCGGACTGGCGGCGGCCGAGGATGCACTCGCCGATCTCTGACGGCACCGATTCCGGGTTCGGTCGACTCGTCGACACCGACCGTATTCATCTCATTTCCGATTCGTTCGGTCGGATGATTGTTTCCATGCCTCGGTCGCGCCTACGGTGCTCGGATGCACTCGGTGGCTGAGGCGACGAGTCGGGCCGACGACGCGTCGCTCGATCGTTCGCCGTCCGGGCACGAGCGAGGGCCGTGGCGCTCGTGGCTGCTCGTCATCGCCATCGTCACCCTGCCGTTCTTCGGCCTGCTGACCGGCAGCAGTACGGCCATCCGCGACGACGTGCACGCGCTGCACCTCCCGCTCATCTCGCACACCTGGGAGCGCATCCTGCACGGCGAGGCGCCCTTCTGGGGGCACTGGATGTTCTCGGGCCACAACCTGCTCGGCGCCGGGCAGGCTGCGATCTTCTACCCGATCAACGCCATGCTCGGCGTGATGTCGCCCGTGGCCGGGTTCCGCTGGTGGACGCTGGTGCATCTGTGGCTGGCGGCCAGCGGTGCGTTCGCCTGGGCCTGGCACCTGTGGCGCAGCCGCACCGGTGCCGTGGTGGCCGGTATCGCCTACGGGCTGAACGGCTTCGCCATCTTGCACCTGGTGCACATGCCGTTCTCGATGGCGGCCGCCTGGTTCCCGTGGCTGTACCTCGGCCTCGACGTGGTGCGCGAGCGATGGACACTGCGCCGGGCGGGCCTGGTGGTGGGCTCGCTGGCGATGATCGCATTCAGCGGCCATCCGCAGATGCTGTGGCTGGCTCTCGTGTCGTCGGGCGTGTACGCCGGTGTGCAACTGCTACGGCGGGGCACGGGGCCCTGGCCGGCGGTGCGAGTGGCCGGCGCCACCGCGCTCGGGCTGGGTGTGGCCGCCGTGCAGCTCGTGCCGCAGTACCTGTTCAGCCGCATCAGCGCGCGCCCGAGCCTCAGCCAGTCCGAGGCGTTCGCCATCAGCGCCGAGCCTCACCACCTGCTCACCACCCTGGTGGGCAACATCATGGGCGGCAGCACCGGGGTGCTCGGCCTCTCCACACCGTGGGGCGGCACCCGCTACCACCACGAGGTGGCCAACTACCTCGGCGCCAGTGTGGTGCTGCTGGCCCTCGTCGGCGCCGTGGTGCACCGGCGCGACCGGCGCGTGCAAGCCCTCGTGCTGATCGCCGTGGTGTCGGTGTTCGCCGCGGTGGGCGACAGCACGCCCGTGGCCGGATGGCTGTTCGAGGCCGTGCCGCTCGCCGACCGTTTCCGCGTGTGGTCGCGCTCACTCGTGCTGTTCGACCTCGCCGCCTGTGGGCTGGCGGCCGCGGGTGTGAGCGCATTGGCCAGTGCCTCACGGATCCGTGCCGGCCGGGTGGTCGCTGCGGCGCTGGGCCTGGCGGCGATGGTCGTGGTGCTACCGATGCTCACCGACCTCGGCGGTGCCCGGGTGCGTGGCCACGACCTCACCGTGACGCTGGGTGTCGCCCTCGTGGCGCTCGCACTCACGATGGCGGCAGCAGCCGTGGCAGCGAGTCCGCCCACCTGGCACCGGTTGCGCTGGGGACGACTCCACGGCCTCGCCGGGCCACCTCATCCCGCCTTCGCGGCGCTCGTCGTGGCGGCGGTGTCGCTCGAGTTGGTCGTCTTCGCCGCCGCTGCACCGTGGCGCGCCGAGGGCTGGTCGCCAGCGCGGGCCGACGCCTTCTTCACGGCCGACCAGCCGTCGTTCGGTGCACCCTTCGACGCGGGTGGCGGCGTCGATCGTTACGTCACCAACGCGTTCACGAGCACCTTCGACTTCCGAGGTGAGACGATCGAGCGCGACCTGCAGTTCGTGAACGGGTACGACCCGCTGATCCCCGCCGACTACGGCCGGATGACCGGTGCCAACTGGTGGGGAGGCCTGGACAGCGACACGCTGTGGCGCGAGGGATGGGTGCCCGATGTGCTGCGGGTCACCACCATGCTGGCTGCTGCCGAGACCCCGCCCACGGGAAGTGGATGGCAACGCGACGGCGATGTGGCGGGCGGCGCCGTGGTGCGGTGGACCCGCCAGCCCCGACTGCCCGAGGCGTTCGTGGCCGGCGCTGTGGAGGCGGCACCGCTCGATGCGATCGCCGTCCGTCTGGGCGACGACTCGTTCGACGGCACCGGTGTGGTGCTGCTCGACGACGCTGCCGCCGCCACCGCCGGCTTCACCGGACGTACCGAGGTCGGCGTGGCGGGCACCGCCTCGGGCACCTTCGACGAGCTGGGCCACGGTTCGTTCACCGTCGACGCCGACCGGCCCGCGGTGCTGGTGGTGTCGACTGCCTGGCTGCCGGGATGGAGCGCTGAGGTGAACGGTGTGGCGGCGCCGGTGGCCCGCGCTGACGGGCTGGTACTGGCCGTTCCAGTACCCGCCGGTCGCAGCACGGTGGAGTTCAGTTTTCGGCCGCCCGGCCTGCGTTCGGGTGCTGCGTTGGCGCTCGCATCGCTGGCGGCCCTGCTGGCTGCGAGTTGGTTCGTCGCCTTCCGCGCCCGGCGTCGTCGGTTGCTTCCCACCCCTTCCGCCGGCACTGCCTCTGCATCGCCCGACGCGGAGCTGGGTGTGGGGTCGGCCGCGAGCGATTGACACGGGGCGGTACAGCGTGCCGACGTCGGCACGCAGAGTCACCCCGTGTGCGGCTTGGCCCAGGCGGTGAGGGTGGCGACGAAGTGCGCGCTGTCGGCCTGCCACGAGTGGTGGGCGAGCACAGAGGCGTGGCCCGCGGCACCCATCTGCTGCACCAGGCTGCGGTCGGCGATCCAGCGCTCGATCACGGTTGCCGCCTCGGCGGCTGTGTGCTGGAAACCCACCACGGAACCGGCTGCGCTGTCGGCGATGAGTTGTTCGGCGAAGGGGAGTGGTGTGGTGACGACCGGCAACCCGTGCGCCAGGTACTCGAGCAACTTGGTGGGCCGCGACACCGCGTAGTTGGGTACGTCGTGCAGGAACGACAGGCCGGCGAGGGCGCCGGACAGGCGGGCCATGGCCTCGGGGTTGGGCAGGAAGCCCAACCAGCGCACCAGCCCGGCGTCGTGCGCGGCCTGCAACCGGTCGAGTACCTCGGCATCGGCGCCGCCGACGATCTCGACCACGGCCCGGCCGCGCAGCAACGAGCCGAGCTCGATCAACTCGTCGACACCACGGTCGACCGACACCCGACCGACGTAGGCCACCCGGGGTGGTTCGTCGGTGCCGGCCGGCTGCACCGACTCGGGCACCCAGGTGCTGTTCGGCACCACCGGGTAGGGGCCCATCCGCCGGGCGTAACCCTCTTCGGCCAGCAGCAGGTGGCAGCGGCGCTTCGCCCACCACTCGATCAGCCGCACCGGCACGCGCATGAGCGGCTTCACCAGCGCGGGGATCCAGAGCGCATCGTCGATGTGGGCGAGGTAGTCCTCGTGCACGTCCCACACCAGCGGCACACCCCACCGACGGCGGGCGAGTGCCACCACCAACTCGGGGTCGTGGAACAGCACCAGATCGGCCTCGCCGACCCGGGCTCGCACGGCTGCCCGTGCCGCGCGCCAGGCGTGCAGCCGGCGGCGCCCCTCGGCGCGCGGGATGGCCACCCGCACCAGGCCGGGTGGGTCGAGATCGGTGCGGGCCGGGGCGGGCGACACGAGGGTGACGTGGTGGCCGGCCTCGAGCAGGCTGCGCGCCTGGCGGTGCACGATGCGGGCGTCTTCGCCGTGATGAGCGCAGGTGACGACGAGGAAGCGCACGGCGGTGGCGGTGGTGCTGGGCCGACTGTCAGCCGGCAACCAGGCCATCGAGTTGCCAGCTGATCGCGTCGTCGTTGTCGACGCCGGCGAGGTTGGTGGTGAGCGTGGCCCGGAACCCGCCGATGCCCGACGCAACGTTCCACGACCCGCCGGCGAAGCTCGACTGGCCACGCAACTGCCAGGCGCCGCCCACCAGCAGCGCCTCGCCCGATGCCGAACCGCTGACCAGCCCGAGCGCCGTCGTGATGCTCCACGTGGCCGTGAACGTGTCGGGCGCGACGATGCCGCCCGAGTCGGTGCCCCGCACGATCGACACCGTGATGGCCGCCGACGACACCTGCGACGCCACCCCACGCGACACGGCCCCGACCACCGGCGTGGGTGCCGTGGTGATGAACGTGCGCACCGTGGTGCCGCCGCCGCTGAGGTCGGTGTCGCTGGTGGTTCCCGACGAGACCGCGGGCACCGGGTCGACCACCGGCCCCGACAGCTGGAACCGGTTCGTGCTGCCCACACCGAACGAGGTGACGGCACTGGCCCGGCCCGACAGGCCGACCGCCTGCGCCGCGACCGTGGTGCGGGCGCCTGGATCGAACGCCACACACACCGGCGCACCGATGCGGCGCGACCGGGTGACACCGTCGGCGTCGCGCAGGTAGCGCTGGTCGAACATCACATCGGCCGAGGCGAGCTGGGTGGTGGTGGCCGCGTCGTCGAACACGCCCAGCCATCGAGCGTCGGTGTAGGCGCCGCGCCCAGCACACACGCGAGCCGCCGCCGTGCCCGACACGCCGAACACCGGCGCCATGTCGAGCGCCGTGAAGAACGGGCCCGAAAGGGTGGGTGCCACCTGCGGCTCGGCGGTGATGGAGCCACCCGACACCAACTGCGACACCCGGTCGATGAGCGTCGACGGCAGTGCCACCTCACCGCCGAACGCGATGGCGAACCCGGGCACCCGGCAGGTGGCCGACGAGGCCACGCTGGTGCACCAGTCGTCGGCGGTCTCGAACGCGCCCGACAGCAGCGACGACACGCTGGAGGGCAGGGTGGTGGCACCCGAGGGCACCAGCAGGATGGGCACTGCGTCGTGCGCCGGGCGGGCAGGCCCACGGGTGGACAGTGTGGGCGACTGGCCGGTGAGCGGTGCCAGCGCCCGGGCGGGTGCCCCGGGGTTGCCGGTTGCGCCGTTGGCGGCAGCGCACCACGGCCCGGCACCCAGCGCATCGGGCCAACCCGTGGCGTCGGCGCCATCGCCCGACGACGCGGCCAGGCACACCATGCTGCCCTCGAACTCGTTGGCCCGCCCCGTGGGGTACCAGCCGCCGAAGCGCTGGGCCATCAGCACGCTGGTCTCGAAGCGGTTGGTGCCGGCGATGCGGGTGGCGGTGGCGCCCGTGAGGCCTACGGCCTTGGCCACGGCAGCGTCGCTGATGCGGGCCGTGCCACCGAGCACGATGAGGTTCTGCACCTGCATCGTGCGCAAGGCGTTGGCGGTGGCGACGGGCAGATCGTCGGTGCCGTTGTGGAGCAGCACCGGCACCTGGAAGAACGACGTCCACCAGCCGGCGGCCAGCGCGTCGGCGCCGGTGACGCCGTCGGTGAGCACCACCGTGCGGCCCAGCAGGCTGCACAGGGTGGGCGACGTGCGGTACTCGACCACCGAGTTGGCCACGAACGACATGCGCGCCGTGCCGTCGTCGACCGCCACATCGGTGCAGGCCGTCACCGCGCTCGGCACCGGGGCCGTGCCGAGGCCCTGTGCCAGCTTGGCGGCCGTCTCGAACCGGTCGGCGCCGGCCACACGGAACACCTCGTCGTAGCCGAGCGACACCAGCTCGTTCTCGACCGCCGACGGCACCGCCGTGGGGCCACCGACGATGATGGCCTGGAAGGCCTGCTTGCAGCCGCCCGAGCGCAGGTCTTGCGCAGCCAGCCGAGTAGGCGTGCTGAGCGCCGTGGCACCCGCACGGGCCGACTGGGTGATGAGGATCGGGGCCGAATCGGTGTCGACCTTGGCGAACCCGCCGATCGGGTAGAACAACGGATCGGCCGCAGCCGTGCGCTGCAGATAGGGCTCGGACGAGCCGTGCGTGGGGTCGGACAGCGCCGACGCAGCGAGCGAGTCGGCCGGGTTGTCGGCCGAGACGACGATGATCGAACGGGGGCAGGTGGCGGCACCCCACCAGTCGTCGGCGGTGGCCAACGAGGTGGCACCGTTCGACGAACGATCGGGTGTGTCGAACGGAAAGTCGCCCTTGCCGCGCAGGGCGAGTGCGGCCGTGAGCGACGTCTGGTAGCGGTCGGCCCCGGCGAGGCGGATGGCGTGCGGCCATCCTTCGAGACGCAGGTCGGTGCCGGTGGACGACGGCCACTGGGATGGGCGACGCGACGTGGCGGTGGCGGAATCGCCCGAGGCCGGCAACGCCGTGGCGAGCAGCGCCACGCCCAACACCGCCGCGACCGCGGCACGCCGAGTGCCGCCGCGACTCACGGGGTGAGGCTGAGCGACAGCGAGCCGGCGGTGAGCGTGCCCGAGAACGAACCCGAGGTGACCAGGCCGGCGGTGTCGCCCGAGGCGCTGAAGCGGCCGACGAGCGTGAACGTGGTGGGATCGGCCGTGGCGGTGGCGAACCCTGCCAGGCGGAGGTCGATGGAGCCCGCACCGAACGACGCGGTGACCTGGCCGTCGAGGCGCTGGCGACCGTTGCGGTCGACGGTGGCGTTCACCCCGAGGCGACCGCTGAGGCTGCCTGTGACCACCGCGTCGCCGATGGTGAGGCTGACCGGACCGCTGAGGTCGAAGCGGGGGCCCGCCGATGTGACGCTGATGGACGGTGCCGACACCGAGCCGCCCAGCACCGCGGGTGGCAGCGTGGTGGGCGGAGCGGTGGGTGGCACGGTGGTGGGCGGTGCCGTAGGGGCGACCGTGGGCGGAACCGTGGGGGCGACCGTGGGCGGGGTGGTGGGAGCGACCGTGGGTGGCGCAGTGGGCGGCACCGTGCTGGCCGCTGTTGCCTCGGCGGCGCCGGCCGCCGCGGTGGCGGGAGTACCCGGTGCGGCACCTTCGGGCGGCGCAGCGCCAACCGTGGTGACGACAGGGTCGCCGACACCTGCGGGTGCGGCTGCGACCGCCTGGTCGGACACCACGCGGTCGGGCACGACGATGGCGGCCGATGCCGGCGCGGCCGAATCGGAGGTGGTGGTGAATGCAGCCGTGGCGACCAACCCCACACCGACGGCCACCTTGGCGAGCATCGGCCCCGCAGTGGGTGCCTGCGCGGCCACCGAACTGGCAGCCTCCATGGCCGGTGCCGCAACCGACGCCAGGCGGTTCATCTGTGCCGAGGCGCCCACGCCCATCGACGACGCCGTGGTGCTCTCGGCCCGGTCGAGCGCGGCGGCGGCCTTCGAGCTGCGCCGGAAGAACGTGTAGATGAACACGGGGATGGCAGCCGCACCGGTGAGTGCCGTGCGCATCATGCTGCGCGCCCGGCTGACACGGGCCCGCGCGTTCTGCTCGGAGATACCCGAGCGGTAGGCGAGCTCGTCGTACTCGAGTTCGTCGACGAACCGCAGCACCAGCGCATCGCGGTACTCGGGCGTGAGGGTGAGCAGCGCCGACTGCAGCGACGTGTCGTCGAGGTCGAGGCCCAGTTCGGTCTCGACGCCGGGGGTGTCGAGGCTTGCCGCCGGATCGACGAACAAGCGGGTGACCTTCGCGGTCTCGCGGTCGCGCCGGTTGGCCTCGTCGATGCACACGTTGGCGAGGATGTGGTGCAGCCACGGCCGCAGGTTGCTGTCGTCGCGCAACCTCGGCAGAGCGCGGTAGGCGCGGGTGAACGTCTCTTGCACGATGTCTTCGGCCGCAGCGTCGTTCAACGTGCGCCGGCGGGCATGGCGGAACAACTCGGCCCCGTAGGCGTGCACCATTGCCTCGAAGGTGTCGTGATCGCGATCGCGGAGTTTGTGGATGGTCTGCAGATTCTCGACCGACGTGGCCACGGCACCTCCCTCCACAACACACTTGCTGACGAGCACTTCGCAACGCTCGAGCATTCACGACATGCTCGGCCCGGAGCCTAGCCGACGGGTGTCGCAGACTGCCCGCGGGATTCCGGCTTCTTGACACATGTGCCGTCGCTAGCATCGGCGTCCGGGTGAGGAGCGCCATGCTGCCAGAGCAACCTGCACACGGGCAGACACCGCTCGCGGTACTCGTGTACCGCACCCGCCTGCTGGCGGCGAGCGAACCGTGGGTGGTCACCCAGACCGACCACGTGCCCGGTGTGGTGGCCCACTACCTGGGGCACCAGCGCGTCGCCGGTGGCACCACGCCCGCCGATCGCACCACGATCAGCCGCTGGGGACCGCGACCGGTGCGCCTGGTTGCGTTCCTGTTCGGACTCGATCCGGTCGCGAACCGCCTGGTCAGGACCATTCGTCCGGCGTTGCTGCACGCTCATTTCGTGCCCGACGCGATGTTCGCCGCGGCCACGGCGCGTCGGTACCGGTTGCCGCTGGTGGTGAGCATCCACGGCTACGAGGTGACCCAGCACGACTCCGCGCACACCGGGCCCGGCGGGCGGTTGTGGCTGCGGCGCCGCACGGCGGTGTTCCGCCAGGCGGCGTTGCTGCTGGCCAACTCCACCTACACACGCGACTGCCTGCTGCGGCTCGGCGCGCCGCCCGAACGTGTGGTCGTGCAACATGTCGGTGTCGACACCACCGAGTTCGCGCCGACCCCCGACATCGCCCGTGCGTCGGCCGAGGTGCTGTTCGTCGGCCGGCTCGTGGCGCAGAAGGGCATCCACGTGCTCATCCGGGCCATGGCCGTCGTGCGCGCCTCCGTGCCCGACGCCCGACTCACCGTCATCGGCGATGGGCCCGAACGCGCCACGGTCGAACACCTGGCGCGCACGCTCGGTGTGGCTGTCGACTTCCGCGGGTCGCGCCCGCACGCCGAGGTGCGGCATGCAATGGCCACGGCCACCGTGCTGTGCGGCCCCAGCACCGTGTCGCCCACCGGGCAACGCGAGGCGCTCGGGTTGGTGTACGCCGAGGCACAGGCATGCGGCCTGCCCGTGGTGGCGTGCCGATCGGGCGGGGTGCCCGATGTGGTGATCGACGGTGCCGGTGGAGTGCTGGTGGAGGAGGACGACGACGTCGATGCGCTCGCCGCCGCACTGGTGCGGATCGTGAGCGACCCCTCGGCGGCCGTACGGATGGGACAGGCGGGTCGTGCTCACATCGTCGAGCACTTCGACCTGGCCACACAGTCGGCCGCGCTTGCCGACCACTACCACCGGGTGCTCGGACGGTGAGCGAACGTCGGGCCATCGCCCGCGACACGCGCTGGTCGCTCGTGGCCGAGATCGCCAGATTCGCCTCGGGCATCGGTGTGTTCCTGCTGGTAGCCCGGTCGCTCGGTCGTGTCGGGTACGGCCAACTCGGCGCCATCGGTGCCATCACGGTGGCGATCGCTCCGTTCGCCAACGCCGGGGCAAGTCTGTTGCTTTTGCAACGAGTTCGTCGCGAGCAGCGCGATGTCGACGCATCGTTCCGCACCGCGTTCACCACGGTGTGGATGGGCGGCATCGTCGCGTCGTTCGTGTCGGTGGCGGTGACCGCTGCCGTCGTGCGCAGCGCGCCCTGGCAGGCGATGGTGCTGCTGGCCCTGGGCGAGTTGGTGTTCAGCGCCGTGGTGTCGCTGTGCGCCTACCTGGCCATGTCGTGCAGCGACCTGCGCACCTATGCGCTCGTGGTCACCGGGGCGGCCGCCACCCGCCTCGGTGCGGCGGTGGTGTTCTTCGCCGCCGGAGGCAGCAGCGTGACGGGGTGGGCGGTGCTGCAGACGGTGGCCGCCGCGGCCACGATGGCCGTGGTGCTGGGAGTGGCGCAGCGCCGGTTCGGGGTGCACCTCCGGCGCGGTGCGGTGACACGCCACGACGTGAGCGAAGGCATGCCGTACGCGGCGTCGCTGGCAGCGTTCTCGGCCCAGGACGGGATCGACAAGCCGCTGATGGTCCGCTACGGATGGGACGACGACGCAGGCCTCTACACCGCCGCCTATCGCGTGCCTGCCCTGGCCTTCATCCCCGTGCAGGCGCTGATCGTGGCCACCATCAACCGCTCGTTCAGCGAAGGCCGCGACGGCATCGCCGCATCGATGCGATTGGCTCGCCGACTGCTGGTGCCCAGCCTGGCCTACGCCTCGGCGGTGGCCGTGGCGATGGTGGCCTTCGCCCCGCTGTTCCGGCCCATCCTGGGCGACGACTTCGACGGCGCCGTCACCATCGTGCGCTGGCTCGCGTTCATCCCGGTCATCCGCACCCTGCAGTACTTCCCGGCCAACGCGCTCAGCGGTGCGGGCTTCCAGCGCCAGCGGCTGGGCGCACTCGTGGTGACGCTGGTGGTGAACCTGGTGCTGTGCGTCGCGCTCATCCCGGCCCATTCGTGGCGTGGTGCCGTGGCCGCCACCGCAGCTTCCGAGTGCACCTACGCCGTGCTGCTGTGGGCCATCGCCATCGTGCAGCTCCGCCGTGCCCGCCTCACCCCCACCTCACCTCCACCCGCCTGACCCCCATCCGCCCGAACCCCACCCGCCCGAACCCGCCCGGTGATCCGTGAGCGGTGGCCACGTGGAGCGTGGTCCAGGCTCACGGAGCTCAGTGCTTCGTGAGGCGTGACCACCACCCACGTGGTCCACGCTCACGGACGGGGGTGGGGGTGAACCAGGTGGGGAAGCGGGCGGCGGTGGCGGCACGGTCGGCAGCCATCGAGCGCAGGCGCAGGCCGAAGTCGTCGTGGTCGCTGCGGGCGTGATGGTGCAGCGCCGGGGTGGGGCTCTCGCAGTAGCCGGGCACGCTGTTCCACGCCAGGTCGAGCCGGCCGATCCGCTCGTTCCAGCGGGTCACCTCCACCTGTGGGTAGGGCGGCAGCAGCGAGTAGCCGAGCAGATCGAGCAGCGCCGCGTTCTCCCACCAGTTGTGCTCGATGAACGACTCGGCGGCCCACATGGCGGCCAGCAACTCGTCGGTGAACGGAGCCGAACGGGCCAGGAACACGCCGGCGTTCAGCACCGTCGCATCGGGGTCGCGTTCTTGGGGATGACGGGCGAACCAGATGTCGGCGTCGTTCCGCTCGACCCCGGCCTCGGCGAGGATGTCGCGGTCGATGTCGACGATGAGCGCATCGGCGTCGACCCAGAACACGAACGGATACGAACGCAGCAACTCGCGCACCAGCACCACCTTGGCCCACGACGGCGGCCGGGTGCCCTGCGGCGACTCGCTGCTCACCACCACGTCCCAGCCGTGACGACGGCCGTAGGCGGCCAGGGTGGGTGCGGCCTCGGCCAGCAGCTCGCGGTGCCGACCGGTGGCGAGCGAGCACACCACCCCACGCGGTGTGCCAGCGGCGCGCACCACGGTTCGGCCCCCCTCGGGTGGCACCAGGCTGTCGGTCGACCTCGTCACGGCTGTCATCATGCCAGTATCGGGCCGCGCCCGGCCGGACGCCTTTCGCCATGACTGCCCCCTCGCCCCGCCTCACGATCGTCAGCAGCTACTTCGCGCCGCACGTGGGCGGGGTGGAGACGATGGCCCACGAACAGGCACGGCTCCTGGCCGCACGCGGGTGGGACGTGGAGGTGCTCACCTCGCGATTGCGTGGCGATGCTGCACGCGAACAGCGCGACGGATTCGTGGTGCGGCGCAGCAGAGCAATGAACCCGCTCGAGCGTTGGTTCAACGTGCCCATCCCGCTGGTGTCGCCACTGCTGGCCCGGGCCATGGTGCGACCCGATCGGCGCCCTGACGTGGTGCTGGTGCACGGCCACGTGTACCTCACCAGCGTGTTCGCCACGCTCGCCGCCCGCGTCCGTGGTGTGCCCGTGGTGCTGGTGCAGGCCAACCCGTTCGTCGAGTACCCGGCGCCGATCGAACTCGTCGAACGTGCCGCCGACCGGCTGATCGGCCGACCCGTGCTGCGGGCCGCTGCACGGGTGACCGCCATCTCGCACCACACCGCCGACTACGTGCGCCGCATCGCCCCCGGTGTGCACCCGGCGGTGGTGCACTGCGGGGTCGACACCGACCGGTTCCACCCCGAGGCCGACACGCAGCCCGCCCCACGATGGCGCGCGGTCACCGTGCGCCGGCTCGTCGATCGCAACGGGGTCGACGTGCTGATCGACGCCTGGCGGGCATCGGGCCTCGACACCACCGGCGAACTGCTGATCGGTGGCACGGGCCCCGAACGGGCTGCGCTCGAACAGCGCGCCGCCGGGATGGCCAACGTGCGCTTCTGCGGGTTCGTGCCCGACGACGAGTTGCCCGCGTTCTACCGCACCGCACACGTGGCGGTGATGCCCACCCGCAGCGGTGAAGGATTCGGGTTGATGGCCGCCGAAGCGCTGGCGTGCGGCACCGCCGTGATCGCCAGCCGCGACGGTGCCCTGGCCGAGGTGGTGCGCGACGGTGTCGACGGCCTGCTCGTGCCACCGGGCGATGCGCACGCCCTGGCCCAGGCGCTGCAGCGAGTGCACGGCGACACCGCGCTGCTGGCGGCGTTGCGTCGGGGTGCTGCCGCCACCGACTGGTCGTGGGAGCGCAACATCGACGGCATCGAGGCGATCCTGCGCGACGCGATGGCCGTGGGGCGCTGAGCCGACTCAGGTGGTGGGTGTGCCGAGGGCGTCGACGCGCGCCACGCGGATGCGCAGGATCGACAGGAACACACCGCACATGATGGTCTGGCTGCCGAGCACGAGGCCCAGCACGCCGGGCACCACGGTGCGCACCGTCTGCTCGGGCACCAGTGCACCGAACCCCTCGGCGCGCCAACGCAGGAACGACACCACCGACGCGACGATGCCGAACGCCAGCACCACCGCGCCCAGCAGCACACTGCGCTCGAGACTGAGGCGCTGCTCGAATGCGGCGAACCGCGGCACCGACGGGAGGAAGCCCTCGGCCTGCGCGTAGGCCGTGCTGAGCAACGCGAACAACACCGCCTGATAGCCCACCACCGTGACGGCCACCATGTACAGCAGGGTGCCGATGTCGAACCCCACCGAACCGATCTCGATCGGGCCGGCCACCAGCGCCACGGTGGCCACCAACCCCAGCAGCGTCAACACCGCGCCGGGGTAGAGGAACAGCCAGCGCGGGCTGAACAGCAGCAGGAACCGCAGATGCCGCCAACCGTCGCGGAAACTGCGCAGGTGCGGGGCCCGGCTGCGCCCGTCGGGTCGCAGCGGCGTGGGCACCTCGCTGACGCGCAGACCCATCAGGCAGCTCTTCACCACCATCTCGCTGGCGAACTCCATGCCCGTCGTGCGCAGGTGCAGGCCGACGATCGAGTCGCGCCGGAACGCGCGCAGGCCGCAGTGGAAGTCGCGCACCGGGGCACGGAAGAACAACCGGCCGATGAACGACAGCACCGGGTTGCCCACGTAGCGGTGCAGCCACGGCATGGCCCCGGGCTCGATGCCACCGGCGAAGCGGTTGCCCATCACCAGGTCGTCGCCGGCACGCAGCCGGTCGAGGAAGGGACCGAGTGTGCCGAAGTCGTAGCTGTCGTCGGCGTCGCCCATCGCCACGTAGGTGCCGCGTGCCGCTGCGATGCCACCGATGAGTGCGGCGCCGTAGCCCCGCTCGGCCACCGCCACCACCCGGGCTCCCTCGGCCTCGGCCAGGGCCTGCGAGCCGTCGGTGCTGCCGTTGTCGGCCACCAACACCTCGCCGTCGATCCCGGCCGATTCGAGGAACTGGCGGGCCTGGCGCACACAGGTGGCCACGGTCTCGGCCTCGTTCAGACAGGGCATCACGATCGTCAGTTCGCAGCCCGACGTCGGGGTGGAGGCGGTCATCGACGGTGCCGTCCGATCAGGAACCCGACTGCCCAACCGAACTGGATGGTGGGGTAGACCACCAGCAGGCGAAGCGCCGTGGCCGACGGGCCGCCCGCTGCCGTGAGCGACGCCACCACCAGGGCCAGCAGGTACACCGCCGGCACCAGCAGCGCCCACGGCCACAGCGGCGACACGGCCACCGCCGCCAGCAGGCCCAGCACCGCCAGCGGCGGGATGGCCTGGCGTGGCTTGAGCGAACCCGGATGACGGCGCAGCACGGTGCGTTTGCCCCTCCCGTAGGCGCGGTACTGGCGCCACAGCGCGCCGAGCGAGGTGCGTGGCCGATAGATGCCCCACAGCGCCGGATCGAACCACACCGTGCCACCGGCAGCCCGCAGGCGGATGTTGAGTTCGTAGTCCTCGTTGGCGCGCAGGTGTTCATCGAACATCCCGGCCGCCTCGACCGCCGTGCGCCGGAAGACGCCCAACCACACCGAATCGACCGGCCCCTCGGCCCCACCCAGGTGGGTTCGCCCGCCGCCCACCCCGAACCGCGACGTCATGGCCACTGCAATGGCGCGCTGCATCGGCGTGGTGCCCTCGGCACGCTGCACACCGCCCACGTTCACCGCCCCGGTGCGCTGCATCGTCTCGACGGCCCGGCGGATGTAGCCGGCGCACAGCGCGGCGTGCCCGTCGCAGCGCACCACCACCTCGCCCGAGGTGGCACGGAACCCGGCGTTGAGCGCAGCGCCCGGCAGCACCCCCGGATTCGCCACGATGTGCACGTTCGGGTGCTCGGCCATCAGCGCCGCTGCCACGTCGTCGGTGCGGTCGGTGCAGGGGGCGATGGCCAGGCACACGTCGAACGGGCGCGGGTACTCCTGGGTGAGGATCGACTCGACCGCGGCGCGCAGGTGATGCTCCTCGTTGCGCACGGGCATGACCACCGACACTGTCGGCCAGTCGGTGGGCTCAGACACGGCGCATCGCGATCACCCACACCGTGCGGGCCAGGATCTGCAGGTCGAGCACCGGCGACCAGTTGACGAGGTACTGCAGGTCGTAGCCGATCTTGATGGCGGCGTCGCTGTGATAGCGGCCGCGCACCTGGGCCAATCCGGTGATACCGGGGCGCACCTCGAACCGGCGCGCATAGCCCGGTACGGCCGCCACCAACTCGGCCGTGAACTCGGGTCGCTCGGGCCGCGGCCCCACGAGCGACATCTCGCCCCGCAACACGTTCCACAACTGAGGTAACTCGTCGAGCCGGGTCGAGCGCAGCCAGTGCAGGCCGGGCACCACACGCGGGTCGTCGTCGGTGGCCAACTGCGCACCGGTCGACTCGGCGTCGGGCCGCATCGTGCGGAACTTCACCAGCGAGAACTCCACGCCGTCGCGCCCCACCCGCGCCTGGCGGTACAGCACCGGCGCGCCGGCCCGCACCCGCACGTACAGGGCCACCGCGGCCACCAGCGGCACGGCCAGCGGGGCCAGCAGCACCAGTGCCACCACGTCGAGCGCGCGCTTGAGGTGATGCTGGTACAGCGGCATGGTGTGGGCCCGCAACCGCACGAACGGCATCCCCGCCACCTCGCGCACCGACTGCAGGCCGAGCAGCGTCTCGTGCGCGCTCACCCGCTGCAAGGCCCCCACGCCCTGCGCCTCGAGTTCGGCGAGGGGCGAGGGGAACACCGATCCGAAGGCCTCGACGTCGAGCAGCAACACATCGGTCACCCGGTGCTCGCGCACCATCGGCACCAGCGGGGTGGTGTCGTCGGCGGTGCACACCACCTGCACCGTGTGCGGGCTGTCTTCCAGGTGGCGGGCGACGACAGCCACCACATCGGGGCTGCCCACCAGTGCCACACGCGACGGCCCATGACGGCGCAACGCCAGCCACCGGCTGAGCACCCGGTTGGTGGCGAGCAGCACCGACCCCAGCACCAGCAGCGCCGCGAGGTTGATACGTGGCATCAGGTAACGGTCGAACAACAGGCCGAACGAGCCGTCGACGCCCACGCCGATGGCCATGGCCAGCACCACGCGTGCCGCCCACGACCGCTGGCCGAGCAGCGGCTCGCGTTCGTAGAGGCCGGCCAGGTAGGCGATGGTGACGTGGATGGCGGTGGCGATGCTGAAGCCGATGACGTAGTGAGCCATGCCGTACGTGGGCCAGTGCACCCCGAAGCGCACGAGGTTGATGAGCGACATCACCCCGAACAGGCCGAGCGCGTCGACCACGAACAACCAGCGGAACCCGTGCGCGCGCATTCCGCCGGAGTCTACGGGGCGACGTCGGTGGTGGCCGGTGCAGCAGGCGCTGCCACGACGGCCGGTGCCGGCACCTGGAACGCCACCACCGCGGCAGCGATGCACAGGATCCAGTTGTAGGAGTGCCACAGCACGAAGCTCTCCATCAGGTTCTGCACGATCAGCGACGCGAGCATCAGCGCCCAGAACCAGGCGAACACCGAGCGGCCGCGCCACACCAGCGCACTCACCCCGGCGACGGCGGCGAGCATGATCGCCAGGTAGAACACGAGCCCGACCACACCGAGGCCCAGCAGCACCTCGATCGCCGAGTTGTGCGCACTGCCGTAGGGCTTCTCGAGCCGGGCGTAGGTGGCGGCGGTGAGGTCGGGTCGCTCCCAGAACGCCCAGTAGCCGTAGCCGTGCCACGGACGGTCGCCGATGAACGGCCCCATGTCCTGCCAGATCCAACGGCGGCCGGTGAGCGTGGGATCGCGGCCCACCTTCGTGGCGAGGGTGTCGAGGTTCACGAGCACCAGGGTGCCCACCGTCGCCACTAGCGCACCGAGGCCGCCACCGACGGCCCACCCAGGCACGCCCCGGCGCTTCAGCCACCACACGCCGGGCACCACGACGGCGACCCCGAGGGCCACCCCGAGGGCGAGCAGTGAGGTGATACCGCCCGAGCCCCGCAGTGCCACCAGGTTCAGTACCGCGAACGCCCCCGCCCAGGCGCCGCGCCGGAGCGACGGTGCCAGCGCCACCAACGCCGCCAGGCCGATGAGGCCCATCACACAGACGGGTGCCAACGCATTGCGGTTACCGAAGATGCCCTGCCACTCGCCACCCAGGGTGCCGTTCGAGCGCAGCGGCATCTTGCCCCACTCGGGATACACCACGACGACGACGACGCTGGCCGCAACAGCGGTACACGCAGCGATCGTGACCGACCAGATCTGTTCGAGCGGTCGCACCTGGGTGCCGAACCACAAACCGAATGCGGCGATGCCGACACCGGTGCAGGCGCGTACCGGGGTGGTGCTGGGCGACACGGTCCACGCCGCCGAACACAACGCCCACACCACGTACCCGATCACGGGCCACACCGGCCACGGCCAGCGGCGCCAGGGAATCGGTCGCAGCCAACGTGCACAGCCGATCAGGCCAGCCGCGGCCACGGCGCCGTAGGGAAACCACCGCAGCCATCCCTCCCAGCCCGACGCCGTGGCACCGCGCTCGCCCAGATGGCGCGCCAACTGCACCGACGGACCACCGGCGGCGATCAACAGCGCCGCTGCTGCGCCGGCGACCACCCGCGGGCGCAGTGCCGGAGCGTTCACGACGCGTCCTGCTCGTCCGTGTGGCCCGGGTCTTGCTGAGGGCCGAGGCGCCGGGCCTTCCACCAGGGCAGGATGTCGCGGTCCCAGTTCGACACGGTGCGTTCGGCATGCTCGCGGTAGTAGCGGTCTTCGTCGGACAACGCAGCCGGATCGGAGTACCACGGCAGGTGCCGTGCCACGTAGGGCGCACCCGTGCGCAGCGAGCGCAGCATGTCGTCGCGCCGGTCGAGCGGGCGGTACAGCGCGAACGTGGTGTCGATACCGGCGCGGAACACGCCGGGCTCGATCTCGTCCTGCCAGAACGGGCGCTCCCAGTCGATCACGTCGTCGCGCAGCGGATAGTGCGCCGGCAGATCGTCGGTGCGCAGGCCGAACCCCACCTTGTCGATGTCGGGGAACCGGTCGAGCAGCGCACGGAAGTGTTCGAGCGCGTCGTCGGGGCACATCGGATCGGGCACCACATCGGGATCGGACACCACGAAGTAGCGGCCGTGCGCCTGGCGCTGCACCGTGCCGCTGAGCCACGGGGCTCGGTGGCCGAGGTTGCGGCCCGTGCGTACCACATGGTGGTGGGTGGTCGCCAGGAACTCCACCACGGCCGGATAGGTCGATGCGTTGTCGATCAGCCACACCTCGTGCTGGCCCACCCGTTCCAGCCACGCCAGCAGCTCGCGCAACGGCTCGATGCGGTCGCGCACCGTGATGAACACCGGGTACTGCTCAGCCACGGCGGCCCCGCAACCGGGCGTACACGGCCCGCAACGGCTGTGCGGCGCGGAACAACTTCGTGTTGCGCAACGCGTCCAGCTCGGCCGTCACCGCTGCCAGCTGCGCCTCGGTGGCTGCGAGGCGGGCTTCGGCGTCGCGGAGTGCTGCGACGGCCTCGTCGCCGCGTCGCTCGGCCGCCACCTCGGCGCTCACCGCGTCCTCGAACCAGACGAGCACGTCGAGCAGACGCAACCGCTGCGCCTCGGCTTCGTCGTCGAGCCGTTCGAGCAGGGCGATCAGGTCGTCGACGGTGGGCGCTGCACCGAGCTGCAACCCGTCGAAGTCGTGCGTGCGGTGCGTGCCCATGCCGGCCGGAAGGTTAGTCGGGCCACCCCCACGCAGACCTTCGTGCGCGCAGACCACGCTGGTGGTGGTCGCCGCTCACGGATCACCGGGCTCCGTGCGCGTGGGCCACGTTGGTGGTGGTCGCCGCTCACGGATCACCGGGCTCCGTGCGCGTGGGCCACGTTGGTGGTGGTCGCCGCTCACGGATCACCGGCCGCCGGGGTTCCGTGAGCGCAGACCACGTTGGTGGTGGTCACGGCTCACGGATCATTGGGCTTGGTGCGCGTGGGCCACGTCCTGCGTGGTTTGGCTCACGGATCGCTGGCTGTGGGGGTGGGCTGTGGGGGTGGGGGTGGGGGGTCAGTAGAAGTAGGCGATGACCTTGACGGCGGCGGCGGCGAACAGGACGGCGATGGCCACGGCGGCCACCTTCATGCCGATCGCGGCGTTCGACCGGTGCCGGCGCATGGCCACGGTGACGGCGGGCAGCGCCAGGAACGCGAGCAGATAGCGCCCCTGCACGCCGGTGATGAGCGGCGCTGCAACAGGTGTCCACGACAGATAAGCCGAGGTGTAGAGGCCGAGCACCCCGAGCAGCGCCACACCGAGCGGCACCCACGCGCGCAGCGACTCGGCGCGCCCGGTGTGCGCAAGGCGCGGTCCGGCTTCGGTGGCCACGAGCGCACCCAGCAACAGCGCGGCGAGCACCACGAAACCCGTGAGCATGAGGGGTGTCTCGGGTGAACCGGTGCGGAACATCCCGAACGCCCCCACCCAGCCCTTCAGCACGAACTCCTGGGTCTGCCAGTGGAAGACCGTGTCGCTGAGCACGTTGAGGTACTCGAGCGGATGCCCCACCACCCAGCGCACCTGGCGGCCGGGATCGACATCGCCCGCCGCCACCAGCGCGCCCGACGGATAGCCGAACCGCGCCCACAGCACCATCGCCAGCAGCGGCACCGCCGCCATGGCCGCCAACCGCTTCGCCGTGGCACGCGTCGACCCGAACAGGTCGGGTCGATAGGTGAGGAACAGCAGGAGGAACACGGCGTACGGCGGCTTCGACACCACCAGCGCCGTGGCCGCAGCGACGATGACCGCGATGTCGAGGCGGCGAGGTGTGGGCCCATCGGCGGCCGAGAACCGCAGGCACGACGCGGTGAGCAGCAGGGCACACCCCAGCACCATCCCGTCGGGTGAGTAGCCCGACGAACCGATCAGCGCCATCGGCAGCAGGGCCACCGATGCGAGCAGCAGTTGCAGCCGCGGGGCCAGGCGGATGGCCCACCAGCACATCGTGATCGAAGTGGCCAGACCCAACAGCCGACCGAGGTAGAACGTGACCGGGAGCGGCAAGCCGACGGCGCGCCCCACGGCCACACCCACGGTCTGGCCCGGATACGACCACAGCGAATAGGTGCCCATCGGCTCGCCCACCACCTGCTCGCGCACCTGCGGTGAGCAGTCGGGCGTGTCGAGCCAGAAGTCGCGCCACACGAAGGGCGCAGGTGTCTGGGCGAGTTGGGAGAACTCGTCCATGTACAACCGCACGCAGCGGTCGTAGGTACCGGCCGTCACCTCGTCGCCCGTGTTCGGATCGACGGCCGTATCGGCCACCACGTCGCCCGTCGACACCTGCCAGACGCGGAAAAAGTGGGCCGACTCGTCGAGCACCTGCGACGGCGGCACCAGCAGGGCGAAGAACAACCCCGCCGGGATGGCCACCAGCAGGTAGAAGCGCGACACCTGCACGGCGGCGATGCTACCCCGCACCCCTCGCGCCCGGGCCGCGGCCCTAGCATGGCCGCCGCTGGAGGAGGCGATGTGGGTTCCACCGTGACCACGATGAAGGGCAGGGCGCGCCGCCTCGTCGACCGCCTCGCCGCCCCCTACGTGGAGGCCGTGGTCGAGCGGGTACGGGCCACCGCCGTGCCCGGCGACGCTGCCGAACCGGGCGATGCGTTCGCCGTGCGACCCAACGGCACCAGCGACGCGTTCCACGCCGCGCTGCACGAACTGCGCACGATCGAACTCGAACGCGTGCCGAAGGGTGCTCGACGGGCGCTGAGCGTCGGCGCCCAGGGACGCTGGTACTTCGACTGGTTCGAAGGGGCGGTGGGCACCGTCGACGAACACATCGGGGTGGAGGCCTACGAACCACGCCCCGACGACCTGCCGCCGTACGCCACCTGGGTGGCCGACACGGCCGACCGGATGGTGGGTGTGCCCGATGCATCGATCGACCTCGTCTTCGCCGGGCAGACCAGCGAGCACCTGTGGGCCCACGAACTCGCCGAGTTCTTGGCCGAAGCGCATCGGGTGCTGCGCGCCGACGGGGTGCTGGCGCTCGACAGCCCCAACCGACTGATCACCGAGCACCTGCACTGGAGCCACGGTGGGCACACCATCGAGATCTCGGCAGCCGAGATGCACACCCTGCTCGGCCTCGCCGGCTTCGAGGTGATCAGCACCGCCGGCCTGTGGAACTGCGTGCTCGACGGTCGGGTGTGGCAGCTCGAGGAGGGCATCGAGCAGTCGGCCGTGCTCACGCGTCGCGCCGCCACCGCCCACGACCGGCCCGACGACGCGTTCGTCTGGTGGATCAACGCCCGCCGGCTCGACACCGAGCCCGACCGCCCCGCCCTTCACGCCGCCGTCGCCGACCTGTTCGCCCGGCACTGGAACACGCGGGTGTGCCGCGGGCTGTTCCCCGCACCCGGCGCCACCTCGCTCGACCTGCAGCCCGGAGCCACCGGCATGCAGGGCCAGACACTGCCGTTCCCGCTGCACGCGGGCGACTGGACCATCACCGCCGCGCTGGCCGACGGCGCCTGGGCCGACCTCGACGGGTTCGCCCTGCGGGTGGTGGCCCCGGGTGGCGTGCCGGTGCACGACCTGCCACTCGCCGCCGCCGAGGTCGACGGCACGCAGGCGACGTTCCGCTTCCACCGGCCCGAGCTGGTGTTCGCGCTGGCCGTCGAGGTGCACGTCGGTCGCGTCGACCGGCCCTGCCGGCTGGCCCTGCCGCTCGACGTGCGCAGCCATGACTGATCTCGATCCGCGGTCGGCCGCGTACCGCGAGCAGGTGATGGCCGACTGGCGGCGCATCACCGGCCGCACCCACTACGACCCCACCGTCGACGAGGCGTTCGACCTCGACCCGGCCGTCTACCTCCCGGTGCCCTACCCCTACAGCTCGGGCGACCCGGGCGAGGTGGGCCGCTACTTCGGGGCGATCGCCTGGTTCATGCGCACCATCGCCCTGCCGCCCGGGGCGCGGATCGTCGAGTTCGGTGCCGGCTGGGGCCACCTGGCCATGACGTTGGCCGCTACCGCGTTCGACGTGACGGCGATCGACCTCAACAGCGCCTCGGTGGAGCTGCTGCGCGAACGCTGTGCCCGGTTGGGTGTACCGCTGCGCATCGAGCAGCACGCGTTCCTCGACGACCACACCGCTCGACACCGCGACCTCGACGCGGTGGTGTTCTTCGAGGCGTTCCATCACTGTGACGACCCGCTCGCGTTGCTCGACCAGTGCCGCGACATGCTGGCCCCCGGCGGGCAATTGGTGCTGCTGTCGGAGGCCATCTACGACGACTTCCACCAGCCATGGGGTGTGCGCCTCGACGGCCCGGCCGTGACGATGGCGACCCAGCACGGTTGGCTCGAACTGGGGTTCCAGCGCTCGTTCATGTACCGCGAACTGAACGCCCGTGGCTTCGCCATCAGCGAGTACAGCGACGCAGCACTCGGCCCGTACGGCACGATGCAGTGCTGCCGGCTGGTGGCCGACGGCAACACGTTCGCCGGCGTGCTGGCACCCGACGAGGCGGCAACGTGGGACCACCGCGCGCCCGCCCACCTCGCCGGCCGCTTGGCCACCGAGCACAGCCGCGTCACCCTGAGCGAACGCGCCGCATCGGCCGCGCACGTGCGGGTGATGAACCTCGCCGACACCGCGCTGCGGGTGGCACTTGACACCGGCGTCGACCACTGTGAACACACCGTCGGCCCGGGCGAACGGTGCACCATCGACCTGGCCGTGCCGACGAGCGGGCCCCGCCTGCTGCGCGTCGCGAGCGACCGTGCCGCCTCGGCGGCGCTGGGCCTACCGCACGTCGGCGTGTGCGTGGAAGCTGTCGTCGTAGCGTGACCCGTTGCCCGCGCGGGCATCGGCCAGGTGTCGCCGCGTCGCCTCCACCGAGTACTGCTGCACCACCGCAGCGCGATCGGCGGCGTGCCGGTCGGCTCCGGCGCGAACCGCAGCGACCGTACGCGTGATGGCCGCTGCCAGCGCGGGGGCATCGCCCGACGGCACCCGTTCGTCGCTCGCGACGAGCAGGAACGGCAGGTTGCCCGCATCGGTGCCGATGGCGCGCAGGCCGTGCCCGTACGCCTCGACCACGGGGATGCAGAGGCCCTCGTGCAACGACGGGCTGACCAACACGTCGCTCGTGGCGTAGAGCGCGGCGAGCGCGTCGTCGTCGGCGTCGAGCACGAACTCGATCGTGTCACCCAGTAGCGCGGCCTCGGCCTGTAGTGCGGTGACGAGGCCTGCGTCGGAGAACTGGCTGGCCCCGGCCACCCGCACGTGCACGGCTGCGCGCACGTCGGCAGGCAGCAGGCCGATCGCCTCGACCAGGGTCGCCACACCCTTGGCCGCGACGATGCGACCCACGGTGAGCAGTTGCACCCGGCCGTCGCCAGCGAACGCCGCGAGAGCGGTGGACGCCAGTTCGGTGGACGCCAGTTCGGTCGACGCCAGTTCGGTCGATGGGGGCTGCGGTACGGCGATGGGGAACGGCACGAACACGATCTGCCCCTCGGCCGCCCCCCACTCGACGAGCGTGCGGCGGTTGAACTCGCTGTAGGTCCACAGCGGTGTGCCGAGTGCGATGGCGTGGGAGATCTGCAGCAGCGACTGGCGCATCGTGTGGTGCTGCTCGGGCGGCACCAGATGCCACGGGGTGCAGTTGTGGAAGTGCACCACCGGCCGTGGCCCAGGCCCTGCCACACCGTTCGCATCGGGCTGCAGCACGGTGATGGCGTCGAACGTGCCGTAGTGGATGCCCCAGTGGAAGATGGCCACATCGCATGCGGTGAACGCAGGCGAGCGCAGCAGCGCCCACGAGTCGCGCACCTCGAACGAGGCGCACGGCAACGGGCGCGACACGTGCTGGGCGAACACCACCACCTCGTCGACACCGGGCATCGAGGCGAGCAGCTCGGCCTGGCCCTCGACCGCGCTCGAGATGGCATCGGCGGGCGCCACGATGCCGGCGACGATGGCCACCCTCATCGTGGCCCCGCCACCGTGACCGCACCGTGCACCACCACATCGCCGTGCACTGCGGTGACCGTGATCGAGCCGCTCGACGTGTGCGCGTCGAGGCGGTGCAGCGCACCGGAACCCACCGCCTCGGTGCGTGCCCCCTGGCCGTCGTGAACGGTGATGGTGGCCGGTGCCTGCGCACCAACCACCACCCGGGCCAGCACGCCCGGCTCGACGGCCAGGGTGACCGCTTCGCCGGTGCGCAGCCAGGTGGGGGTGCCCACCCGGCCGATGCGGGCGACGAACCGGTCGAACCGCTCGGCGAACCGGTCGACGTGGAAGGCCTCGACGAACCGCTCGCGCCCGGCCGCCCCCAGCGCCGCCCGCCGCGCCGGATCGGCCAGCAGGGCGCGCATCGCGTCGGTGAGTGCATCGACATCGCCGGGCGCCACCAGCACGCCGTCGACCCCGTCGCGCACCACGTCGCGGATACCGCTCGTGTCGCAACTGACCAGTGCCCGCCCGTGCATCATCGCCTCGGCCATCACCAGACCGAACGACTCGTACCGCGACGGCAGCACCACCAGATCGGCCGACGCGTACAGCGCATGCAACTGCTCGTCGGAGACAGCCCCCGGGAACTGCACCCGCGCCGCCCACGGCTGGTCGGCGTGTGCTGCGGCCCAGGCCGCACCGCACAGCGGCTCGCCCGGTGCGAGCGGCCGGTCCTCGCCCGCCAGCACGAACTCGACATCGGGCAGTTCGGGGGCCAACCGGGCAACCGCCGCCAACAGCGTGTCGATGCCCTTGCGCACCTCGAACCGCCCGACGAACACGACTCGTGTCGCTGGCCGTGTCGCAGCCTGGGTAGCAGCCTGGGCCGCAGCGGTGCTCGGTGCCGCTGCGGCGGTGGACGCACCGTGGTCGACCAGGCCGAGGTGCACCACCTGCCACCGTGCCGGGTCGAGCGAGGCGCCATAGTGACTCGCGATGGTGTCGGCCACGGCACTGCTGTTGGCGTGGAACAGATCGCCGAGGCGCAACACCTCGTCCTCCATCGCCATCAGCCGACGCATCGTGGCCGCCGACTCGTCGTCGCCGAGGTGCCCCGCCATGTCGGCCGCGATCGCCAGCGGCGTGGCCACCTGCACGACCACCGGCAGCGCCGTGCGCCGCAACGCGCCGAGCACCTCGACATCCCACAGCGGCCCGTACACCAGGTCGTGGTGGCCCCACAGGTTGATGCGCTCCAGCTCGTTCACCGCGGCGGTGGCGAAGTCGTTCACATGGGCCAGCACATCGGGTGCCACACCACCGGCGCCCGCGTGCGGGGCATCGATGCGGTGCACCCACACACCCTGCTCGAGGTCGACCGCCGGCGGGCCGACGGCTCGCGTGATGACGCGCACCTCGTGCCCACGACGCGCCAACGCGGGCGCGAGATCGCTGATGAACCGGGCGATGCCGCCGGTCATGTTCTGCGTGTACCCGCTCGACACGAACGTGATGGCGCGGCGCTGTGACGCGTCGATCGTGGGGAACGGCTTCCAGTCGGGCGGGGTCCAGACCACCGGCCCGAGGCGCACCCGATGGCGTTCGTGGCCCAGCTTCAACCCCGCCGAGAACGCCTCGGCGCACCGCTCGGCACAGCGTCGGGCCGAGCCCGCCGGCAGGCGGCCGGCGTCTTCGTGCGCCTGCGCGTCGTCGATCCGGCTCTGGATGAACCGTCGGGTGCGCTCGTGGATCTCGACCTCGGGGAAGTCGGCCCAGGCGTGGCGGTAGGCGAAATAGGTCTGGTTCTTCACGATCGGGAACCAGTTGGTGACCACGCGGTGGTGGTTACGGATACCCGACGGCAAGAACTTGTGGTGCACCGCCGCATCGGGCAGTTGGCGCAGCAGGAAGCCGGCATCGACCAGTCGGCAGCACAGGTCGGTCTCGTCGTGGAAGTACTCGAACACCTCGTCGAACCCGCCCACCTCCTCGAGCGCGCTGCGGCGGAACAGGGCGTTGGTGCCCTGCAGGTAGGGGAACTGGAACGAGCCGGGCGCGCACTGCACGTCGTAGGGCTGGTGGGTGCTCGACGCGGTCTCGCCGAAGCGGTTCGCCGCGCTGTAGCGGTACTGCAGGTCCATGCCCGTGTGGTCGAACACGATGCCGCCCACACCACCCACCCCCGGGTCGTCGAACGCAGGCAGTGCCTGGGTGAGCCACTCGAAGTCGGGCAGTGCGTCGTCGTCGATGAACGCCACGATCTCGCCCGCAGCGGCGCGGATGCCGATGTTGCGCGACATCGACAGGTTGGCGGCGGGGCAGTGCTGCACCTTCACCCGGTCGACCCACGGCAGCAGCACGTCGAGGGTGTGATCGGTCGACGGACCGTTCACCACCACCACTTCGAGGTCGGCGTGGCGCTGATGGGTGAGGCTCTCGAGCGTCGCCCCGAGGCTGTCGGCGCGGTTGTAGGTGCAGATGACGACCGAGACGCGCATCAGCCGGCCGGTCGGGTGGCTGCGATCTCGAACTCGAGGCAGTCACCGTTGGGGCGGCCGCGGGCGATGATCGCCGGATCGTCGAAACCGGCACCGCGCAGCAGCGCCGCGAGCGACTCGGGGGTGAAGCCCGTGAAATGGAAGTCGCCCTCGTACTCCTGGCCGCCGTAGGCGACGGCACGCAGTTGCTCGAACGGCATCGCCCCACCCACATAGGCCTTCGACATCGCCTCGAGATCGGGCACCACCGCACGGAACGTGCCGCCGGGCTTCAACAGGCTGTGCCAGTAGGGCAGCAGCGTGCGGCTGAGCTGTAGTTCGGGGAAGTGCTCGAGGGTGTGGCTGCTGAAGATCTCGGCGACCGACGCGGGCGCCACCGGCAAGCGGTCGATGGGCGCCACCACGTCGATACCCGGCAGCTCGCGCAGGTCGACGTTCACGAACCCGGGCAGGGCGATGTGGCCTGCACCGAGGTTGAGGCGCACCTCGTCGCCGTCGAGACAACCCGCCGTGATGACCCGTGGCTCGACCGGAGCAGCCTCGCCGCCCGGCACGCCGGAGCCGCCGCTGCCGTAGCGCAACTCGTGCATCATCTCGGCGCGCACGGTCTCGACGCGGGTGAGCAGCCAGGCGATGGTGTCGATGTGCGGCCGCAGTGCACGGTCGACGGACTCGTCGATGATGTTGCCGCCGTGCTCGTCGAGCTCGGCGAGCTGGCGGCGGAACGCCGCCGTTTCGCGCATCAGGGTGCGGGTGATGCCGTTGGTCGAACTGATCGCATTGAACACCGCGGGCTGGTACGTCTCGAGCGCCTTCATCCCGGCGGCGACCGCCTCGAGCTGAGCACGCAGATCGGCCACCTGCACCTGCAACTCGTGCACATCGACGCGCACATGGGGGGTGACGGCGCGTTCGGTGATGGCGCGCGTCTGGCGCACACCGGGCACCCGGGCGATCCGGCGCAACGCGCTTCTCAGGCTGCTCATCGGGGCACCTCCCTCACCGCGGCCAGTCTACGAACAGCCCGCGGACTCACCCGAACGTCCACTGCGGTCGCAGGGTCACCACACCGCCGGTCTCGTACGGCTTGCCCGTCATCACGTCGAACCGCATCGCCAGCGTGAGGCGGTCGTACACGTGGGTGCGGTTGAAGTCGGTGATCTCGGTGTGCAGGTCGTAGGTGCCCGGAAGCAGCGGCACATCGGTGAGCGCCACCTCGATCACCCCGTCGCCCGACAGCATCTCGGGGATCTGCCCCACGTCGCGAGTGCACGGCGCCGTGACGGTGGAGCCGCCGAGGTGCTCGATCTCGAAGCCCACCACCGGCCGCGGCACACCTTTTTCGCTGTGGTAGTGCAGGCGCAGCCGCACCGAGTCGCCCGTGCGGAACCGCTTCACCGGCACCGGGTTGTCGTTCACCAGCAACTCGATGCGTTCGATCCGCGCCTCGCCGCTGCCGCGGCGGATGCTGCCGTCGGCGCTGCGGTCGCGCATGCCCAACATCGCCTCGGTGTAGGCATCGACCAGATCGGCCGGGTCGCCCTCGCCCGTGATGACGCCGTGGGTGAGCCAGATGGCCCGGTCGCACATGTCCTTCACGGTGTTCATCGCATGGGTGACCAGCACGATCGTGCGGCCCTCGTTGCGGAACTCGACGAACTTCTCGAGGCAACGCTGCTGGAACGTCACGTCGCCCACCGCCAGGATCTCGTCGATGATGAGCAGGCTGGGGTCGACGTTGATGGCCACGGCGAACGCCAGGCGCACGTACATGCCCGACGAGTAGGTCTTCACCGGCGAGTCGATGAAGCTCTCGAGGCCCGAGAACTCGACGATGTCGTCGAAGCGGGCTGCGATGTCCTTGCGCGACATGCCGAGGATGGCGGCGTTCAGGAACACGTTGTCGCGCCCCGACAGTTCGGGGTGGAACCCGGCACCCAGCTCCAGCAGGGCCGACATGCGCTTGTGCACCCGTACCGAGCCCGAGTTGGGTTGCAGGATGCCGGCCATGCACTTCAGCAGCGTCGACTTGCCCGAGCCGTTCTGGCCGATCACCCCGAAGACCTCGCCCTCTTTCACCTCGAACGACACGTCGTTCAGGGCGACGAAATCGTTGAAGCGCGAGCGGCCGCGACCGGCGATGAGCTGTTTGATCGAGTTGGTCTTCTCGTGGTGCAGTCGGAACGTCTTGGTGACGTGATCGACCTCGAGTGCCAGCTCAGCCATGGTTCACATCTCCTCCGCGAACCGTGGCGACAGGCGGTTGAACACCCAGGCGCCGATGAAGAACACACCGAAGCCGAGGCCCACCAGTTGCGCCAGCCGCCCGAGGCCGGGCATGCGCAGGTCGTACACCACGTTGTGGATGGCCGTGATGAAACTGCCGGTGGGGCCGTAGTTGGCAACCCAGCGCAGCGCGTCGACGTCGATGGTGGCCGGGTTGTAGATGATGGGCGTGGCGTAGAACAGGATCTGCGCGGCGATGCCCCACAGGTAGTTGACGTCGTGGAAGAACACGTTGGCCGCCGACAGCGCCAGGGCGACACCGGTGGTGAACAGCGCCAGCAGGCCGAGGATGAGCAGCAGCACCGGGATCCACGGCAGCACCATGTTGCCGGCGATGAGCAGCGCGACCATCAGCACACCCAGCTCGATCATCAGCGTGACGAACTGGGCCACGATGACCGAGAACACCAGGTGCTCGTGCGGGAACTGCACCTTCTTGATGAGGCCCGCGCCACCCTGCACCGAACCGATGGCCACACCCACGCTGATCGAGAAGAAGTTGAACGGCAGCGCGCCGCTGAGGAAGTAGAGCGGGAAGTTGCTGAGCCCGCTGGGGTCGCCCACCGGCGGAGCGGCCTTGAACACGTACAGGAAGATGACGCTGAAGATCGCCATCTGGGTGAGCGGGTTCAGCAGGCTCCACGCCCAGCCCAGCACCGACTTCTTGTACCGCGTTCGCAGCTCTTTCAGCGACAGCAGGTACAGGAGGTTGCGGTGGGCGGCCGCGGTGCGCAACGACATGGCGCCCGGAGTGTAGCGATCAGGGTTGTTCGGGCCAGGGCAGCCGCGGATAGCGCCTGCGCATGGCATCGATCGCATCGTCGGTGGCGAGGTTGGTGAGCGAGATCATCGAGCTCTGCTGCACCCGGTAGCGGCCCAGCACCTGCGGCACCAGCAACGCGTGCCCGCCGCGGTCGGCGAGGTGCAACCACAGGTCCCAGTCCTCCCACCCGAACACGAGGTCGTCGTCGCCCCGGTAGCCGCCGAGCGCCTGCCACGCGTCGAGGCGCCACATCGCCTGAGCGTCGATGTAGTTGAAGTCGGTGAGCCGCCGCGGCTCCCACGCCCACGCGCTGCGCAGACCAGGTTGGTCGCCGAAGTCTTCGAGGATGGCGTAGGTGGCCGCCGCGTCGGGGTGGGCGTCGAGCGCTGCCGACAGCCGTGCCAGGCAGGTGGGGTACACCTGGTTGTCGGCGTCCATCACCATCACCTTCGAGGCGCGGGCCGCGGCGAAGCCCGTGTTGCGGGCCGCGGCGAGACCCTCGTTGGCGTCTTTCGCCAGCAACAGCATGGGCACGTGCGGGTGCTCGTCGAGATAGCGGGTCACCACCGCCCGGCTGGTATCGGTGGCATGGTCTTCGACCACGATCACCTCGAACGGCACACCCTCGCTGGCCACGATGCTGTCGAGCGTGTCGACCACCACTGCGGCGTAGTCGTAGAGCGACACGATGACGCTGACTTCGGGGCGCGCGTCGGCGTAGGCAGGCGTAGCGATGCGCTCGATGTGCTGTTCGGCGCCGTGCCGCAGCAGGCAGGCCGTTGCGTCGAGACGGCGCAGTGCAGCACCGTCGGCCAGCGCCAGGCGCTTGGCTTCGCGCTGCACGTCGAGATAGGGCCGGAACGGGCCGAGGCGCACGGGCGGCGGCTGCTGCGACGCGCCCAGCCGCCACAGCCCGCGGGTGGGACGGCTCTGCGCCAGGTGCGTGTCGAGCCGGGGCAGCACCGCCTGCTCGATGTGGTCGAGATGGGGTGCCAGCGATGTGGCGAGTGCCAACGGGCCGGTGACCGCGGCGTACGCCGCGTCGGCGATGGATGCACGCTGCGCCGGGTGGTCGAGCAGATCGGTCACCGTCGCCGCAAGCTGCTCGACCGGCGTCTCGACCAGGTGCACCCCAGCGGCCAGGGGGGCCCAGCTGTCGGCCGGTTCGCTCACCACCACGCACCCGTTCGCCATCGCCTCGACCAAGCGCGCCCACTCGGCATAGGCCGGCGGAGTGCTGCCCGCGGGCAGGTGGGCCGAACGGTCGCGGTGGAGGTTGACGAGCAGGGTGGCGCTGCCGAGCAGGTGGTACTTGTCGGCGCCGAACACCACACCGGGGCTGTCGGTGGTGGCCGGTCGGTCGAAGCGGAACAGCCGCAATTCGGCACGGCGGTGCACCAGCGTCGGGGCCAGGTCGGCCAGCACGGCGGCCCGGCGCTCGTCGAAGCCGCCGAGGAACAGCACGTCGATCGGCCGGTCGCCACCAGGTGGGGCGACCGCGATCGACGGCACCGCACCCAGCTGCAGATGCTGTGCCTCGACCCCCACGGCCTGCAGCGCAGCGACGCCCTGCGGGTTGATGTCGAGGGTGTGCAGTCCGCGCCGGCAGGCGTCGACCGACAGGTGGAACCACGGGGTGCCCGGTTGCTCGGTGCACACGCACACACTGGCCGCAGCCGCCCGCTGCATCTGAGCGCGCGGAGCGCGGGTGAGTTCGAAGAACTCGTGCGGGGCCACCACCAGGTTGATCGTCCCGTCGGCGGCGGGCAGCGCGTCGTCGACCAGTGCCGCCTCGCGCCCGGTGAGCGCCGCGGCCTCGACCAACCAGGTGGCGATATCGCGCATGAACCCGTTGCCGCGCGCCGCGACGAAGACCTTGACCGGTGCAGCCATCGTCAGCCGCGCCGCAGCACGATGCGGACCGCCTTGCGCGGTGCACGACCCAACTTGCGCACCGCCCGGGTGGCGACACCCGCCTTGTCGGGATGGCTGCCCGCGTCGCGCACCAGGGCACGCGCCACCGTCCAGCGGCTCATCGCCTTCGGCAGCCCCTCGGTGAGCGCACGCACCTCGGCGCGTCGCTGCAACGCCTCGGCGCGCAACGTGGCGATGGCCGCCTCGGCGGCTTCCACCCGCCGACGCAACTCGGCGTTCTCGGCGGTGAGACGTTCGACATCGTCGCTGGGCACTGTGCCACGATACGTCGGCGATGAGGGACGAGGCGATGAAGGACGGGCCGTGGTGACCGCCGCCGGCACCGGCACGCCGGCCGTGTGCCTGCTCGTCCCCCACGGCACCCATCGCCCCGACGCACTGGCCGCGGCCGTGGCCGCGCAGCACCGCGACTGGCCGGTGGTGGCCGTGTGGTGCGGCGATCCGCAGCTGCGGCCGGCCGGACAGCACTGGTTCGATCCCCCGGCGCCGGCCGACCGGTCGTGGGAGCACGTGCTGGTGGCGTCGGCTCCACACGCCGCCGAATGGCGCCGGGCGGTCGCTGCGTCGGCCGCGCTGCTGGCAGGTGGCGCCTCGGGTGTCGTGCTGCTGTGGGTGGGGTCGATCGCCGTGCTCGACGACCTCACGCCGCTGGTGGCCCGCCCCGACGACAGCGCCGTGCTGGTGCCCCGCGGCGCGGCAGCCTCCGAGCAGGGCGACCACGACGTGTACTCCACCCGGGTGGCCGCCATCGGCGCCGCCGGTGGCCCGCTGCTCGACTGGGTCGACAGCCAGCTCGCCGCCACCGACGATGTCGCCCGCGTGCTCGAACAGGCGGCGCTGCTGTACGGCGCGCGCACCTGCACCGACCCGACCATCGGTGTCGGTGCCACTCGCTGGGATACCGAGCAGCCCGCACTCGTCGACCTGCCGGGCTTCGACCCGCAGCAGCCGTGGGTGCTCGACGCCACCGACGACGAACGCGCCGCGGTCGACGTGGTGGGTCACCCCGACCGCGAAGCAGCCGTGGCGCGTGCGGTGCCGCAGCTAGAAGGTGCCCGCCGCCCGCTGACCCTGCCCGGCGGTGTGGTCGTCGACGCCGAGATGCGCCACCTGGTGGCCGCCGCATCGGGCCGCTCGTCGGCGTCGGTGCCGCAACCGTGGAGCCAGGCCGCCGCGTTCCGGGCCTGGCTCGGCGAGCGCTACTGGGCCGAACTGCACAGCACCCGCCGCGACCTCGGTGTTGCGTTCCCCCAGATCGGTGCCGCCGACGCCGACCGGTTCCGCGTGTGGTGCCGACGCGCGTTCGTCGACGACAGCGTGCCCATGCTCGTACCGGTCGCCGAGCGCAGCACGCGTCGGCTCGAGATCGACCCGATGCCGTCGACGGAAGGCCTCAACCTGGTGGGCTACCTCACCCGCGAGTCGAGCCTGGGCGATGTGGCCCGCCGCCTGCTCACCACCCTCGATGGCAACGGGGTGGCCGTGGCCCCGATCGCCTACCAGCGAACCGCCAGCCCATCGGTGGCCGCACCGCCCGCCGTCGGCCGCAGTGTGCGCTATCGCACCTCGTTGGCCGTGGTGAACGCCGACCAGTTCCCGGCGCTGTTCGCCGACCAACCCGAACTGTTCGCCGCCACCGAGCGGATGATCGGCTACTGGTTCTGGGAGCTCGAACACATCCCGCGTGCGATGCGCAACGCGTTCGACCTCGTCGACGAGGTGTGGGCCGGTTCGCGGTTCGTCACCGACGCCTTCGCCGCCGTGGCCCGGGTGCCCGTGCACCATGTGCCCATCCCGGTGCCCGAACCGGTGCGCTCGCCGCGTGCCCGCGCCTCGTTCGCGCCGCTGGCCGACCTCGACGACCGCTTCGTGTTCGCCGTCGTGCTCGACCACTTCAGCATCACCGAACGCAAGAACCCGGCCGGTGCCATCGAGGCGTTCCGCCGGGCGTTCGCACCCGGCGAGGGCCCGGTGCTGGTGGTGAAGACGATGAACGGCGAACACCGCTGGCCCCAGCACCGTCGCCTCCATGCGGCCGCTGCCGGCCGGCCCGACATCCGCATCTGGGACGAACACCTCGACCGCAGCGACCACATGGCGTTCATCGCTGCGGCCGACGCGCTGGTGTCGCTGCACCGCAGCGAAGGCCTCGGCCTACACCTTGCCGAGGCGATGTGGTTGGGCACGCCGGTGATCGCCACGCGCTACAGCGGCAACCTCGACTTCATGGACGACACCTCGGCCGTGCTGATCGACGCGTCGATGATCCCCGTCACGGCCGTCGGTGGTGAAGGGGTGTACCCCGTCGAGGCCCGCTGGGCCGACCCCGACCTCGACCAGGCGGCGGCGGCGATGCGCCGCCTGGCGAGCGATCCGGCGCACACCGCCGCACTGGCCACCGCGGCGCGGCGCCGCATGGCCGACCAGCCCACACCGGCGGCCACCGCGGCCCGGATCGCCGCCCTGCTCGGCCTCGACCAGACGCTCGCGTCGGCGACCGACGTGCCATGCTGAGCGCCGTGAGTGCGTTGCGAGCACAACTCAGTTGGCTGGTCCGTGGGCGTCGCCACACCACCGCCGCGCTCGACGGGCTGGCCACCGACCTGCGCGCCCTACAGGCCAAGGTGGCCGACCTCGATGCCACCGTGCGCGCCCTCGACGCCGCACAGGCCCGCCTCGGCGACCGCCAACTCGACGAGTTCGACCGGGTGCGCACTGCGGTGGCCGCCGCCACCGACGACCTGATGGCCCGGGTGACGGCGCTCGCCGACCGTATCGACGACGGCCGTGTCGGCGACACCGGCAACGAGGAACAGCGATGAGCGACACGCCCGAGGCGCGCCTGGCCCGCTGGGCCGAGCGCGACGCGGTGGTGGGCCTCGACGCCGAACGCGAACAGCTCGCCCTGGCGTTGGCGGCACGCGAGGCCGAGGTGGCCGACCTGCGGGCACGCAACGAACAACTCGCCCAGCGCGCCGCGCAGCTGGCCATCGATGCCGATGCGCTGCGCCACCAGGTGGCGGCACTGCAGCGGCCACCGCTCACCCGTCGTGTCTACCGGCGCCTGCGCACGCTCGCCGCCCGCGCGCTGCCGCACTGAGATGGCAACGCGACGCAAGCGGGTCGACGTGAGTGTGATCGTGCCGAGCATCGGCACGACCGGCACGGTGGGCGGACGCGAGCGGGTGTTCGTGGTGGAGGCGATCCGTTCGGTCGTCGCCACCGGCTCGGTGCCGATCGAGGTGATCGTCGTCGCCGGACCGCAGATGCCCGCCGAGGTGCGCACCGCCTTGGAAGCACTGGGCGCGGAGGCGCTCGGCACGGCAGGCCAGGTGCGCTGCGTCGACTACGACGCCCCGTTCAACTTCTCGGCCACGGTGAACCTCGGTGCCGCGCACGCACGCGGGGCGATGCTGCTGCTGCTCAACGACGACACCGAGGTGATCGCCCCCGACTGGCTGACCCACATGCTCACCGCGGCGTCAGCGCCGTCGGACGGCGCGCCGGTGGGCGCCGTCGGTGCGCGCCTGCTGTTCGAGGACGGCACCCTGCAGCACGCCGGGCACACCTACCGCACCTCGATCGACCACGTCGCCTTCGGCCGCCCGGGCGATGCGCCGGGCCGCGACGGGTTGCTGCTGCGCCGCCGCGAGGTGGCCGGCGTGACCGCCGCCTGCATGCTCACCCCGTTCGACGTGTTCGACCTGGTGGGCGGGTTCACCACCACGCTGCCCGGCAACTACAACGACGTCGACTACTGCCTGAAGGTGCGGGCCGCGGGCCGGTCGATCGTGTACGAGCCCGCCGCTGTGCTGCACCACTTCGAGTCGCGGTCGCGCGTCACGGGCATCCGGCCCGACGAGATCGCCACCATCCAGCGTCGCTGGTTGAGCCATCTCGTCGACGACCCGTTCACCCCGGCGCTCGTGTGAGCCGCGGCCGGGCGGCGGCCGTCACCCGTCGATCGTGACGGTGCGGTCGAAGCGGGCATAGGGCGTGAACAAGGTGCGCGCCCCGCGGGCCGCCAGCGCGGCCGACATCGACCGACCGGCATCGTCGAAGCCACCGTGCACCAGGTGCCTGCACTCGCGCCACTGCGCCGCCGACACCGCGGTGGCCACCAGGCTCACTGCGGTGCACTCGCGTTCGATGAGCAGGTCGTTGCCCGAGGTGGTGCCACCGGCACGCAGGCCCACCAGGTCGTACCAGCGGTAGTCGGGTTCGTCCCACCCGGCGTGCAGCACCACACCGTCGTCGCTGGTGACCAGGCCGCCCACTGCGCCGGCACCCGGCGACAGCGCCAGACCCGCCAGGGTGCTCACCCAGTCGGGTGTGCTCGCCGTGTGCGGCACCATGCCCGGGGCGAGGGTGACCACCACGTCGGACGGGTGCAGGCCGTGGACACGATCGATCGCTGCAGTGAGCGACCACGGCCCCGGCACGGTGACGCGCTGCCAGTGCGCGGCGCCGTACGGGCCGAGCAGTTCGTCGTCGAGCAGTTCGACGAGCGGGGCCGGGGTGCAGTCGGGATGCGCCACCACCAGGCGGCAGCGCTCGCCCTGCGCAGCGATGGCGCGCACCGTGGCGGCCACCGCCAGCCGGTAGGGGCGCGACGCAGCACCCTCCAGACGACTGGGCACCACCACGGTCACCGTGGCGCGGGCCCCCGCAGCGCGCACCAGGCGGTAGGTGCCTGCAACCGGACCGTGCACCACCTCGGCGTCGAGGCCCAACCGCGTGCACTGCTCCTGCACGGCGCGGCGGCCCCGCTCGACCGCCACCGACTGGGTGCCGCTGTCGCGCGACACCGAACTGGAGATGTTGCGCCAGTGGTAGGCGAGCACGGGGAGGTGCACGATGCGCCGCCCGTTCGCGGTGATGTGCTCGGTGGCGCGCAGGATGAGGTCGTGGTCCTGCGAACCGTCGAAACCCTCGCGGAACCCACCGATGGCCTGCACCACCCCGCGGCGCAGCACCGACAGATGGCAGGTGTACATCGACGAACGGAACCGTTCGGGCGACCAGTCGGGCTTCAGGAAATGCGCCGCCTCGCGGCCATCGGCCAGCACGTGCGCCTCGTCGGTGTAGAGGTAGTCGACATCGCTGCCACCGGCGCCGTCGAGCGCGCCCATCACCGTGGCCAGCGCGTCGGGCACGATGGTGTCGTCGTGGTCGAGCAAGGCCACGAACTCGCCCGTGGCCATCGCCAGCGCATCGTTGGTGGCGGCAACGATGCCGCCGTTGGTGGCGCGGCGCTGCACCCTGATGCGTGGGTCGGCAGCAGCGGCGGCGTCGAGCGCAGCACCCACCTCGGGCCGCGTGGAACAGTCGTCGACCAGACACCACTCCCAGTGCGGGTAGGCCTGCGCGGTGACCGACCGGATACAGGCGAGCAGGGCGCCCAGCGGTGGGTCGTACACCGGTGTGATGACAGAGATCCGGGCCTCGATGAAGGGGCAGGCTAGTCGTCGGTTGGTACCGTACCGCCGTGGCCAGACGGGTTTTCGTGAGCGAACACGGCAACGTGTTCATGCGCGAGATCGCCGAGCACCTGGTCGAGGCACTCGTCGCCGCGGGCCGGCCCGCCGAGCTGGTGGTCGACCGCCTGCCGGGCGACGCGCCACCGCTCGATCAACTCGTCGTCGCCCCGCACGAGTTCTTCGGTCTGTTCCCGGCACCCGAGGCCGACCGGATCGCTGCCGCGGCGCGGTCGGTGTGCATCAACACCGAGCAACCGGGCACCCCGTTCTTCGACCTGGCGATGCACTACGCGGCCCACGGCCCCGGCGTACTCGACATCAGCCCCTTCGCGCTCGACAGCATCCGGCGCTCCGGGTTGCCCGTGGTGCACCTGCCGCTGGGGCACGTCGCGTCGATCGACCGGTGGCACGGTGTCGACCAGGCCCCGCGCCGCACCGACATCGCCTTCCTGGGCGGCCGCACACCGCGGCGCGAGGCGTTCCTCGGCGGAGCCGCCGGGCAGCTGTGGGAGTGGAACACCGACCTGCGCCTGTTCAGCTGGCACCGTCCCGCTCGCGAGGGCACCCCCGCGTTCACCGTCGGCGACGACAAGTACGCCCGGCTCGCCGACACCCGCATCCTGCTGAACGTGCACCGCGACGAGGCGCCCTACTTCGAATGGGCGCGAGTGGTCGAGGCCATCGCCAACGGTTGCGTGATCGCCACCGAGACATCGGTGGGCATCGAACCGCTGGTACCCGGCACGCATGTGCTGATGGCACCGCTCGACACGCTCGCCGAACAGGCCGTGGCGCTGGCCTTCGACGAACCACGCCGCGCCGCCATGGCCAAGGCCGCCTACGAGGTGCTCGTCGACGAACTCGACCAGCGGGTGCTCGTCACCGGCGCGCTCGACGCCCTGGCCGCAGCGATGAAGGTGCCACATCGCAAGCGGCCCACCCGCTCGCTGCCGACCGCCCGGCCGCGTGGCGTCGCACCCGCACCGCCCCCCACGGGCGAGCAGCGGTTCGCCGATCACACCGCGGCGCGGTTGAAGCAGGCCGTCATCGCCCAGATGGGCGCCGTGCGCGCCATCGAGGCGTCGTTGGCCGTCGCCCGCCACGGCTCGGCCGACCATGTCGACGAGACCACCACCCCGGCGTTCGCTGCGGCCGAGCCCGAGGTGACCGTGGTGATCCCGCTCTACGACCAGGGCCACTACCTGGCCGCCGCCATCGACTCGGTGATCGCTGCCAGCAGCCGGTCGCCACGGTGCGACATCGTCGTGGTCGACGACCACTCCACCGACGACTCGCTGGCCGTCGCCCACCGCCTGCTCGCCGAGCGGGCATGGTTCCCCATCTCGGTCGTGGCCCGTGCCGCCAACGGTGGCCTGCCGGTGGCGCGCAACACCGGCTTCAGCCGTGCGCGCGGCCGGTACGTGTTCGCCCTCGACGCCGACAACCTGGTGTACCCCACCGGCCTCGCCGTGCTGGCCGAGCACCTCGACCGGGTGCCCGCCGACGTGGTGGCCGCCTACGGGTTGCTCGAACGCTTCGACGACACCGGGTCGGTGGGCCTCACCAGCCATCTGCCCTGGGACGTCGACCTGTTGGTGCACGGTGCCTACATCGACGCGATGGCGATGTTCCGTCGCGACGCGTGGCAGCACCTCGGCGGCTACGCCGATGTCGCCGGCATCTACGGCTGGGAGGACTACGACCTGTGGCTCACGATCGCCGAGACCGGCCGCCGAGCCGACCTCGTCGGCCGGTTCGTCGGCCGGTACCGTGAGCAGGCCGGGTCGATGCGCCGGATCAGCGACATCGACATGGCCGCCAACTTCGTCACCCTCCGAGAACGGCACCCACGACTGCCATGGCCGAGTTGAACCAACCCACCGCCGGCCCCGAGTCCGGGCCCGACACGACGGCGCAGTTGCGCGCCCGTATCGCCGAACTCGAGAGCCTGCTCGAGGCCCGCACCCAGACCATCGTCGGCATGGGTGCCCGGCTGGCCGAACTCGACGGCGATGCGCCGCCCGCGCTCACCGAGCGCCTGCGGGCCGCCGAAGCCGAACTGGCCCAGGTGCGCGCCACCAAGGTGTTCCGCTACAGCGCAGTGCCCCGGCGCATCTACGCCCGGTTGCGCGGAGCAGCCCGTGCCTGAGCAGGCCGACGCACCAGCTGCCGGCGCGTCAGCGACCGACGCTGCGGTGATCGCCTCGCTCGAACACGCCCTGGCCCAGGCCCGCGCCCAGTACGCGCTGCTGCGGCGCACGCTCGACGAGGTGGTGGCCCACCGCCACGGCATCGGCGCCGAGCGCGTCTGACCCGATGCGGGGGCACGTCGTCGGACTTCTGGTGGTGGCGTCGCTCGCCCCTGCAGCCCTGGCTGCACCGGCTGCTGCCGACCCGGCACCGGCGCTGCCCCGTGCAGCAGCGGCGACGGTGCCGTCGTCGACCAGCGGCGACTACGCCACCGACACCTTCGCCGACCCGTGGGACTTCTCGAACGACGACGACGTGCCGCCGATCCTGCTCGTGGGCAGCGAGAACAGCAACGGCATCCGCCGCAACGCCGACGGCACCCTCACCGTGGTGTCGCGCAACAACACCACGGTGAAGCTGGTGCGCACCTGGGGTGCGCAGCTGCCGTGGGGTCGCGACGGGCAACTCCACCCGGTGGCCGCCGACCGCTACACACAGCTGTCGATGCGCATGTGCCTGAGCGGCCCGCTGCACATGGCCGTGCACTACTGGAACGCGGCGGGCGAGCAGGGCCTGCGCCCGTTCTACCCGCCGGCCGGATGCGGCACCTACCGCATCGACCTGCGCGACATCAGCACCAACCCGGCCGGGTACCGCGCCCCGTGGACCGGACCGATGGTGCGCGTCGAACTGCTCCGCGGCGGCACGCCCAGCGGCACCGACCCGGTGGTCGACATCACCCTCGACTGGGTGCGCCTGCACCGGGCCGATGCGCCGTCGACACCACCGAGCGGTCTGCCCACACCGCAGGTGCTCACCCCCGGTGCCGAAGGCGGCGTCGACTACGCCACGGCCGCCGGCAACCCGTGGGACTTCGCCGCCGCCGACGACGTGGTGTCGTCGGGCGACATCGCCGGAGCGACGTTCGGGCCCGGTGGGTTGACCGGCACGACCATCGCCAACGACTCGTTCGTCGAGTTGCCACTGCGGGCGCCCACCAATCCCGACCGCTACCACCGGGCCACCATCGACGTCTGCTACGGCGGCGCGATGAGCTTCGCCGATGCCCCGGGCGGCGGGATGAACGCCCGCTTCGCCTGGCTGCCCGAGGGCTTCCCGGCATGGAGCGAGACCCAGGACATCATCATCTACCCGGGCTGCAACCGGATGACGGTCGACCTCGCCACCGACCCGGCCGTGGCGGTGAACGACGAGAACACCGTGTACAAGCGCGGCTGGCGCGGCCAGCGGCTGGCCCGCCTGCGCTTCGACCTGAACGAAGACCCCGGCCAGCGCTCGTTCACGCTGCGGTCGATCCGCCTCGCCGACGACGCGGCCTTCAGCACCACCTACCCGATCACGTTCACCGACACCGCCGCTGCGGCCGCGAGCACCGCCGACATCGTCGTGAGCACCGACCGGTCGGGCGCCGGCGCGATCGCCATCGCCGCGGGCCTGCGGGTGACACCGGGTGTGAACACGTTCACCTGGAACGGCACCGACACCACGGGCACCGTGCTGCCCAACGCCACGTACTGGGTGACGGTGGTGATGCGCAACGCAGCCGGTGTGGGCACCGGCACCGCCACCGGGCCGCTGCGCCTCGAACGCCCCGTCGGTTCGCCGCCCAGCCAGTTCGTGCCCATCACACCCGTGCGCGTGCTCGACACCCGCACCGGGGTGGGCGGCAACCTCGTGCCGCTCGGCCCGCAGACCTTCACCGAGTTGTCGATCGCCGGTGTGGTCGGCATCCCCGCCACCGAGGTGACCGCCGTGGTGCTGAACGTCACTGCGGTCGACCCCACGGCGTCGGGGTACCTCACCGTCACCCCGTCGGGCGCGGCCCGACCACCGGTGTCGAACCTGAACATGGTGGCCGGCCAGACCGTGCCGAACCTGGTGACGGTGAAGCTGGGTGCCAACGGCAAGGTCGACGTGTTCAACGCGTTCGGCACCACCGATGTGGTGGCCGACGCCGTGGGCTACTACACGACGGCCGGCACCGTCACCACCGGCCGGTTCACGCCGCTCACCCCGTACCGAGTGCTCGACACCCGCACCGGTACGGGCGTCGGCGGTTCCACCGCGCCGCTGGGTGCCGACCGCTCGATCGACCTCACGGTGACAGGTGTGGGCGGTGTGCCCGCCAGCGGGGTGTCGGCAGTGGCCCTGAACGTGACGGTCGATCAGCCCACCGGCTCGAGCTATCTCACGGTGTGGCCCGCCGGGCAGCCGCGCCCGGTCGCCTCGACGCACAACGTCGTCGCCGGACTCACCGTCGCCAACCTCGTGCTCGCCAAGACCGGCACCGGCGGCAAGGTGTCGCTGTACAACGCGTTCGGCACCGCGCACCTGATCGCCGACGTGGTGGGGTACTTCTCGGCCGCCGGTGGGCGGTTCGTGCCCATCGACCCGCAACGTGTGGTCGACACCCGCGCGGGTCTGCGCTCGACGCGGGCGACGGTGGGGCCGCTCGGGGTGCTCACCGTGCCGCTGGTGGCCGGAGGCCCGCTGCCCGCGTCGGCCAGCGGGGTGGTGGCCAACCTCACCGCGGTGAACAGCACCGCGCCCTCGTACCTCACGGCCTGGCCCGCCGGTACCACCCAGCCCCTCGCTTCGGCGCTCAACCCCCGGGTGGGTGTGCCGGTGCCGAACCAGGCCTATCTGAAGCTCGGCGCGGGCGGTGCCGTATCGGTGTTCAACTTCACCGGCTCGACCGATGTGCTGCTCGACGTGTTCGGGTACATCGAGTGAACCCACCGCGCGCCCGCAGCCACGACGACGGCGATCAACACCACATGCACACCGAGCAGCACCAGCGGATGTGCGGGGCCGCCCACCGCAGCGTGCCCGCTGAACCACCACGACCCGTCGGTGCCCACCGTCGACCGGCGCAGCACCGTCCAGAACGTCGCCACCTCCACCGCGCCCAGGGCGACGACGGCCAGCGGCGCCAACGCTCCGCGCCGTGACGGCGACGTCGGCACCGGCCGCGGCGGTGGGGCGAGCAGCAGGGCGATGAGCCCCAGCCACACCCCGAGCGAGTAGCGCCCCTGCCAGATCGGCCCGAGGCGCCAGTACATCAGCACCTCGAACACCACCGGGGTGCCGACGAGGGCGAGTGCCCACACCGCCACCGCCCACACCGGCACTGGCCGGCCGGAGCCCGACCGCGCCGATGTGCGGCGCGCCGCCACGACGGCGGCGACGAGCACCACGCCCCAGGCCACTGCAACGACGGGTGCCACGCCGTACTCGAGCCAGCCGAGCGATGCCACCAATTCGCCTGCGGTGCGGGGCAGGCCACCGACGGCCTCGGCGACGGCCCGCCACCACGATCCCTGCCCTGCCGTGCGTGGATCGTCGACCGCCACGTCGGCGATCTGCTGCCACACCACACCGGCAGCAGCCGCCGCCAGCACCGGTGCCCACAGCAGCGAACGCTCGCGCCGGGTGGGCCGGTGTGCCGGCAACCCCTCGACGAACGCCAGCATCGTCGCTGCCGCGACCAGCGCCACCGGGCGGGCCAGCACAGCAACCGCCATCGGCACGGCGATCCACCAGGCGTCGGCCGGTCGGCGCCGATCGCTGCGGGCGAAACGGGCCACGCCCACCCACCCCAGCGCGGCGAGCGCCACCTCCCAGGTGTTCGGGTTCACGACACCGACCAGGAACCACCCCGCCGGGGTGACCACGGCGACGGCCGCCACCGCGGCCCACGGCCGGCCGGCGACCAGCGGCCGGGCACGCCACACGGCCAGCAGCGCCACCAGCGCAGCAACCACTGCGGCCACGACGCGGTAGTGCGTTGCCTCGGCCGGATCGCCCAGCACGCGCGTGAGGCTGCCGATGACCGCGTAGAACCACGGCGGGTTGATACCGGCCGACGTGGCCGCCGCGATCGGGTCGAGCGCCGTCGACACGGTGATGCAGTCGGGGGGAAGCGACGAGTCGTGCCGGTAACACGCCGGGTCGCCGCTGGCCAGCGCCGCCGGTACCTGGACGACGCGATAGCCCGGCGCCAGGTTCAGCGCTGCGGGTGCCGCCTCGCCACGCCACTGGCCGTCGGCGACGGCCGCCGCCCGCAGCACGTGCGCAGGCTCGTCGGGTCCGCCGTAACGCGACACGCCGAGCGACCACGTGACGGCGACGAGCACCACCAGCGCGGCCAGCCCGCCGGCGCGAGCACGGCCGAGGGTCAGACGGCCACCACCACGGTCTCGTTGTGCGTGAACCAGCGGCCTGCTGCGGTGGGGAACGGGAACGAGCGGGCCTGCGTCACCCGCAGGCCCAACTGCCCGAGCAGCGCGGCGATGTCGTCGCGGGTGAGCATCGTCACATGTGTCGCATCGGAGGCGAACCCGCGCTCCTGCGGGCAGATCACCACCACCTTGCCGCCCGCGCGTCGCAGCGGCAGGTACTCGGCGACCAGGGCCACCGCATCGTCGCGGGTGAGGTGCTCGAGCACGTGGGCGAACAGCAGCGAGTCGAACGAGCCGGGAACGGCCTCGCCCGACGCAGCGAACTCGTCGACTGTGTAGGCCGTCAGACCCCGCTGGCGGGCCTCGGCAACCGACGCCGCGTTGTGGTCGACCCCCACGCCGTTGCCGTCGAGATGGCCGAGGTTGCGCCCGGTGCCGCAGCCGATGTCGAGCACGCGGCCGAGAGCGAGGCGGCGGATGTTCCACCGGTACGGCACCTGCGGGTCGACGACCCGCCGCCAGCCGGCCCGGGGTGCGGTCGATGCAGCGAGTCGCTCGGTGTAGGCGGCATCGGTGGTGGTGGGGTGCTGGTCGTTCATCGCAGCGTCGCTCCCTCAGTCGACCGGACGGTCTTGCTTGTCGCGCTTGGCGGCCTTCGCCGCCTTCTTCCACTCGCGGACCTTGGCGAGTGTGGCGGGCGAATGGATGTCGGCGACGCTGCGCGGGCGGGTGTCGCTGAACGGCGCTGCCGCTGCCTTCCAGCCACGTGGTGCCACACCCATCCGCTTGGCGAGCAACGCCAGGAAGATCTTCGCCTTCTCGTCGCCGTAGCCCGGCAGGGTGCGCAGCCGCTGGTACAGCTCGGTGCCGGTGCGCACATCGGCCCACACCTGTTCGCCGCGCCCGTCGAAGCGTTCGGCGAGCGCCACGCACAGCTGATGGATGCGGCCACCCATCGACGACGGGAAGCGGTGGATGGCGGGTGTGGCGCTGCACACTGCGATGAACGCCTCGGGGTCCATCGCGGCGATGCGGGTGGCGTCGAGGTGTCCGAGGCGGCGGTGCAGGGTGGCGGGCCCGGTGAAGGCCCATTCCATCGGCACCTGCTGGTCGAGCAACATGCCGATCAGCAGCGCCGTCCCGTCGGTGTTGAGCAGGGCATCGGCCTCGGGGTCGCCGGTGATGAAGAGGGTGCCGGTCACGGCGTCACGCTATCCTCCGCACGTGCCCGAGGTCGCGGTGGTCGTGCTCACCTTCGACCCGCCCGACGGGCTGCTCGAGGCGTGCCTCTCCTCGGTGTTCGCCTCCGGCAGTGCAGCACAGGTGATCGTGGTCGACAACGGCCGGCGGGCGCAGCACCGCATCGACGCGCTGCGACCGTCGGGCACGTGCACCGTGATCGAGCCGGGTCGCAACCTCGGCTATGCGGCAGGGATGAACCTCGGTATCGAACGGGCGATCGCCGATGGCGCGTCGCATGTGGCGCTCCTGAACGACGACGTCACCGTGCCCGCCGGGTGGATCGACGGCCTGCTCGCAGAGTGGACGACCGGGCCGGGTGGCCGCCTCGGCGCCGTGCAGCCGATGCTCGTGTTCCCCACCGAGCCGCCGACGGTGAACAGCCTCGGTGTGGAACTCGGACGCGACGGTGCCGGGGTCGACCTCGGCCGCGGCGGGCCACTGCCCGAGTCGCCCGACCCACGTGCCGCCGCCCACGACATCGCCGTGTTCACCGGCGGCGCGGTGCTGTTGAGCGCTGCGTTCCTCGCCGACGTGGGGGGGTTCGATCCGCGGTTCTTCCTCTACTACGAAGACGTCGACCTCGCCCTGCGCGGCGCCGAACACGGCTGGCGCTACCGCTGCGTGCCCTCGGTGCAGGTGACGCACGTCGGTAGTGCATCGACCACCGCAGTGCCTGAACTGGCCGCGTTCTGGCGTGAACGCAACCGGTTGTGGGTGCTGATCCGCCATCGACCCTGGGGTGATGTCGCTCGCGGAACGTGGCTGTCTGTGCGCCGTCTGCGGTATCAGCCACGACGAGTGCACGCCCGTGCGCTGTGGGCGGCACTGCTCGCAGCACCGCGCCTGCTCGTCGAGCGCCGCCGCCACCGCTGAGGGCGACGCGGGCGGGGCCGCCACCACGCTCCGTCACCGTCGACCGTGACGACTGTCAAGAGTCCCCCAACTTGGGTACAAAGAGTCTCAAGACCTGTCAAGCAGCGTCCGGGTTGCACCGATGTCCTAGCTGAGCACATGCCAGCAGGAGCGATGCGACGATGGATGCCAACACGACACAGATGCACGAGCAGCGGCCCGGGATCGACGGCCCGCGGAGCCGGTTCGGGCACCTGCGTCGCGTCGTGGTGCTGGCGGCCATCACGGCCATCGTCACCGGCGCCGGCCTCGCCGTTCCGTCGGCGGCCGCGACCGACACCGATCCGCAGCCGGCGTTCATCCCGCCGTCGGCCGACTGGCTGACCACCGTCAACTACTACCGCGCCATGGTCGGCGTGGCCCCGGTGACCGAGGACCCGGCGCTGTCGGTCGGCTCGTACCAGCACTCGTGCTACATGCTGCGCAACGGCATCTCGCACGACGAGGACATGTCGAAGCCCGGCGCCACCGTCGAGGGCCGCAAGGCCGGCAACAACGGCAACGTCGCCGTGTCGAGCGCCTACGGCGCCACCGCCCGCAACCACATCGACCTCTGGATGACGGGTCCGTTCCACGCCATCGGTGTCGTCCGTCCGGGCCTGCGCACCGCCGGGTTCGGCAAGTGCGACGACCAGACGACCAGCCCCTGGCAGTCGGCCGCCACCCTCGACGTGCTGCGCGGCCTCGACTACTACGCCGGCCGCCCGGCCGCACCGTTGACGTTCCCCGGCGATGGCACCACCACCAGCCTCAGCAAGTTCGTGACCGAGACCCCCAACCCGCTCACCTACTGCGGCTGGAGCGGTGGCGCCGGGTTGCCGACGTTCGCCATGATGCCCGAGCCGGTGGTGGGCCCGGTGAGTGCCTCGATCACGGGGCCCAACGGGCCGATCGAGACCTGCGCGTTGTGGAAGCAGAACACCGACGGCTCGGCCGCAGCCATCCTGGGCGGCGACAACGCCGTGGTGGCGATGCCCCGCACCGAACTGGCCCCCGGTACCTACACCGTCACCATCGCCGCTGCCAGCCGCACCGTGAGTTGGAGCTTCACCGTCGACCCGGCCGCCGCCACGGGCGTGATGCCCGCACCAGCCACGGCCCAGCCCGAGGGTCCGAGCGTGGGCTTCACCCCGCTCACCCCCAGCCGCCTGGTCGACACCCGTGAGAACCGTGGCGCCACCGCACTGCGGGCCGGGGTCACCAAGCGCATCCAGGTGACTGGCTGGGCCGGTGTGCCCGCCGGTGCCTCGGCCGTGGTTGCCAACATCACCGTGGTCGACGCCACCGGTGCGGGCTACCTCACCGCCTGGAACTGCGCAGCGGCTCGACCGCTCGTCACCACCATCAGCTACGCCGGCAGCGAAGCGACAGCGAACGCAGGCACCGTCGGCCTCGACGCCGCCGGCGGGTTGTGCGTGTTCGCCTCGACCGACGCCCAACTCGTCGTCGACGTCACCGGCGCCATGACCGCCACGGCCACCAATCGCTTCACATCGCTCACCCCGCAACGAGTGATGGACACCCGCACCGGGTTCGGGGCCCCCCGCCTCGGTGGCGGCCAGACGGTCGCCCTGCAGATCGCCGGTGTCGCCGGTGTGCCTGCCGACGCCACGGCGGTCACCCTCAACCTCACCAGCGTCGACGCCGCCCTGCCCGGCTATGTGACCGCCTACCCGTGCGGTGCCCAGCGGCCGGTCGTGTCGAACCTCAACCCCCAGCCCGGCCTCGTGCGGCCGAACATGGTGACCGTGCCGTTGTCGGCCGAGGGGCGGGTGTGCATCTACAGCCTCAACCCGGTCGACCTCGCCGCCGACGTGACGGGCTACTACAGCGAGCCCTCCGGTCGCTCGTTCACCCCCACCACACCGTTCCGCCTGATCGACACCCGCGACCGTCTGCGGGCCGCGATGAACATCGCAGCCGCCGGCCAGCAACTCGCCGCCGGGCAGGTGGTGACGGTGCAGATCGCCGGCCAGCGCGGCGTGCCCGCCGAGGCAGGCGCCGTCTCGGTCAACATCACCACCACTGCATCGAGCGGCGACGGGTACGTCACCGCCTGGCCGTGCAACGAGCGGCCGGTCGCCTCGACCGCCAACATGCGCACCGACAGCGCCGTCTCGAACGCGGCTCAGTTGCCGCTGTCGCCGACGGGCACCCTGTGCCTGTTCGCCCAGCACGCCACCCACGTCGTGATCGACGTGAACGGTTGGTGGAGCTGATCGCTCTGTCTCTGCTGGGCGGGCTTCCGCCTCAGCAGAAGGTGGGGTCGACGGCGTCGGGGTCGATGTCGTAGTCGCCGATCGCCTTCACGATCACATCGGCATCGACCTCGCCCCGGGCCGCGAGCGCCGACAGCACGGCGACGACCACATGGCCCTCGTCGACCTCGAAGAAGCGGCGCAGCGCACCACGGGTGTCGGAGCGGCCCATCCCGTCGGTACCGAGCGGGGTGAACTGGCGATCGGGCAGCCAGCGGGCCACCTGCTCGGGCACGATCTTCATGAAGTCGGTGACCGCCACCACCGGGCCGGGTGCGCCGGCCAGCAGTTGGGCCACCAGCGGCGTGCGCGGCGACTTGGTGGGGTGCAACCGGTTCCAGCGCTCGACGGCGAGCGCGTCGTCGCGCAGCGCCTTGTACGAGGTGGCCGACCACAGGTCGACACCCACGTCGTAGCGGTCGCGCAGTGCCGCGGCTGCGGCGCGTGCGGCCGAGTGGGCCGAGCCGCTGAACACCACGGTGGCCTGGGTGCGAGCCGTCGGGGCGGCTTCGAACCGGTACAGGCCGCGCACGATGCCTTCACGCAGACCGGGCACGTCGGGCAGAGCCGGCATGGGGTAGTTCTCGTTGTAGAGCGTGAGGTAGTAGAAGACGTCGGGGTCGCCGTTGGTCGGGTTGCCGCCGTACATCCGCTCGAGGCCGGCCCGCACGATCTCGGCCACCTCGTAGGCGAAGGCCGGGTCGTAGGCCTGCACCGGCGGCACGGTGGACGCGAGCACCAGTGAATGGCCGTCCTGGTGCTGCAGGCCCTCGCCGAGCAGGGTGGTGCGTCCTGCCGTGGCGCCCATCAGGAACCCGCGGGCACGCGAGTCGGCCGCCTGCCAGATGAGGTCGCCCACGCGCTGGAAGCCGAACATCGAATAGAAGGTGTAGAACGGCACCGTGGTGATGCCCCGAGTGGCGTACGAGGTGGCCGAGGCGATGAAGCTGGCCATCGAACCCGCTTCGGTGATGCCCTCTTCGAGGATCTGGCCGTCGCTCGCCTCGGTGTAGCTGAGCAGCAGGTCGTGGTCGACCGGCTCGTACTTCTGGCCCTGCGAGGCGTAGATGCGCAGCTCGCGGAACAGCGCGTCCATGCCGAACGTGCGCGCTTCGTCGGGCACGATCGGCACCACGTGGCGGCCGAAGTGGTCGTCGCGGGCGAGGTTGCGCAGCAGGCGGGTGAAGCCCATCGTCGTGCTCACGGCGGCACCGCCCGAGCCCTTGCGCAGTTCGTCGAACGCGCTGTCGGGTGGCAGCGTGACCTGCCGTGAGGGGGTGGCTCGGCGCTTGGGGATCGAGCCGCCCAGCCGCCGGCGACGTTCCATCATGTACTGGAACTCGACACTGTCTTCGTCGGGGCGGAAGTAGGGCGGGTTCTCGTCGTCGATCGCCGAGTCGGGGATCTCGTCGTGCAGGTACAGCCGGTCGCGCAGCGCCAGCAGCTGCTCGGCGTTCATCTTCTTGATCTGGTGTGTGGCGTTGCGGCCCTCGATCTGCGGGCCGAGGGTCCAGCCCTTGATGGTCTTGCACAAGATGACGGTGGGTGCGCCACTGCCGAGGTTGTCGGTGGCGGCCTTGTAGGCGGCGAACAACTTGCGGTAGTCGTGGCCACCACGCGGCAGGTTCACCAGGTCGTCGTCGGTGAGGTGCGCCACCATCGCGCGCAGGCGCGGGTCGGGGCCGAAGAAGTGGTCGCGGATGTAGGCGCCGTCTTCGATCGAGTAGCGCTGGAACTGGCCGTCGACGGTGGTGTTCAGCTTGTTCAGCAGCACACCGTCGGTGTCCTGCGCCAGCAGTTCGTCCCACTTCGAGCCGAGGATCACCTTGATCACGTTCCACCCGGCACCGCGGAAGACGGCTTCGAGTTCCTGGATGATCTTGCCGTTGCCGCGCACCGGGCCGTCGAGGCGCTGCAGGTTGCAGTTCACGACGAACACGAGGTTGTCGAGCTTCTCGCGGCTGGCCAGCGAGATGGCGCCCAGGGTCTCGGGCTCGTCGCACTCGCCGTCGCCCAGGAACGCCCACACCCGGCTCTGGCTGGTGTCGTCGAGCTGACGGTTCAGCAGATAGCGGTTGAAGCGGGCCTGGTAGAGGGCGGTGAGCGGGCCGAGGCCCATCGACACCGTGGGGAACTCCCAGAACTCGGGCATCAGGCGGGGGTGCGGGTAGCTCGACAGGCCCCGACCCGGGCGGGCGATCTCGCGGCGGAATGCGTCGAGGTCGTCGTCGTGCAGTCGGCGCTCGAGGAAGGCGCGGGCGTAGATGCCGGGTGCGGCGTGGCCCTGGAAGTAGACGTGGTCGCCGGCGTTGCCGTCGTCTTTCCCGCGGAAGAAGTGGTTGAAGCCGATCTCGTAGAGGCTCGCCGAACTGGCGAACGTGGCGAGGTGGCCGCCGATGCCTTCGGCGTGCTTGTTGGCCTTCACCACCATCATCGCGGCGTTCCAGCGCACGTAGGCGCGGATGCGCCGCTCGATGTGTTCGTCGCCCGGGAACCACGGCTCGGCCTCGCGAGGGATGGTGTTCACGTAGGGCGTGCTGACGGTGGCGGGGAAGCTCACCTCGCTCGCCCTGGCACGTTCGAGCAACTTCGACAGCAGGAACCGGGCGCGGGTCTTGCCGTGGGTGTCGATCACCGCATCGAGACTGTCGAGCCACTCGGCGGTCTCGCCCGGGTCGGTGTCGGGCAGCTGGTTGACGAAACCGTCGAAGATCATGGCCTGCATTCTCGCATGATTACCGCTGAGTAACAGCGGGACTACGTACAGTGATCGAGATGAGTTCGATCCGCACGATCTATACCGACGGTGCGTGTTCGGGGAATCCGGGGCCAGGGGGCTGGGCGTGGGCCGAGGCGCCGGAGGGCACGCCATGCGGTTCGGGTAGCGAGGCGCACACCACGAACCAGCGGATGGAGATCATGGCGGTGCTCGAGGCGCTGCGTGCCACCGAGGGCCCGGTGATGATCGTGAGCGACTCGACCTACGTGGTGAACTGCTTCCGCGACCGGTGGTGGGTGCGCTGGCAGTCCAACGGCTGGCGCAACTCGAAGAAGGAACCGGTGGCGAATGCCGACCTGTGGAAGCCGCTCATCGACCTGGTGCAACAGCGCCGGCCCGAGTTCCGCTGGGTGAAGGGCCACTCGGGCGACCGGATGAACGATCTCGTCGACCGATTGGCCGTCGCCGCATCCATCCGCGCTTCCGATGCCCCGCCGTCGCCCGCCGCCGAGTCTGCCGCCGCCGAGTCCGCTGCCGCCGAGTCCGCTGCCGCCGAGTCTGCCGCCGCCCGCCCCGCCCAGGACTCCCTCTTCTGATCCGTTTGCGAGCTCCGGGCGCCCTCTGCGCCGGCGAGCTCACAAACGCTGCGGCGGGGGGAGGTGGGGTGGAGACGGTCGGGGAGGGGGTCAGCGGCGCAGGCCGATGATGCCGCGGGCGCGGAGGTCGGCGATCTGCTCGGGCGTGCGGCCCAGTTCGGCGAGCACCTCGTCGGTGTGCTCGTCGAGCTTCGGGGCGTGTCGGCCCAGTTCGGTGGGCGTGGCCGAGTAGCGCGCCGGCGGGCGGGGCTCGCGCACATTGCCCAACCAGGGCCGCTCGTGCTCGACGAGGATCTGGTTGTGCACCACCTGCGGGTCGAGGTGAACCCGGTCGATGGGGTTCGCCACCGCACACGGCACATCGTGTGCGTGCAGGCGCTCCACCAGCGAGGCGCTGTCGTGCTTGGCCACCTCGGCCTCGATCAGGTCGTCGAGCGCAGCGGCGTTGGCCTCGCGTGCCGCCATCGTGGCGAAGCGCGGGTCGGCCAGCCAGGCCTCGGTACCCAGCGCTGCGCACAGCCCGGGGAACTGCCGGTCGGAGGTGGCCATCAGGGCGAGGTGGCCGTCGCTCGTGCGGCGCACCCGGTAGCCGTCGGCCATGTGCGGCCCCGGTGTGTAGCGGCCCTCGTCGAGCAGGGTGTGCTGCATCATCCCGTCGGGCCACAAGAAGGCAAGCGCGGTGTCGATCATCGACAGCCGCACGTGCTGGCCGCCGTGGCCGCGCAGGCGGGCGATGAGCGCCGCCATCACGCTCTGCGCGGCCGTGTACGCGGTCACCTTGTCGATGACGATGTTGCGGATGAGCGTGGGGCTGCCGTCGACCCGGTCGGCCTGCAGCGCGGCCATACCCGACAGTGCCTGGATGACGTAGTCGTAGCTCTTCTGGTCGATGTACGGGCCGGTCTCGCCGAAGCCGCTCACCGAGACGTACACGAGATCGGGCCGAATGGCACGCAGAGCCGGTTCGTCGATGCCCAACCGCTCGACCACGCCCGGTCGGAAGTTCTGGATGAACACGTCGCTGCGGGCGATGAGCTCGCGGAACGCCTGCACGCCTTCGGGTTGCTGCAGGTCGAGCACGACGGAGCGCTTGCCGCGGTTCACGCCCGCCCACAGCGCGCCGATACTGCCCACGCGGTGGCCCTGGTAGCGCATGCGATCGCCGCCGTTGGGGGCCTCGATCTTGATCACCTCGGCGCCGAGATCGGCGAGCAGCGTGCCGGCGAGCGGGCCGGCCACCATCTGGCAGGCCTCGACGACGGTGAATCCAGTCAGTGGTCCGGGCATGCGGGCACCGTACCCAATCGGTCGGCCCGGTCTCCGCTTGGCCGCACGGCGGTGCCGCGGCCTAACGTCGGCGGCATGGACATCACAGGTGCAAGCGCAATCGTCACGGGTGGAGCATCGGGTATCGGTGCGGCCTCGGCCCGCCTTCTCGCCTCGAAGGGAGCCAAGGTCGTCGTCGCCGACCTGCAGGAAGACAAGGGCCGTGCCCTGGCCGACGAGATCGGCGGCGCGTTCTGCAAGGTCGACGTCACCAACACCGACGACATCATCAACGCCGTCGAGATGGCCAAGAGCATGGGCCCGCTCCGTGTGCTGGTGAACTCGGCCGGTATCGGCTGGGCGCAGCGCACCGTGGGCAAGGACGGCAGCTACGAGTCGGCCGCCAACATCGACGCGTTCAAGAAGGTCATCGCCATCAACCTCGTCGGCTCGTTCGACTGCATCCGCATCGCCGCCACCGCGATGAGCACCACCGAGCCGCTCGAGTACGGCGAGCGTGGCGCCATCGTGAACATCGCGTCGGTGGCAGCGTTCGACGGCCAGATCGGCCAGGCGAGCTACTCGGCGTCGAAGGGTGGCGTCGTGGGCATGACCCTGCCCATCGCCCGCGACCTCGCCGCTGTCGGCGTGCGCGTGAACACCGTCGCCCCGGGCCTGATCGACACCCCCATCTACGGCCAGGGCGACGCCAGCGAGGCCTTCAAGGCCAACCTGCAAAAGGGTGTGCTGTTCCCGCAGCGCCTCGGCTTCCAGGAAGAACTGGCGTCGATGGTGGTCGAGTGCGTCACCAACAGCTACATGAACGCCGAGACCATCCGCGTCGACGGCGGCATCCGCATGCCACCGAAGTGATCGGCCGATCGCTGCGATGAAAGCCACCTGGAACGGAGCCGTGCTGGCCGAGAGCGACGACACCGTCGTCGTCGAGGGCAACCACTACTTCCCGAAGTCGTCGATCAACTGCGAGTACTTCGTCGAGTCGGCCAAGCACACCGTGTGCTCGTGGAAGGGCACGGCCAGCTACTACGACATCGTCGTCGATGGCAGCACCAACGCCGACGCCGCCTGGTACTACCCCGAGCCGAAGGACGCGGCGAAGGAGATCACCGGCCACATCGCCTTCTGGAAAGGCGTCCAGGTCGGCTGACGGAGCGGGTGCTGGCGGCGAGGGACGCGCAGTGTTGACGGCGGCGAGGGAAGCGCCAGCGACGAGCCGCACGCGGCGCGAGGAGGAAGCGCAGCGGTCGACGAGCCCGCAGCATTACGTCGTGTAGTCGGCGTTGATGCGGACGTAGCCGTCGGTGAGATCGCAGCCCCACACGGTGGCGTCGGCATCGCCCACATGCAGGCTCACGTGGATGCGCACCGTATCGCCGCGCATGTAGGCGGCCAGGGCATCGAGACCGGCCGCGTCGACCGCGGCGGGGTACACCTCCTGGGCGCCGAAGCGGATGGTCACCCGGGTCTGGTCGACCTCGTCGGCCGTGGTGCTCTTGCCGACGGCCATGGCCACCCGGCCCCAGTTGGGGTCGGCGCCGTGCACGGCGGTCTTCACGAGCGGTGAGTTCACGATCGCCTTGGCCACTCGCTTGGCCTGCACCCCGTCGGCGGCGCCGTCGACGTGCACTTCGATCAGCTTCTCGGCGCCCTCGCCATCGCGCGCCACCTGCTGGGTGAGCGACAGGGCCACCTCGTGCAGCGCCGCCTCGAACGCAGTGGCATCGACCGAGCCGGCTGCGCCGCTGGCGAGGACGATCGCCGTATCGCTGGTGGAGGTGTCGGTATCGACCGATACGCAGTTGAAGGTGCGGTCGATCACCCGCCGGAAGGTGGCGTCGAGCGCAGCGGGTTCGATGGCAGCGTCGGTGAAGAACAGGGTGATCAGCGTGGCCATGTTCGGCTCGATCATCCCTACACCCTTGGCCACGCCCACCACCCGCGCGGTGCTGCCGGCGACGGTGGCGGCGTGAGTCTTCGGCACCGTGTCGGTGGTCATGATGCCGCGCGCCACGGCAGCGGCGTCGGTGCCGGGCAGTGCCGAGGGGAGCGCAGCCAACCCGGCACGCACCCGCTCCATGGGGTACTGGCGACCGATCACCCCGGTGGAGGCGATCAGTACGTCGGAGGGGTCGGCCCCGAGCGATGCGGCAACACCGCGCACCACTTCCTCGGCGTTGGCCAGGCCCTCGGGGCCCGTAGCGACGTTGGCGTTCTTGCTGATCACCACCATGGCCCTGGCCCGGTGGTCGGCCACGTGGCGTCGGCTCACCAGCACGCTGGGCCCCGCGAAGCTGCTCTGGGTGAACACACCGGCCGCTGCGCACGGGGCATCGGCGGCCACCACCACGAAGTCGTCTGTGGTGTCCTTGATGCCGATGTTGGCCACGTGGGCACGGAAACCGAGGGGGAGGGGGAGCGACGCCGTCACGAGGGGTCATTCTGCTCGTCGCGCAGGTGTGCCCGCACCTTGTCGAACGCGCTGCCCAGTGCTGCGATCTCGGCCGGGGTGAGCAGGTCGATGAGGTGCCGGCGCACGCTGTCGACGTGGTCGGGGGCGGCGGTCTCGATGAGGCGCCTGCCCCTGCGTGTGAGTTGCGCCATCATCACGCGCCGGTCGGCCACCGATGGGGCCCGCTCGACGAGGCCGCCCGACACGAGGCCGTCGAGGCGGCGGGTGAGGCCCGAGGGCGACAGCCGGAGCCGCTCGGCCAGATCGCACATGCGCATCTGCTCGTCGTCGGCCTCCGACAGCCAGGCCAGCACTTCGTAGTCGCCGTTGGTGAGGCCGAATTGCGCGAGATCGGCTTCGAGTGCCGCGGCCAGGGGGCCGACCGTGTCGATGTAGCCGCGCCACGCCTGCATCTCGGCCGGGGTGAGCCACCGTGGTGCGCGGACGGCCGTGGGCCTTGGGCGGGAGGAACTACTGGTCACGTCGCCAGGCTAACCCGTTTGGTACGCAACAGTTGCGATCACAAGTTATTGCCCCTACAATCGTTGCTACCGCAAGCAACTGGTCGACACCGGTCGGCCACGTACAGGAGGAATCCCATGGGCACCGCCCTCACCCCGCTCACCGCCGGCACCTGGAACGTCGACCCGTCGCACTCGTCGGTGGGCTTCACCGCCCGTCACCTGATGGTGTCGAAGGTGCGCGGCTCGTTCACCTCGTTCAGCGGCACCGTCGTCGTCGCCGAGAACCCGCTCGCCTCGACCGTGTCGGCCAGCGTCGACATGGCGTCGGTGAACACCGGCGACGCCAACCGAGACGGCCACCTGCAGAGCCCCGACTTCTTCGACGTCGCCCAGTTCCCGACGATGACCTTCGCCACCACCTCGCTCGAGGCCGACGGCGACGATTACCTGCTGCACGGCGACCTCACCATCAAGGGCGTCACCCGCCCCGTCACGTTCGAGCTCGAGTTCGAGGGCGTGGCCACCGACCCCTGGGGCAACACCAAGGCCGGCTTCAGCGCCGAGGCCGAGATCAACCGCAAGGAGTGGGGCCTCGAGTGGAACGTCGCCCTCGAAGCCGGCGGGGTGCTGGTGGGCGAGAAGATCAAGATCCAGCTCGACATCCAAGCCGTCAAGGCCTGACCCGCCCCACCCCTCCGTGCGCGTAGACCACCCCCGCACGGGTCCACGCTCACGAAGGCCAGGGCTCCGTGCGCGAAGACCACGTCTGCGGTGGTCCACGCTCACGGACGGCCGGTGCGGGCCGGGCGCGTCAGGTGGTGGCGGTGGTGGCGGCGACGGCTTCGGCGCAGCGGCGGCCCGAGTAGAGGGCGCCCTGGATCGAGCCGGTGTCGCGATGGTCGCCGCACACGAACAGCCCGCCGCCCAGGGCCACCTTCCGCTTCGGGTGGAACGGTGTGCTCTGGTCGGGCTGGCCGTGGGCGATGCGGTAGGTGGCGAGATGCCGCCAGCCGCCCACCTGGATACCCCACCACTGCGACAGCTGGGTGCGGGCGATCGACACCAGATCGGCGTGGTCGTCGGGCTCGCCGGTGGCAGGGTCGATGGGCAGGCCGGGCATGGCCGCCGCCACCAGGTGCTGCCCCTCGGGCGCGTACGACGCAGCGACGTTGCTCATCACCGCCGCATTCAGCACCGGGCCGCGACCGGTGCCGTCGAGCACCACCAGACGGCTGTCGATCGGTGCCTTCGGTGCTGCGAAGTAGACGCAACCCACCGACCGCGACCTCACCTCGGGCAGGCCGAGCAGGCGTGAAGCGACCGGCCCTTCGGTGGCCACCACCACGGAGCGGCCGGTGACCACCTCGCCGGAAGCGAGCCGCACCGACGTGCCGTCAACCGTGGAGACCGGCGAGTTCAGGCGCACCGTGCCGGGTGCCAGGCCGTCGGCGAGTTGCTGCGGGATGGCGCCCATACCGGCGGCAGGCACGGCAGAGTCGCCCTCGCTGAGCATGCGGAAGATGACGTCGAACATGCGCGCCGACGTGCTGAGCGCCGGATCGAGTTGGATGCCGCCGAACAGCGGGCGGAAGAAGCGATCGATGACCGTGGGGGAGAAGCCCTGCTCGTGCAGCGCCTCGATCGTCGGCCGGTCGGCGCCGCGCAGCAGCTGCGCCGCGGGCCCACGTCGTACCCGTTGGCGCAGACGCAGGATGCGCGCCTTGTCGAACGGTGAGCCGATTCCCGCCAGCGCCGTGGAAGCCAACGTGGCCGGCTTGCGGAACGGGTCGCCCACCACCTGGCCCTTCGTGCCGCGCCACACCAGCGCGCCCGGGTCGAACGACTGCAGACGCAGCGCGGCGTAGTCGAGTTGGCGGGCGGCCTCGGGGTACGCGGTGAGCAGCACCTGGAAGCCGCGGTCGAGCAGGAACCCGTCGACCACATCGGTGCGCACCCGGCCGCCCACACCGTCGCTCGCTTCGAGCACGCACACCGTGCGCCCGGCCCGCTGCAGGGTGCGCGCCGCCGTGAGGCCCGCCAGACCGGCCCCGACGACGACTGCGTCGAACCCGGCGTCGCTCATCGGCCGAGCAGGGCCCGCAGCGCCACTTCGAGCGTGGGGTGCTGGAACGTGTAGCCACTGGCCTGCAGCGCCCGCGGCGCCACGCGCTGCCCGGTGAACAACAGCGCGTCGGCCAACTCGCCGCCGAGCAGCAGTTTCGGCCCGAACGAGGGGATGGGCAGCACGGTGGGGCGGCCGAGCACCTTGCCGAGCACCTTGGTGAACTCGGCATTGGTGACCGGGTTCGGTGCGGTGAGGTTCACGGGGCCCGACACGGGCGCAGTGAGGAGGTGTTCGATGGCGCCCACCTCGTCGGGCAGCGAGATCCAGCTCTGCCACTGCGAGCCCTTCCCGAACTTCCCGCCGAGCGCCAGCTTGAACAGCGGCAGCTGCTTCTTCAGTGCGCCGCCCTGCGGAGTGAGCACGATGCCGGTGCGCAACAGCGCGGTGCGCACACCGGCGTCGGCGGCGGGCCCGGCGGCCTGCTCCCACTGCACGCAGATGTCGGCCAGGAACGTGGAGCCCGGCGTGGTGGACGACTCGTCGAGCACCTCGTCGCCGCACGGCCCGTACCAGCCGATGGCCGAACCCGATAGGAACACCGACGGCTTGCGGTCGACAGCGGCGATGGTGCGGGCCAGCAGGCCGGTGGTGAGCGTGCGGCTCGACAGCAGCTCGCGCTTGTACTCGTCGGTCCAGCGATGGTCGCCGATTCCCGCACCCGACAGATTGATCACGGCATCGGCACCGTCGATGACCGCCGGGTCGAGGGTGCCCGTGGCAGGGTCCCATGCGGCCTCGTTCGCGGCGAGCCCGCCCGACCGGCGGACGAGGCGGACGACGGTGTGCCCCTGGCCGCGAAGGTGCTCGACGAGCGCGGTGCCGATGAGGCCAGAGGAGCCGGAGATGACGATGTTCACCTGCCCGACGCTACGGCCATTCACAGCCTGTTGCGTGATCGACCTCGGCTCAGGACGATCAGAGTCCATGGCTGAACAGCTCGCGCCACCGAACCGCGCACCGATGCCGTCGCCATCGCTCCGGCTCAGCAACTCCGCCTCCCCGCCGGCCACACCGCTGCGCCCGCTTGCGCCAACGGTGCCGTCGCCCGCGGTGTCGACGTATCGCGTCCGTCGCGGCCCGAGCCGCGCCGGACTCCTGCTGTGGACGCTGCTCGTCGCCGCCGGAGCCGGGGTCGGTGGCTATGCCTACGCCGGCGGCTTCGACGACTCGACACCGGTGGTCGAGACCGCAGCGACCCAGCGGCACATCGAAGCGGCGATCGCCTGCCTCAAGCTCGAGGGTCCCGCGGCGTACGGCTGCATCGAGGCCGGCCTGGCCGACGGGTCGATCCTGCCCAGCGATGTCTCGGTTCCGTTGCAGCATCCCGAATGCGTGATCTACAAGGCCTACTACGGCGAGCCCGAGGAGCTGACCGACATCGAGTTCACCGCCGTCTCGATCGCCGGCGCACCGTGCTTCCGTGCCATCGCCGGCACGGCCACCTTCGACTTCGCGATCAACTACCCCGAGTTCGTCGCCCCCGATTGCCTGGAGGGCCGCAACCCGAAGGCGTCACGCGATCGCGACTACCTCCTGCGCATGCTGTCGTGTGCCGCTGCAGCGCGGCCGGTGGAGTGACCGGCATGGCTGTGGTCGCGCGCCGGTCGTCGGCATCGTCGGTTAGCGTGCGCTCATGACTGAGCCGACAGCCGGTTCCGGTGGTGTGCCCCCTCGGCCCACCCTCCCGCCGCGGTCGTGGGAACCGCCGCCGTCCGGCCCAGCAGGGCCCGGCACGGGGCCTGTTCCACCGCCGCCCCCCGGTGCGGGCATTCCGCCGCTGCCGCCCGGGGCGAGCGTTCCGCCTCCGCCGCCGCCTCCTCCGCCCCCTCCTGCCCACGGGCAGGTGCCGCCGGCGGTCCCCACTGCGGTCGTGCCAGAGGTCGTCGTGGCAGGACCCGTGCCCGGTCGGAGTCGCAAGAAGCTGATCGGCGCGGTTGCCGGCGTGGGTGCACTGCTGGCAGCCAGCACCTTCGCCGTCGTCTCCGTGCTCGGCAACGACAGCGCCGGTGGGGCGTCGAGCCCCGAAGCGGTCGGTCGGCAACTGTTCGAAGCCGTCGGCAACGAAGACGTGCTCGGCATGATCGATCTGCTGCTGCCCGGCGAGCGCGAAACCTTTCGCGAACCGGTCATCGACCTGTTCGACAACCTGCGTCGCATCGAAGTGCTCGATTCGTCGGCATCGCTCGACAGGTTCGGGGGTATCGATTACCAGTTCAGCGATCTCGAGGTGACCACCGAGCCCACCGCCGCCGACGACATCGTGCGGGTGGTCGTCGACGGCGCGGTCTCGTTCTCGGTCGACGGCGACAAGGTGCCGCTCGGCAACCTGCTCGTCGACGAGGTCTTCGACGGTGAACGTCCCGACATGACCATGGACGAGCTGAACGACGAGATCGGCGGCACCACCCTGGCGGCGGTCGAGCGCGACGGCCGCTGGTACCTGAGCCTGTTCTACAGCATCGCCGAGAACGCTCGTGGCGACCGCGAGCTGCCGGCCGAGGGCCTCCAGGCCACGGGTGCCGACAGCCCCGAGCAAGCGGTCGACCAGTTGCTGTCGGCCCTCGAGGCACAAGATGTCGAGGCGTTGATCGCCTCGCTCGACCCCACCGAGGCCGAGGCGCTGCAACGGTACGCGCCGTTGTTCCTCGACGATGCCCAGCAGGGACTGAGCGATGCGGGGATCGAGTGGTCGATCACCGACCGGGCGTACAGCGTCGAGGGGTCGGGCAGCCGCCGCCACGTCGACATCGATTCGTTCACGTTCCAGGCCTCATCGACCGAAGACGAAAGTTCGGTGGCGATCGCGTTCGTCGACGGGTGCGCCACCATCGAGATCGACGGCGAATCCGTCGACACCTGCGCAGACGGCTCGGGCGAGGTCGGCTCGGTGCTCGGCGATATCGGGCTGACCGACGACGGGTCGGGACAGGAGTTCAGCGACGCGCTGCAGAGGGCCGTCGAGGGCTATTCGCCTCGCGGGATCGCCGTCCACGAGGTCGATGGCGAGTGGTACGTCAGCCTGTTGCGCACCGGGTTCGACTTCTACAACGACTTCCTCGGCGCTCTCGACAAACAGGAGATCGTCGACATCATCGACGCCGCGAGCAACCTCACTCTCGCGATCGATCCATTCGGTCTCGACGAGTCGATGGGCCTCGACGACTCGACCGTGCTCGACGGCGACCTCGGCGTGATCACCGATCCCGACACCGAAGCGCTCGATGCGTGTTACGCGAAGGCCGAGGCCACCGAAGCGCTGGCCTGCCTGCAGGGCGGTCTCGCCGATGGTTCGATCGACCCGATGCTGGTGCCGGCGACACTGCGCCATCCCGAGTGTGGTGTAGCCGAGCTGTACTGGAGCGCCATCTACTCGATGAGCGACGCCGACTTCACGTCGATGGCCACGGCCGCATCGCCCTGCTTCCTCGACCTGATCGCCCGAGGTGAGCTCGACTCGTTCGAGGTGCCGTACGAATTGGTTGCACCGCAGTGCCTCGAGGGCATCAACTGGTACCTGTCGAGCGACACGGAGTTCAGCAATCGCTTCTTCAACTGCGCCGAAGCGGTGCGGGTTGGGCTGTAGCCGGCCTCAGGCGTCGAACACGCCGTAGATGACGTTGTCGAGCAACTCGGGATCGACCGCGCCCAGCAGCAACTGCACCTCGCCGTCGCGGCCCACCACTGCGGCTGCGGGCTGACCCGCCACATCGAAGCGTTCGAACACGTCGCCGGGGTCGTCGCTGATCTGCGGGAACGTGAGGTCGTGTTTGTCGATGAACCCTTGGAACGAGTCGTCGCTACCCGACCAGGCCACGCCCACGAACGCCACCTTGCCGGCCCACCGCTGTGCTGCCTCCTCGACCGAGGGGGCTTCCCGATTGCAGGTGCCTCAACCGGGCGCCCAGAACCAGAACACCACCGGTGCCCCGGCCACCGATGCTCCGTCGAACGTGCCGCCACCCACGAGCGGCGCGCTGAACTGCAACGACGCAGGCACTGTGGCGGCAGGTGCTGTCGTGGCGGCAGCGGCGGTGTCGGGTGCTGCCGTGCCGGGAGCTGCCGTGGCCGGTGCTGCCGTACCGGGTGCCGCCGTGGCCGGTGCTGCTGTCGACAGGGCCGCATCGGTGGTGCTGTCGTCGCCGCACGCCGCGAGCACGAGACCGGTGGCACAGCACAGGACGGCGATCCGGCGGGTGCGAGGGGACATGCGTGCACAGTACCGGCCCTAGGCTGTCCGCTCCATGCGGACCCGAACGTTGCTGATCCTCGCTGTCGCCTGCGGTCTCGTCATCCTCGTCGCCGGCAGCCTGCAACTGCTCCGCTTCGGCGACACCTCCGACGCCATTCCCGATCTGCGGGTGGGCGACACCGCCACCGCCGGCGACCTCACCGTCACCGTGGTGAGCGCCGCCGAGGCCGATGGGCGAATGCAGGTGGTGGTGCGCACCAGCGGTGTCGACGATCCGCTCGGTTTCGACGGCTTCGAGTTGTTGGCGCCGCCTGTGCGCCTGCCGGCCAGGGGCGAGACCGGCGCACAGGCCTGTCGCGAACTCACCGTCGCCGAGCAGTCGTGCACGCTCACCTACGACACCTCGGGCGCCAGCCGCGACGGCGCCCGCGTACTGTTGGTGCGACGTGGCGAAGACCAGCGGCGCTGGGTACTCGGTTGACGGCAGCACGACGGCGGTATCGGCGGAGGGAGCCATGGAGCACAGCGACGGCGAGTTGTACGACCCCACGTTGATCGGCCTGCTCGAACTCGTGTGGGGCGAGGGGTTCTTGTCACCCGGCGGACCCGACGAGGTGGCCCGGGTGCTCGACGGCATCGACCTCGCCGGGTGCTGCGTGCTCGACATCGGCTGTGGTGTGGGCGGTATCGACGTGCTGCTGGTCGAGCGGTTCGGTGCCGCGTACGTGACGGGTGTCGACGTGGAGGACACGGTGCTGGCCGAAGCCCGGGCGCGCGTGGCGCGTCACGGGCTGAGCGACCGGATCGGTGTCGCCAAGGTGGCACCCGGCCCGCTGCCGTTCCCGCCGGGCACGTTCGACATCGTGTTCTCGAAGGATTCGATCGTGCACATCCCCGACAAGGAGTCGCTCGCGCTCGACGTCTACCGCTTGTTGCGCCCCGGCGGCTGGTTCGTCGCCTCCGACTGGTTGATCGGCCACGACGGCGAACCGTCGGCAGCGATGCGCGCGTACATCGCTGCCGAAGGCCTCGACTTCGGGATGGCCTCGCCGACCCGCTACGCCGCCGCCCTCACTGCGGCCGGGTTCGTCGACATCGGCGTCACCAGCCGGCACGAGTGGTACGCGCAGGTGGCCCGCCACGAACTGGCGCAGATGAGCGGTCCTCTGCGCGAGCAGGCGGTGGCCGCGCTGGGTGAGGCCTTCGTCGACCACAACATCGACCTGTGGACTCAGATGATCGGCGTGCTCGACACCGGCGAACACTGCCCCACCCACCTGCGCGCCCGCCGACCCGCCTGAATCCTCCTGGCCCGAATCCTCCTGGCCCTGAATCCTCCTGGCCCTGAATCCTCCTGGCCCTGAATCCTCCTGGCAGGGTGGTGGCAGCACCACACAGTCAGCCGACGTCGGCGCCGAATGGCGGTACCGTTGCCCCGACGGCCCGAGCCGATCCTGCGCTGCCCACATGAGGAGCCCCACCGATGAACACTGCCGCCCCCGGTGACCACGAGTTCGACCTGGTCGTGATCGGCGGCGGCCCAGGTGGCTACGGCGCTGCGCTCTACGCCACGTCAGCCGGGCTGAAGGTGGCCGTCGTCGAAAAGGGTGCCATCGGTGGCACCTGCCTGAACCGCGGGTGCATCCCGGCGAAGGCCTTCCTCGAGACCGCTGCCGTGCAGCGCCACGTGGCCCATGCCGCCGAGTTCGGTATCGAGTCGAGTGCGCCCACGGTGAACTTCGCCGTATCGCAGGCACGCAAGCAGAAGATCGTCGACGGCATCGTGAAGAGCCTCGGCGGATTCATGAAGTCGAAGAAGATCGAGATCATCGGTGGCACCGGTTCGCTCGGCCCGAACCGCACCGTCAACGTGCGCCTGAACGAAGGCGGCAGCACCTCGATCACGGGTCGCCACGTGTTGCTGGCCGCAGGGTCGGTACCGCGCACCATCCCCGGCTTCGACATCGTGCCCGGCGGCCCGGTGATGACCAGCGACGAAGTGCTGATGCTCGACCGTGTGCCGGCCCGCATGGTGGTGATCGGTGGCGGCGCGATCGGCTGCGAGTTCGCCAGCACCTTCGCCGACCTCGGTGCTGCGGTCACCATCCTCGAAGGGATGCCGAAGATCCTGCCCGGCCTCGACGCCGACCTCGCCAACGTCGTCGTGCGAACGTTCAAGAAGAAGAACATCGACATCCGCACCGGCGTGAAGGTCACCGGCCACACGCCCACCGGCAGCGGTAGCACCGTCGTGCACTTCGGCGAGGGCGAGAGCATCGAGGTCGACGCCGTCGTGGTGAGCGTGGGCCGGCGCCCGTATGCCGACGAGTTGGGCCTGCAGGGCACGGCCGTGAAGGTCGACCAGCGCGGCTTCGTCACCGTCGACGAGTACTGCCGCACCGGCGAGCCCGGTGTGTACGCCATCGGCGACCTGATCAACACGCCACAACTGGCGCACGTCGGCTATGCCGAGGCGATCCTCATCACCAAGCATCTGCTCGGCGAGCAGCCCGCGCCCATCAACTACGACCGCGTGCCGTGGGCCATCTACTGCCACCCCGAGGTGGCGTGGGCCGGCCCCAGCGAAGAGGCTGCCAAGGCGGCCGGGTACGACGTGGTGGTGGCCAAGCACCAGTTCCGTGCCAACAGCCGGGCCCAGATCCTGGGCGAGGTCGACGGCCTGGTGAAGGTGATCGCCAAGAAGAACGCCGACGGCACCGCCGGGCAGATCCTCGGCGTGCACATGGTGGGCCCGTGGGTGACCGAACAGCTCAGCGGCGGCTACCTGGCCGTCAACTGGGAGGCCACCGCCGCCGAGGTCGCCGAGTTCATCCAACCCCACCCGAGCCTCACCGAACTGTTCGGTGAGACCGTATTGTCTCTCACCGGCCGCAGCCTGAACGCCTGAGCCGACACACCCGAGGAGAACACCATGGCCGATGTGACCCTGCCCCAGTTGGGCGAGACCGTCACCGAGGGCACCATCACCCGCTGGTTCAAGAAGGTCGGCGACACCGTTGCCGCCGACGAGCCGCTGTTCGAGGTGAGCACCGACAAAGTCGACACCGAGGTGCCGTCGCCGATCGCCGGCACCGTGCTGCAGATCCTCGCCCAGGAAGGCGACACCGTGCCCGTGGGCGCCGTGATCGCCGTGGTGGGCAGCACCAGCGACGCCGCCCCGGCCCCGGCTCCCGAGCCGGCTCCGGCCCCTGCTCCGGCCCCTGCTCCCGAGCCGGCCCCGGAACCGGCACCGGCACCTGCACCGGTGGTCGAAGCACCTGCCCCGGTGGTCGAGGCGCCTGCACCGGCTCCCGCTCCCGCTCCGGCGGCTGCAGGAGGCGACAACCGTCTGCTGTCGCCCGTGGTGCGTCGCCTCATCACCGAACACGGCCTGAACCCCGACGACATCACCGGTACCGGCCCCGGCGGGCGCATCACCCGCGACGACGTGAACGATCACCTCGACCGCCTCAGCGCTGCCGCCCCTGCGCCCGCTCCGGCTCCGGCGCCCGCACCGGTGGTCGAGGCCCCGGCCCCGGCCCCCGCACCCGCTCCGGCCCCGGCGCCCGCTCCGGCTCCGGCTCCCGCACCGGCTCCGGCCCCCGCTCCCGCAGCGGCTCCGGCTCCAGCAGTCGCCGCAGGCGACCGCGACAGCGCCATCAAGCTCAGCAAGATCCGCAAGCTCACCGGCAGTCACATGGTGATGAGCAAGTCGGTCAGCCCGCACGCGTTCAGTGTGGTCGAGGTCGACTACGCCAACGTCGACGCCACCCGCGGCCGCGTGAAGCAGCACTGGAAAGAGACCGAGGGCTTCAGCCTCACCTACCTGCCGTTCATCACCCGGGCCATCGTCGACGCGCTGGGCGAGTTCCCGCACCTCAACGCCAGCATCAGCGACACCGAACTGGTGGTGCACAACTTCATCGACATCGGTGTGGCCGTCGACCTCGACTACCAGGGCCTGCTGGTGCCGGTGGTGCGCTCGGCCGAGACCAAGCGTCTGCGCGCCATCGCTCGTGAGATCAACGACCTCGCCAACCGGGCCCGCAGCCGCAAGTTGAGCCCCGACGAGATCCAGGGCGGCACGTTCACCATCTCGAACAACGGCTCGGCCGGCAGCGTGCTCACGATGGCCATCATCAACCAGCCGCAGGTGGCGATCATGTCGACCGATGCCATCGTGCGCAAGCCGGTGGTGGCGCAGTTGCCCGACGGCGGCGAGGCCATCGTCATCCACCCGGTTGGCAACCTGGCGATGAGCTGGGACCACCGAGCCTTCGACGGCGCCTATGCCGCAGGCTTCCTGGTGAAGGTGAAGCAGATCCTCGAGACCCGTGACTGGGACAGCGAACTCTGAACTGAACACTCTGCCTGCCGCCGAGCCCCTGCGGGTGCGGTGGCTCGGCACCGTGCCCTACGGCGAGGCCCTGGCCCTGCAGGAGGGTCTGTTCCGCCACGGCCGCGAGCAGCACCTGCTGCTGCTCGAGCACTCGCACGTGTTCACCTATGGCCCGCGCACCGACCTGGCGGCCAACCTGCGGTGCGAACCGGCAGCCGTCGGTGCCGAGCTGGTGGCGGTGAAACGGGGCGGCGACGTGACCTATCACGGCCCCGGCCAACTGGTGGGTTACCCGATCCTCAGCGTCGCCAACTCGCTCGGGGCGGCCGACCACGTCGCCGCCGTGCAGGCGGTGGTGGTGCGCACGCTCGAAGAACTGGGCCTCGTCGACGTGGGCGTGCTGCCCGAGTACCCGGGCGTGTGGGTGGGGGTCGACGGGCCGAACCCACGCAAGATCTGCGCCATCGGCGTGCGACTGTCGCGTGGCCGCACGATGCACGGCTTCGCGCTGAACATCAGCACCGACCTCACCTACATGCGCGAGCACATCGTGCCGTGCGGTATCGCCGACAAGCCCGTCACCTCGCTGGCCGAGGAGGGCATCGACGTGACGATGCGCGAGGTGGTCGACGTCCTGGCCCGCCACGCCGCCGCGATGTGGAGCGATGGGCTGATCGAGCGGCAGGACGTCGCCTGGCGCCATCGCCCCGACGATCTATCCGCGTTTTCCCGCGGAGAAGGCGCCGGGGCACCGGTGCGCACCGCGGCCGATCATGGCGTGGCCACCGCTTCTGCCGAATCGGTACGGCTGCTCGGCCGTCTGGGCCAGGCGGGGGTCACCGGCGGTCTCGAGATCTCCACCCGCAAGCCCGAGTGGTTGCGCCCGAAGGTGGTGCACGGCCCCGAGGTGCTGGGGCTGAAGCAGACCGTGCGCGACCTCGGCCTGGTCACGGTGTGCGAGGAGGCCGGCTGCCCCAACCTCAGCGACTGCTGGAGCGACGGCACCGCGACGTTCATGGTGCTGGGCGAGCGGTGCACGCGTGCGTGCGGGTTCTGCCTGGTCGACACGCGCAAGCCCGAGCTGCCCGCGGCCGACGAACCGGCGCGGGTGGCCGAGGCCGTGGCTCGCATGCGGCTCGAACACGCCGTGCTCACGATGGTGGCCCGCGACGATCTGGCCGACGGCGGTATGGCACACGTCGCCGCCTGCGTCGAGGCCATCCGTGCGGCCATGCCTTCCACCCGTGTCGAGACGCTCGTCAGCGATGCCAAGGGCGACCCGGCCGCGCTCGACCTGCTGTTCGCCGCCCGGCCCGATGTGTTCAACCACAACACCGAGACCGTCGCCCGCCTGCAGCGCGCGGTGCGCCCGTCGGCCGGCTACGCCCGCTCGCTCGGCGTGCTGGCCCGCGCCAAGGCGGCGGGCCTGTCGGTGAAGTCGGGTCTGATCGTGGGCATGGGCGAGACGCACGACGAGGTCGTCGGCTGCCTGGTCGACCTCGCATCCATCGGCGTCGACATCGTCACGATCGGCCAGTACCTGCGGCCCACCACGCATCATCTGCCGGTGGCCCGCTGGGTCGAGCCGCACGAGTTCGACGAGTGGAAGCGCATCGGCGAGGCAGCGGGTATCGGCCATGTCGAGGCCAGCCCGCTCACCCGCTCGAGCTATCACGCCAAGCAGGCCGCCGATCAGGTGGCCGCCCCGGCCGCCGCGGTGCTCGTCACCCCACGTCTGCGTGGCGCCGCGGCGAGGTAGGCGGCCGTCATCTCAGGGGTCATCACCTCGAGCATCACCCGGTTCTCGATCCAGAACTCGATCACGTCGTGCGGTCCGCGCGACAGCCGCACCGCACGCCACCCTTCGCGGTGGCCGAGGGCGATGATCTCGTCGGCCGTACGCGGTACCGACACGGTGGCGTGCGTGGCGGTGAAACCACGGGCCGTCGGGTCGTGCCGGAAGCGGGCCTGGCCCGGGCCGTCGGGGGGATACATCTCGGTGCCCACCGGGTAGACCTCGATCGCTGCGCCGACGTCGTCGGCCGCCCAGGCGATCCACGAGTCGTGATAGGGGCCGAACCCGGTGAGCACGCCGTCGAACAGTTCGACGAGCACCTCGGCCACATGGCGGGTGTCGCGGGCCGGGATGGAGATGTGATGGATCATGGCCGCGCCTCAGGCCGTGCCGAACGGGTTGTCGATCACGAACCGCCAACCGTGCGGCCCGCGGCGGGCCACATCGGCCGTGGTGCCGGCGAGGTGCACATCGTTGCCGGCGGCGGTGCCGTCGATCGTCCAGTCGTACACGAGCAGCGCGACGTCGTCGCTCTGCACGGCCCGCTTCAGGGTGAGTTCGATCGGCAGACCGAGGGCGAGGAAGCCGCTGAGGGCGGCCCGGTAGTCGCCGTCGGTGACGACTGCACCGGGCGCCGGAGCGAACGCCGAACCGGGTTCGGCGAGGGCGAGCATGCCGTCGACATCGCCGGCGTTGAACCGTTCGGCCCAGGCCTGGTGCAGCTCGGTGGGCGCGTCGATGAACAGGGTGGTCATGGTGGTTCCTCTCGGAGGTGATGGGGTGTGGTGGAGTGCTGCGTCAGCCGAGCCGCTCGAGCTCGCTGCGCAGTCGTTCGCGGGCCTGGTGCAGGCGCCAGCGGACGAGGTTGTCGGAGATGCCGAGCTCGGCGGCCACCTCGGCCGACGGCCGCTCGTCGATCACCCGGGCGATGAACACGGTGCGCAGGTCGGCCGGCAGCACCGCCACGAGCTCGGCGAGCGCGTCGCGGGCGGCAGCGGCCATCACCATCTCATCGGTCGACTCGGGCGCGGCTGGCTCGGCGAAGCCGACCTCGTCGAGCGAGTCGGTACGCGGCCGTCGCGTGCGGTCGCGGTGGTGATTGCGGATCAGATTGCCGGCGATCGTGTCGACCCAGCCGCACAGCAGCGCCTCGTCGGCCGGGCCGCGCACACCGGCCAGCGACCGCACGGCACGCAGCAGCACCTCTTGGGCCAAGTCGTCGGCACCCGCCCGGTCGTCGGCGGCGCGGCGCATCTTGCGCGCCAGGCGATCGGGTTGCTCGGCGACCATGCGCTCGAGCACCCGACGGTGCTCGCTGTGGTCGGAGGGCGCGGTCGACATCGAGCGGGTGCAACGCCGGAGGCGTGTCGGATCATCCACGAGAGCGGCAGAAGCGTTCACGACGACAAGAGACACCGTGCGACAGCGCGCGTTAGCGACAGAATGAAGGGCATGAGTGCACCATCCGTGACCGGCCCGTTCCTCGACCGCATCGCCCGCGCCCGTGCCACGATGGAGGGCACCGGCGTCGACGTGCTGCTGCTGAGCGTGGGCAGCGATCTGCCGTACCTCACGGGGTACACGGCCATGCCGCTCGAGCGCCTCACGATGCTGGTGGTGCCGCGCGACGGCGATGCGACGCTGGTCATCCCCCGGCTCGAGGCGCCGCGTGTGGCACCGCAGTCGGGTGTGTTCGGCCTGCTGCCCTGGAACGAGACCGACGACCCGGTGGCGCTGGTGGCGGGCCTGGTGCCCCGCCCGGCGGTGGCCGCGGTGGGCGACACGATGTGGGCGCGTTTCCTGGTCGACCTGCTGGGCCACTGGGGCAGCGACCGCACCCGCTACGTGCGCTCCACGACGGTCATGAACGAACTGCGCACGCGCAAGGACGCAGCCGAGATCGCAGCCCTCGCCGCCGCTGGCGCCGCGGTCGATCGCATCGCCGCCGAACTGCAGGCCGGTCGCATCCCGCTGGAGGGTCGCACCGAGGCCGAGGTGTCGGCCGATCTGGGAGCGCGCATCCTGGCCGAGGGGCACGAACTGGTGAACTTCGCCATCGTCGCCGCGGGCGAGAACGCGGCCTCGCCGCACCACCATCCGGGCGACCGCGTCATCCGTGCGGGCGAGATCGTGCTGTGCGATTTCGGCGGCACGATGGCCGGCTACTGCAGCGACATCACCCGCTGCGTGTTCCTGGGCGAGCCCACGGCCGAGGTGGCCGAGGCCTACGCCGTGCTGCACACCGCACAGGCTGCGGGTGTGGCCGCCGGTGTGGTGGGCGCACCGTGCCAGGAGGTCGACCGGGCAGCGCGTCGGGTGATCGCCGAGGCGGGGTACGGCGAGCACTTCATCCACCGCACCGGTCACGGCATCGGCATGGAGGCCCACGAAGACCCGTACATGGTGGAGGGCAACGACCTGCCGCTGGCCGCCGGTCATGCGTTCAGCGTCGAGCCCGGCATCTACGTGGCGGGCAAATGGGGCATGCGGTTGGAGGACATCGTCGTCGCCACCGCCGATGGCCCGCTGCCGATGAACACCGCCGAGCACGGTCTGGCGGTCGTCGGCTGAACACAGCCGCGCCCCCCGGGGGTACAGTCCGGGCATGCTCGATCTGAAGATCTCCGGGGGAACGGTCGTCGACGGCACGGGTGCGCCCGGCCGGGTGGCCGATGTGGGTGTGCGCGACGGTCGCATCGTCGCCATCGGCGACCTCACCGAGGCCGCGGTCGACGAGGTCGATGCGCGTGGCCTGGTGGTGGCGCCCGGCTTCATCGACCTGCACACGCACTACGACGCGCAGGCGTTCTGGGACACCACCCTCAGCCCGTCGCCGCTGCACGGTGTCACCACCGTCATCGGCGGCAACTGCGGGTTCACCATCGCCCCGCTGGCACCCACCACCGACACGCCGGTGCGGGCCGACGATGCCGACTACCTCATGCGCATGCTCGCCCGCGTGGAGGGCATGCCGCTCGAGAGCCTGCAGATCGGCCTGCCGTGGGACTGGACCACCACGGGCAGTTTCCTCGACCGGCTCGATGGCACGCTCATGCCGAACGCCGGCTTCCTGGTGGGTCACTCGGCGCTGCGCCGGGTGGTGATGGGCGCTGCCGCCACCGAGCGCGAGGCCACGGCCGATGAGGTGGCCCAGATGCAGCAGTTGCTGCGCGACGGCTTGGCCGCCGGTGGCCTCGGGTTCTCCAGCACCTGGTCCCCCAGTCACAACGACCACCTCGGCCACGCCGTGCCGTCACGCTGCGCCAGTCGCGACGAACTGATCGCACTGTGCAGCGTGGTCAGCGAGTTCCCGGGCACCACGCTCGAGTTCATCCCCGCCGTCGGCCAGTTCAGCGACGACACGTTCATCCTGATGGGCGAGATGAGCGCTGCCGCCAATCGGCCGCTCAACTGGAACCTGCTGCAGGTGTACGCCCAGAACTGGGACCTCGTGCAACACCAACTCCGCGGCAGCGACCTCGCCGCCGAGGCCGGTGGACGGGTGCTGGCGCTCACCCTGCCCGACACGTTCCGTCTGCGGCTCAACTTCACCAGCGGCTTCATCCTCGACATCCTCCAAGGGTGGGATGCGCTCATGGCGTTGCCGGTCGACGAGAAGTTGCGCCAACTGCGCGATCCGGCCATGCGCGCCGAGTGGGACCGCCTCGCCCAGTCCACCGAGGGCTCCACCCGCGCCATCGGCAACTGGGGCGCCTACTGGCTGCTCGAGACCTTCAGCCCGCAGTGGAAGCCATACGAGGGTCGCCTCATCGCCGATATCGCCCGCGACCTCGGCAGGTCGGCGTGGGACACGCTGGCCGACATCGTCGTCGACGACGGCCTGCGCACGGTCATCGCCAGCCAGGACAAGGGGCAGGGCGACGACACGTGGGAGCGCCGGGTGGAGGTGTGGCGCGACCCGCGCGCCATCGTCGGCGCCAGCGACGCGGGCGCGCACCTCGACATGATCGACAGCTTCAGCTACGCCACCACGATGCTCGCCCGGGCCGTGCGCGAGCGGCCGCTCATGCCGCTCGAAGAGGCGGTGCACCACCTCACCGGCCGCCCGGCCGAGCTCTATGGCCTGGTCGACCGCGGGGTGCTCGTCGAGGGCGCGCACGCCGACATCACCGTGTTCGACCCCGCCACCGTCGGCCCCGGCCCGGTGGGCATGCGCTTCGACCTACCCGGTGGCGCCGGCCGCGTGTACGGCGAGGCCGTCGGCATCGAACACGTCATCGTCAACGGGGTGCGCTGCGTCGAGCGGGGCGAACTGCTGGCATCGCGCCCGGGCACGTTGCTGCGCAGCGGCCGCGACACCACCACGGTGGCGGTGCGCGCCGAGTAACCGGCTACGGGGTGAACAGCGTCGGGTCGACGATGCGCTGATACGACGTCATGTCCACCGTCACGTCGGCGCCCACGAACCGGGCGAGCACGCCGTTCGACAACGCGCAGTACTGCTTGGTGCCGCCGCTCAACGGCACGTCGACGCACGTGGCCTGTTCGCCCGCGATCTCGGTCGCGCTCGGCACCGACGGCCCGATCCGGGCGTTCGCGTCGCGGCGCAGTCGTTTGGCCACATCGCCGAAGACGAACTCCGGCGTCACGCCCGTGTCGCTCACCGCGGCAGCGTTCAGCACCGGGGTGCAGCTGTTGGCGGCCACCGAGCAGGTGCGGGTGCCGTTCTGGTCGGTCACGTAGCGCACATCACCGATCGTCATCGACCGCTGGGTCGAACTTGCCTGCGCCGCGGTGACCGACGACTGCACCCCGTTGAAGACGAGCAGCGCCTCGTACGTGGCGCTGAACACGGCGCCGTCGACCGTGTCGAGCAGGCCCAGCACCGCATCGATGTTGGGGTCGCCCGTGAGCACACCTGCTGCGGTGGGTGCCTGTTCGAACGAGGGTCGTTCGCCCACCATGCAGCCGGCCAACCCGATACCGGCGATCGCCGAGGCGAACACGAGCGCCAACCGCCCGATCGGTACAACACCTGGCACGCGGGAGTCAGCGGGGCGAGACAGCACGATCGGCGAGCGTAGGCGCGTCGAGCGGTTTCGCCCCAGCAGGCGGCGGCGGCAGCGGCGACACCGACACGGCGGAGGCCTCCGGACGGTGGGCCGTCACCGCGTTGCGTCGCGGCCGGGTGCCGAGGATGCGTACCGCCGTGGTGAAGGCGGTGACGGCCACGAGCACGATCACGCCGAGGCGGATGCCGATGTTGCTCGCGTCGGTGCCGGCCTTCAGCCCGTGTACCACCACCATCCACAGCGCGGGATACGACAGGTAGTGCAGGCGGCGCCACAGCGGCTTCGACAGCCAGGGCCGCAGCCATGACGACACCTGGACGACCGCGATGCAGTAGAACGCCACCACACCCCATGCCACCGCGCCGGGCTTCCACCGCAGCGCGTAGGGAACGAACAGTTCACGCCAGCCGATGTGCATGTAGTTGTCGCCCACCAGGGCCAACAGGTGTACGGCGATGAAGATCACCGTGAGCAATGCCAGATAGCGGTGCAGGTCTTGGAGCCAGCGCGGCACGCCGCGCCGCTCGATCAGCTTCGACGAACCGAGCACACCCCAGATCACGCTGAGTGCCAGCAGTGCAGCCGCTACCCACCCGCTCGAACGCGAGATGAACCAACTCAGCTTCTCGCTCGCGGCCAGCATCATCGTGCCCCGTCCCGCTCGAACTGCGCCATCGGGCCGACGGTACGGTGCGATCCATCGGCATACAACACGAACGCCGCCACGGCTTCGAACCCGACGGTGCGAGCCGGATCGACGAACGGAACCTTCGACAGCGCATCGGCCCATGCCGTCGTACCGGCCACCACGGTCACGCCCACCACGGGTGAACGGGTGGAGTCGCCGGTGGCCGGGTCGACGAGGTGGTGATGGGCGTGGTCGCCGCTGCGCCAGTGACGGCGCAGCGGGGTGCTGGTGGCCACGCCACCGTCGCGCAGATCGAGTGAGGTGAAACGCTGCTCGGTGCGCGGGTCGAGCACGTCGATGTGCCAGGCGGTGCCGTCGGGAGGAGTGCCGGTCACGCGCACATCGCCACCGATGTTCACCAGCGCACCCAGTGCGCCGCGCTCGATCAGACCGCGGGCGACGAGGTCGGCGGCGAGGCCCTTGCCGATGCCTCCGAGATCGAGGTGCGTGCCCGGTGGCAGGCGGACCGAGGAGGTGTACGGGTCGACCTCGATGCCTGCGCATCCCGGTGCCGGTGACAGTGTGCCGAGCGCGTCGGCTCGTTCGGCCGGCGTGCCCGTGCGCAGCTCGTCGATCGTGCGGTCGTAGCCGAGGTGCACCAGTGCATCGTGCACCGTCGGGTCGAAGCAGCCCTCGGTGTGCGACCACGCTGCCCGGGCCGTGCGCACCGCCAAGAGCGTGTCGAGCGACACCGGCAGCGCGGCCCCGGCGGCGGCGTTCAGCCGGCTGATCTCCGAGTCGGGCCGGAACCTGCTCCAACGCTGCTCGAGCTGCTCGAGGCGCGCTGCCGCCCAGTTCAACAGTGCATCGCCCGGCTCGCCGGCGGGCACGACCACGGTGAGGTCGGCCGTGGTGCTCATCGCGCGACAGCACAGGTGCGCGGTCGTGGTGGGGCAGTGGGTGTCGAGCGCGCTCACCACGTGCCCTCCGAAACGGTGTCGGGCGGTGGCGGAGGCGGCGGCGGTGGTGGCGGGCTGGTGGCCGGTGGGCTCGTGGCCGGTGGTGCGGTGGGTGGCGGACTGGTGGCGGGCGGTGCCGTCGCGGGCGGTGCGGTGGCCGGCGGGGCGGTGATGGTGGGGAGGGTGCCGGGTACAGCCGGAATGGTGCCCGGAGCGGGTGCGGCGGTCGGCGTCGGCGCCGTCGGTTGGGGGGTCGGCGGCTGGGTGGCGGGGGTGCCGGGCGCAGCGGGCGGCGCGGGTACGCCAGGCGCAGCCGGCGTGGCGCCGGTGGGCTGGGCGAAGGTGGTGAGCGTGTCGAGCACCGTCGTTGCGCTCGCTGCGGGGTCGACCGGCGCAGCGACCGAACTCGTCGGGTCGCCTGCGACCGGCACTCCAGTGGTGGTGGTGACAGCAGGGACGCTGCCGAGGGCGGGTGCGGGCGTGGCGGCGGGGTCGGCGGCAACAGGCGCGGTTGTCTGTGTTGTGGCGGCTGCCTTCGCCGCTGCCTTCGCCGCTGTGGCCGCTGCGTCTGCGTCAGCGATCAGGGCTGCGCCGCCGATGGTGGCCGACACGCTCATCCCGGCGATGGTGATCTTCGAGGCGAGCGCCGTCTTCGGGCGTCGACGAGGGCGCATGTCAGCGGCCCGCCTGCATGGCCAGCACGAACAACGACACCGATGCAGCGAACACCGTCGCCAGGCCGATCGCCCGCGCGACGGCGCGGCCCGGTCGTGCCCCGGCAGAGGGCAGCGAGGGTTCAGTTCGACGCATGGTTCTCCATCGGCAGGTCGTTAGCCTCGGTCAAGTGATTCGTCTCGACGCGGCAACATTCTTGCTGCAGTGGGCGGTCGGAGGCCTCTTTTTCTGCTGGTTCACCACCCGGCGGCGACTCGTCGGCCTCGGCTACGGATGGCTGCTCCGGGGCACCTACGCCCTCATCGCCGCAGGTGGCGTCGTGTGTGCGGCCGTGTTCGGCTGGGTGCCCGGGCGCGATGTGCCGGCCATCGGTGTCGTGGCGGCTGCCGTCGCCGTCCTCACGGTGTCGATCGTGCGTCGGGGTGCCGGGGTGTCGGGCGGCGACGCCGAGCACGACCGACGCACGGCGCGGGTGGCGGCCATGACCGGGATCGACCGCGAGGTGGCGACTGCCGATACCGAGCGGCACGGGCCCGAATTCGCTCCGGCACTCGACCTCATCGCCCCGGCCATCGGCGTGGTCGGCCTGGTGGCGGCCGGTATCGACGCCACCGACGGTGGGGCCGGCTCGGTGGCCCTGTCCGTCCTGCGAACCGTGGTGGGCGCGGCGTTCCTGGGTGCCGTCACCGACGCGATGCTGCTCGGCCACTGGTACCTGGTGCAGCCCGGCCTGCCCCGCAGGGTGCTGAACGAACTGGTCACGGCCCTCGGCTGGATCTGGCCGGTCGAGGTGCTGTCGTTGCTCATCCCCACCGGCATGGTGTCGGTATGGACCGGTGCGATCGACGACGGCTGGGGTGGCACGCTCGGTTGGTTCTGGGCGGCCTGCGCCGTCACCACGCTGGTGCTGGTGTTCGTCACCCGTGCTGCACTGCGCGAGCGCTACTACTCGGCCGTCATGGCTGCCACCGGCCTGCTGTACCTCGCCATCCTCACCGCGTTCGGCACCGATATCGTCGCCCGCGCCGTCCTCGCCGCCTGACGCCCGCTCGAACCCCTGCGTTCCCGCCGGCCCGCGTTTGTGAGCACGTCGGCGTCAGGCAGGGTCCCGCTCACAAACGCCGCACCCGGCCGGTTCCGTTTGTGAGCAACCTCGTGATGAACAGGGGTCCGCTCACAAACGCCACGCGGGGCCTCCCCGGTTGCGTTTGTGAGCAAGCCCGTGGTGGACAGGGCCCTGCTCACAAACGCAGACGGGGGTGGTGGGGGTCGGGGTGGGTGTGGGGCCGGGAGGGGGCGTACTCTCGGGGACATGCAGCCGATCCCGCGCACCATCTACGCCGACGAACACGACCAGTTCCGCAGTGCCTTCCGCGGCTGGCTCGACAGCGAGGTGGTGCCCAACCACGAGCAGTGGGAGCACGAGCAGATCACGCCCCGCTCGCTGTGGCTGTCGGCCGGCAAGCAGGGGTTCCTCGGCCTCACCGTGCCCGAGCAGTACGGCGGTGGCGGCACCGACGACTACCGCTTCGCCGCCATCATGGCCGAGGAG
>JBEIIG010000003.1:0-134393 GCA_040380855.1 Acidimicrobiaceae bacterium | reverse complement strand
GACCGCGGCGTTGGCGGCCGACGCAGCCGACGACGCGCCGCGGGCCTCGATGATGGCCGCACCGCGCTTGGCGACGGTGGGGATGTAGGTGCCGTCGACCCAGGCGTGGTCGTTCACCAACTCGTAGGCGTTCTGGCCCTTCACCTTGGCGTGGAACAGATCGGGGTACTGGGTGACCGAGTGGTTGCCCCAGATGGTCATGTTGGTGATGTCGGTGACCGCAGCGCCGGTGCGCTGCGCCAACTGGCTGACCGCACGGTTGTGGTCGAGTCGGGTCATCGCCGTGAACCGGCGCGGGTCGAGGTCGGGGGCGTTCTGCTGGGCGATGAGCGCGTTGGTGTTGGCCGGGTTGCCGACCACGAGGATCTTCACGTCCTTCTTCGCGCTCGCGCTGAGTGCCTGCCCCTGCGGCTTGAAGATGCCACCGTTGGCGCTGAGCAGATCGCTGCGCTCCATACCCGCCTTGCGCGGCATCGCGCCCACGAGCAGGGCCACATCGGCATCGCCGAACGCCACGCTCGCGTCGTCGGTGCACACCACACCGGCCAGCAGCGGGAACGCACAGTCGTCGAGCTCCATCTTCACGCCCTCGAGCGCCTTGAGCGCCGGGGTGATCTCGAGCAGTTGGAGGATGACGGGAGTGTTCGGCCCGAGCATCGAACCCGAAGCGATACGGAACAGGAGGCTGTAGCCGATCTGGCCGGCTGCGCCGGTGACGGCAACACGTACGGGGGAGGTCATGGCAGCGAGCGTATGCCCTGGCAGCGCCGCGCGAGAAGCCAGTGGAGCGCTGACCTGCGCCGGTCAGCCGACCGCCTGGATGAGGTCGTTCCGCCCGATCATGCCGAAGATGTAGTTGGCATAGGTCTGCTTCGCCTCGGGTGTGCCGAGGTGGATGCCGTCGCCCGAGATGCCCGGGATCTGCCCCGACGTGACCAGGCCGTTCCAGTCGAGCACGTCGACGTTCGGGTACCGACCCTTCAACGACCAGATCCGCATGTTGTTGGGTTCGATCCAGTTGCGGTTGGCGTGCACGGTGAGGAAGATCACCTTCGGGTGCTCGGCGGCTGGCAGATACGACATGATCTCGTCGTACACCATCTGCTCGACCGGGCCGTTCGTGCCCACCTGGATGACGACGATCTCGCCAAGTTGACCGCTGGCTTTCAGTTGCCCGACCACCCGCGCCGTGGCCTGGCCCTGACGGCTTTCGGCGGCGTTCACGGTGAAGCCGCCCGCCTGGAGTTGGGGCGCTGCACCGAGCATCACCGACTCGCCGATCGCAGTGGGCGGCGGAGGTGGCGGTGGCTCGGTGGTGGGCGGCGCGGTGGGCGGGGTGGTGCTGGCCGGCGGCACGAGCGTGGTGGCGCCCGGCAACGCGGTGTCGACCGGTGCAGGCGTGACCGGCGCCGCGGTGTCGACCGGCGCGAGGGTGGTGCTCGCAGCGGCTGCGATGGCTTCGCGGCCGGCCTCGCTTGCGCACTCGACCTCACCAACGCACTGGTTGGGGGCCAACGCCACACTCACTCCGGCGCCGAGCAACAGCAACCCAGCGGCGGCACCGATGGCCACGAGCCGACGGCGTGCGGCCGGATCGACACGGCGGCGACGCCCCTCCTCGCGCCGCAACCACCGACCGATCGCACCCTTGCGCACCGGTGTCTCGACGAGCCGGTAGCTCAACTCGGTGATCGGCACGGTGAGCACCATCGCCAGCACGAACTGGCCGAGCGACATCTTCACCCCGGCCTCGCCGCGGATGATCTGGTAGATCGGCCAGTGGAACAGGTAGAGCCCGTAGCTGCGTGTGCCCACCCACACCAGCACCGGGTTCCCGAACAGGCGACCCGTCAGCGCACCCCGATGGGTGACCGCAGTGATGACGAGCACGGTGGCCAGACCGGCGAGGAACAACCCGCCACGGAACAGCAACGGATCGAACTGAGAGCCGGTGAGGCTGTTCTCGGCCGGATCGGCGAGGTGGACCCACCACATCAGCATCGCCAGCAGCACCACGCCGACGACAGCGAGCAGGTCGAGTTGTCGACCCTTGTCGCGCAGCGGCCCGCGCATCACCGCGACCGGTCGCCACACCATGGCGAGCGCAGCACCGAGCAGCAAGCCGCCGGCCCGAGTGACCGAACTCAGGTACAGCGTGTCGTTGATGCTGATGCATCGACCGGCGACGGTCCAGTAGCCGCGCATCGTGTCGGGCCCGCACACCGAATCGATGTCGCCCGGCACGAACAGCACCGCAATGGCGAGGTTGATGGTGACTGCGATACCGAACAACCACAGCGCCACACGCGGCAGATGGGCGCGGCCACGACGCAGGATGAGCACCATCATCAGCGGCCACAACAGGTAGAACTGCTCCTCCACCGCAAGCGACCACAGGTGACGCAGCGGTGCGAACGCCTCGCTCGCCGTGTAGCCGGCGCCCACCCAGATCTGGTACCAGTTGCTCACGTAGGTGAGCCCCGCCACGATGTCGCCCCGGTTCCGACCCTGCGCCTCGCGGTAGAACACGGCCAGGTACACCACCAGCAGCGCCAGCATCAGGTACAGCGCCGGCAGCAGTCGCCGGAACCGGCGCACCCAGAACGCCTTCAGATCGATGCCCTGATCGCGTTCGTGTTCGGCGACGAGCAACAGCGTGATCAGGTAGCCCGAGATGACGAAGAACACCTCGACACCCAGAAAGCCGCCGTGCAGCCAGTTGCTGTTGGCGTGGTACACCATGACGGCGACGACGGCGAGCGCTCGCATGCCGTCGAGGCCCGGAAGGTAGGGCACCCGGCTGATCTGCGCCCGGGGCGCGTGAGTGGGAGACCGATCCGTCATTCGGGTGCCAAGTATGTCAGTACCCGGCCGCGACCACCTGTCGGCAGCGCGGCAGGGTCAGAGCTGGAGCGACTTCACCTCGAGGAACTCCTCGAGTCCGAAGGTGCCCGCCTCGCGGCCGAGGCCGCTCTGCTTGTAGCCGCCGAACGGTGCCATCACGTTGAACGCACCACCGTTCACCTCCACCTGGCCGGCACGGATACGGCGTGCCACCTGCTTGGCTCGCTCGGGGTCGCCGCTCCACACGCCGCCGGCGAGGCCGTAGATCGTGTCGTTCGCAATACGGATGGCCTCGTCCTCGCTGTCGTAGGGGATGATCGACAGCACCGGCCCGAAGATCTCTTCGCGGGCGATGGTCATGTCGGGGGTGACGTTCGAGAACACCGTCGGCTGCACGAAGTAGCCCTGGTCGAGCCCTTCCGGCGCCTCGGCGCCACCGGCCACCAGGGTGGCACCTTCGTCGATACCCGTCTGGATGAACCCACGCACGCGGTCGCGCTGGGCAGCCGACACGAGCGGCCCGAGACGGGTGGTGCCGGCGAACGGGTCGCCGGGGGTGAACGCCGCGGCCGTCGCAGCAGCGATCTGCTCGACCTCGGCCAGACGATCGCGCGGCACGATCATGCGGGTGAGCGCCGTGCAGGTCTGCCCCGAGTTGAGGAAGCACTTGCCCACCCCGTCGGCCACCGCCTTGGTGAGGTCGGCGTCGTCGAGGATGACGTTGGGGCTCTTGCCGCCGAGTTCGAGCGACACCTTCTTCACGGTCTGGGCGGCCACCTCGGCCACCCGCTTGCCGGCCCGGGTGGACCCGGTGAAACTGACCATGTCGACATCGGCGTGGGCAGCGATGGCCTCGCCCACCACGGGCCCCACACCGGTGACGAGGTTGAACACACCGGCCGGCAACCCGGCCTCGTGCACCACCTCGGCGAGGATGAACGCATTGATCGGCGCCACTTCGCTGGGCTTCAGCACCACGGTGTTCCCGGCCGCCAGCGCCGGTGCCACCTTCAGCGCGATCTGATGCAACGGGTAGTTCCACGGGGTGATGCAGCCCACCACGCCGATGGGCTCGCGCACCACCAGCGAGTTGCCCACCTGGGTCTCGAACTCGTAGGTCGACAGCAGCCCGGCGGCGATCTGGAAGTTGGCCTTCGGCAGGCCGGCCTGGATGGCCTTGGCGAGCTTCACCGGCATACCCACCTCACGGGCGATGGTCTCGGCCAGTTCGTCGGTGCGAGCCTCGAGGCCGGCGTGGATCTTCATCAGGTAGCCCGCCCGCTCGGCGGCACTCAGCGCGCTCCACGCCGGGAACGCCGCCTTCGCGGCCGCGACGGCAGCGTCGACATCGGCGGCGGCACCGTTGGGGATGCTGGCGATCACCTCTTCGGTGGCCGAGTTGGTGACTTCGAGGGTGCCCGAACCTGCCGAGGCAACCCAGGAACCGTTGATATAGATCGAGTCGTATGCGCGCATGCGCCGACCCTAGAAGCAGGCGTGCTCCTCCGGCGAAACCTGCCCGAGATCGAGCAGACGCCACAGCGCCAGCGCAGGCCCGCTGCGGTTCAGCGTGTACAGGTGCAGGCCGGGCGCTCCGGCCTCGAGCAGTTCGGTGCACAACTCGGCGGCCATCTCCACACCGATGCGCGTGGCCTCGGCCACGTCGTCGCCCGCCTTGGCCACTCGCTCGGCGAGCCAGCCGGGCACCGCGGCGCCCGACAGATGCGCCATCCGCGACACCTGGGCGAGGTTGGTCACCGGCATGATCCCGGGGATCACCGGCTTGTCGACCCCGAGCCGGTGCAGGTCGTCGACCAGGCCCAGGTAGTGGTCGACCTCGAAGAAGAACTGGGTGATGGCGAAGTCGGCACGGGCCAACTTCGCGGCGAGGTGACGCCGATCGCTCGCTCGGTCGGGCGAGCGCGGGTGCAGCTCGGGATGTGCTGCCACCCCGATCGAGAACCCGCCGTGCGCCCGCACGTCGTCGACCAACTCGCTCGACCAGCGGTAGTCGCTGGTGGTCGTCGCTCCATCGGCAGGCAGGTCACCGCCGAGGGCGAGGATGTTCTCGACCCCTTCGGCGCGGTAGTCGACGAGGATGTCGCGGATGTCGGCCCGCGAGTGCCCCTGACAGGTGAGGTGTGCCATCGGCGTGATGGCCGTCTGGCGTTGCACCCACGACACGAGGTCGGCTGTGCGTGCCCGGGTGCTGCCCCCGGCTCCGTAGGTGACGCTCACGAAATGCGGTTCGAGCGGTTCGAGCTCGGCGATCGTGCGGCCGAGGCTCAGCCAGCCGGCCTCGTTCTTGGGTGGGAAGAACTCCAGCGAGAACGTGCGCCCCGCCGCCAGAAGATCCGCGATTCGTGCCATACGCCGATGGTCCAGCATTCAGGCGGCGTTGCCAGGGGCCGAACGGGGTCGCTGCGTCGCCGATCGGCGAGCAAGGAGCGACCGCGACTCAGTGCCGGAAGTGACGTTCGCCGGTGAACACCATGGCGATGCCGTGCTCGTCGGCGGCCTCGATCACCTCGGCGTCGCGCACGCTGCCGCCCGGCTGGATGACCGCGCGCACCCCGGCCTCGGCGGCCACGTCGAGGCCGTCGCGGAACGGGAAGAACGCGTCGCTGGCGCACACGCCGCCGACGGCGCGACGGCCCGCCCGCTCGGCGGCGATACGCGCACTGTCGAGCCGGTTCTGCTGCCCGGCGCCGATGCCCACCGCCCGACCATCGCTCACGTAGACGATGGCGTTGCTGCTGACCGCGGCACACACCTGCCACGCCACCGTCAGGTCGCGCCACTGCCGCTCGGTGGGTTGCGCCTGGGTGACCACCCGCCAGTGCGACCGGTCGAGGTCCACCGCATCGGCCTGCTGCACCAACAACCCACCGTCGATCGCGCGCAGGTCGAGCGCAGCCCCGTACGGCGGCGGCCCCGACAGCACGCGCACATTGGGCTTCGCCGCCAGCACCTCGAGCGCATCGGCAGCGAACGACGGCGCCACCACCACTTCGGTGAACACCGGGGCGAGCGCCTCGGCCAGCTCCACCGGCACCGGCCGGTTGAGCGCCACGATGCCCCCGAACGCGCTGACCGGATCGCAGTCGTGCGCACCCAGGTAGGCGTCGGTGATGGACCCGGCGATGGCCACGCCGCAGGGGTTGGCGTGCTTCACGATAACGCAGGCCGGTTCGTCGAAGCGGTGCACCAACCTCCATGCGGCCTCGGTGTCGTAGAGGTTGAGGTAGCTGAGGTCTTTGCCCCCGTGCTGCACGGCGTCGTCCCACCAGCTGCGCGCACCGGCCAGGCGGTAGCGCGCACCGCGCTGATGCGGGTTCTCGCCGTAGCGCAGCGACTGCGCGCGGGTGAGCGACAGGTGCAACTGCTCGGGCAGCGGCTCGTCGGCACCATCGGTGGCGGCGAACCAGGTGGCGATCTGCGCGTCGTAGTCGGCGATCACGTCGAACGCAGTGCGCGCCAGACGGCGACGGGTGGCGGAGCTCACCGCACCGTGCTGCTGCACCTCGGCGAGCACCGGCCCGTAGTCGTCGGGCCTGACGACGACCGCGACGTGGGCATGGTTCTTGGCCGCTGCCCGCACCATGGCCGGGCCGCCGATGTCGATCAGATCGATGCTCGGGTTCGACGCGAACGGATAGAGGTTCACCACGACGAGATCGATCGCCTCGATGCCGTGCGCAGCCATGTCGGCGCGGTGGGCGTCGTTCGTGGGGTCGGCCAGCAGTCCGCCGTGCACCGTGGGATGCAGGGTGACCACCCGGTGATCGAGGATCGCCGGCACACCGGTGAGGTCGGCCACATCGGTGACGGGCACCCCTGCCGCTGCGATCGCCGCCGACGTGCCCCCGCTGCTGATCAGCCGCCAGCCCGCTGCGTGCAGCCCCGCAGCCAGATCGACGATGCCGGTCTTGTCGAAGACGGACAGCAGCGCGATGGGCATGTGCCGAGGGTACCCACCCGACCCAGCCCATCCGTGAGCCGAAACCACCTCAGCACGGGTCGGCCCTCACGAATCCCGCCGCTTCGTGAGCCTCAGCACCCGTGGCGGTGGTGCAGGCGCACGAACGGGTGTGGGTGGGCGTGTGGGTGGGTGGGCGTGGGGGTCAGCGCAGGGTGGCGACGATCTCGGCCATCAGGTCGCCGGCCTCGGTGGGGTTCAGGCCCACCTTCACCCCGGCGGCCGCGAGCGCGTCCATCTTGCCCTTGGCCGTGCCCTTGCCGCCCGAGGTGATGGCACCAGCGTGGCCCATCTTCTTGCCCTCGGGTGCGGTGACGCCGGCGATGTAGGCGCTCATCGGCTTGGTGACGTGGGCCTTGATGAACTCGGCCGCCTCTTCCTCGGCCGAGCCACCGATCTCACCGATCATGATGATGGCGTGGGTCTCGGGGTCGGCCTGGAACTCGCGCAGGCAGTCGATGAAGTTGGTGCCCGGCACCGGGTCGCCGCCGATGCCCACGCAGGTGCTCACACCGATCCCGCGCTGCTTCAGTTCGTACAGCGCCTGATAGGTGAGCGTGCCCGACCGGCTGACGATGCCCACGTTGGGGCCACCGGCCGTGGGCAGTTCGGCGATCTCGCCGGCGGTGATGCCGATGTTGCACTTGCCTGGGCTGATGATGCCCGGGCAGTTGGGGCCGAGCAGACGCGTGTTCGGGTAGTCGCGCACCAGGGTGTTGTAGACCTTGGCCTCGTCCTGTGCCGGGATGCCCTCGGTGATGCAGACGATGAAGCCGATGCCCGCAGCCGCGGCCTCGAGGATGGCTGCACCGGCAGCCTTCGGGGGCACGGCGATGAACGAGGCCGTGGCACCGGTGGCGGCGACGGCCTCGGCCACGGTGTTGAACACGGGAATGCTGTCTCCATCATCGGTGGCCACCTCGGTGCCGCCCTTGCCGGGCGTGACACCGCCGACCACCTGCGTGCCGTACGCCTTGTTGCGCAGACCGTGGTACTTGCCCTGGCCACCGGTGAGGCCCTGCACGATCACCTTGGTGTGCTCGTTGACGAAGATGGCCATGGCTCAGGCTCCAGTCGCGATGGCTACGGCCGCACGGGCGGCTTCCAGCATGGTTGGCTTCGAGATCAGCTTGCTCTCGGGGATGCCGGCGTTGGCGAGGATCTCGCGGCCCTGCTCGGCGTTGGTGCCGTCGAGGCGGATGACGATGGGGGCACGAAGATCGACACGGCTGAGCGCCTCGACGATGCCCTTGGCCACTTCCTCACCGCGGGTGATGCCGCCGAAGATGTTGATGAAGATGCTCTTCACGTTCTCGTCGAAGTTGATGACGCCGAGTGCGGCGGCCATCACGTCGGCGTTGGCACCGCCGCCGATGTCGAGGAAGTTGGCCGCCTTGCCACCCACCTGGTTCACCACGTCGAGCGTGCTCATCGCCAGGCCGGCACCGTTGGCGATGATGCCCACGCTGCCGTCGAGGCCGATGTACTGCAGGTCGTGCGTTCGGGCCAGCTGCTCACGCGCGTCGAGTTCCTCGGTGGCGCGGAACTCGTCCCACTCGGGATGCCGGAAGCCGGCGTTGTTGTCGAGGCTCACCTTCGCGTCGAGCGCGTGCACGCCGCCGTCGGGCCGCAGGATGAGCGGGTTGATCTCCGCCAGGTCGCAGTCGCCCTCGGTGAAGCAGCGGTACAGCTTCACCAGCATGTCGGCCACACCGTCGACGGCCTCGGCGTCGATCTTGGCGCGCACGGCGGCGTCGCGGGCCACAGCCGGCGAGATGCCGTCGACCGGGTCGATGTGCAGCATCACGATGGCGTCGGGGTCGGACTCGGCGACAGCCTCGATCTCGACACCACCCTGCGCGCTCAGCATGAGGAGGTGCTTCTTGGCGGCACGGTCGAGCGAGTACGAGGCGTAGTACTCCTTCGAGATGTCGCTGGCGTGCTCGACCCACACCCGCTTCACGAGGTGGCCCTTGATGTCCATGCCGATGATGTTCCCGGCGTGGAGGCGCACCTCGTCGGCGTTGTCGGCCAGCTTGATGCCGCCCGCCTTGCCGCGACCGCCCACCTGCACCTGCGCCTTCACCACCACGGGGTAGCCGGCCTGTTCGGCCACGGCCACGGCCTCGTCGACGGTGTAGGCCACACCGCCCGGCGACACCGGGATGTCGAAGCGGGCGAAGTACTGCTTGCCCTGGTACTCGAACAGGTCCACTGGATCAGTCCTCTCTGGCGTCGAGCGCCGTTTCCAACCACTGCGCGATGGCCTTCAGCGACGAGCCGGGGCCGAAGATCTCGGCCACACCCTGCTCGCGCAGCGCCCGTGCGTCGGCGTCGGGGATGACCCCGCCACCGAACACCATCACGTCGCCGAGGTCGCGGTTGCGCAGTTCCTCCATCGTGCGGGGGAACAGCGTGAGATGTGCTCCCGACAGCAACGACAGGCCCACCGCGTCGGCGTCTTCCTGCAGCACCGTCTCGGCGATTTGCTCGGGGGTCTGATGCAGGCCGGTGTAGATGACCTCGAACCCGTGGTCGCGCAAGGCACGGGTGATGGTCTTGGCCCCGCGATCGTGCCCATCGAGACCGGGCTTGGCGACGACGACTCGGTACGGACGCTTCACGAGGATGTGACCCTAGGCGCGCACACCCGCGTTGGTGAAGCCGGGCAGGGCGAGCAGACTGTGCGGCGTGCGCCGCTGGTACCAGCCCACCTCTCCCCTCGGCCGAGCCGTGCTGCCCGTCGCGGGTGGCATCGTGTTCTTCGCGCTGCTCGCACTGGCCACCTGGGGTATCGCCGCACTCCTGTCGAACAACCCCGAACGGGTGAGCACCCGGCTGGCCACCCCCACGTTCGAGGTGGGCCGCACCGAGACCATCGCCGAACTCATCGCCGACCAGGGGCCGCTGCTGTTCCAAGGGCTCGTAGGCACCGAGGGCGACCGCAGCGTGGTGCTCGACCATACGGGCGACACGGTGAAGAACGGCTGGCGGGTGTACTACGCGCACCCCGCCGACCGCACCGCCGAGTGCCTCGTCGCCCAGGTGAAGGGCACGCGGAACTACACCGACTGCGAGGGCCGCACCCTGCCGGTCGAGCAGCTGGCGCCACCCGTGGGTGTGCAGGTGCTGGTGAACGACCGCGTCGAGATCGATCTGCGCGACGCGTTGGCCGCAGCCTCGTCCACCACGGCGCCCTGAGCCGACGTCGGCCGCCGGCTCAGCCGGTCGACACCATCGACGGAGGCAGGTTGGCGAGCAGGCGCTCCACGAACACCTCGCTGTGCTCGTCGAGCTTCGCCCGGTTCAGCGCCAGGCCACCGATCACATCGGCACCACGGTCCATCACTGCGGTGGAGAGCTTGTCGAGGGTCTTGCCCGGGTTCAGCGCGAACGTGGCGAACACCGCCGCCTTCTTGCCGCGCATCGCCGGCAGATGGCCGACGTTGCCCAGCCCCCACGGCGCCTGACCCACCACGAACAGGCCGTGCACCCAGGTGCCCACCAACACGAAGTCGGCCTCCTGGAGCGCGGCGTGGTTGGGCTGACGTACCGGGTCGAAGCCGGTGATGCTCCACCCCTCCTGCTGGAGCAGGGAGGCGATCTTCTCGCCGGCACGCTGGGTGTTGCCGGTGAGGCTCTCGTACAGGACCGCTGCCTTCATGCCCCTGATTCAATCACGTCCGAACCACGCGTGACCCCTTCCGCCAGACCCCCTTCATAGGATGAACCGGTCATGACCGCCGAACCCGCCGCTCCCCTGGGTCTCAACCCCGACCAGCTCGATGCCGTGGTGCACCGGGGTGGGCCGCTGCTGGTGGTAGCCGGTGCCGGTTCGGGCAAGACCCGCGTGCTCACCCATCGCATCGCCCACCTCATCGAAGAGGGTGTGCATCCGATGCAGATCCTCGCCATCACCTTCACCAACAAAGCCGCCGCCGAGATGCGCGAACGCGTGGCAGCACTGGTGGGCCCGGTGGCGCACAAGATGTGGGTCAGCACGTTCCACGCCGCGTGCGTCCGCATCCTGCGCGCCCACGCCGACCTGCTCGGCTACCCGCGCACGTTCAGCATCTACGACCAGGCCGATGCCGAGCGCCTCACCGGCTACGTCATCCGCGACCTCGGCCTCGACACCAAACGCTTCACGCCGCGCGGCGTTCACGGCATCATCAGCCTCTGGAAGAACGAACTCGTCGACCCCGACGAGGCGGCGCGGCGGGCGGCGAACATCTTCGACCGCAAGCACGCCGAGGTGTACCGCGACTACCAGTCGCGCCTGCACCGAGCCGGGGCGATGGACTTCGACGACCTGCTCATGCAGACCGTGCAGTTGTTCCGCAACCATCCCGATGTGCTGCGCAGCTACCAGGAGCGCTTCAAGCACATCCTCATCGACGAGTACCAGGACACCAACGTCGCCCAGAACGAGTTGGCCGTCATCCTCGCCAAGGCCACCGGCGCCATCACCGCAGTGGGCGACCACGACCAGTCCATCTACGGGTGGCGCGGTGCCGATGTGCGCAACATCAACCAGTTCGAGGAGGCGTTCGACGACGTCACCACCATCGTGCTCGACCAGAACTACCGAAGCACCCAGGTCATCCTCGACGCGGCCAACGCCGTCATCGCCCACAACGCCGGTCGCCGACCGAAGGAGTTGTGGAGCGAGCTCGGCCAGGGCGACCGCATCGTGCGCTACCACGCCGACGACGAGCACGACGAGGCCCAGTGGGTGGCTCGCACCATCCACCGCCTGCACGAGACCGATGCCCAGCAGTGGCGCGAGATCGCCGTCTTCTACCGCACCAACGCGCAGGCCCGCGTGATGGAAGAGGCGCTCATCCGCATGGGCCTGCCCTACAAGGTGGTGGGCGGCACCCGGTTCTACGACCGGCGCGAGGTGAAAGACGCCATGGCGTATCTGCGTGCCGTGGTGAACCCCTCCGACGAGGTGAGCGTGAAGCGGGTGCTCAACGTCCCCAAGCGCGGGGTGGGCGACACCAGCGTGGCCAAACTCGACGCCTACGCCGCGGCCGAGAACATCAGCTTCACCGACGCGATGCGCCAGGCTCAGGCAGCGGGCCTCACCGGCCCGGCGGCACGCGGTGTCGACTCGTTCGTGGCACTGCTCGACGACCTGCACCAGATGGTGGTGGCCGAGGTCGGGCCGGCCGACATCATCCAGAACGCGCTCGAACTCAGCGGCTACCTGGCCGAACTCGAGGCCGAGGCGTCGGTCGAGTCGAACGGTCGGCTCGAGAACCTCGGCGAACTGGTGGGTTCGGCCCGCGAGTTCACCCGCATCGACGAGTTCCTCGAGCAGGTGGCACTGGTGGCCGACACCGACCAACTCGACGACGACAACCGGGTCGTGCTGATGACACTCCACTCGGCCAAGGGGCTCGAGTTCCCGAACGTGTTCCTGCTCGGCCTCGAAGAAGGCGTGTTCCCGCACACTCGTGCCCTCACCGAACCCGCCGAACTGGAAGAGGAACGCCGCCTCGCCTACGTGGGCATCACCCGTGCCCAGAAGCGCCTGCACATGTCGCACGCATGGAGCCGCAGTCTGTTCGGCCAGACGCAGTACAACCCGCCCAGCCGGTTCTTCGACGAGATCCCGGCCACGCTGATCGAGAGCGTCGGCAACGCCACGGGCCGCGGCGCATCGGGGCGCAGCAGCTACCGCGGCCTGGCCGAGGGTGGGCGCAGCGGACGCGACGGCGGACGGCGTTTCGACGAGCCACCCGCCTACCGACGTGGCGCAGCACTCAGTTCGTTCGACCCCGACGAGGACGACTCCAACGCACACCGCGAACGGGTGGTCGAGGCCGCGCTGCGGGCGGGTCGGGCGCAGCCAACACCCTCGGGGGCCGAGTCGCTCGGTCTGCGCGTCGGCGACGACGTGGTGCATCCCACCTTCGGCGAAGGCGTGGTGGTCGAGTTGCGCGGCGAGGGCGACCGGGCCGAGGCGTCGGTGCGCTTCCCCGGCGTGGGCACCAAACATCTGGCGCTGGCCTGGGCGCCGTTGCAGAAGCGCTGAGCCAGCGGTGGTTCGGCGCGTCAGCCGTCTCGTCGTCTGGGCGACGCTCGGCGCAGTGTCGGGGCTGCTCGCCGGGCTCGGTTCGTGGGTGTTCCTCGAGGCGTTGCACCGGGTGACCGAGTGGCGCACGGTCGACGCCACGTGGCTGGTGTGGCTGCTGCCGGTGGGTGGCTTCGTCGTGGGGGGCGCATACCACCGCTTCGGCGGGCGAGCGCAGGGCGGCACCGCGCTCGCCGTGAGCGAGGCCCACGCCTATACCCAGGGCGCACCGGCGCGCATGGCACCGATGGTGTTGGTGGGCACGCTGCTCGGCCATCTCGTCGGTGCATCGGTCGGGCGCGAAGGCACGGCCGTGCAGATGTCGTCGTCGCTCACCGACGCCGCCGCGCGCCGTGCCCGGCTCGACCACGACCATCGGGCGATGCTGGCCCGTGCCGCACTGGCGGGCGGGTTCGGTGCTGTGTTCGGTGTGCCGTGGGCGGGCGTCGTGTTCGCGGTCGAGGTGGCCCGACGCCGCACCGTGCGTGCGTTCGTGGCCGCCGTGCCCGCAGCGTTCGTGGGCGATGCCGTGGTGGGCTGGCTCGGCTACCACCACACGGCACGGCCCCGCCTCGACCTGGCGTGGCAGTGGTTGCTGCTGCCGAAACTGGTGCTGGCCGGGGTCGTGTTCGGGGTGGCGGCGAGGGTGTTCGCGTCGGGGTTGCCGCGATGGAAGCGGCGCGCCGCCCGATGGGTGGCGTGGCCGCCCGCACGCACCGCACTCGGTGGCGCGGCCACCCTCGGCCTGGCGCTGCTGCTGGGGCGGCAGTACCTCGGGTTGTCGCTGCCGTTGGTCGACGAAGCCTTCGCCGGCGCCGCCGTGGGTGGCTGGGTGCCGTGGCTGAAGTTGGGCTTCACCGTGCTGGCCCTCGGCACCGGGTTCGTGGGCGGCGAGGTGACACCCCTGTTCGTGGTGGGCGGCACGCTGGGCTCGGTGCTCGCCACGCCGCTCGGCCTGCCGGGTGTGGCGCTCACCTCACTCGGGTTCGTCGCGGTGTTCGCGGGCGCAGCCCATCTGCCGCTCGCCGGCGCTGCGATGGCCGGCGAACTGTTCGGTTTGCATGCCGTGCTGCCGGCGTTGTTGGTGTGCTGGTGCGCCCGTGCCGTAGCAGGCCGCACCGGCATCTACCACCACGCGGTCAGCGGCGCTCCAGCACCCGCACGGGCATCTCGCGTGGGCCGCGGATCTGGCCGACGCTCCACCTGACCGCTGCGGGGTCGACCAGTTCGAAGCGCGGGAAACGCTGCACGAACGTCTCGACCGCAACGCTCAGTTCGAGCCGTGCCAGGTTCGAGCCGAGGCAGCGGTGGATGCCCAGGCCGAACGCTGCGTGGCGGTTCACCTCGCGGTCGATCAGCACCTCGTCGGCTCGCTCGAACTCGGCCGGGTCGAGGTTGTGCGCCGGGAACGGCAGCAGCACCCACTCGCCCTCCTTCATCGGGCATCCGTTGAAGTCGTGGTCCTTGGCCACCATGCGCGCCATCGTGACCGGCGCATAGGCACGCAGGAACTCCTCCACCGCCGTGGGCCACAGCGACGGGTCGTCGTTCAGGCGCTGCAGGTCGGACGGCGTGCTGGCGAGGTGCCACAGGCTGGAACCGATGGCGCTCCAGGTGGTGTCGATACCGGCGATGAGCAGCAGGGTGATCGATCCGCGCACGTGCTCGTGACTGAGCGGCTGGTCGAAGATGGTGGCACCCATCAGATAGCCGGTGAGGTCGTCGCGCGGGTTGTCGACGTGATCTTGGATCTGGCGGTCGATGTAGGCGTCGAGCTGAGCGAAGGCGGCCTCTCGGTAGGCGGCCGGCTTGTTCACGTTCTCGAGCACGTCGTGCACGAAGTGCCGGAACACGGCGGCATCGCTACGGGGGAAGCCGAGCATCTGCGCGATCACGTCGACGGGGATGTGCTGTGCGTACTGCACGGCTGCGTCGACGACATCGGCGTCGCCCATGGCGTCGATCAACTCGTTGCAGAGTTCGCGCACGCGCTCGTCCCACGGTTCGATCTGCTTGGGTGCGAACGGCGGCAGCAGCAAGCGCCGGGCGTGGTGGTGGAACGGCGGGTCGCTGGTGATGGGCGGAGCGCCGCCGATGGGTGCTTCGGCGAGCACCTCGCCGGTGTTCACCACCACCGACCGCGAGGTGAAGTGGTCGGTGTCGTAGGCGATGCGCGACACGTCGGCAGCGGTGACGGGAAGCCATGCCCCGCCGTAGCGCTCGGTGTGCGCCACCGGGCAGCGGTCGCGCAGATCGGCCCAGATCTCGTGCGCGTTGGGGTTGTACTCGGGGTCGGCGTGGTCGAAGTCGGTCGCCCAGTCGGCGACGGGCCCGTAGAGGCTCGACGGCTCCTCGAGCTGTTCCTGCAGGTCGGCCATGTCAGTCCTCGATCGTGATGGCGAACTCGGGGCAGTTCGCCACAGCGAGGCGTGCCTTGGCCTCGAGGCCGGCCGGCACGACGCCGTCGTTCATCGCGATGGCCTGTCCGTAGTCGTCGACGTCGAACAGTTCGGGGGCGAGGGCATAGCACCGGTTGTGCCCTTGGCACTTCTCGGAGTCGATAATGACGCGCATGGGCCTGATCATAGAGCGTGCGTGAGACACCGTGGCGAAAAATGTCTCATTGTCTCTCCTCCTCCCGCCATCGGAGGGCAAGGCCGAGTCGGGCGACCCTGGTAACCCCTGGGTGCCAGCGAGCGGACGATTCGGACCGATGCTGGGCGCCCGCCGCGCCGAGGTGGCCGCTGCGCTTGCGGCACGCGGCGGCGGTGACGAGAAGCTGCTCGGAGTAGGCGGCAAGCACCTCGCCCGCGCCCAGGAGGCCAACGCGCTGCTGGTCGGTTCGCCGTCACTGCCGGCCGCGCAGCGCTACACCGGCGTGGTGTGGGATGCGCTCGACCTGGGGTCGCTGCGCGCCCCGGCACGACGGCGGGCGCTCGAGTCGGTGGCCGTGGTGTCGGGCCTGCTCGGCCTCGTCGCCCTCGACGACCCCACACCCGACTACCGCCTGAAGATGGGCGCCGCGCTGGCGCCGATGGGCAAGCTCAGCACCTGGTGGCAGCCGGCGGTGAGCGCCGAGATCGCCCGCTGGGCACGCGGCCGGTACCTGGTCGACCTGCTGCCCAACGAGCACCGCGCCGCGTACACCCCCGACGATCAGCAAGCCGGTGTGCGCGTCGGCTTCGTCGAGCGGTCGGGCAAGGTGGCCGGCCACGATGCGAAAGCGGCGAAGGGCCGGTTGGCCCGGCATCTCATCGAGTGGAAGGGCCACCCGCTCGACGGTCTCGATGCCTGGACCGACGAGCGCTTCGATCTCACGATCACCGGGCTGTAGCCCGGCTGCGGCTCAGTCGACGGCCGGTTCGAGCAGCCGGAAGCGCTGCGCTGCTGGGTGGAGCTCGGCCGTCACACCCAGTGGAAGGATCCATTGGGGATCGGTGTGTCCGAAGTCCATGTTGGTGGCGATGGCGACACCCGTTGCGCCGAACTCTTCGACGACGACGGAGAAGATGGCATCGTCGAGCGCACGCTTCTGGTCGGCGGTGTAGCTGCGAGCGCGTCCGACGACGAGGCCGCTGATCCGATCGAAGATGCCTTGGACGCCGTAGTTGAACAACCAGTAGCGGACCTGGTCGACCGAGGGCGCGTCCTCCGACGTCTCGAGGAAGAGGATCCTGCCGGTCCACCATTCCTCCGCCGGCCAGTACCGCGAGCCCTTCAGGAACTCGAGCACCTCGATGCAGCCCCCGACGAGCGGCCCACGAACAGGACCGGAACCGTTCAACCATCGCCATCCATCGTGAGGTCGCAACGCACCGACTTCGGTGGGGTCGGTGGCCACGTTCCAGTCGACGTAGGAGTCGACCCATTCCGGGTACGGCACGTAGTCGTACGTGGGTGTCGGGTCGAACAGGATCGACCGGACATGGTGCTCGAACGCAGGGAACCGACCCGATTGGGCGAAGCCCGCCATCACCGACGGTCCGTTGAACGTGACCAGATCGAGCTGGTGCGCGAACAGCAGTTGCGTCGTCGTGTCGGAGTAGCCCATCAGCACCTTCGGGTTGGCGCGGATCACCGACGAGTCGAGGTGCGGAAGGATCCTTGCCGAGTCGTCACCACCGATCGAAGCGATGATCGCAGCGACCGACGGATCGGCGAAGGCAGCATTCAGATCGGCGGCCCGGCCGCTGGGATCGGCTCGAAGGTCGGCTGCCGATCGGCGCGTGCTCGGGTACTCGCGGACCACCAGCCCGAGGCGTTCCAGCGCAGCGACTCCTGCGTCGTGGACTGCCGGGAACGCATGCGGTCCCCCCCCCCACGACGTGCTGACGACTGCAACGGTGTCGCCCTCCTGGAGCCGGGGTGGACGCCTGATCACGCGACCAAGTGTTCCAGGGTCCTCGCCGCCCGCCAGCACCATTTCGATCTCACGATCACCGGGCTGTAGCCCGGCTACGGCTCAGGCCGTGGCCAGGGTGCGCAACTGGGCCGCGGCATCGGGGTCGAGCAGGTCGATCAGACCCGCCACCGGTCGGCCCGGCCCGGTCACCTCGGTCAGGGCACGACCACCCGACGCACCGCTCGGGAGGCCGCAGTGCAACACGGCGTAGCGATGCGACGGATCGTGGGCGCCCACCACTGCCCCTTTGGCGATGGCGCGCCACAGCACCTCGGCCCGCTGCAGGCCCGGCCGGGTACCAGTGCGGCCGCCCGCTACCTCGAACCACCACACGGTGCCATCGGGGGCCGTGGCCCGGAAGGTCGGCTGCACACCGGGCACCACCGACGCATCGTCGACGAGGTCGGTGAAACCGGCGTCGACCAGGGCCAGACGCGCCAGGTCGCGCGCTGCGGCTCCGGCCGTGACGGGGTCGAGATGTCCGGCGCCCCCCGGGGGGAGCGCGACCGACGTGGACGAGGTGGCCTCCACCACCGCAGCCCGTTCCCCACGTGCCCGTTCGGTTGCAGCGGCCACGTAGGCGGGGTCGGTTTCGTAGCCGACGAAATGCCGCCCGGTGCGCACGGCCGCCACGGCGGTGCTGCCCGAGCCCATGAACGGGTCGAGCACCACATCGCCCACGTACGTGTAGAGGTGGATCAACCGCTCGGGCAACGCCACCGGGAACGGTGCCGGATGACCGACGCGCGAAGCGCTCTCTGCGGGGAGCTCCCACACGTCGAGGGTCGCTTCCATGAACTCGTCGCGGGTGATGCTGCTCACCGAGGGCAGACCTCGTTTCGCGCGCTTCGGGGCCGGCACGGCCCGGTCGAATCGACCCTTCGCAGCGACGATCACCCGCTCGCTCACATCGCGCAACACCGGGTTGCCGGGCCGTTGGAAACTCCCCCACGCGCAGCTACCCGACGCACCACGCTGCTTCACCCACACCACCTCGCCGCGCAGCAGCAGCCGCAGGTCGTCCTGCAGGATCGCGGTGATGTCGGCGGCGAGCGAGCGGTAGGGGCGCCGGCCGAGGTTGGCGACATTGACAGCGATCCGGCCGCCGGGTTCGAGCACCCGCACGCATTCGGCGAACACGTCGCGGAGCATCTCGAGGTACTCCAGGTATGTGGCCGGAATAGCCCCTTCGCCGAGCGCCTCTTCATAGGCCTTACCCGCGAAGTACGGCGGCGAGGTCACCACCAGGGCCACCGAGTTGTCGGCCACCTCGGCCATGTTCCGCGAATCACCGACGACGATCCGGTCGACGAACGACGGTGCGGCGACGGTGTCGTCGTCGCTCACCTCGGGCGGCGAGAAGCGGGCGTAGAACGCCGTCGCATCGTGGTTCTCGCGCTTCGAGACGCCGAAGTTCGACGTCTTCGTCCCGCGCGTACGTTCGGTCACGGCGGCGATGCTACGCGGTGGCCGCGCGCGGGCGCGCGACGGTGGGCCGCCCGGGCGACGGCACCCAGGGCGTCACGCAGTGAGGCCGGGGTTCACCTGGGCGGCGGCACGTTGCATCCGCTCGACCGGCGCCTGGCGCATCTCGGGATGGGTGAGGATCCAGAAGCGCTCGGTGCGGATGGCGTCGACCACCTGGTCGGCCACGTCGGTCGCTTCGATCCCCTCCTCCACGCCCTGGGCGAGCACGGCATCCATCATCTGGGCCATCGGGGTCTGCGCCGCGCCAGGTTCGCTGCCCAGCCGCTCGGTCCATTTCTGGCCCCTGGCGAGGTTGGTCTTCACGAACCCGGGGCAGAGCGCGCTCACCCGCACCGGCGAACCGGTGGCCGTCAGTTCCAGGTACAGCCCTTCGCTCAGCGCCACCACACCGGTCTTGGTGACGTTGTAGGGCGCAGCACCGGGTAGCGCCACGAGACCTGCCATCGATGCCGTGTTCACGATGTGGCCCTCACCCTGGTCCTCCATGATGGGCAGGAAGGCACGGATGCCGTGGATCACCCCGTAGAGGTTGATCCCAATCACCCAGTCCCACACGGCGATCGGGCTACGCCACGCATCGCCCTTGCCGATGACGCCAGCGTTGTTGCACAGCACGTGCGCACCACCGAAGCGCGACATGGCTGCATCGGCGAGCGCCTGCACCTCGGCCTCGAGCGACGTGTCGCACAGCTTGGTCAGCACCTCGGCACCACCCTCGGCCAACTGCACCTCCACCGCGCGCATCGCCACCTCGTCGATGTCGGCGATCACGATCTTCATCCCCTCGGCCGCGAATCGCTCGGCGAGCGCGCGGCCGATGCCGCTCGCCCCTCCGGTGATCACGGCCACCTTGCCCCGCAGGTCGTCCATGAGGGCACTGTAGGCGTGAGTACGGTGCATCCCGTGACCGCAACGACCCCACCCACACCCGACGAGGCCCGCCGCACCTGGCGAGCGTTCGAAGCCGTGCACGGGATGATCTACTTCACCCCCGATGCACCGCCGCACTACGCCGCGGCGGGGGTGACCGGGAATCGCACCGGCTACTTCGCGTCGCGGGTGGCTGCGATGGGCGCCGTCGGACCCGAGGTGGTCATCGCCACGTTCTACAACTTCCATCCCGGCCTCGTGACCCACGCGATGAACGACGCATGGAGCACCGTCACACCGGCCCGGATGATCGCAGCCCGCTACGCCGCAGTCGACTCGTCGTTGCGGCGCGCGTTCGGCGACGAGGTGCTCGGGTCCGACGAGTTGGCGACTGCTGCGGCGACCCTTCGCCGGGCCGCGCTCGTGGCGAGCGAACACCCCGAGGGCAGGCCCCTGTTCGCGGGCCACGCCGAAGTGGCCTGGCCCGACGAGCCACACCTCGTGCTGTGGCATGCACAGACGATGCTGCGCGAGTACCGCGGCGACGGGCACATCGCCGCGCTCACCGTCGAGGGGCTCAGCGGCCTCGATGCCCTCATCTCGCATGCTGCGTCGGGCGACGTGCCGGCAGCGGCGCTGCAGCGCACCCGGGCGTGGAGCGACGACGAGTGGGCGGCCGGGGTGGCGTCGATGGCCGAACGCGGCCTGGTGCACGACGACGGCAGCTTCACCGATGCAGGCCGCGCGCAACGCGATCGCATCGAGGCCGCCACCGACCGGTTGGCGATGCGACCGTGGAACGCGCTCGACACCGACACCTGTGCCGCACTCCGCCCGGTTGGCCGCATGCTCACCCAGCGAGTGGTCGATGCCGGACTGATGACGTTCGACCCGCGACGCCTCGAGGACTGAGCTGCGCCAGTCGGGCGCCGAGGCGGCGGACCACGAGGCGGCGCACGGCGAGGCGGCGCACGGCGAGGCAGCGTACGGGCGGCGCCACCGCCTCTGAACAACGCCGATCGGGTACCCCTCTTGCCGATTCCCGCCTTCCGGAGAGATCTTCGCCGTCGAGGTTGACATCGAACAGGTGTTCGATTAGGGTTGGCGGCGTTCCGATCTTCCCCTCGGAACCGGATCGAACCCGTCCGTCGGGTTTCCGCTCGTTCGGTTGATCGCTGGTCGCCTGCTGGTGTGGGCGCAGGGGGGGGGTGCGCGTGGATGCAGGTCAGTTGTCAGTGTTCGACAGCGGTATGCCACTGGACGCGTCGTCCGTTCCCGCTGCCGCCCCGTCGGCCCCGTCGGCCCTGTCGGACCCGGCGCTCTCGATCGGTGGCAGCGCCGGCAGCGGTTCGACAGGTGTGTCGGGCGGCTGTCCGGCACATGGCGGGTCGTCGTTGGTCGCCCGGTTCGGTCGGGTCGTGTCCACCGACGTCGCAACACTCGACGATGTCGAGGTGGCTGCCGTGCTGTCCGATGTGGCCGGCCTGCAACGGTTCCTGCAGGCCCGCGAGATCGACCTCAACCAACGGCTCCGTCAACTCGCTGCGCAGCGTCCGGGGGTCGATCCGGCCGCGATCAACGCCCGCGCCACGGGCCGTTCAGCAGGTGGCGCCGGACGCGCGCTTGAGCGCGCTGCTCAGGCGGCGCAGGCACCCGAACTGAAAGCATCGATGGATGAGGGCTGCTTGTCGGGTGAGCATCTCGACGCGTTCACCACCGCAGTCCGCTCCCTGGAACCACGATTGCGGCCCGTGTTGCGCGCGTTGGAAGCCGACCTCGTCGCCCGCGCCGTCGCGCAACGCGCCACGGTCGAACAGTTCCGAGGCTGGTTGCAACGCGAGATCCGACTCATCGAAACCGACGACGGCAAACAACGGCTCGAACGCCAGAAACGCGACACCCGTTGCAGGGTGTGGACCGACCCGAACACCGGCATGGTCAAAGCATCCCTCACACTCGATCCCGAGCGCGGTGCCGTGTTCGTGCACCAGCTCAACGATCGACTCCAGACACGCCTCGCGCTACCCCGCCCACCCGAATGTCCCACCGATCCGCTCGACGCACTCGACTGGCTCCGCGCCCACGCACTCATCGATCTCATCACCGGCGCAGCAGGTCCGGTCGGGAAACCGGAAGTGATCGTGGTGATCGACCAGCAGACCTACGAGCACGGCAGGCACCAGCACTCGCACGTCGATTGCGGCCCCGGCATCGACCTCCCCATCGACACCATCCGCACCATCGCCACCCGCGCACGATTCGTACCGGTCGTCGTCAACCGCGACGGCGTCGTCATCACCCAGGGCGACCCCGTCGCCAGCTACGACCAGATCACCGAGTCGCTCGCCCGACCCGTCACGCTCGATCACCGCCGCAGCCGACGACACGCCAGCACCCGACAACGACGCGCCCTGCGCGCCATGTACCGAACCTGCGCTGTGCCCGGCTGCGCACGACACGTGTCGATCACCGAAGCACACCACATCCACCACTGGGAACACGGCGGCAACACCAACCTGGTCAACCTGCTCCCACTCTGCCGACACCACCACGACCGACTCCACCAAGAGGGCTGGCACCTCACGCTCGCACCCGACCGCAGCCTCACCATCCGCGCACGAGACGGCACACCGCTCATGGCCAACGGACCTCCGGCACACCAATGGACATGAAGCCGGCGGGCTGGAACGGCGTGCCACCGTCAGACCGTCGCCGACATCGTCATCGACGCGCTCGCCGACCCGCTCGTCGACGTGCTTGTCGACCCGCTCGTCGACCCGCGCAGCGCGAACCGTGCGGTGCGTTCGTAGCCTTGGGTCATGGGCCTGAATCTTCATCCCCTGTCGGAGCTTCTGCGCTGGTTCGGGCGCAACACCAAGCGGCTGGCGGTTCTCCTCGCCGGCCTCGGTGTTCTCGGAGCAGGGGTGACGATGCTGGTACTCCCCGGCCCGGGGTTCATCGTCATCATCCTCGGCTTCGCCATCCTGGCCACTGAGTTCGCCTGGGCCGAGCGTGCGCTCGACCGCACCACCAGCACGGCGGCAGCAGCGGCGTCGAAGGTCACCAACAATCGGGCCGGCAAGGTGGCCTTGGCGCTCTCGGCGCTGGCGATGATCACCGGCGGTGGCATCGTGGCCATGTTCGTCGGCGACTACCGCCTCGCCGGTCTGTCGGTGGCGGTAGCCGGCGTGGTGGGTCTGGCGACGCTCGTCCCGCGAGTGCAGCGCTGGATCGACGGCAAGGCCGCCCGGCCGGAGATGGTGCCGACGAGAGACGACGTACCCGACCCGACCGCCTGACCTGCGACGCACCACCGGTTGCGTCAGCGACCCGACGACCCGACGACCCAACAATCCGGCAGTCCGGCAATCCGGCAATCCGGCAGTCCGGCAATCCGGCAACCCGGCAACCCGGCAACCCGGCAACCCGGCAACCCGGCAACCCGGCAACCCGGCAACCCGACACAGGACACGTGTCGTGGGTGGGGCTGGGCAGGACGGGCCGATGGGGTGACCCCTAGAGTGCTGCCATGGCGTACCGGTACCTGTGGAACCCGCTCGAGTTGGGCCCGGTTTCGACGCGGAATCGCATCGTCTTCTCGGCGCACCTCACCAACTATGCGCGCGACGGCAAGCCGACCGAGCAGCACGCCGCCTACTACGCCGCCCGTGCCGCCGGAGGCGCCGGCCTGATCATCACCGAAGAGCACAGCACCCACCCCACCGACTGGCCGTACGAGAAACTGATCCACGGCTTCCATCGCGATGTCATCCCCGGGTACCGAGCGATCACCGATGCAGTGCACCGGCACCGCACGCCGATCTTCGCCCAGATCAACCACAACGGCGGCCAGGCCAGCTCGATGTATTCACGGCTGCCGGTGTGGGCCCCTTCGGCGGTGGCCGATCCCCTGTTCCGTGAGGTGCCCAAGGCGGTCGACCAGGCCGAGATCGACGAGATCATCGCCGGCTACGCACTGGTGGCCGAGCACTGCGCCGAAGGTGGGTTCGACGGCATCGAACTGCAGTGCAGCCACTCGTCGATCGTGCGCGGCTTCCTGTCGCCCGCCACGAACAAGCGCACCGATGCCTACGGCGGCAGCATCGCCAACCGGGCCCGGCTGCTCACCGAGATCGTCGCCGCGGTGCGGCGGGTGATCGGTAACCGGTTGGCACTCGGGGTACGCATCTGCGGTGACGAACTGATCGAGGGCGGCACCACCATCGACGACGCCGTCGAGATCGCCCGCATCGTCGAGGCCACCGGCCATGTCGACTACATCAACACCTCGATCGGCGTGGCGACGGCCAGTCTGTTCATGATCGAGGCGAGCATGCACATCCCACCCGGGTATGCGCTGTTCATCCCCAGTGCGTTCCGCAAAGCGGTCGACCTGCCCGTCGTGGGTGTGGGCCGGTTCAAGGATCCGCTCCAGGCCGAGCGGGCGCTCGCCGAAGGACACTGCGACCTGGTGGGGATCGTGCGCGGCCAGATCGCCGACCCCGACTTCGCCGCCAAGGCTCGGGCCGGCGCCACCGACGAGATCCGCCTGTGCCTCAGCTGCAACCAGGAGTGCGTCGGTCGGATGGGCCTGAACCGCTGGCTCGGGTGCATCGAGAACCCACGGACGGGCCGCGAGGCCGAGTATGCAGCCCGGTCGGTGGAGCTGACAGCCAAGACCGCAGCGAGGCAGCAGGGCGGGTCGGCCCGAAGCGCCACGAGCACCACGAACGCAGCGAGCACCACGAACGCAGCGAGCACCACGAACGCAGCGAACGCAGCGAACTCCACGAGCACCTCGTCTGCCACGAATAACCAGGCCACCCACAGCCCCAGAAACGTAATGGTCGTGGGCGCCGGGCCGGCCGGCCTGCAGGCCGCCATCAGCGCCGCACGGGCGGGTCATCAGGTGACGGTGTACGAGAAGGAAGCCCAGGCGGGCGGCCAGGTTCGGCTGGCGGCCAGTGTGCCCAACCGGGCCGAGTTCGGCGACATCGTCCGCAACCAACTCACCGAGTGCCGCCGGCTCGGCGTGTCCATCGAGTACGGCGTCGGCGTCTGGCCCGGCTTCGTCGCCGAGAAGGCCCCCGACCACGTGATCGTCGCCACCGGGGCCGAGCCGCAGCGTCCGTGGTGGGCACCCGTCGACGCACCGAACGTGTGCGACGTGCGCGATGTGCTCACCGGCGCGGCCGACCCGCACGGCGATGTCGTGGTGGTCGACGAGATCGGATTCCATCACGCCACGAGCGTCGCCGAACTGCTGGCCGACCGCGGCTGCACGGTCGAGATCGTCACGCCCGGCATGGTGGTGGGCCAAGATCTCGGCGTCACGCTCGACATGGAGAACTGGTGGATGCGTGCATCGGCCAAGGGCATCGTGCAGAGCACCGACCTCGTACCGATGGGCATCGCCGGCAACGAACTCACCCTGCTGCATCACCCCACCGGCACCAACCAGACCCGCCGCTTCGACTGGGTGGTGCTGGCCGTGCCCGGGAACCCGGTGGAGTGGCTCTACCACGACCTGAAGTCAGCCGGGGTGAGCGTCGAACGGGCAGGTGATTGTGTGGCCCCCCGCCGCGCCCATGCCGCGGTGGTGGAAGGCGAACGCGCCGGAGCCGCCGTCAGGTGACCACCATGCTCGCTCTCATCCCGGTCCGCGATGCCACACTGCCCGCCGGTGCCGCCGAGGCGGTGGCCGAGTGTGGAGGCCGGGCGCTGCTCGTAGGCACGGGGACACGTGCTGCTGCCGCCGGGCTCCCGGAGCCCGCTGCCGCCGGCACCAACACCGGAACCGACACCGGGACCAACGCCGCCACCAACGCCGCCACCAACGCCGGAACCGACACCGGGACCAACGCCGCCACCAACGCCGGAACCGACACCGGAACCGACACCGGGACCAACGCCGCCACCAACGCCGGAACCAGCGCGCAGGTCAGCGTGCGCTGCCTCGAACTCGGTGAGTTCCAGCCGGCCCAGTGGGCGGCGGCGCTCGTCCCACTCCTGGTGAGGGAACCGATCGTCGTCCTGCCCGCAGCGCCCGATGGCCGCGACCTGGCGCCTCGCCTCGCGGCGGCGCTCGACCGGGTGCTGTTCGCCGGCGCCGTGCAGGTGTCGGCCGAGCGTGTGGTACTGGCGCGGGGTGGCGGCCTGGCGATGCACACCCTGGCTCCGCCGTCGACGTTCGTTGCCACGCTGCAGATCGGGGTCCGTGGTGTCGACCCGGCCGACAGCACCGGCCCGGCCGCCGTGGTCGAGATCACCCTTGCCGAGACGAGCGACCTCGGCTCGGTGAGCGACGCCGGCACAACCGGCACAACCGGCACAACCGGCACAACCGGCACGACGGGCATTCGAGGCTCGTCGCGGCCCGATCATCTCGATGCCCGCGTGGTGGAGGTGATCGGCCCCGATCCGGCGACGATCGACCTCGCCGAGGCCGGCCGCATCGTCGGTGGCGGTGCTGGGCTGTCGTCGTCGGAGCAGTTCGACCGACTGGCGGCCTTGGGCAGTGCCATCGGTGCCAGCGTCGGCGCCACCCGGGTGATCACCGACCGAGGCTGGGTGCCACACGAGCGCCAGATCGGCACGACGGGTGTGGTGGTCGACCCGCAGTTGTACCTGGCGTTCGGTGTGAGTGGTGCCGTGCAGCACACCAGTGGCCTCGGCCACCCCGACCACATCATCAGCGTGAACACCGATGCCCACTGCCCGATGATGCAGTTGGCCGATCTCGCCGTGGTGGCCGATGCGAACGAGGTGCTCGCCCACCTCGTCGACCTGCTCGCCGCCGGGCCGGTGGCCAGCGAGTCCGGGGCCAGCGAGTCCAGGGCCACCGCGACCGGCACCACGGCTGGCGCCGCGTCATCGAGCGGGGCACGGCCGTGACCGAACGACGCGACGTCGACGCCATCGTGGTGGGCGCCGGCCCGGCAGGGTCGTGCGCGGCCATCACGCTGGCGCGGGCGGGGTTGTCGGTGGTGCTGCTCGAACGCGGGCCGTTCCCGGGCAGCAAGAACATGTACGGCGGAGTGGTGTACCCACGCATCCTCGATGCGCTCATCCCCGAGTGGTGGGCCGAGGCTCCGGTGCAGCGGTGGGTGACGCGCCGCTCGACCATGGTGCTCACCGACACCAAGGCGCTCACCGTCGACTTCCGCAACGAGGCCTGGGGCGCACCGCCCTACAACGGTGCCACCGCGTACCGTCCCGACTTCGACCACTGGCTGGCCGGCCACGCCGAAGCCGCCGGGGCACAGCTGGTGTGCAGCACCACCGTCATCGGCTTGCTGCGCGATGCCGGCGGCCGGGTGATCGGCGTACGCACCGATCGGCCCGACGGCGACCTCACGGCGCACGTCGTCATCGCCTGCGACGGCGTGAACAGCTTCGTCGCCAAGGAAGCCGGCCTGTACGGCTCGGTCGACGCAAAGCACTACACCCTCGGGGTGAAAGAGACGCTGGCGCTTCCGAAAGAGGTGATCGACGAGCGCTTCGGTGTGCGCGATCGCGACGGTGTCGACATCGAGATCCTCGGCGGCACCGGCGGGGTGAACGGCGGCGGGTTCGTGTACACCAACCTCGACACCGTGGCCGTCGGCGTGGTGCTGAAACTGCCGAAGCTGGCAGCCCAGAAGCGTCGCCCCGAGGAGATCATCGCCGGCCTGAAGGCCCACGCGGCGATCGCCCCCTTGGTGGAGGGTGCCGAACTGAAGGAGTACTCGGCGCACGTGATCCCCGAAGCCGGGCTGTCGATGATGCCCAAGCTGGTGGGGCCCGGTCTGCTCGTGGCCGGCGACGCGGCGGCGATGTGCCTGGCGGCGGGCATCTGGCTCGAGGGTGTGAACTTCGCGATGGCGAGCGGCATGTACGCGGGTGAGGCTGCGCTCGATGCGATCAGCGCGGGCGACACCACCGAGAAGGGGTTGGCGGGCTATCGGCGCCGCCTCGACGACACGTTCGTGCTGCGCGATCACCGCAAACTGCGCCGGGCGCCGGAACTGGTGCTGAGCGATCGGGTGCAGCACCTGTATCCCGAACTCGTCACCGGGGTGGCCGAGCGGATGTTCCACGTCGACAACCCGCACCCCAAGCCCGGCCTGCGCCGCATCGTGGCCGGCGAACGCAAGCGCGTGGGTGTGCGCCGCCGCGATCTGATGCGCGACGGATGGACCGGTTTCAGGAGCTTCGGATGACCATCGAGCGCGACCGCATCTGGCCCGAGATCTCGTTCCAGGACCGCATGGCGACGGCCCGGTTCGACGTGCACGAACGCGCCCACATCGTGGTCGACGGCAAGGCGTGCGCCGACTGCAGCACCCGCGAGTGTGTGGTGGCCTGCCCGGCCAACCTGTTCGTCCCCACCAGCGACGGTGGCGTGGTGTTCAACTACGAGCAGTGTTTCGAGTGCGGCACGTGCTACCTGGTCTGCAACCGCGAGGGTGCCATCACGTGGACCTACCCCGACGGCGGCCACGGCGTGGTGTTCCGGCGCACATGAGCATCGTCGCCTGCCTGAAGTGGCTCGCCCAGCCCGACGCCCCCGACGACGAACGGTTCGCCGGGGTGTCGCCTGCCGACCGCGCCGCGCTCGAGATCGCGCTCACCCTCGGCGCCGAACGGGGCGAACCCGTGGTGGTGATGACCGCCGGCCCGACGGGCGCCGACCGGGCGCTGCGCACGGCGGTGGCGTGCGGTGCGTCGCGGGTGGTGCGCATCGACCTCCCCGTCGATGCCGAGTCGCGCGACGTTGCCGACGCGTTGGCCGACGAGATCGAGCGCCTCGACTCGAACGGCGCATCAGTGGTGGTGTGTGGCGACTACTCGCTCGACCGCGGCACCGGCTCGGTGCCCGCGTATCTGGCCCACCGATTGGGCGCAGCGCAGGCGCTCGGCCTGGTCGCTGTCGAGACAGCAGGCACCATCCGCGCCACCCGCCGCCTCGACGGCGGCCGGCGTGAGGTGCTCGAGGTGCCGACGCCGTGCGTGTTGTCGGTGGAGGGTTCGGTGGCCACGCTGCGGCGCGCCGGGCTGCGCCAGCTGCTCGATGCGCAGGCGGCCCCGGTGCACGTGGTGGCGGCGACTGCGGGTCGGCATGCGACAGCGGCGGTGGTCACCCCCTACCGCCCGCGGGCTCGGGCCCTCGCCGCACCCGTCGGCGACCAGGCGCTCGACCGCCTGCGCGCCCTCACCGACGCTGGTGGCACCTCCACCCGTGGCGAGAGCGTCGTGCTCGCCCCGCGTGATGCAGCGGCACGGATCGTGCAGGCGCTTCGCGACTGGGGCTATCTCGCCTGACCGGTGATCCCGACCGACCGGTGATCCCGCCCGACCGGTCATCCCGCCCGACCGGTGATCCCGCCTGACCGGTGATCTGGCCCGACGGGTCATCACGCCGCGCGAGCCGACCGACCGACGGACCGACGGGCACACCGGCCGGAGCCGACCCGCCACCACTATCGTTGCCGTATGGCCCGGGTCGACGAGGTGAGCGAGGCACTGTTGCGGGCCGCCGGCGACGTCCTCGCAGCCGAGGGCCCGAATGCACTCACGGTGCGCCGCATCGCCCACGAGGCCGGCCTCAGCACGATCAACGTCTATTCGCGCTTCGGCGGCAAGGACGGCCTGGTCGAACAGCTCTACCTCGAGGGGTTCCGGCGGCTCGCCGACGCGATGAACGCGGTGCCCACCACCGACGACCCGCTCGGCGATCTGCTGCAGTGCGGGCTCGCGTACCGCCAGTTCGCGCTCGAACACACCACCTACTACGCCGTCATGTTCGACCGTGCCGTGCCCGAGTTCGAGCCCCGCGACGAGACGCTGGTGGCAGCCACCGGCACCCTCGAACTGTTGGGGGCGAGGGTGGAGCGTGCGGTGCAGGCAGGGGTGTTCGCCCCTACCGACAGCCTGCACACCGCCGCCACCATCTGGGCGGCGTGCCACGGGTCGATGAGCCTCGAACTGAAATCGGTGGGTCCACCCCAGGTCGACTGGAAGCGGGTGTACGAACAGATGCTGGTGGTGGTGGCCCGTGGCCTCGCTTCCGAGGCCCGCAGTTCCGAGGCCCGCAGTTCCGAGGCCCGCAGTTCCGAGGCCCGCAGTTCCGAGGCCCGCTATGGCGGCTGATCAGCTCGGCGAACTCACCTGGCCCGAACTGCACCACCGCACGCGTCGGCCGCTGCTGGCAGTGCCCGTCGGCTCGTGCGAGCAACACGGTCCGCACCTGCCACTCGACACCGATACGCGCATCGCTGTGGCGCTGGCCAACGGCCTGGTGCAATCGTTCGACCCCGGCGAGGTGGTGGTCACACCGCCGATCACGATCTCGGCGAGTGGCGAGCACGCCGGATTCGCGGGCACCCTGTCGTTCGGCAACGAGGTGGTCGAGCGGATGATCATCGAGTTGGTGCGCTCGGCCGACTGGAGCGCCGGGATAGTGCTGGTGAACGGCCATGGCGGCAACGCCGAGCCGGTGCGGCGTGCCGTGTCGATTCTCACGGCCGAACAACGGCGGGTGTTCGCCTGGTGGCCACACATCTCGGGCGGTGATGCGCACGCCGGGCATGCCGAGACCTCGCTCATCCTGGCACTCGCTCCCGAGTTGGTCCGCCGCGACCGTGCCGAGCAGGGCAGGCTCGAACCGATCGGCGACCTGATCGCCGCGATCCGTCTGGGGGGTGTCCGCGCAGTCAGCCCCAACGGCGTGCTCGGCGATCCCGACGGTGCCACGGCAGCCCATGGTCGGTCGCTGCTCACCCGGTTGACGATCGACCTCGTCGCCGCGGTCGACGACTGGTGGGCCTGACCCCTCCGTGAGCAGTCGCCGCTTCCGCCTCGACTCGAGCGCACGGCGACCCGACGCCGGCCGGGTGCTGATCGCTGGCTCACCGTTGCGTGTCTTCACCCTGGGAGCCGGTGGCGTGCGCGTGGTCGAGGCGATCGAACGAGGCGTCGAGCCCCCGGCCGGGCACGAACCGCTCACCGATCGACTGCTCGATGCCGGCGCCATCCACCCGGTGGTCGACCTCGAACCGGTCGAGCCCTCGCTGCTCACCGTGGTGATCCCCACCCTGGACACCCTGCCGCACCTGCGTCCGCAACGGTGCCGCACGGTGGTGGTCGATGACGGCAGCCGCCTACCGCTGCAGGTGGATGGCGCCGAGACGATCCGCCTCGCGGTGAACGGTGGGCCGGCGGCAGCCCGTATCGCCGGGCTGATCGCGGTGACCACGCCGTACGTGGCGTTCGTCGATGCCGATGTCGACATCGACGAGGCCGATCTGCTCGCCCTCGCCCGACATCTCGACGACCCACGCGTGGCACTGGTGGCACCACGCGTGCTCGGGCGCCCCGATGCCACCGGCACACTCGCCCGCTACGAGCAGATGCACTCGCCACTCGACCTCGGCCCCGAACCGGCCCGCGTGGCCCCGACGACGCGGGTGAGCTACGTGCCCGCCGCGGTGCTCGTGTGCCGGGCCGACGCAGTGCGAGCCGTCGGCGGGTTCGATCCCTCGCTGCGCTACGGCGAAGACGTCGACCTGGTGTGGCGGCTGCACGAAGCCGGCTGGCGGTGCCGCTACGAACCCGCCGTGCACGCCCATCACGACACCCGCGGCTCGTGGCGCGAGTGGCTGGCCCAGCGCTATCGCTACGGCACCTCGGCCGCTCCGCTCGCCACCCGGCACCCCGGTGCACTGGCTCCGGTGCGGATGAGCGGTTGGAGTGCCGCGGCATGGGTGCCCGCCCTGTGCGGCCTTCCCGGCGTCGGGGCGCTCGTCGCCGCCGGCACCACACTGGCCCTGGTTCGCAAGATGCCGGCCGTGCCCGCACGCGAGAGCATCCGCCTCGCCGGCCTCGGCCACCTCTACGCCGGGCGACTGCTGGCGAGCACCATCACCCGTGCCTGGTGGCCTGCCGCCGTGCTGGCGGCGCTGTGCTCGCGCCGGGCCCGCCGCACCGCGCTGGTTGCCGCCCTGGTGACCGTGGCCGCCTCATGGCGCGACGACCGACCGCACGCCGACGACTCAACGCACCACGACGACGGGCGCCGCGCTGGTGCACCACTCGATCCGGTGCGTTACGCCGCACTGCGCCTGGCCGACGACGTCGCCTACGGCGCCGGGGTGTGGGCCGGAGCATGGGCCGATCGGCAGGCAGGTGCACTACTGCCGTCGTTCGAGGCCTGGCCACCCCGGTGACCTGACCCGTTTCGGCCGACCCGTTTCAGCCGACCCGTTCCAGCCGACCCGTTCCAGCCGACCCGTTCCAGCCCGGGTCAGGCCGACACGGTGGCTTTGGCCTCGAGGTGGGCGCGGATGTCGTTGCACGACTCGCACACCGTCTCGGGGATGACACCCCAGCGCATCAAGTAGCCGAAGATGATGCAGCCGAGGCACACCCCGGCGAAGGCTTCGAGCGATGCCGCCACCACGAGGCCGGCGATGAGCACCACCGACACCACCGGCGCGCCCAGTGCCCACGCCAGCAGCGCGCCACCGCTGAACACCAGGCCGATGCCCTGCGCGAACCGCTTGGGCGGGCCGGGCACGAACCGGTGGTCGACGCGCAACCGGGGCGTGACGACCTCGGTGACCAGCCGACCGAGCGGACTGAAGCGCGGGCCGGCCAGCACCCGGGCGAGGAAGCCGAACGCCAGCGGCACGAGCAGCCACCACTGGCGGAACACGAGGAACGTGATGCCCATCAGCACCACGCCGAAGGCGACCAACCGGGCCGAGGTCTCGTTGACCGGATTGGGGAAGGTGAGATGGCGGCGAAGACCCATGGGTGCAGGATAGGGGGTAATCCCGATCAGACAAGTCGACTTTCGGCCTGTCCGGAGAGTCCGACCTGCTGCGGAGTACGGTGACCCTCCGATGACGCTGCGCTTGACCGTTGCCGAAGACGCCTGGCGAGCCCATCTCCACGAACTCACCGCGGCGGTGCCCGGGCTGGTGCCGGTGGTGAAGGGCAACGGTTACGGCTTCGGGCGTGCGCAGCTCGCCGATGTCGCCGCCGGGTTCGCCCGCTCGATCGCGGTGGGAACCGTGCACGAGGTGCACGACATCGGTGCGGATCGCTTCCACGAGATCGTGGTGCTCACCCCGGTGCTCGCGGCCGCTGCCCGCCCGCCGCTGCCGGGGAACATCGTGCTCACGGTCGGCAGCCACGCTCATGTCGATGCTCTCGTCGACGCCGGGTGGCGCGGCGCGGTGAACGTGAAGCTCGCCTCGGCGATGCGCCGCTACGGAGCCGAGCCGGCCGAACTGGCGTCGCTCGTCGACCACGTGCGCGCGAGCGGTCTCGAAGTGCGTCGCGCCCTGTTCCATCCGCCGCTGGTGACAGGTGCGTACACCAGTCGCGACGTGGTCGATGCGATCACGGCGTGGCTCGAGGAACTCGACAGTCTCGACAGTCTCGACGGTTCAGGCCGGCTCGACCCCTCGGTTCCGCTGTCGACGAGCCACCTCGACACCGCCGCGTTCGCCGCGCTGGTCGCCGCCCACCCGCACCGTCGGTTCGAACTGCGCCTCGGCACGGCGCTGTGGCACGGCGACAAGTCGATGCTGCACCTCGGTGCCGACGTACTCGACCGGCGCGAGGTCGACGCCGCGACACCAGCCGGCTACCGGGGCCTGCCGGTGCCCACCGACGGCACGCTCGTGATGATCGGTGCCGGCTCGGCCCACGGCGTGGCGCCGCTCGCCGACGGCAGCAGTCCGTTCCACTTCGCCCGCCGTCGCCTCGCGCTCCACGAAGCGCCCCACATGCACACCTCGATGGCCTTCGTGCCCGCCGGTGAACCCGTGCCGGCGATCGGCGATCTCGTCGATGTGCAGCGACCGCTCATCACCACCCTCGTCGACGAACTGGTGTGGCGGTGATGGCGCGGTCCGCGATCACGACCGCGCCGCCCGGCACCACGCTGCACCCGCGCACCGCCCGAGTGCGACTGGTCGGCCCCGATGTCGCCCGCGCCATCGCCCTCATCGGGGTGGTGCTGATGAACTACCACGGCTACCTGAACACCGTCGATGCCTTCAGCAGCCCGGGCGACGGATGGGTGAAGCGCCTGTTCGACCCGTGGACCGGACCCCTGTCGACTCGCTTCGCCGCCACGTTCGTACTCGTCGCCGGTGTCGGGGTGACGTTGCTCACCAACCGCAGCCGCCTGAGCGCCGACCGGGCCGCAGTGAGCGCCGACCGCTGGAAACTCCTTCGCCGCGGTCTGCTGCTGTACGCCGCCGGCACGGTGATCGACTGGGTGTGGTCGGGCACGATCCTGCCCTACTACGGCGCGATGTTCATGCTCAGCGCGCTGTTGTTCACCCTCGCCAGCCGCTGGTTGGTGGTGATCGGTGCCACCGCCGCCCTCGGCGCGGCAGCGGTGCAGTGGTGGGGCGCAGTACAGCTCCGCGACGGCCGCTTCCCCGACTGGCTGTTCACACCGAACACGTTCGTCAACCGCAGCCCGCGCGGCCTACTGCTCGACACCTTCGTGAACGGCACCCATCCCCTGCTGCCGTGGCTGGCGTTCCTGTGCGCCGGCATGGTGCTCGGCAGGTCGATCCCTCGACTGCGGTATCTGCCCGTGGCCCTCATCGGCATCGCCGTCACGGCCGCGAGCTACGCGATCGTCCACTGGGTGGAGCCGGGCGAACCCGACAGCCCACTGCGCGTCGCCGTGCTGTCGACCCATCCGTTCGACCGGGCGCTGTTCTACACGCTGTGCACCCTGGGCACCTCGGTGGCCGCGTTCTGCCTCATCTCTGCAGCGGCCGAGCGCATCAGTGGTTCGTTGCCGGTGCGCATCCTGCAGTTGGCAGGGCAGACGTCGCTCAGCCTGTATCTCGGCCACATCGTGTTCTTCAACCTCGTCGTCGGCCGCTTCGAGTGGGTGCGCCCCACCGGGCTCGACACGGCCGTCGTGCTGGCGCTCGGCTACTGGGTACTGGCCGTTGCGGGTGCGGCGCTGTGGCAGTACCGCTTCGGCATCGGGCCGGCCGAGTGGTTCTACCGCAAGTTCGGCGGATGATCGTTCGCCCGATGATCGTTCGCCGGATGAACCGGACTCAGATCGAGCGGCCGGCGCCGTCCCAGTAGGGCGCGCGGAGCTGGCGCTTCAGCAGCTTGCCGGCCTCACTGCGCGGCATCGCGGCGACGATGTCGTAGCTGCGCGGCACCTTGTACCCGGCCAACTTCTCGCGGGCGAGCGCCGTGACCGAGGCCTCGACCTCCGGGCCCCACTCGACGGTGGGGGCGAGTTGCAGCGCTGCTTTCACCTGTTCGCCGAACTCCTCGTCGGGCACGCCGAACACCGCCACGTCGACCACGGCCGGATGGCCACCGAGCACACCTTCGATCTCGGCCGGGTAGATGTTCACCCCGCCGGAGATGATCATGTCGATCTTGCGGTCGGACAGGAACAGGTAGCCCTCGTCGTCGAGGTAGCCCACATCGCCGAGGGTGAACATGCCCGGCTCGCGATGCGCCTCGGCCGTCTTGGCCGGGTCGCCGAGGTACTCGAAATCGGTGCCCATCGCGTTGCGTACGTGGATGACGCCCTGCGCGTGGCCGTCGTCGGTGGTGGCGGGCAGTTCGTCGTCGGGCACGATCCGCACGATCATGTTCGCCATCGGCTTGCCCACCGAACCCGGTCGCTCGAGCCACTCGTCGGCCGCGATCATCGACACCACACCACCTTCGGTGGCGCCGTAGTACTCGGTCACCTTCGGCCCCCACCACTCGATCATCTCGCGCTTCACCGCAGGCGAACAGGGAGCTGCGCCGTGCAGCACCAGCTGCAGCGACTCGCCGCTGAAGGCCGCCTTACGGGCATCGTCGACCCGCAGCAGGCGCACGAACTGGGTGGGTACGAGGTGCACGTTGGTGATGGCATGACGGTCGATCAGGTCGAGTGTCTCTTCGGGCACGAAGCGCCGCTGCATGACGATCGACGACCCACCGATGAGCGGGAAGAACGAGAACGCCCACTGCGCCGAGTGGTAGTGCGGACCGCACAGCAGGGTTCGGCCGTGCGCCGGGAACCCGATGTTCACCATCCCGGCTGCCATCAGTTGGTACACCTCGGGCGGCACCCCACCGGTGAACGCCGTGTTGCGCACCCCCTTGGGCCGGCCCGTGGTGCCCGACGTGTAGAACATCACCCCACCCATGGTCTGCTCGGCGGGTTCGTCGGCACTCGCCGCAGCCAGCGCGGCCTCGTAGTCGGGGCCGAACGACAACACCGGCACCTGCACTCCGGTGGCGTTGGCGGCGTAGTCGGGATCGACCACCAGCAGCACGGCGCCGGAGTTCTCGACGACGTACTCCACCTCGTCGGCCGCGAAGTGCCAGTTGATGGGTACCACCTGGATGCCCGAGTGCGCTACCGCCATCAGCACTTCGAACACCTCACGACGGTTCCCCGACAGCAGCGCGATGCGCTCGCCCGGCTGCACCCCGGCAGCACGGAGATGATGCACGAGACGGTTCACCCGGTCGTCGAGTTCGGCCCACGAGGTGATGCCCGTGTCGTCGACGAGCGCCGGTTGCGCCCCCTTGGTCGCATCGGCTGCCAGCAGAGACGTGATGAGTGTCGCCATGGGCTGATGCTAGACGGGGCACCACCCGGCGTGTCGCGGCGTGCCGGAACACGTCAGTGGCCCGGAACGCATCAGTGGCCCGGATGGGCGGGGCGACCGGTGCGACGCAGTCCGCGCAACCCCACGGCGCCGGCACCGATGAGCGGCCCGCGGTCGCCCAGGCGGGCCGGGGTGACGCGCGCCCCACGGCTGAAGTCGAGTTGGGCGTGGCGGTCGAGCACCGCCTGTGCCGAGTTGAAGAACGTGGCGCCGAAGCCCAGGGCGACCGAACCGCCCACGACGACGAGATCGAGGTCGAGCAGGTTGCACACCGACGCCACGGCGCGGCCGACCAGGTCGCCGGTGCGTTGCATGATCTCGTAGGTCGGTTCGGTGGGCGGGCGACCGGTGATCGCCTCGATGGCCCGGCCCGACGCCTCGGCCTCGAGGCACCCGCGCGACCCGCACCCGCACCGCCGACCGTTGGGCTCGACGATCACATGGCCGATGTGCCCGGCGTTGCCCGAGGCGCCGTCGAGCAGTTGGCCGTTCAGCACGATGCCGCCACCCACCCCGGTCGACACCACCATCGCCATGAAGTTCGACGAGCCCTGCGCGGCGCCGAGCCAGCCCTCGGCCAGTGCCAGCGACTTCGCGTCGAGGTCGCCGAACACGGGCAGGCCGAAGCGGTCGACGAGGTGCTGACGCAGCGGGAAGCCGCGCCACGCCGGGGTGTTCAGCGGCGAGACGGTGTCGACATCGCCTTCCAGCGGACCCGCCGAGCCCACGCCGATCACGAGCGGCCGGAGATGATGGTGCTCGGTGGCCCGCTCGACCATGTCGTCCACGATGTCGGCGAGCGAGTCGAACAGTTGCATGTCGTCGAGGGTGTGGTCGACCGGCACCTGGGTGCGATCGACCAACTCGCCACGGGGTGTCATCAGCCCGGCAGCCATCTTGGTGCTGCCGATGTCGATCGCCACGATGACGTCGTGCTCGGGGTCCACGACATGCCACGGTAGCGGGGGTGCGCATCCGACAGTGGATCGCCAGCTCGGCATCGACTGAAATGGGACCGATGGCGACGACCGATTGGAACCCGATCCTGCGCGGCGAGTTCACCAAGCCGTACTGGGTCGAACTCCGACGGTTCGTGGCCGACGAACGGGCCCGCACCACCGTGTACCCGGTCGAACGCGACGAGTTCGCCGCCCTGCACCTCACGCCGTATTCGGCTACACGCGTGGTGATCCTCGGCCAGGACCCGTATCACGGGCCCCGGCAGGCCCATGGGCTGTGCTTCTCGGTGCAACCGCCCACACCACCGCCGCCGTCGCTCGCCAACATCTTCACCGAGCTCGAATCCGATCTCGGGATCGCCCGCCCAGCGCACGGCGACCTCTCGGCGTGGGCGCGTCAGGGCGTGCTGTTGCTGAACACCTGTCTCACCGTGCGCGGTGGTGCGGCCAATTCGCACCAGGGCCACGGGTGGGAGCAGTTCACCGATGCCGTCATCCGTGCAGTCGACGCCAAGGAGCACCCGGTGGTGTTCATCCTCTGGGGCGCCAACGCGCGGCGCAAACGCGACCTGCTCGACCGCAGCCGGCACGTCATCATCGAGTCGGCGCATCCGTCGCCGCTCAGTGCGCGCAACGGGTTCTTCGGCAGCAGGCCGTTCAGCCGCACCAATGCCGCGCTCGAGTCGGCCGGATTGGCCCCGATCGACTGGCGGCTTCCCGAGCAGCCCGACTGAGCAGCCGTCGGGTCTGGCCGCAGGCCTCAGTTCGACTGGCGGACGGCAGCCTCGAGCACCGACGACGAGAAGCCCGGTGTGGGCAGGCCGCTGGCGTAGCGGTAGAGCGCCACCCGGGCGTAGCTGCGCAGCGCACCCATCACGAGCATCGCCACCATGAACGCACCCACCACTGCGACTGCGAGGACGATGCCCAGCACCGTGACGAGTTGGGTGAGCAGGGCGGCGAGCACCAGACCGATGGCCAGCAGCACGACCATGCCGATCGCGTAGAGCGTGAGGCGCAGTTCGACGCGCACCGCGCTCGACCAGCGGCTCTTGAACGTCTTGGTCGACAGTTTCAGCGCCTCGATCGGCCCGCAGTCGTTGGCGGCGATGATGGGGATGGCGAAGAACGACGCGATGGTCCAGGCCAGATCGCCGGCGAACCCGATGATCGGTCCCACCGCACGGGCGCGGTCGCGGATGGCCTGCAGCAGCACGCCCACGGTCACCGACAGCAGTGCCCAACCGATCACGCCCTTCTTGCGACGCCAGGCGACCTCCATCGCCGAACGCACGGTGGGGCTGCCCCCACCCAGGCGGTCGTGTGCACCTGCCGCCAGCGCCACGGCGAAGAACGTCGACACGATGGCGATGGCGATGGCGGCGACGAGCCCGATCACGAACAACACCCACGACTGATCGGTGGGCACCAGCAGGCCGGCGACGAGCACAGGCACCGCGGCGAGCAGCGCGAACAGGCCACCGATCACCGGCAGCAGCACGAGTTCCTTGTCGTGTTTGAGCGCAGCCCACGCCGAGGCAATGAGCGTGCTCCCGGTGGGCGACGGGGCACCGGGAGCCGGAACCGGAGCGGGCGGCGGAAGCATCGACATGTCCGGCACTGTACCGCCCTCACCTGCGACCGGTAACGTGCCCGGCGGTGGCCGACGAGTCGTGGATCGATCGCCCGCGTGTGGTGCGCGTGCGGCGCAGTTCGGTCGTCGTCGACCGTGCGGTGCGGGCGATCGAGGCGTATGGGCGGCACCGCACCGGGCGCAACGCTGCGCTCACGGCGTACTACGGGTTCTTGTCGGTGTTCCCGATGGTGCTGGTGCTGACCACCATCCTCGGGTTCGTCCTGCAGCGCTGGCCCACCCTGCAGGCCCGCATCATCGACTCGGCGATGGCCAACATCCCGATCATCGGCCAGACCATCGGCACCGACCCGTCGGCCCTGCGCGGGAACACCGGACTGCTGGTGGTGGGCCTCGCGCTGGCGCTGTGGTCGAGCATGCGGGCCTTCGTCGCGCTGCAGACAGGCCTCGACGACGTCTACGAGCTCGGGCCGCGCGAACGAGCCAACTTCGCCGTCCACCGACTGCAGGCGCTCGGAGGTATCGGCGTGATCGGCCTGGCCCAGGTGCTGTCGGCGGGCATCAACGCCGTTGCCGCACTGGTGTCGATCTCGTGGGTGAACCAGATGCTGTTGCTGCTCGGCACGGTGGTGATCAACACGGCCGTGCTCGTCTACGCCTATCGCTACATCTGCAGCGCCACTCCACCGCTGTTCGAGGTGTTGCCCGGTGCCGTCGTGGGCGGCCTGGCGTTCACGGCGCTGCAACTCGTGGGTACCCAGGTGGTGGCCCGGGCCATCGCCAACGCATCGCCGGTGTACGGCACCTTCGCCTCGGTCATCGCGCTCACCTGGTGGCTCGGGCTGCATTCGACGATCGCGCTGGGTGGCGCCGAGTTGAACCGCGTGCTGGTGACACCATGACGTCAGGAGCCTCACCACGGCCGGCCGTAGGATCACCGGCATGAAGGGCGCGTTCCGCGACGTGTCGGGCCCACTGGCCAAGTTCGGTGTGGTGGTGATCGACGAGGCGGTCACCGACGAGTTCCGACGTGAACTGCTCCACCACGTGCAGGCGGCCGACTCGGTTCCGGCGGTGGTGGTGGGCAGCAACTCGTCGGGTGCGCCCGACGAGGCGGCGGTCGGTCCCGACGTCGACGTGGCGGTGCGTCGTACGCGCCAACTCACCATCGGGCGCAGCGTGGCCGCACGACTCGACGCCTACTTCGCCTCGATCGCCGCCGACGTGGCGGCCCTCAGTCGGCGCGCGGTCGCCACGGCCGAGTCGGTGTCGTGCCTGCGCTACGGCCCGGGCGACTTCTTCGTGGCCCACCGCGACAGCCCGGTGGGCGCTGGTGCCCGCGAGGTCGACCAGCGACTCGTGTCGGTGGTGCTGTTCGTGAACGGCCACTCCGGCGACGCGGCACCCACGTTCACGGGCGGCGAACTGGTGCTCGTGCCGGTGGAAGCCTTCGTCGACCTCGGTGTGGCGGTCGACCCGGTGCCGGGGCGACTGGTGCTGTTCCCCTCCACCATGGTGCACGAGGTGAAGCCGGTGGTGTCGGGCAACCGGTTCACGGTGGTCACCTGGTATCACGCCTGACTCGCAGGCGATCGGTGCTCAGGCGATCGTGCCCGCCGACGTGAGGTCGCGCGACGACGCGCCCACCCAGACGCGGTAGTCGCCGGGCGGCACACGCCAGTCGTGTGCCGCGACGTCCCAGATGGCGAAGGCGCGCTCGGGCAGCCAGATCTCGGCGGTCATCGTCTCGCCGGGGTGCAGGAACACCTTGGCGAAGCCCCTCAGTTCTCGGATCGGTCGCCGCGGTCCGTCGCTGGGCGGCTCGACGTAGCACTGCACGACGGTCGAACCCGAGCGGGTGCCGGTGTTGGAGACGTCGACACGTACGGTCGCCCCGCCGGCGGTGTCGCCCTGCACCGAGGCTGCACCGAACGACCACGTGGTGTAGCCGAGGCCGTGACCGAACGGGAACCGGGGCTCGATCTGCCGCGCGTCGTACCAGCGGTAGCCGATGAACAGTCCCTCGTCGTACCGGGCGATGCCCCCGTCGCCCGGGTGCGAGAGGTAGGCCGGCGTGTCGGCGAGCCGCTTGGGAATGGTGACCGGCAGGCGACCGCCGGGTTCGACGACACCGAGCAGCACGTCGGCCACCGAGTTGCCCACCTCCTCTCCGGGGAACCAGATCTGCATCACGGCGGCCACGTCGTCGACCCAGGGCATGGCCACCGGCGAGCCCGCATTGATGATCACCACCGTGTTCGGGTTGGCGGCGGCGACTCGGCGCACCAGATCGTCCTGTTCGCCGGGCAGATCGATCGTCGCCCGGTCCTCGCCCTCGGTCTCCCAGTCGTCGTTGGTGCCCACCACCACCACGGCCACATCGGCTGCAGCCGCAGCAGCAACGGCTCGGTCGATCGCATCGCTCACCCGCGGCGCCTCTGCGCCCACCATCACTCCGCGCAGCATCGCATACTGCGACACCGGGTAGTCGAGGCTGATCGTCGTGGTCTCGCCGGCCACGAGCGCCGCCGTGCCACGGATCTCGGGGCTGCCCATGCCGAAGTACGCGCCACCGGTGAGTGGGGTCGACAGGTCGACCACCACCTCACCGTTCACCCGCACCACTGCGGCACCCACGCTGGTGAGGCCGAACGTCCACTCGCCCGTGGTGTCGGGCACGAAGCTGCCGACGACCGAGGCCCCGAAGTGACCGCGCGAGATGCCCGGTACCGGGTCGTCCATCCACAGCAGTTGCAGGCGGTCGATGGGCTGCTGGGCAGTGACGCCATCGGCGCCCTCGTAGGTGATCGTGAAGTCGCCGCGCAGCGCCGGAAGCCGCTTGTCGATCGAGCAGCCCTTCTCGAAGGTGACGTCGAGCCCCCGGTCGCGCAGTGCGCCGAGCAGCCCCACCGGCTGGTGCGCCCGCACCCGAGCGCTGCCACCCCCCTGGATGTGGCCTCGCTCGGCGTTGGGGCCGATCAGCGCAACACGTGCGGTGTCGGCGAGCGGCAGCACCCCGCGCTGGTTGGTGAGCAGCACCGTTGCAGCAGCCGCCGCGCGACGGATGACCTCGCGTGTGGTGGGCGAGTCGTCGGTGACCTCAGGGGTCGCCTTGCCGTCGTCGTCGGCCTCGAGCCCGCACCACTCGAACAACCGCAGCAGGCGCAGTACCGACTCGTCGACACGGGCCTCGCTCACCTCGCCCGCCTGCACGGCGGCGAGCAGTTTCGGCCCGCGCTCGCGGGCCGGGCCGGGCATCTCGAGGTCGAGGCCGGCTTCCAGCGACCGGGCCGCGCTGTGCGTGCCGAACCAATCGCTCACCACCACCCCGTCGAAACCCCATTCGTCGCGCAGCACCCCGCGCAGCAGCGGGACGTGATCGCATGCGTAGGTGCCGTTGATGCGGTTGTAACTGCTCATCACGGCGCGCACGTCGGCACCGCCTTCGTCGACCGGACGCACGGCGGCTTCGAACGGCACGAGGTAGAGCTCGCGCAGCGTGCGCTCGTCGACCTCGCTCGAGATCGTCATCCGCTCGAACTCGGTGTCGTTGGCGATGTAGTGCTTGATGCAGCAGGCCACCCCTTCACCCTGCACGCCGCGCACATAGGCAGTAGCGATGTGCGCCGTGAGGGCCGGGTCTTCGCTCATGCACTCGAAGTTGCGGCCGCCGATCGGGGTGCGGTGCAGGTTCACCGTCGGGGCGAGCAACAGGTGCGCGCCTTTCGAACGGGCCTCGCGGCCCAGCGCGGCGCCGACCTCCTCGACGAGTTCGGGATCGAAGGTGGCGCCGAGTGCCGTACCGCAGGGGAACGACGCCGAGTGCGGGCCGACCCACGACGTGCCGCGCACCCCGGCGGGCCCGTCGCTGCAGCGCAGGACGGGCACGCCGGGGACGCCGGTGGTGTGCCAGGCATCGGCCCCTGCCAGCAGGGCCACCTTCTGTTCGAGGGTGAGGGTGGCGAGCAGCGCGGCAGGGTCGATCGACATGGCCGCGATTGTGTCAGGCGGGCGCGACCGACCGATCACTCACCCAGTTGCCGTGGAACCCGTACGGCACTCGCTGGGGCAGCTTCACCCGGGCCACGTAGCCGCGAGCGAGATCCTGGGCGTCGAGCACCACGAACTCGGCGCTCATGTCGGTGCGGTCGTGCACCAGGGTGACGAGCCAACCGTCGTCCTCGGCGGTGGCGCCGGGTCGGGCGACGAACACCGGCTCGCCTGCGCCGCGGCCGGTGCCGTGGTGGAACGCGGTGCGCTCGCCGGTGTGCAGGTCGAACTTCAGGGTGTCCCACTCGGGTGCCGATTGCGGGCTGGTGGCGTAGCCGTAGCGGTAGTCGTGGGCAGTGAGCGAGCCACGGTGACGCGGGAACTCGACATGGCCGTCGTCGATGACGGTGCGCGACAGGCTGCGTCGCACCGGGTCGATCACCCACCGTTCCAAACGCGCCCAACTGTCGCCGAACGGGCCGTTCTTGTCGGCGTCGAACATGCGGTCGTACACGCACAGGTCGATCACCACGGTGCCGTCGGCCGCGTCGTAGGCGTTCATCGGATGGTAGGTGTAACTGATCGGTGCATCGACCCACACGATGTCGGCGGCCTCGCCCTCGCGGGGCAGCAGGCCGAGGCGGCAACCGTGGTCGGGGTTCCACGAGAACGGCAGCGGCCGCCCGGCGAAGGCCAGGTCGAAGTCGAGTGTGACCGGCTGGTCGTACACCACTGCGTAGCGGGCGGTGAGCGACATGTCGTGCAGCATCGTGACGGTGCTGACGGGGATGTCGACCGTGCGGCGCACCCGCCCGTCGGCGCCGACGACCACGTACTGCAGCTTGTCGAGCCACATCGGCGGGGCGTACACCATTGCGTGCATCTCGCCGGTGGCGGGGTCGACCTTGGGGTGTGCGGTGAATCCCCCGGGCAGCGTGCCGAAGAAGTCGTTGCGGCCCACGGTCTCGAGTTCGTAGGTGAGTTCCACCGGGCAGCCGCCTGCCTCGACCATCGCCCAGGTGGTGCCGGCGAAGCCACCGACATTGGTGTTCGGCCCCGTCGGCGAGTCGTTCCAGTTCGGCCCGGCGATGTCGGGCAGGCCGAACGCCTCGCTGTGACGGCGCGAGCCCACGTAGCGGTTGCGGTACCACTGCGCCTTGCCGTCGCGGATGCAGATGCCGTGCACCATGCCGTCGCCGACGAACCAGTGATGGGTGGCCGGGTCGACGTCGCCGATCGGGTTCGGCCCGTTGCGCAGGTAACGACCGGCGAGATCGACCGGCAGTTCGCCGATCACCGGAAGGTCGAACGCGGTCACCTCGTCGCGCACCGGGGCGAAGTTGCCGACGAGGTACGGGTTGTGGGCGACGGGGTCGGGAAGGGTGGTGTCGGTCATGGTCTGCTCCGTTCGCTGACATGCGATAACACTGTTACAGGACGACAGCATCGTCGCTCTGCGGCGATGTGTCAAGATGCGCACCGATCGCCATGGCCGACGACACGACGAACCCTGCAGCCACGCCCGTCCCGCAAGCCGATGTGCTCGACGAGTTCGGCGAGAAGTTGCGCGCGTTCAACGCCCTGCGCAAGAACGACAAGGCCGCAGCGGAGGCGATCCTGCTGCAGCTCGGTGGCCATGGCCCGGTGGAGCGCGACATCGTCCGCGACCTGGCACTGCCCCGGCCGATCTACATCCCCGATCGTTTCGAAGAGGCCCATCGCTTGGCGATGAAGAGCCTCGAGGTGCTCAAGCGCAACGGCTCGCGATCGGTGCGCATCGAAGAGGGCATCGGTCCACTGCGCGCCGTGGCCGCCTTCGTGGTGCAGTTCTTCATGCGCATCATGGTGCAGCGCTACATCGCCTCGGCGATCGGCGGCCTCGACGACCTCTACACCCGCCGCTCGACCTGGACCACGAAGGGGTCGGTCGAGGCCGACATGTTGCAGCGGGCCCGCCTGCAGGTGGCCCGGGTCGCCCCGGCCTACAAGGGCAAGAAGGCCGGGTTGCCGTCGTTCCTGCTCGGCGGCGCTGCGCTCAGTTCGATCCTCAGCGCCGTGCAGTCGGCCGCGGGCACCATTCGCGCCAACTGGATCCTCATCGTCGTCACCACGGTCGCCTTCCTGCTGCTGCTCCTGGGCAGTGCGTGGTGTGTGTTGCGTGCCGCGGCGGTGCCCCGCAACCGCATCCACCTCACCACCGACAAGCCGCTCAGCGCGCTGTACGAAACCGTCGGTGCAGCGGGTACGCCACCGAGCGACAGTTCGTTCCAGTTCGCCCTGTTCGCGCTGGTGGCGATGGCGATCGCCTGGATCGTCATCCCGACGGGGTTGTACTTCCTGTTCCAGTAGGTGGCGGCAACGTCGTGCCGCCGAGCGGGGGCAGCACGAAGCCGACGACCGCGCCACCGCCGTCGCGGTTCGATGCGAACACCGAGCCGCCGTGCGACTCGGCCATGTCGCGCACGATGGCCAGCCCCAGCCCGCTGCCGGGCAGGGCCCGCGCCGCATCGGAACGGTAGAAGCGGTCGAACAGACGTGGCAGGTCGACCGGGTCGATACCCGGGCCACGGTCGCGCACCTCGACACGGCCGTTCAGGGCCGACACCTCCACTGGACCGTCGCTGAACTTGATCGCATTGTTCACCAGGTTGGTGATGCCCCGTTCGAGGGCTTGGGGCCGAACCACCACCAGCGTCTGGTCGCCCGTGACGACGATCTCGCGGCCCCACCGGCGCTGTGCCCGCTCGACCACTCGATCGACCACGTCGCCGAGCAGCACCGTGGCCGTGGGTTCGGTGGAAGCCTGATCGGTGGCGAGCGCCACCAACTCGTCCACCAGCGACGACAGTTCGCGGGTCTCGCTGTCGAGATCGGCCAACAACCGTTCACGCGAAGCGGGTGACAACTCGTCGAAGCGCTGCATGACGGTGACGTTCGTGCGCAGGCTGGTGAGCGGCGTGCGCAGCTCGTGGCCCGCGTCTTGCACCAGTTGCTGCTGGGCGGCACGCGAGCGAGCGAGCGACGAGAGCATCGACTGGAACGCGCGGCCGAGGCGACCGGTCTCGTCGTCGCCATCGACGGGAACCGGAGTGTCGAGCTGGCCCGACTGGGCGACGGCCGTGGCCGCGTCGGTGAGATGGACGAGCCGCTTGGTGACCTGCTTGGCGATCACGGCACCGATGGCCGCGGCGATGGCCGACATGAGCAGCACCAGCAACAGGGTGCGAGTGCGGGTCGAGCGCAGGATGACGCCGATCTCGCTGGTCGACCGGGCCAGCTGCACTGCGCCGGACGGCGATCGGTCGGCACCCACCACCTGCACGGTGAGCATGCGGTACTCCTCGCCGTCGAGCTCGACCGTGCGGCGGGCTGCAGGACGCCGGCTGGTGCCGGCGGCGATGTTGCGGTCGCGACGGTCGACCGGCAGTTCGCCGCTCTGCGGGGCGGTGACGACGCGGCCGTCGATGTCGAGCACCTGCACCAGGATCTGCTCGAACCCGCGGCCACCGAGGGGTGGCTCGGGGCGGTCGACCGGCCCGTTCTGCGCCGTCGCGGCGGCAAGGCGGCGAGCCGCCACCTCGAGCGAGTTGTCGATCTGGCGGCGTAACACGTTGCTCGTCGAGAAATAGCTCGCCGAGCCGACGACGATCGTCGTGAACGCCGCCAGCGCTGCCAGCGCGATGGCCAGTTTGGCGCGCAGCGTCACGTCGTCCGCAGCGTGTAGCCGACGCCGCGCACGGTGTGGATGAGCTTGGGCAGGTCGCCCGTATCGATCTTTCGGCGGAGGTAGCTGATGTACACCGCCAGGTTCTTCGAGTCGGGCCCGAAGTCGTAGTTCCAGATGCGTTCGTAGATGAGCGTGTGGTCGAGGACGATGCCTGCGTTGCGCACGAGCAGTTCGAGCAGATCGAACTCGGTCTTCGAGAGTTCGAGTTCGGTGTCGCCACGCCAGGCGCGGCGGGCCTTGGGGTCGACGCGTAGATCGGCCACCTGCAACATCGACGAGGGTTCGGCGGCGACAGGATCGTCGGGGCGACTGCGCCGCAGCAGGGCCCGCACCCTGGCCAGCAGTTCGGCCAGATCGAACGGCTTGGGCAGATAGTCGTCGGCACCGGCATCGAGGCCGGCGACCCGGTCGGTGGTCTCGACCCGGGCGGTGAGCATCAGGATCGGCAGGCGGTCGCGTTCGGCCCGCAGCACCCGGCACAGGGTGAGGCCGTCGACGTTGGGCATCATCAGGTCGACGATCGCCACGTCGGGCCGGTCGGCACGAATGGCGGCGAGAGCGGAGGCCCCGTCGGGAGCGAGGCTCACCTCGTACCCGTCGAGTTCGAGCGCCCGGGCCAACGACTCTCGGATCGCCCGATCATCATCGACCACCAGTACTCGTCCGCTCATCGCCACCATTGTGCTGTCCTGCCGTGCTCGGGGGGAGGATCCGGGTCGGGGGGTGCCCCGGATCAGCCGGCCGTCGTGGCCGGGGGCTGGTCGGCAGGAGCCCGGTCGGGCTTGCCGTTGTTCACCCGATCGGTGATGCGGGCCGTGATCTCGGCCAGCTTGGCGTCGGCCTCGGCCTGGGTGTGCTCACCACTGGCGACCTCTTCGTCGAGGTGTTGCTTCACATCGGCGACCAGCGCATCGATCACCGTCTGCACGTCGATGCCCTTGGAGACAGCGACCTCGGCGATCGTCTTGCCACTCTTCAGTTCGGTGCGCAGCTCGTCGGTGGTCATCCCGAGGGCCTCGGCTGCGGTTTCGGCCATCCGGCCGCGACCGCCGCGATCGCCGTGGTCGCCGCGACCGCCGTGACGGCCGCCACCCTCACCACGGGCCGGCATGTTGTCGACCAGGGTCTGCACGACCGTGTCGAGCTGAGCCTGGGTGAGGGTTCCGTCGCTGACGAGCGGGGCGAGCACCTCGGCGATGCGAGTGCCCGGATCGGGACGGCCCTGATCGGTGCTGCTGCCCGAGCTGGTCGAGGTGCCCGAGCCGTCGTCGACGGTGGCGACGATCGCCGGTGTGTTCGAAGCGCCGGCGAAGCCGCTCTGGGTGAGGATGAGGCCGGCACCGCTGCCGGCGACGAGACCTGCGGTGAGGCCGGCGATCATGATCTTGCGGTTCTTCTTCATGGTGGTTCCTCCTGGGGGGGTGGTGGTTGGTGATCACCACGTTGCTCGCCGTAGGTGAGGGGTCTACCGCGTGAAGGTAAGAGGCGCGTGAGAAGCGGTGACCGGCGAGGGGCTCACCCGAGCGGTAGGGTTCGAGTCGGGCGGAGTCCTTCTTCGCGTGCTCGAATCGACCCTGCCATGTGCGACGCCCACTGCCACACCCTCGATCTCGACGACCGACCGTCGGTTCCGACGGGTGCCGGTGTGCAGCGGTTGTCACGGCGCGCGGCGCTCGTCGGTGGGACCGCAGCGTTGGTGGGCGGCCTCGCAGCGATCGCCCACGGTCGGCGGCCGACCAGTGCAGCTGCGCCCCTCGAACCCCAGCCCCTCGAACCCCAGCCCTTCGAACCGGAACGTCTCGAACCCGCGGTGGCGTCGCCGCTGGCGCAGGCGGCCAGCGTCACGGGCCGCGCCCAGCGGCTCAAGCAGCTGGGCTCGCTGCTGTTCCCGATGGGGCCATCGCCGCGATGCTTCATCCTCGACAACTTCGGCGATCCGCGCAGCGGTGGCCGCCGTCACGAGGGCGTCGATCTGCTGGCGACGCTCGGCCAGGAGGTGTACGCGGTCGCCGACGGGGCGCTCACCGACCAGACCGACGCGTCGTCGCCGCTCGCCGGCAACTCGTGGGGCCTCGTGGCGACGACCGGCGAGTACTACTTCTACGCCCATCTCTCGGCATTCGCCCCCGGCCTCACCAAGGGCGCCACGGTGCGGCGCGGCGACCTGATCGGCTACGTGGGCGACACAGGGAACCCCGGCGTCGGCAACTTCCACCTGCACTTCGAGGTCCATCCGGGTGGGCGACGCAGCCCCGCCGTCGACCCCCTGCCACTCCTGGCCATCCCAGGCGCCTGCACCGTCTACTGGAAGTAGCGGCCCACCGGGGATCGCGGCGCCGGACTCAGCCTGCGGCGGTGACGATCTTCTCGATCCGTTCGAGGGTGGCGGCCATGGCCTCGCGGGTGCGGCCACGCAACGGCTCGACGGCCTTCTTCACGCGCTCTTGGCTGATGTCCCAGCTCTCGCGCACCCGGGTGCCACCCTCGACCGGTTCGAGTTCGTAGCGCCAGATGCGGCCACCGACGAAGCGGCGCATGAAGCCGATCGAGGGCCGGGTCTGCCACGCGATGCGGCGGTCGGGCTCGAACTCGATCACCTCGTTCTCCATCGAGTACGGGATGCCCATCTTCATCGCCATCCCGAATGTCGAGCCGAGTGACAACTGCTGTGAACCCTGCTTGGCATCTCGCACCGTCCCTGAACCATCGATGTCGTGATGGCGAGCAGGATCGGCGATGAGGGCGAAGATCGTCGCGGCCGGAGCGGGGATGACCCGCTCGACCGTTTCGATGTCCGGGTTCGTCGCAGCAGGATCGGGTGAAGCGCTCATGCGCGCACGGTATCTGCACTTCGGCCCATCGCGCCCAACTGGCCGCACGCGTCCGCTGAGTCGGCAGGTGCCCGCGATGAGGGAGACGAGCCATGCCGAGTCGTGAGTCGGCGTGGGCGAAGCGATCGCAGACGCACCATGCAGCGAGTCGACCGGCCACGACCAGCCTGATCGACCAGTTCGCATCGATCGACGATCTGGGCTTCGATCACGCCAATCCCGAGCAGTCGGCTCGCCGGCGCCTCGACGCATTGATCCAGCAGTTGTTCGACACGACACCGCAGTCGAGCGTCGCCCTCGGCGTGCTCCAGGCCACCGCCGACGACCGGATCGACACCCCTCGGCTCGCTGCGCTCATCGAACTCGACCCGTTCCTGGCCCTGCGCGTGCTGCGTCTGGCCAACACGGCCTACTACGGCCTGCAGCAGCAGGTGGCCACGGTGCGCCTGGCTGTCAGCATCATCGGCTTCTCGGCGGTACGCGCGCTCGCCGCGATGGTGGCGATGGGCATCACCGAGGCCCAGGTCCCGCCACGATTCCTCAGCCATTCGGCGCAGGTGGCGGTGGGTGCGAGCCGATGCGCGCTGTTGCTCGACGATCCGATCGGCGACGCATTCTCCGGCGGCCTGCTGCACGACGTCGGCGAGGCGCTGCTGTACCGCTGTGCCCCCGGGTTGTGGCAGATCACGCAGGACTCGAAGAATCCGCTCGATGCCCAGGTGCGTACGTTCGGCATGAACCATCAGCGCGCCGGCCATCTGGTGCTCCAGGCCTGGCAACTGCCCGATCGGCTGCTCGATGCCGTCGGCCGACACCACGAGGGCTTCGATTCGGCTCCTCCGGTGGCGCGTTCGGTGGCATGCGCCGAGGCCGTCGTCGAGAACGACTTCGTCACGGCTGCGTCCTACGGGCTGTCGTTCGACGACATCGAGCAGATGCAGGTCGACATCCAGGACGAGGCGGCTGCCCTGCACGCGTGGCTGCAGAACCGCTGAGGGATACCCTGCAGAGGTCATGAACTCTCACCTCGGCGAAGAGCTGGGCGGCCTCGCTGAGGATGCTGGTGGTTTCGGTGCGCTCGGCTTGCGCTCGGAACTGCTCGACACCCTGGTGGCCCTCGGCTACGAAGAACCCACTCCCATCCAGCGCGAAGCCATCCCGGCCATGCTCACCGGGCGCGACGTGCTCGGCCAGGCTGCCACCGGCACCGGCAAGACCGCCGCATTCGCCCTGCCCGTCCTCGAACGACTCGACGGCCGCCCCGCAGGCGCCCCGATGGCACTCGTGCTGGTGCCCACCCGCGAACTGGCCATCCAGGTGGCCGAGGCGATGACCACCTACGGACGCGCCCTCGGCGCGCGGGTCGTCCCCGTGTACGGCGGCCAGTCGATCGGTCGGCAACTGGGCCTGCTCGAGCGTGGCGCCCATGTCGTCGTCGCCACCCCCGGCCGTGCGCTCGACCACCTGCGTCGCGGCACGTTGTCGCTCGACTCGGTCGAGACCGTCGTGCTCGACGAAGCCGACGAGATGCTCGACATGGGCTTCGCCGAAGACATCGACGAACTGCTGTCGGCCACACCGTCGGCCCGCCAGACCGTGCTGTTCTCGGCCACGCTGCCGCCTCGTATCAATGCCATCGCCGCACGTCATCAGCATCAGCCGATCACCGTGCGCGTGGGGCGCGCCTCGAGCGAGACCGGGCCCAGCCTCGTCAGCCAGCGCGCCTACGTGGTCACCCGCGTCAACAAGCCTGCGGCGCTCGGCCGCTTGCTCGACGTCGAGGTGCCGGCTGCAGCCATCGTGTTCTGCCGCACCCGCACCGAGGTCGACGAACTCACCGAATTGCTCGGCAAGCGCGGGTACCGGGCCGAAGCGCTGCACGGCGGCATGGGCCAGGAACAACGCGACCGGGTGATGAGCCGGATGCGCTCGGGTGCCGCCGAATTGCTCATCGCCACCGACGTGGCGGCGCGCGGCCTCGACCTCGACCTGCTCACCCATGTGGTGAACTACGACGTCCCGTCGGCCCCCGAGGCCTACGTGCACCGGATCGGTCGTGTGGGCCGCGCCGGCCGCGAGGGTGTGGCGCTCACACTGGCCGAGCCGCGCGAACAGCGGATGCTCGCCAACATCGAGCGCCTCACCCGGCAGCGGATCGAGATCTCACCGGTGCCGTCGGTGGCCGAGATGCGTGCCCGCCGGTCGGAACGCACCGTCGACGAACTGCGGGCCGCCATCACTGCCGCCGACACGATGCCGCACACCGACCGAGCGGCGCTGGCCACGATGGTCGACGCACTGGCCGACGACCACGATGCGCGCGAGGTCGCCATCGCCGCGCTCGGGCTGCTCCACCAGGCGCGTTACCCGAACACGGCCTCCGACCGCGAGATCCCCGATGCCTCGGTGCGCAAGGAACGCACCGAGCGCACCGAGCGCACCGACCGGGGTGACCGGGGTGCTGATCGCGGCGACCGGGGCAGCGACAGCGGGCCGCGCACGCGGCTGTACATCGGCCTCGGCCGCAACGCCAACGTCACCCCGCGCGACCTCGTCGGCGCGATCGCCAACGAGACCGATCTCATCGGCAAGCAGATCGGCCCGATCTCGGTGTCGAGCACCTACTCGATCGTGGGCGTGCCCGAGGGTGACGCCGACCGCGTGGTGAGCGCGTTGCGCCAGGCGACCATCCGCGGCAAGAAGGTGACCATCCGCCGCTACGTCGAGTCGTCGGGCGGCGAGGGCGACCGTCCCCGCGACCGGCCCCGGAGCCACGATCGCGGCTCCGACCGCGGCCCAGATCGCGGGCCCGACCGCGGCCGGGGCGACGCACCCCGCTCGCGTCAGGCAGGCCCGGCCGGCAAGGCGGTCCGTCGCGACCGCTGGTGATCGAGGCCCACATCGCGGAAGCGGTCGAACAGCACCACGATCAGCGTGAGCAGGGTGACGAAGAACAGCGTGATGCCGAGCCGCAACTCGCGTTCGTCGGCTCCGGCGAGCACCCAGAACACCACCACGATGGCGAAGTTGGCGGCGATCATGAATGCCAACTGCACGCCGGTCGATCGCCAACTCACTTCTCGTTTGGCGAGCCATTCGCTGAGCAGCGTGCTGACGGCGAAGGTGATCGTGGTGCCGATGGCGATCTGCAGCGCCCCCGCTGTCACCCCGGGCAGGATGTTGGCGAAGATCATGGCCACCATCGAGGTGAGCGCAGCCTTCTCGAAGAAGGGCCAGCCGAACACGGCGAGCGGCTCGGACACCTTGGCAGGTGGTTCCCAACCGAGGTGGCGGCCCTGCACGTCGGCGTCGAAGGTGCGCTTCCAGTCGCGCTCCGGCAGGCGACGCATCAGCGTGCGGATCCCCACCAACGCAGCCACGACGAGCACCACCACGAGCAACGCCACCAGCGGCCGGTTCCCGATCGCCGTGCCCCAACTCTGGTCGTAGACGTCGTGCCCGCTCACCGAGTCGAAGCCGGTGGGCTCGAGGCCGAGCACAGTGCCCTTGACGAAGTTGGTGAAGTCGAGTTTGGCGATGTGGATCCAGTACTCCTGGGGCAGTTTGATGAACACCCAGATGGCCCCGGCAATGGCGAGCACCTGACGCTTGGTGAGGCGCAGGTGGTTCCGGCCCGTCTTGTAGGCCTCGATCGCGATGAAGTAGTACTCGAAGGTGTTGGGGAACACGAGCAACAGCCAGCGGGCCTGGGTGAACTCGAACAGCACCACACCGACGAGGCGGTAATACCAGAGGAACTGCGCCACGCTGAACGCATACCCGCCGCCCCAGTTCCGCATCGTCGAGATGTAGGCGATGGTGAGGTAGTAGATGTCGAGCGCCTTGTCGTACGTCTGGTAGCCGGCGAGATCGAGCGTGGTGTACTGCTGGAAGATCGTCTGATCGGCAGCGTCGAGCACCAGCGCTGCCACCACGGCGGGCAGCGGAAACCTCGGGATGAACAGCGGGATGATGAACCGAGCCCCCACCACCAGCAGGAAGATCATGGTGTCCTTGGTCATGGCCATCTCCTCGACGTGTTCAAGTTTTCACTGTAGTCATCACGAGCGACGCGGGCGGGCGACGACGATCGGCGGCTGAGCCGACGTGCCCGTCGGGGCATACGATCGCATGCGTGCCCATCCGCCGCATCGCTCTCAGCACCGGAGGTGGCGACGCCCCCGGTCTCAACGCCGTCATCCGTGCCGCGACGATCGCAGCGCTGAACCGCGGCTGGGAGGTGGTGGGCATCCGCGACGGGTACAACGGCTTGCTCACACCCGAGCACTACCCGCAGGGCGGCGTCGTACGACTCACCCGCGAGTCGGTGCGCGGGATCGCCAACCTGGGCGGCACGATGCTCGGCACCACCAACCGTGGCAACCCGATCCACTTTCCCGTACAGCAGGCCGACGGCTCGTGGCACGAGGTCGATCGCAGCGACGAACTGCTCGCCCGGTTCGCCGAGCACGGCATCGACGCCCTGGTGACGATCGGCGGCGACGGGTCGCTCACCATCGCTGACCACCTCCACCGACGCGGCCTCACCGTGGTGGGTGTGCCCAAGACGATCGACAACGATCTCGACTCGACGACGGTCACCTTCGGGTTCGACACAGCGGTGAGCTTCGCCACCGAATGCATCGACCGGTTGTTCTCGACCGCCGAATCACACGGCCGGGTGATCGTGGTCGAGGTGATGGGCCGCTACGCAGGCTGGATCGCGCTCCATGCCGGCATGGCATCGGGCGCCCACGCCATCGTGATCCCCGAGGTGCCCTACGACATCGACATCGTGGCCGACATGGTGCGCTCCCGCGACCGCAACGGCTCGGCGTTCTCGATCGTGGTCGTGGCCGAAGGTGCCCACCCGATCGACGGCGAGCGCGCTGTGCTCGACCGTCAGGTGGGCCGGGCCGAACGCTTGGGCGGTATCGGCGCCCGGGTGGCCGCCGACCTCGAGCAGCGCACGGGCAAGGAGGCCCGCACCGTCGTGCTCGGCCATCTGCTGCGCGGTGGTTCACCGACGGCGTTCGACCGGTTGCTCGGCCTGCGCTTCGGCGCGGCCGCGGTGCGAGCCCTCGCCGACGGCCACAGTGGCGTGATGGTGGCGCTCGACCCGCCGCGCGTCGACCTGGTTCCCCTCAGCGCGGCGATCAGCCGCCAGAAGATCGTCGAACTCGACAGCGACACGATGCACACCGGCCGCGAACTCGGGATCTGCTTCGGCGACGTCCCTGCATGACCGGGCCGGCATGAACGGGCCGGCAACTCGGCCGGCTACTCGCCCGGTGAACGGTCCGGCGCCTGAGCCGGTTTGACGATCGAGTCGACGACGTCGATCACCCGTCGCAGGTCGGGGCTCACCTGCACCTGACCGGCCATCTGTCTGCCCACCCGCTGGCCGAGGCCGCCCTGGTCGAGCATGGCCCGGGCCACCAGCGCACCCGTACGTCCACCGACAGGCAGCCGACCCGATGCCACTGCGGCGATGAGCGCGCTCGACGCCTGCGCCGCCACCGGCTGCACCGCCTCCCAGTCGACCTGGGCGGCCATGGCCTTCACAGCCTGCACCGCCTCGGTCGAGCGGGTTCCCGCCGCGGCACGTACGGCTGCCCAGTCGACCTCGCCGAGCAGACGGCTCACCTCGGCTGCCTCCGCGTCGGCCACGGCATCGACCTGGGTCTCGGGCTGCGTCTCGTGCTGGGTCTCGGGCTGGGTCTCGGGCTGGACGTCGGCCTGGGTCTCGGGCTGGGCCTCGGCGTCACCCTTCGCCCGCGTCGAGCCGAGCAGCGCGAGGAACGAGTCGAGGTGCGCGAGCGGCGATGCCCACAGCGTGGCCGTCGGTGCATCGTCGCCGCGTTTGCCGGCTTCGTACTCGGCCTTCAACGTCGCGGCGGCACGTCTGGCCCGCGAGGCCAGACGGCCGAATGCATCACCCGGTGTCGTGCCCATGGCCGCTGAGTGTACGGCGGCGGACACGGCGGCTCGCCGCAGCGAACGACTGCCGCTCGCCGCTGCTGACCGCCGCTACCGGATGGCCAACCCGGTGACGGGGTCGAACAGGTGCACCCGCTCGGTATCGACGCTGAGCTCGATGGTGCCGCCACGCTCGGGGCGCGACCGGGGGTTGCAGCGCGCCACCAGCGGGGCGCCGGCCTGAGGCACGGCATGGGTGCCCTCGGCAGCGTCGAGCACCTGTTCACCCGTGGCAGGCACGGCGTCGAGCACGCCACGTACCAGCACATCGCTGCCGAGCTGTTCGACGAGGTCGACCGTGGCGACGAGGCGACGGTCGGCTGGTGCGCCGGTATCGAAGGCAACGTCTTCGAGATCTTCGGGCCGGATGCCGAGCACCACGTCGCGACCGACGAGATCGGCCAGGCCCGGCCGGGCGGGCAGGGCGAGCCGCGACGAACCGAACTCGACCACCTGTCCGGCGTGATCCGCTGCGATCCGTGCCGCGAAGAGGTTCATCGGCGGCGACCCGATGAACCCGGCGACGAACAGGTTGGCCGGCCGGTCGTACACCTCGGCCGGAGGCGCGACCTGCTGCAGCACGCCCTTGCGCATCACCGCCACCCGATCGGCCATGGTCATGGCCTCCACCTGGTCGTGGGTGACGTAGAGCGTGGTGACCCCGAGGGTGCGCTGGATCCGGGCGATCTCGGCCCGCATCTGCACCCGCAGCTTGGCGTCGAGGTTCGACAGCGGCTCGTCCATCAGGAACGCCTGTGGCTCGCGCACGATCGCCCGGCCCATCGCGACACGCTGACGCTGGCCTCCCGAGAGCTGTTTGGGCTGGCGATCGAGCAGGTCGGTGATGCCCAGCACTTCGGCCGCCCGACGCGCCGCGGTGTAGCGCTCGGCCTTGCCGACACCGCGCATCCGCAAGCCGAAGGCGAGATTGTCGAGCACGCTCATGTGCGGGTAGAGCGCGTAGTTCTGGAACACCATGGCGATGTCGCGCGACCGCGAGGGCACATCGTTCACCACTCGGTCGCCGATGCGGATCTCGCCGCCGGTGGGGTCTTCGAGGCCGGCGGCCATGCGCAGCGACGTGGTCTTGCCGCATCCCGACGGCCCGACGAGCACCAGGAACTCGCCGTCGGCGATCGCGAGGTCGAGTGCATCGACGGCAAGGGTGCCGTCGTCGAACACCTTGCTCACCGCGTGGAAGCTGATACCTGCCATCTCAGGCGCCTTCCTCTCGGGGCAGCCGCTGCACGAACGCCCAGGCCGCGTCGGCCGCAGCGGCGTCGATGTCGGTGAGGTCGGCCACGCCCATGTCGAGGCCCTCGGCGCGCGCATAGGCACGCAAGCGGAGCAACGACGCGTCGAAGTCGGCTCGCGACACCCCCAGGTCGTCGGGGTGTGCACGCGCGCCGCTGCGGGCCACGATCGACAGCGCCCGCTCGGGGTCGTTGCCCTGCACATGGGCGAGCGCGCACACTGCGAAGGCGATGATCTCGCCGTGCACCGGATGCGCCCCGGTGGCGTGCTCGTAGGCGTAGGCCCAGAAGTGCTCGCTGCCCTCCTCGAACCGGCTGTGCCCGGCCCAGGCGCACGCGGCACCGATGCGGCGGTACGCATCGGCGAGGAATCGCACCCCGGTCTCCGACACGGCATGCACGTCGTCGGCCGCGGCGTCGAGCTCGTCGAGCAGTTGCGCGCCCAGCGCCGCCAGTCCCTCGTGCCACGGGTGGCCGTGACCGGCAGCGGTGGCGATCCGCCAGTCGTACAGGCCGGTGTGGCACGACAGGATGTCGCCGATACCGGCGCGGTTCAGCCGAGGGGGTGCCGAGCGGATGAGGTCGAGGTCGAGCACCACCAGCTGCGGCACGATGGTGGCGACATAGCGAACGCGGCCGTCGACACGCACCCCGATGGCGTCGGTGAACCCGGCATCGACCGATGTGATCGACGGCACCTGCACCAATGGCACACCCCGGCGCCAGGCGAGGAACTTCGCCGTGTCGAGCGCAGTGCCGCCACCCAGGCCCACCACGACATCGCTGTCGTCGGGTTCAGCCGCAACTGCCTCGAGGTGGTCGATGTCCATGTTCCACGCGGCCACCACGCGGGACGCGGGCTGCACGCGGCGCGCCACGTCGGCCCAGGGCGGATCGTTGGCGCACACGGTGTAGCGGCCGAGGCCGGCGAGCACCTCGGCCACCGGATGTTCCTCGCAGCGGAATGGTCGACCGATCACCGGGTAGCTCCTTCGTCGATGAACAAGCGGGCACTCACCCGATGCGACTCGATCGAGGGCAGCGACGACAGCGCGTGGTGCAGTGCCCCCACCAGACCGGCCCGGGCGCCGAGCGCCGACGTCTCGACCCGCAGCGACCACGGCACCAACCGGTCGACAGCGGTACGCAGTGGGCCGAGCAGCGCCGGATTCGAGCCGATGCCGCCACCGAGCACCACCATCTCGGGATCGATGAGCGACGCCACACCGAGCACCGCCTCGGCCAGCACGTCGGCGTAGCGGGCCACCACGGCCGCGCCCACCGTGTCGCCGGCCGCCGCGGCAGCGAACACCTGACGGGCATCGCTGCGCCGGTTCAGCGCAGTGGGCCCGGCGTGCCCGTTACGACGCGCCAACTCGTCGCGCAGCATCACCTGCACCCCCGAGCCCGATACGGCCACCTCGAGCGCACCACGACGGCGGGCCTCGGTGGTGCGCGGATCGCTGCCGATCGGGAGGTAGGCGACCTCACCCGCGGCCCCGCGCGCCCCGCGCACGAGATGCCCGTCGACCACCAGGCCCATCCCCACACCTGTGCCGAGGGCGAGCAGCACGAAGGTGCGGCAGTCGCGTGCCACCCCGGCGTGCAGTTCGCCGACGGCGGCCAGGTTCACGTCGTTCTCGACCTGCACATCGGTGCGCAGCGCGCGCCGCAGATCGGAGGCGAGGTGCACGCTGCCGAGCCCGGCGATGTTGGTGGCGAGGTCGAGCGTGCCATCGGGCGCCACCACACCCGGACTGCCCACGGTGACTGCATCGACGCGATTCCAGGGCACGCCTGCGTCGCGCGCCGTGCGACGGGCCAACGCGGCCAACTGCTCCACCACTGCCGCACCGCCGTCGTGCGAGGTGGGCTCCTCGTGCTCGGCGAGGATCCGGCCCGTCAGGTCGGCCACCGCCACCAGTGTCTTGGTGCCACCCAGGTCGATCCCCACCACCGCAGCAGCTTCGGCGTTGTGCTGGTAGCCGATGGGGATACGACCGGCCCCTGTCGATGGCAGCGGCACGCCGTGCACCAGGCCCTCGTCCTCGAGCGCGGCCACCACGGCCAGCACCGTGGGCTTCGACAGCCCGGTGATGCCCACCAACTCGTTGCGGGCCACCGGACCGTGATCGCCGATGGCGCGGAACACGGTTTCGACGTTGGCGCGCCGCACGAGTTCGTGACGGTCGGTGAGGCGCGGCGACCGGCTCATTCCTTCACCGCGCCCGAGCTGAGGCCGGTGACGAGGCGGCGCTGGATGAGGGCGGTGAACACCGCGATCGGCACGATCGCCAGGGCGCTGGCAGCAGCCATCGGGCCCCAGTCGAGGGTGCGTGCCGAGATGAACCCCGAGATGTAGACCGGCAGTGTCTTCGACGACTCGCCGGCCAGCAGCACCGGGATGAGGAACTCGTTCCAGGCAAGCAGGGCGACGAAGATCGACGTCGCCACGATGCCCGGCGAGGCGAGTGGGAACACCACGAAGGCGAACACCTTCAGGCCGCTGGCACCGTCGGTTCGGGCGCTCTCTTCCACGTCGGCCGGGATCTGCTCGATGAAGCCGGTCATCAGCCACACCGCGAACGGCAGGTTGATCGTGGCGTAGATGACGATGAGCGCCCACTGGTTGTCGTACACGCCGAGACGGGTGGCGAGCTGATAGATCGGCACGATCAGCACCACACCGGGCAGAGCCCGCACCAGCACGAGCGTCGCCTCGAACGGGCGCCGGCCGGGGAATCGTCGATGGCGGGCCAGGGCATAGGCGGCAAGGGTGCCGATGGTGACCGAGATGATGGTGGAGGTGACCGTGATGAACACGGTGTTCCACACCACGTGCGCGAACGCATCGGTGCCGAACAACTTGCGGTAGTTCTTCAACGTCGGGGTGAAGTTGAAGAAGCGGGGCGGCATGGAGAACGACGCGATGCGGTTCTTGATCGACGTCGAGAAGGTCCAGAACAGCGGGAACAGTGCGGCGAACATCGCCAGCACCAACAACGCGTACGCCGCGATCCGGCCCGCTCGCGACCCGTTGGCGCGGCTCATCGGGTTCTCCGCTGGGCACGCAGCCACATCACATAGATGGGCAGGGTGATGATGGCGGTGGCCACACCGAGCGCGGCCGCGCGACCGGTCTCCAAGAAGTTGAACCCGGTGTTGTAGGTGAGCAGACCGACGGTCTCGGTGGCCCTTCCCGGTGCGCCGCGGGTGAGGATGAAGATGATGTCGAACAGCTTCAGGCTGTCGACCACGCGGATCATGAGCGTGACGTACAGCACCGGGCGCAGCATCGGCAGCGTGACGTGGCGGAACACCTTCCACGACGTGGCCCCGTCGACTCGTGCCGCCTCGAGGGGTGCCTCGGGCAGTGCCGCCAGTGCGGCCAGGGTCATCAGCATCACGAACGGGATGCTCTGCCACGAGTCGACCAGCGCGATGGCCACACGCGCCGCCCACTTCTCGCCCAACCAACCGATACGCGACAGCCCGACGCTGTCGAGCATCCAGTTGATCACGCCGAGGTCGGCGTCGAGCATGAAGCGCCACATCAGCCCGACGGCCACCGGGGTGAGCAGCATCGGCAACAGCAGCGCCGTGCGGAACAGCCGCGTGCCGCGCAGGTTGCGGTGCAGCAGCATCGCCAGGCCGATGCCGACAGGCAACTGGATGGCCAGGCCGATGAGCGTGATGATGAGCGTGGTGACCAGCGCGCCGACGAATGTGGCGTCGAAGACGTCGCGCCGGTAGTTGTCGAGGCCCACCCCGCGTCCGGGGACGAACGCCCCGATCTTGTCGCTGCGCGTCGACAGATACACCCCCACGCCGATCGGCACGGCGAACAGCGCGACGAGCATCGCCCACGACGGGAGCGTGAGCAGCGCCACCCGGCGCCGCAGGCGACGGCCGTTGCGGCGCGCGGCGACGGAGAGGCCCGCTTCCATGGTGTGGGCGAGCCCCTCCGTCGTCATCGTGCTGGGTGGACGAGCGCCCGGCTCAGCCGTTCTCGGCAGCGAGGATCGGGGTGAGGTCGTCGTTCAACTGGGCGAGGCCGTCCTCGACCGAGGTCTGGTCGGACAAGATGCCCGTGATCGCCTGGACGATGGCCACGTCCATCTCGGGCCACACCTTCAACTGCGGGTAGCGCTCGATCCGGCTCGAGTCGGGAATGCTGAGCAGCTCGAGGTACGGGTTGGCGGCCACCAGTTCGGCATCGCTGGTGATCGACGTACGACCGATGGCGGCGGCACCCGAGTCGAGGTAGGCCTTGGCGTTCGACTTGCCGAGGACGAACTCGAGGAACGCCCAGGCGGCGTCCTTGTTGGCCGAGTCGGCCGGGATGCCGATGTTCCATCCGGCGAGGTGCGTGATGTCGACCGCACCCAACGGCATCTTCGCCGTGCCGATCTTGTCGCCGAACTGGGTGAACGACGGATCCTTCACGAACCCGTAGTAGCCCGAGTACTGCACGATCGAGCCGATGTCCTGCGACAAGAACTTGAACATCACGTCGTCGCCGTTGGCGCTGATGGCACCCTCGGGGCCGTACTGCAACAGTTCCTTGAGGTACGACGTGGCAGCGATGGCCTCGGGCGAGTTCACCGTCGGGTTGAGGTTCTCGTCGTACAGCTGGCCACCGAAGCTCCACACCAGCGTCATCCACCACCACGACACGTTCGGACCGAAGCCCAGCAGCGTGCCGTCGGCGCTGCCCGACTCTTTCAGTGCCTTGGCGTTGGCGAGGTACTCGTCCCACGTCGTGGCGGGCTTCAGGCCCAGCTCGTCGTACAGGTCGGTTCGGTACCACTGGATCATCGGCTCGGTCGACAGCGTGAGGCCGAGGGTCTGGCCCTCGTACTTGCCGTACTCCTGCTGGCCGGCGCTGAAGTCGCTGATGTCGTACTCGGTCGAGGCAGCGAGGTAGTCGTCGAGCGGCGACATGGCCCCGGCCGCGCCGAACGCTGCGAGGAAGGTGTTGTCGAACTGGGCCACGTCGTACTGGCCGTCGCCCTGCTGGTAGGCGAGCAACTGCTTCTGGTGTGCCTCACCGTAGGGTGTCTCGGAGAAGTTCACCTTGATGCACGACGCCTCCTCGAAGGCCGGGATGAACGACTGGATGGCGCTGCTCGACGGGCTGGGGATCAAGAACACGTTGATCTCACCCTTGTCGCCGGGTTCGCCGCAGTCCTCCGCCGGTGCCGCCGTGGTGTCGGCTGCGGGCGCAGTGGTCTCGGCCGCAGCAGCCGTGGTCTCGACGGCAGCAGCCGTGGTCTCGACCGCTGCTGCCGTGGTGTCGGCGGCCTCCTGGTCGTCGCCGCCGCATGCCGCCACCGTGGCGGCCAATGCACCGGCGGTGAGCAGTGCAGCCCACTTACGACCACGCACCGAGCGTGTTGATCTCCTCATATCGGTTTCCCCCTGTTCCGCCCCTTGCGGAGCCCCCATTCGACGGAGTGTACGAAGGCCGGACAATTCAGTCAAGAGTGTTGACCGAATCGGTCGATACCGGCGCTGCGATATGCATCGTCGACGATGCCCATCGCCACCAGGCCCACCTCGGCCGATGCCACGGGCGCCTCGCCGCTGGCACAGCAGCGCGCGAAGTCGGCCATCTGCGCGGCATACATCGGCAACGTGCAGTGCACGTAGTCGGCGGGCGCCGGGGTGGCCGGCGTGAACTGCGGCCAGATGCGGGTGTAGCCACCCGTGCCGTACACCTCGGTGTCGGCCTCGACGCCGTCGAGACGCGGTTGCCACCAACCGCTCTCGACCACGCTGCGCACACCGTTCGACCACTCGATCATCACCACGGCGTCGTCGTCGACCGCGTAGTCGCCGTACGCCGTGCCCACCGACGCCACCACCCGTGTCGGTTGTGGGTCGCCCAGGAGGAAGCGGACCGTGTCGATGGCGTGGATGCCCATGTCGATCAGCGCACCACCCCCGGCCAGTCCCGGGTCGGTGAACCATCCGCTCGGGCCCCACCCGGCGTGGATGCCGTAGCCGCGCGTGCGCACCGGTCGGCCGATGGTGCCGCCGGCGATGAGGTCGCGCGTCGCGATCACCTCGTCGCGGTAGCGCCACATGTGCCCCACCAGCAGCGTGCGGTCGGCGACGGCCGCCGCAGCGGCGATCTCGAGCGCCTGGCCCATGTGCATGGCCATCGGCTTGTCGAGCAGCACGTGCTTACCCGCCTCGAGCGCGGCGATCGCCTGCGGGTGGTGCAGCGCATTGGGCGTTCCCACCACCACGGCGTCGACATCGTCGGCCCGGACCGCTGCCTGCCAGTCGTCGTGGCGGCGACAGATGTGTGTGACCTCGAGCCCGCAGGCCAGCGCTGCCTGCTCGTGCAGTTTGCCGATGAACCCGTACCCCAACAGTGCCAGGCGCAGCGGCCTGGTCACGAGGTGCTCGCGATCTCGGCAGCGTGCTGCTGGATGCGCTCGACCGATCGGGCGACATCGAGCACATCCTCGCGGTCGGCGAGCAGCAACCGGTGCTGCAGCCACACGGTGCTCGCTGCGGCGTGCTCGGCACGCGGCAGGTGCTGGATCGAGTAGTCGATCGTGGGTGCGTGCTCGCGCAGTCGGGGCGCGAAGTTGCGGTTGCGGAACACAGCGAGGTCGGTGAGCGACGGATACGACACACCCATCGGGATGCCCTCGGCGGCGAGCGCTGCCTCGAAGCGGCGCAGCGGCAGCCCGGCGAACTGCGACGCGTCGTAATGGAACACGAAGCAGTAGTTGCCCTGGCTGTCCATGCGCGGGTCGCGACGTGGCGTGCGGATGCCTGCGATCTCGTCGAGCGCGGCATTCAGCGCAACGGCGTTGTCGTTGCGGATCCGGTTCTGCTCGGGGAACCGTTGGAGCTGCCCGCTCAGTACCGCTCCCTGCCACTCGGTCATGCGCAGGTTCGAGCCGTAGGTGGCGTGGTGGTAGAACCACTCCCCCTTCACCCGGCCGCAGTCGGCGTAGGCCCATGCTGCATCGCGTAGCGCCTCGTCGTTGCAGATGAGCACCCCGCCTTCGCCGGCGGTCATCAGCTTCGAACGCTGCATCGAGAAGCTGCCGAAGTCGCCCCACGAGCCCACACCTCTGCCGCGCCAGAACGTGCCGTGGGCGTGGGCGCAGTCCTCGATGAGTCGCAGCCCGCGACGGGCACACAGGTCGGTGAGCGCATCGAGGTCGGCCGCCGCACCGGCGACGTGCACGGCGATGATGGCCTTCGTCCGCGGGGTGATCGCCGCCTCGGCGGCCGCCGGGTCGATGCACAGCGTGTCGGCGTCGATGTCGACCAGCACGGGCGTGGCGTTCACCGCCAGCACCGCCGCGGCCGAGGCGACGAACGTCATGCCCGGCACGATCACCTCGTCGCCGTCGCCCACATCGCAGGCCACCAGCGCTGCTTCCAGCGTGTGGGTGCCGTTGGTGAGCGCCATACCGAACGCGGCTCCGTGATAGGCGGCGAAGTCGGCGGCGAACGTGGCCGCCACCTTGCCGTTGCCCTGCCACCATCCGCCGGCGTCGAGCACCTCGAGCAGATTGGTGCGCTCGTGCTGGTCCCACACCGGCCACGACGGGTAGTCGCGTTGGCGCACCGGGCTGCCACCCAGTACGGCGGGGCGGTCGATCAACGAGGTCATGTCATCTCCATCAGGGTGGGGTGGGTCGTCGGGTGGGTCGTCGGGTGCCGAGTCGCCGACATGGCCGCGATGTCGGCGACGACGGTGAGGTCGGGGTGCGCGCACAACGCCGAGGCCGGCACTGCGGGGTCGGGCTCACCGTCGAGCATCGCGGCGAGCGCTGCAGCTTTCGCCTCGCCCACTGCGAGCAACAACAACGAACGGGCGGCCAGCACGGTGGCGATGCCCTGGGTGATCGCCCGCTGCGGCACCTGGTCGGGGGCAGCGAAGAACCGGGCGTTGTCGGCGCGCGTGGTGGCGGCGAGCGCGACCACCCGGGTGCGACTGTCGAACGGCGTACCCGGCTCGTTGAAGCCGATGTGCCCGTTGCGCCCGATACCGAGCACCTGCACGTCGACCCCGCCTCGCCGGGCGATCTCGGCCTCGTAGGCCACCGCAGCACGGTGCGGATCGGTGGCGTCGACGTCGGGGCCGACGAGGTGGTGGGTACGGAGGCCGAGCGGTCGCACCAGGTCGCGTTCGATCACGCCACGAAAGCGCTGCGGATGCCCGACCGGCAGGTCGAGGTACTCGTCGAGCAGCATCATCACGGTTCCGGTCGCCACACCGTTGCGTTCGACGAGCAGCCGATGGGTGGCCTCGGTGGTCGAGCCGGTGGCGACACCGAGCACCGCAGGTGCGGCGGCGGCGATGAGCCTGGCAGCGGTGTCGGCCACATCGGCAGGCCCTGCACACACCAGCACCCGCACGTCAGCCGTCCACGCGTAGCGCCGACCGCGCCGCAGCGACCACGGCGTCGTCGACCACCAGACCATTGGCCACCGAGTACCACAGGCCCTGCTCCTCGACGAACGACGGCAACCGCCGTAGCGATTCCTCGACCTCGGCCCAGGCGACGCCGAGGTCGTCGAGCGAGGTGCGCATCTGCGCCGCCTCGGCGATGCGGCGCGGCCGATCGGGGTCGTTGCCCTGGATGGTCGACATCACCAGCACGCCCAGCGTGACGAGTTCGCCGTGCATGATCGTGCGACCGGTGACGTGTTCGAACGTGTACGCCAGGAAGTGCTCGCTGCCCTCCTCGAAGCGGGCGTGGCGCAGGTCGTGGCAGCGCCAACCGATGTCGCGGTGGCACTCCATCAGGCGGCGGAGGCCCTCGTCGTCGCCGGCGGCCAGCAGCGGCGCCAGTGCCTCGAGCTCGTCGAGATAGGCGAGCGACATGGCCGCGGCCTCGTCGTCCCACGGATGGTCGCGGCCCGCAGCCGCACCGAGCTGCCAGTCGAACCGCGCCGTGTGGCACGACAGCACATCGCCGATCCCGCCACGCACCAGCGCCGGCGGTGCGGCGGCCATCAGGTCGAAGTCGACGAGTACCTGCTGGGGCACCGCGTCGCCCTCGTAGCGCACACCGCCCGCATCGCGCAGCGCGGTCATGCGGGTGAAGCAGGCGTTCACCGATGGCAACGAGGGCACCTGGTAGAGCGGCAGCGACCGACGCCAGTGCAACCACTTGGCGGTGTCCATGGCCGAACCGCCACCGATGCCCACAACGGCGTCGACCGTCGGCACGGTGGCCACGAGGTGGTCGAGGTGCTCGGGCGACAGGTCGCCGGCGTCGACGACGAGCGCCGGCGGGTGCGCCAGGGTGGGCGCCAGCACCGCCCATGGTTCAGGGTGGGTGACCACCACGTACGAGTCGAGTTGTTCGACCACGCGGGGCAGCAGCCCGCGGCCGTACACCGCGGGGAAGCCCTTGGCCCAGTCGCCGGTGAGTGGGCTGGTCATCAGTGGTCCTCCGAGTTGGTCGGCTCGGTGCGACGCACACCGAAGCGTTCGAGCAGCGGTTCGAGCCCACCGTAGGTGACCACGCGGAACTCCTCGGCCGCGCCCAGCCGGTAGCGCTCGCCCGTGCGCGCTGCGCCCGCGCGCACCAGCGGCTCGAGCAGCGGGCGCACGTCGCCGGTGGCCACGGCCGCTTCGGCGAGTGGCAGGTCCCAGCCGCCGGTACGCGCCTGCAGACAGAGCTGATTGGCGTAGTTGCGCATCATCGTGGCGTGCGCACAGGCCGCATCGACCTTGCGGTCGAGCGTGGCCGTGATGTCGACCACATCGGTGACGTCGACCACCCGGCGACCGAAGTACCAGCGCTCGAAACAGCCGTGCGGGGCGAGCCCCTCGGCGAGGTGCTCGGGGTGGTGGAGGTCGAACTGGCTGGTCCAGAAGGCCTCGTCGACCGCGGCCGCCACCTTCACATGGTCCTGGTTGTCCTCACCGAACATGCTGTAGGGGTCGAAGCTGACGAGCGCGTACGGACGATGGCGGCGCACCTCGCGGATGATCCGCTCGCGCAACGCCACCTCGCTGGCATCGCCCAGCACATCGGTGGGATACCCGAACTCGACGATCTCGGCCACACCCAAGATGGCTGCAGCACGCTGGAACTCGGCGGTGTTGGCGGCGATGGTGGCCTCGGGCGACGAACCGACCGAGTCCCAGCGGTCGTCGGTGACGCGCACCACGACCACCCGCCACCCTGCGTCGGACCACGCAGCCACGGTGCCGCCGAGGAACAGCGCCACATCGTCGGCGTGAGCCACCACGAGCAGCACCACCCGACCCCGGCCGGACGCGATGACGCGCACCGCCGACCGCTGCTCGTCACCCTGCTCGGTTGCCCCCATGGAGGGCAGCGTAACGATCAGGGTTCTATTTGGTCAACAGTCTTGACCGAATCATCCTTCCGCCGCCGAGTGGAGCGGAACACCGCCACCGCCGTGACGGCGCCGGCCAACACACCCAGGCCCCCCGAGGAGGTCGTCGATTCGATGACCTCGTGCAGAAGGGTCCCGTGCTGGGTCTGGACCACCACCTCACCCAGCACATCGCCTCCGCGTGGTAACCACTGGTCGTTGGTGGTGCGGTTGTCGCCGCGGGTGACGAAGCCGTTCACGGCGTCGCCGCCGACGATGCGGTGCACCACCAACGTGCCGGCAGCGAACTGACCCTCGGGCACCCGGTACACCACCACGTCGCCCACGGCATAGCGATCGTGGTGACGGGCGATCACCAGATCGTGATTGCTCAGCGTGGGCTCCATCGACTCACCCGACACCCACACCACGGTGGTGCTGCCACCGAAGCGCAGCGGCCAGAACCATGCGCTCGCAGCCACGAACACTCCGAGCAGCATCACCGACGCGGCCGTCGAGGCCATCCGCCTGGCACGCCGGACGCGGTGATGGTTCACCTGTTCGGGAACGTGCCCGCTGTCGTGCCCCAGGCCGCGCTCGGAGTCGGGGTCGGGGTCGGAGTCGGGGTCGGGAACCAGACCCGGTGCCTGGTCGGCGGCGATCACGGCCACCGGGTCACCACGATGTCGTCGAGTCGTTCGGTTCCGGCGCCGGTGGCGAGCACACCCTGTCGCGTGTTCGCCCCGAAGGTGGTCTGATCGACGGCCGACAGGGTGGTCGACACGACGATCGCTCCGTCGACGGCAACGGCGACCTGGGCGCCGCTGGCCTGCACTCGGAAGCGGTAGGTGGCCGGAGCCACGATGGTGGTCGATGCCAGCGTGGTGGTGCTGTTGCCCTCCACCTTGGCGAGGGTCACCACGCCGGCCTGGGTGATCGTCGCCTGCAGGCGACGCACCGACGATGCCGGCGACGTGACGCCGCTGTCGCGGATCACCAGCCCGAGCGTGCTCGCCGCCGAACGCACCACGGTCACCTCCACGGCCGCATCGGCCGCACCGCTGTCGTACAGCGCCAGCCGGTTCGACGACCCGGTGGCAGGCGGCCGCAACTGGCCCGAGACGATCGTCCAGGTGCCTGCCACCTGCACCCAGGTGGAGGTGCCCCGTGATTGCGGCACCCTGCCGGCCAGGTCGGTACCCGTGGTGAACGCATCGGCCATCAGCACCACCGGCGCGCCGCTCGGTTGGGTGAACGAGTGGGCGAACAGTTGCGCGGAGTGGACGCCCCCGACCGGCGCGAGGGCCGAGAACACGAGCGAGGCCAGCATCGAGCGCATCAGCCGGTGATGACGACCGCCGCCCCCTGCACGGCATCGGCAGCTGCTGATGAAGGCAGCAGCAGCGCCAGGCTGGTGCCGGCGACCGTACCGCTGGCCGAGGCCAGCGCTGCGCCCGCTGCGCCGCTGAGCGTGATGCCGAGTGTCTGGCCGACACACGGGGCGGCGATACCGCTCACCGTGACAGCCGTGGTGCGGTACGACTGCGTCGTGGCGTCGTAAGCATTGGTGTAGGCGATGCTCACACCATCGCTGTCGCACGCTGCGACCACGGTGTTGCCTGCGGCCAAACCGCCACTGCCCACACCGCCGATGGTCGAGGCCGACGCCACCACCACGCCGCCCGTCACCGTGATACCGGCCACGCCTGCCAGGACCACCCGTCGAACCGTCGAGATCACCATGTCGTTCCCACCTTTCCGTCACGAACCGTTCGGCACGTGAGGGCACGGTATGAAGACCACCCGGTCGGTTCAATGACTCCGGCGCCATTCGGTACAGACGACCATCACCCTCGGTACAACCATGCACCTCCACCCGGGACCTCTGGCCCGCAACGAGGGACGATCAGCCCTCGGGTGCCGGTTCGGGCCGCCGTTCGGGCTGCAGTTCGGGCAGCAGTTCGGGCAGGCCGGTCAGCCCGCGAGCACGAATCCTTCGGCGCACCAGCCGCTCACCCGGCGACCTCCGCCGAGGGCGGCGGCCAGGCGCCCGCCCACCTCGTCGCGAGCCGCTGCCGCGTCGGCGGGCCGGTCGACCCGCAGCGTCGGATAGTCGGTCGGCACCCGCACCAGCGCGTCGGGCGACGTCGGCGTGTCGAGCAACACCCCACCCACCGGCGCATCGAGTCGCCACGACACCTTCACCCGGTCGGTGCGTTCGCCGGTGTTGAACGCATCGACGCGGTCGCCGTAGCAGTGCGGCAGGAAGTCGATCACCTGCGCACCGAGACGGACGAGGTTGAACCGGGCGTTCGTGGCGAGCAGTGGGTCGAACGTCCAGCGCATCTCGCCGATGCCGTGCTGCAGGCACAGGGCTCGCTGGGCCAGCTTCAGGGCCACCCCCACACCACCGCGCCGCTCGGATGCGGCCACCCCCACCTGGTGCGAGTGCAGGTGCACACCCCCGGTCCAGCCCAGCCACCCCAGCGCGAAACCCACCACGGCACCATCGCGACGTGCGGTCAGCAGGCAGGCCCCACCCAGTGCGAGCGCCCGCAGCAGGTTGCGCGGCGGCACGACGGCGGGGCCCCAGATGTGCTCCATCGCAGCTCGGAGATCGTCGAGTTCGGCCACCTCGGCCACCGACTCGACCGCCACTCCCGCTGCCGCTGCTGCAGCCAGCGCCTCGTCGGCAGCGTCGATCATCGACCACCCTCGCGGGCATGGGCGGCGATCACATCGGCCACCGTGGCAGTGACCCGCCGCACCGTGGGCAGGTGCAGGAACTCGTTCGGGCCGTGCGCGTTTGACTCGGGACCGAGCACACCGACCAGGAGGAACTGCGCCTCGGGGAACGGGTCGCCGAGCATGCCCATGAACGGGATGGTGCCGCCCACCCCGCACGACGCCGGCGGCAGCCCGAAGTGCTGGCGGCTCGCCGCATCGGTGGCAGCGGCCAACCACGGCGCGAACGCAGGTGCCGCCCACCCCGGCCCGCGCGCACCTGCCGTCATCCGAACCGAGGCGCCGAACGGCGGATCGGCCTCGAGCACAGCGGCCATCTCGTCGCCCACGGCGTTCACGTCGGCACTCGGTGGCAACCGCAGCGACAGCTTCACCCGCAGGCGCGACCGGAACACGTTGCCGGCATCGGCCACCGGCGGCAGCCCGTCGACGCCGATCACCTCCAACGCCGGTCGCCAGGTCTCGTTCAGCAGTTCGGCCATTGCGTCGGCCCCCATCGGCTGCACGCCCGGGATCGGCCGGAAGCTGTCGGACAGGCGCGGGAACGCCTCGGCGGCGATACGGGCCTCGGCGATGCAGTGCGTGGGAATCTCCACGTTCGCACTGCGCAGCAGCACGCGACCATCGGTCTGGTCCTCGATGCGGTCGAGCAGCACGCGCAGGATGCGGAACGCCGACGGCAGTACACCGCTGGCCCGACCGCTGTGCGGATCGTCGGCACACACGTCGATCTCGAGCACACCGCCGCACACGCCGCGGGTGGAGGTGGTGGTCCACAGCCGGTCGTAGCTCTCGCAGAACGAGTCGAGGGCGATCACCAGGTCGGTGCCGGCGAACCGGGGCAGCAGCTGCTCGAGGTGCGTCGCCAGGTGCACGCTCGAACTCTCCTCGCTGGCCTCGATCATCACCACCAGCCGGGCGTGGTCGACACCGCGCTCGTGCAGCGCGGCCACGGCCAGCAACGCACCGAACACCGAGTAGCCGTCGTCGGCACCACCGCGGCCGTACAGCCGGTCGCCGCGCAGCACCGGCTCCCACGGCCCCAGGCCGGTCGCCCACGGCAGCATCTCGGGCTGCTTGTCGAGATGGCCGTACAGCAGCACGGTGCGGTCGGCGAGGTCGGCGCGGGTGGCGGCGATCTCGACCAGCAGTACCGGGGTGAGGCCGGGCGGCTCGATCAGTTCGACCGTCATGCCCGCCAGGTCGCGCGCTGCCGCCCAGTCGCGCAACAGGCGTGCCGCCCGGGCGATGTGACCCGACTCCTCCCACCCCGGATCGAACATCGGCGAGCGCGCCGGGACGGCGATGTAGTCCATCATCGTCGGCAACGCCTGCTGCCATTGGTGGTCGATGAAGGCCTGATCGATGACGGTGCTCATGCGCGGTTCTCCTCTGCAGACGCAACGGGGTCGAAGGCCATCAACTCGACACCGTCGATCAGGACGGCGATGCGCCGCACGGCACTGCCGTCGCGTTCGACCTCGAGCGTGGCCCCGGTCTCTTCGTCGACGAACGTGGTGTCGCCGAGCGCGAACATGCGCCGCCTGCCGTACGACGCCGGGCTGAACAACTCGCCGTCGGCGAACTCGAGCCGCATCGGTCGCCCGAACGGGCCCGCATACCGCCCGGTGTAGCTGCGCAGCACCGTCGGATCGACCTCGACCACGTCGAGTGCGCGCACGTCGAGCGACCCCCAGCCGTACTCGGCCGCCAGCGCCCGGCGCACCTCGGCCACCATCGACGCCGCCTGCCCCGTGGCCATCACCACACCGCCAACCGGTGCGGCGACCAACCCGTCGGCCTGGCTGTTGAACCCTTCGTTCCGGCCGCTGTGGCCGAAGCGCCGCAGCGCGCCCTCGCCACCCAGTTCCGGCCCCAACCCGAACGGGCCGCCAGCGAGCACCGGGGTGACCATCAGGTGGGCCGTCTCGGTGGAGATGGGTCCCTGGCGATCGCCGCGCAGGATCTGCTGCACGCCGATCACCCAGCGCGCCAGATCGACCGCCGTGGTCCACAGCCCCGCAGCCTGCAACTCGGGGTACACGTGGAACCCGCCCGGAACCGGGTTGCCCAGGTCGTCGTACGCGATCGCGGCGCGCGCCGCACGGGCGGGGGCGAGCGGTTGTTCGTAGGCGCTGTCGACCATGCCGAACGGGGCGAGCACCAGCTCGTGCATCAGCTCGGCGAACGACCGGCCGGTCACGTCGCACACGAGTTGCTGCACGACCGTGGAACCACCGCCCGAGTACTGGCTCACCGTGCCCGGTGCAGCGAACGACTCGACCGCCGGGGTGGCCGAACCGCTCCGACCCGACAGCAGGTCGGGCACCGACGGCACGGCAGCACCCACCGGATAGCCGGGGAAGCCCGGCACCGTGAGGCCCGCGGTGTGGCTGAGGAGGTGGCGCAGGGTGACCGGCTGAGCAGCCGTGTGCTCGCTGGCCGGTAGGTGCCAACTGCGCAGATGGGCGTTCACGTCGTCGTCGAGGTGCAGCACGCCACGCTCGACGAGGGCGAGCACCCCCACCGCAGCGACGGCCTTGCTGATCGAGGCCGCCTGGAACAAGGTGGTGGCGTGGGCGCCGTAGCCCGCGGCCCAGGCCACCTCGCCGTCGTCGATGGCCGCCACCGCGAGCGCCGGGATGCGGTAGCGCTGCATGCGCTCGGCGATGCCGTAGGTCTCGACGGGTCGACCGGCCACCTGCAGCGCGGCGAGCAGGCCTTCCTCCACCCGGCGCTGACGCGTCGACACGCTCACGACGCCACCGGCCCTGCCGGCACCAGACCACGCGACACGAACGCATCGACCGCAGCGTCGAACAGCGCGTCGGGTCGACGGTTCGACTGGTTGATCGTGCCCGTGATGGTGAGCCCACTGGGCGGGTCGAGGCTCATGATCACACCCCAGTGGCCGCGGTGGCCGCGCAGCACCATGCCCGCCCGCTCGCGGGCCTCGAGGCCGAACCCGTACCCCAGGTAGCCGGGCGAGTGCAGGGCCGGGTCGAGCGTACGGAACCGGTAGTCGAGCATCTCGTCGAGCCACCGCTCGTCGAGCAGGCATCCTGGGGTGCCGGGCACGCCCAGCAGGCCCTGGGCGAAGCGGGCCAGGTCGTCGGTGGTCGACACCAGGCCGCCGCCCGCCCAGTCGGACGAACCGTGCAGCACCGACACGTCGAACGACCCCTCGTGACTGTGGGCGATGGGCGAGCCACGATGCGCCTCGAACCCCTCCAGACAGCTCGTGGCCATCCCGAGCGGTTCGATGATGCGCGCCCGGTAGGCCTCGTGCAGCGGACGGCCGTCGAGGTGCTCGATGATCACGCCCAACAGCACGTAACCGGTGTCGCTGTAGGCGTAGCCGTAGCCGCCCCCGGGCGCGAAGTGCGGGGTGCCCCAGGCAATGGCCCCTTCGATCATCTCGCGTGGCGTCCACACATGCCCCGGGTCGGCGAACAGCGCGGCCCCGTAGCTGGGCGACATCGCGTAGTCGAACAGGCCGCTGGCGTGGGTGAGCAGTTGACGCACCGTGATGGTGGCGCCGTACGACACGCCGTCGAGCACGTGCACCCGGTCGACCAGGTCGAGGTAGGTGTCGGGCAGGTGCTGCGCCATCGGGTCGTCGAGGCCCAGGCACCCCTCGGCGGCCAACTGGGTGACCACGGTGGCGGTGAGGGTCTTGCTGACGCTGGCGATGCGGAACGGCGAGTCGACCTGCGCCGGGTCGCCACCGCGGCTCAGCCCACCGGCGACGTGACGCCACACCCCGGTGCCGGGGAGTTCGACGCGCAGCAGGCAGGCCGCGCCCTCGATGGCCGCCTCGGCGTCGACCGCGGCCTGGAGATCGTCGGCGATGGATGTCATGTGGAGCTCCGTTCGCCCGGATCGTAGGTGAGTGCGCGGTCGGCCAACCACGACGCTGCTGCATCGCGGTCGGGGCACGTGCCGAGTGCCGCCATCGCCGCCAGGCGAGCCTTCTGGGCGGTCAGGCCACCGGCCCCCACGGCCCCGAGCAGGGCCAGGTCGGGTGTGGTGGCGGTATGGGTGAACGGCCGCGAGGCCAGCACCACCAGCACCCCGTCGTTCCATGCTCGATGGATACCGGCCCACAGTTGCCGTGGCACGTTCAGATCGCCGAACACCTCGATCACGATGCCCCGCCGTCGTTCGAGCGCTCGGCCGAGCTCGGCCGGGTCGATACCGGGATAGGCCGTCAGCAGCCCGACGGCCGACTCGAACGCCGTGGCGCCTGCGCGCTCGGCCGGGCGTGCCGCGGTGAACTCGACGGTTCCCTGGCGCACGGTTCCCAACACCGCCAGCGGCGACGACGTGAACGCATCGACCGACCGGGCGTTGCACTTGGTCACCCGATCGGCGGCGTGTACCTGTCCGTCGAGGCACACCATCACCTCGCGCCCGACAGCCGCCTGGTCGACTGCCAACGCGATGGCATCGCGCAGGTTGGCGGGCCCGTCGGGGGCAGGGTGCGAATGCACCCGCATCGACCCGGTGAACACCACGGCCGGACGCGTTGCCGAACGCCCCAGCAGCAGGTCGGCGACGAACGCCGTCAGCTCGATCGTGTCGGTTCCGTGGGCCACCACCACCCCGGCGGGAGCCGCGGCGATGCGGCGGGCCACACCCACCATGTCGTCGACCGTGAGGTTGCTGCTGGGCCCCGACGCGACATCGACCACCTCGATCGGCACGGGCGACTCGCCGAGTTCGTCGACGAGCACCTGCCCGGGCACCTCACGCCACGCCTGGCCGTCGAAGTGCGACGCGATGGTGCCGCCGGTGGCGATGAACAGCAGCGGGTTCATCGCCGGGTCTGCCGTCTCTTGTACATCGTGCAATACTTACCACCAGTCGACACGAACAGGGAGACCCACATGATGACCCGATCCTCGCGGCAGCGACGCGCCGCCGTGGCACTGGCCCTCACCGCAGGGATGATCGCGGCCTCGTGTGGCGGCAACGACCCCGACGCCGTCACCACCACCGCTCCCGCCGTCACCACCGCCGCGCCCGACACGACCGCGCCCGACGCCGGCACCGACACCACGGCCGCAGTCGACACGACGGCGCCCGACACCACGGCGGCCCCGGCACCGCAGCCCGTCGCGGGAGGCAGCATCACCGTCGGCCTCATCGGCGAGTCGACCGGGTTCAACCCCACCGTCGATGCATGGGCCGACAGCGGCCATGTGGTCGCCCACGCCATCTTCGACTCGCTCGCCGCCTACGACGCCACCGGCAAGCCGGTGCCCTACCTGGCCGAGTCGATCACCCCCAACGCCGACAGCACTGCGTGGACCATCGTGCTGCGCCCAGGCATCAGTTTCCACAACGGTGAGCCGCTGAACGCCGACGCGGTGCGGGCCAACTTCCAGGCCATCCTCAACAGCGCCCAGTTCAAGGACCAGTTGGCGCTCGTGAGCACGATGACGGTGGTCGACGACCTCACCCTCGAGGTGGCGATGAGCGCGCCGTGGGGCACGTTCATGAACGTCCTCACCGGCGAGACCGGCGCGCAGGCCGGCTACATGGCCGCACCGGCGATGCTGGCCGACCCCAACGGCGGCCGCAACCCCATCGGCACCGGCCCGTTCGTGTTCCAGGAATGGGTACCCGACTCGCAGCTCACCGTCGTCCGCAACGACGCCTACTGGCAGGCCCCGGCCTGGCTCGACAGCGTCACGTTCAAGCCCATCCCCGACTCGACCAGCCGCAAGGCTGCGTTCGACGCCGGCGACATCCAGCTCTACACCACCGGCTCCACCAAGGACATCGGCGAGTACCTGGCGCAGGCAGAGGCCGGCACCGCCAACGTCACCCTCGGTTCGGCCAGCAGCCCCGACATGGTGCTGTTCAACACCACGGTCGCACCACTCGACGATGTGCGCGTGCGCCGGGCACTGGCCATGGCCATCGACGTGAACCGTCTGTACGAGTACCTCGAGGGTGTCGGCGTGAAAGAGCCGATGCACGGGCCCTACGCCGACGACTCGTTCTGGTTCGCCGAGTCGAACTACCCCGACTTCGATCCCGAGGGCGCCAAGGCGCTCATCGACGAGTACGTCGCCGAGAAGGGCGCGGTCGAGTTCGAGTTCGCCGGCAACCAGGACCCGTTCCTCGTCAGCTACCAGGAACTGTTCCAGGCGATGTGGGCCGATATCGGCGTCACCGCCGACATCGTGTCGCGGGCCCAGAGCGAGAACATCAGCGCCGTGCTGAGCGGCGCCCACCAGGTGATCCTGTGGGGTGGCATCGGCGGCGGCGACCCCGACAAGGACTACCAGTACTTCCACTCGGGCACCGGCCTCAACTTCAGCGGCTACACCAGCCCCACCATCGACGCCGCGATGGAGAAGGGCCGAGCACTCGGCGACCCCGAGGCCCGCAAGGAGCAGTACGCCATCGTGCAGCAGGAACTGGGTGAGCAGATGCCGTACATCTTCACCGGCACCAACCGCCTGTCGGCCATCGCTGCGGGCAACCTGCTGGGCATCGACGCCTTCACCCTGCCCGACGGCACACCCGGCCAGCCCGTCACCGGCGCCATCTACTACCTGAAGGACGCCTGGCTGCAGCAGTGAGCCGCCGCATCCTCCGCCTGCTCGCCGTACTGGTGGCGGTGACCGCAGCGTCGTTCAGCATGGTCAGCCTGCTGCCCGGCGACACGGTCACCGCTGTCCTCGGCGAACGCGCCTCGGAGGAGGACCGGGCCGCCGCCCGTGAGGAACTGCATCTCGACGACCCGCTGCCCGTCCGCTACGCCCGCTGGGTGGGCGGCGCGGTCACCGGCGACCTGGGTATCTCGTACCGCACCCGCCAACCCGTGGCCGAAGCCCTCGGCCAGCGCATCGGGGTCACCCTCGAACTGGTGCTGCTGTCGCAACTGATCGCGCTCGCACTCGCCATCCCGATGGCCGTGCTCAGTGCGCTGCGCCCCGGTTCGTGGCTCGACCGCACCCTCAGCGGCACCCAGTTGGCGATGCTGGCCACACCCACGTTCCTCGTCGCCATCGCATTGATCGCCATCTTCGCTGTGAAGTTGGGCTGGTTCGCCACCACCGGCTACGTGCCCCTCGGCGACGGCCTGTTCGCCAACCTGAAGTCGCTGCTGCTGCCGTCGCTGGCATTGGCGCTGGAGCAGGTGGCGCTCTACGCCCGGGTGTTGCGCACCGACCTCATCGCCACGTTCGACCAGGACTTCATCTGGCACGCCCGAGCGAAGGGCAACAGCACCGGGCGGATCGTGTTGCGTCACGCAATGCGGCCCTCGTCGATCGGTCTCGTCACCCTCGCCGGCATCACCCTGGGTCGCATGATCGGCGGCACCGTGCTGGTGGAGACCATCTTCGCTCTCCCCGGATTGGGCCGCTTCACCATCGACGCCATCAACAACCGAGACTTCATGGCTTTGCAGGGCGCGGTCGTGGTGATGACCGTGGGCTTCGTGGTCCTGAACCTCGTGGCCGACCTGCTGCACGGTGTCATCGACCCGCGCATCCGGGCACAACGGATGGCCGCCCGATGACCGCCGCCACCACGACCGCCGCCGCGCCGTCGGCCGCCGCACAACCCGTCACCGGCGCCACCCGCCATCGCTGGGGCGTGACGGTGTGGTTGTCGGTCGGCTGGCTGGTGGTGCTCACGCTCGCGGCCGCCTTGGCCGACATCTTGCCGCTGTACGACCCGGCCGACACCCGGGCCGGTATCCCGCTGTCGATCCCCACCTCGCAGAACTGGCTGGGCACCGACCAGCTCGGCCGCGACCTGCTGTCGCGCACCATCTACGGCGCCCGCGTCTCGCTGGTGGTGGGCCTCGCCGCCGTCGTGCTGTCGTCGCTCGTGGGAGGCGCCATCGGCGTGCTGGCCGGCTACCTGCAGCGCAAGGTCGAGGCCGTGTCGCTGTTCGCCGCCGACGTGCTGATGGCCTTCCCGTCGTTCCTGCTCGCCGCGTCGATCGTCGCCTTCACCGACTCGCGTGGCCTGTTCACCGTGGTGCTGGTCATCGCCCTGCTGTACCTCGGGCCCACCATCCGCATCGTGCGCGCCACCACCCTCAGCTACGCGAACCGCGAGTTCGTCACCGCGGCGCGGTCGCTGGGCGCCACCCCGGGTCGCATCATCCGCCGCGAGATCGTGCCCAATGTGGTGCCCACCACCCTGTCGCTCGCCATCGTCGCCATCGCCGGCGCCATCGTTGCCGAGGGTGGCCTCGCCTATCTCAACTTGTCGGTGGCACCCCCCACACCCACCTGGGGTTCGATGATCGCTGCGGGCAAGCCGAAGATCGACCAGAGCCTCTACCCGGTGCTGGTGCCCGGCCTGGCACTGTTCCTCACGGTGCTGGCGCTCACGCTCATCGGCGATGCCATCCAGAAGCGCCAGGGCCGCAACATCGGCGCCATCTGATCACCGGCGTCGACTAGCAGGGCGTGCCGTCGGGGTTGCACACCAGATCGGTCGAGTGGGTGAGGTCGACGGCCCTCGCGGTCCAGTCGCCGTGCGGGCCGTCGTTGCTCATCACGTAGGCGTTGGCGCGGCCGGGGTCGCCCGCCACGGCGACGAGGAACTTGCCGGGATCGGTGACGATGGGCACCAGCCGCGCCGGGTCGTCGCTCTCGGCGAACACCGGCGGCACCTCGCCGGCGGCCACCAGGTCGACCAACGTGCGTCGGCCCGCAGTGAGGTTGCTCCACTCACCGATGAGCTTCTCGAACTTCCACGCCGGGATGCGCGCCTGGGCGAACAGCGCAGCGCGCAGTTGCTCCTTGCCCCAGCCCGCACGGGCGAAGGTACGGGCGATCAGCGGCGACAGCACCAGCAGCGGCCGGTACTGGGCACGGCCGAGGCCGAACACGTGGGTGAGGTCCCACCCCGTCACGCGGGTGAGGCCGTCGGCCAGGTAGGGCACGATCTCGGCGGGCGTACTGCCGAACACGCTGCCCACGATGAGGCCGCTGTTGATGCGGCCCATCGTCACCACGTCGTCGCCACGGCCGAAGCCGAAGTCGGCGCTGAGCGGCTGCCAGCCGATCTCGGCCAACGCCGCCTCGTCCTCGGCCAGCACCACCTTGAACGTGTTGCCGAACGTCGCCTTGTCGTGTTCGTCGGCGGTGAACCCACACACGTTGCGCAGGTACAGCCGCAGCCAACGACCCACCGCGGTGTTGGCCCGCACCCCGTCGCGCAACGCGCCCTGCCCGCTGTTGAACCCCAGCCCGGCGGCGGCGAATCCGTTGAGCACAATCAGCGCGTCGGCGCCCGTGGTGTTGCCCGAGTGCTCGACGCCGTAGTGCGGGTCGGCGATCACCTCGGCAACAGCCAGCAGCACCGGCAGGTGCTCGGGCAGGCAGCCGGCCATCACACCGTTCACCGCCACCGACCACACCGTGATGTCGCGGCCCGACGGTCGGGCCAGGCCCAGCACCCGCCACGGGTCGTGCCCCGATGCGGCGATGAACGCCTCCACCCGCTCGCGGGTGGGCGGCACGACAGGCAGGCCGTCGCTCCACCCACGCTCGACGAACACCCGGTTGATCTCGTCGATGTTGCCCGAGGCCACCACGTCGAGCGCGCTCGGCTCGTCGGAGGCACCAGCCACGGTGTCGGCCGCACGCGTGAGGCCGTCGATCACCTGGCGCATCGTCGAGTCGACCAGGCCGGCGATCATCTCGTCGTGCGACTGGCTGTCGACATGGCCGCGCAGCACCGCCAACGGCATGCCGTCGAAGCCGAGCCCGCGCCCGGTGGCCGCGGCCTGACGGACGAACCCCTCGGTCACCAGGCTCACCGTCGGCACGCCGGCCGCCTCTGCTGCTGCCGATGCCCGCATCACGGCGGGCGTACAGCTGCCTCAAGCGCCGACGCCCGACACCACGGCGTCGATGCCACGAGCGGCGATGACGCTGGGGATGGCGCCCACCACCTGATGCTCCTCGGGGCCGTGCACGTTGCCGAACGCGTCGTAGCCGACCACCTCGATACCCGGGTAGCGGGCCTGCAGTTCACGCGCGATCACCGGGAACAGCTCGTCGCCGCGGAACATGAAGTCCCACAGGAACCCGATGCGCTTCTCGGCGAGATCGCCCACGCGTGGCGCCAGTGGGCGAGCCTGCACCCCTCGGGGCGACTTCGGCCAGACGACGTCGTAGCGCGGCTCGGCTCGCAACTCACTGCTCACGGGCTCCAGTCTGCCAAACAACGCTCGGCTGCCTACAGTGACGCCGCAATGCCACGTCGACCTCCGTCCCGCCCTGCGCCCAGCACGATCACCCTCGCCACCGTCAACGTGAACGGGTTACGCGCCGCAGCCCGCAACGGGATGGCGCCCTGGGTGTACCGGTGCGAGGCCGACATCGTCACCCTGCAGGAGGTGCGCGCCCCCGACGACCTGGTGCCCGGTCTGGTGGCCGAGGTGTTCGGCGACGGCTGGCAGGTGGTGCACGCCGAAGCCACCGCCAAGGGCCGCGCCGGGGTGGCCGTGGTCACGCACCTGCCGATCGAACGCCATCACCGCGGCGACGACGAACCCTGCTTCGCCGACACCGGTCGCTGGATCGAGGCCGACGTGCGCCTGCCGAACGACGAGGTGCTCACGGTCGTCTCGGCCTACGCCCACACGGGCGATGCCGAAGTGCCCGAGCGGATGGCCGAGAAGCTGGCCTGGTTCGACGCGGCCACCGCACGACTCGAACACCTGCGGGCCGCGGGCGCCCATGTGGTGTTCACCGGCGACCTGAACGTGGCGCACCGCGACAGCGACCTGAAGAACTGGAAGGGCAACCGCGGATGCGCCGGCTGCCACCCCGACGAGCGAGCCCGGTTCGATCACTGGATCGACACGCTCGGTTGGGTCGACGTGGGCCGCGCCGTCGCCGGCGACGGCCCGGTTCCGTACACGTGGTGGTCGTTCCGTGGCCGAGCCTTCGACACCGATGTCGGCTGGCGGATCGACTACCAGATCGCCACCCCCGAGTTCGCGGCGAGGGCCGTCGACGCCCGCGTCGACCGCGCCCCGTCGTACGCCGAGCGCTGGAGCGATCACGCCCCGATGGTGGCCACCTACCGCCTCTGACGTCCACCCCCGCTCCCTCCCTATCCGCCATCCCCATCCCCATCCGCGACCGGCCCCCGTCGATCCACCGTCCCTTCATCGTCCGTCCGTGAGCGGCGACCCCCGCCCACGTGGTCCACGCGCACGACTCACCCACCTCCGTGAGCCGGGACCCCCGCAGCGGGGGGTACGGCGGCCGGGCGGCGGGGGTGGGGCGGGGGGCGGGGTGCGGGGTGGGGCGGGGTGCGGGGTGCGGTGGGGGGCGGGGTGCGGGGCAGGGTGGGGTGCGGAGTACGGTGCGGCACATGGAGCAGTCGCCACCCGACCCGTCGTTGGCACCGGGCGAGCACCGCTGCCCGGGGCCGGGCTACCGCGACCTCGTGCGCCGCGACCGCACCGGCGTGCCGGCCGAACTGCTCGAGGAGTCGTACGCGTTCCTGGGCGACGACCCGGTGCCCTTCAGCCGCTACACCTCCACCGAGTTCGCCGCGCTGGAACACGAGCGAATGTGGAGCCGCACCTGGCAGTGGGTGTGCCGCCAGGAGCACATCCCCGAGCCGGGCGACTTCCAGGTGTACGACATCGGCGCCCGCTCGCTGATCGTCGTGCGCCAGGCCGACGGCAGCATCCGGGCGTTCGACAACTTCTGCCAGCACCGCGGCACCCAGCTGAAGCCGTCGGGTCAACAGGGCAACGCCAACCGCTTCACCTGCCCGTACCACGGCTGGACGTGGAGCACCGCGGGCGCCTTGGTGGCACTGCCGTGCCGGTGGGATTTCCCGCACGTGCGCGACGACGAGGTGGCCCTGCCCGAAGTGTTGGTCGACACCTGGGGCGGGTTCGTGTTCGTGAACCTCGACCCCGCGGCACCGCCGCTGCACGAGTACCTCGGCGTGCTGCCCCGCCACTTCGCCACGTGGGATCTGGCCGACCGCTATGTGGAGGTGCACGTACGCAAACGCCTGCCTGCCAACTGGAAGGCGGCGACCGAGGCGTTCCTCGAGGCGTACCACGTGTTCAAGACCCACTCGCAGGCGTTGCCCGCAACCGGCGATGCCAACGCCGCGTACGACGTGTTCCCCCCGCACGTGTCGCGGTTCATGCACACCACCGGCACGCAGAGCCCGCACATCGCCGCCGAACGCAGCGAGCAGGAGATCCTCGACTTCCTGCTCGGCCGTCGCTTCGCCGGACGCGACGACATGCCCACGGTGGGGCCCGGCGAGACCGCTCGCGACGTGTACGCCCGCGTCATCCAGCGCTCACTGGGCGAGCGCTACGGCAACGACTTCAGCCACCTCAGCGTGGCCGAGACGATCGATTCGATCGAGTACTTCGTGTTCCCCAACACCTTCTTCTTCCGCGGCCTGCAGTTCCCGATGGTGTACCGCTTTCTGCCCAGCGCGCACTCGGTCGACGAGTGCACGTTCGAGTTGCTGTTCCTGCGTCACCCACCGGCGGGCGGCCCGGTGCCGCCACCCGCGCAGCCGGTCGACATCGGCGTCGCCGACAGTTACACCTCGGTGCCGGGGATGGACCCCGGTCTTGGCTTCGTCTACGACCAGGACACCGACAACCTGGCCGCGCAGACCCGCGGCTTCCACGGCAGCACCCGGGGCGCGCAACAACTCGGCAACTACCAAGAGGTGCGCGCCCGGCACCTGCACCGCACGATCGACGCCCATCTGGCGATGGGGCCGCTCAGGCGTTGATCACCGGCACGGCCTGCATCGCGGCCGCCACGGCCTCGTCGCTGAGGTCGAGATCGACCATGTTGCCGCTGAGGAACGACTCGTAGGCGGCGAGGTCGAGGTGGCCGTGGCCGCACAGTGCGGTGAGGATCACCTTCTCCTCGCCGGACTCCTTGCAAGCCAGCGCCTCGCGCACCGCGGCCGCGATGGCGTGAGTGGGCTCGGGCGCGGGAACGATGCCCTCGGTGCGGGCGAACTGCAGCGCCGCGGTGAAGCACTCGATCTGCGGGATGGCCACGGCTTCGGCCAGACCGAGCTCGTAGATGTGGCTGACCAACGGCGACATGCCGTGGTAGCGCAGGCCGCCGGCGTGGATGGGGTCGGGGATGAACCCGTGGCCGAGGGTGTGCATCTTCATCAGCGGGGTCATGCCCGCGGTGTCGCCGAAGTCGTAGCGGTACTCGCCCTTGGTGAGGCTGGGGCACGCGGCCGGCTCGACGCAGCGGATCGTCGGGTTCATCCGGCCGGCCAGCTTCTCGCGCAGGAACGGGAACGCGAGGCCGCCGAAGTTCGAGCCACCACCGGTGCAGCCCACCAGCACATCGGGCTGCTCGCCCACCTTGGCCAGCTGCAGCAGCGCCTCCTCACCGATGATCGTCTGGTGCATCAGCACGTGGTTCAGCACGCTGCCCAGCGCATACCGCACCGTCGGGTCGGCCACCGCCATCGCCACCGCTTCGCTGATGGCGATGCCAAGGCTGCCGGGATGGTCGGGGTTCTCGGCCAGCAGCGAGCGGCCGTACTCGGTGACCGGCGACGGGCTCGAGTGCAGCGTGGCGCCGTAGATCTCCATCATCGTGCGGCGGTAGGGCTTCGAGCGGTAGCTGGCCGCCACCTGCCACACCTCGCACTCGAGGCCGTACTGCGCGCAGGCGAACGCCAGCGAGGTGCCCCACTGGCCGGCACCGGTCTCGGTGGTGAGCTTCCGCACACCCTCCTGCTTGTTGTAGTAGGCCTGCGGCACGGCGGTGTTCGGCTTGTGCGACCCAGCCGGGCTGACACCCTCGTACTTGTAGTAGATGCGTGCCGGCGTGCCGAGTGCCTGCTCGAGGCGGTGGGCACGGAACAGCGGGCTGGGCCGCCACAGCCGGTAGATGTCGAGCACACCGCCGGGGATGTCGACGTAACTGGCGGACGTGACCTCCTGCTCGATGAGCGCCATCGGGAACAGCGGCGCGAAATCGTCGGGGCCCGCAGGCTGCAGCGTGCCCGGGTGCAACGGCGGCGGGGGCGGCGACGGCAGATCGGGGATGACGTTGTACCACTGGGTGGGCATCTCGTCTTCGGTGAGCAGGATCTTGTTGGGAACCTTGGCAGCCATGCCGGGCAAGGTAGCCGATCCGGGCCGGCCGATGGTCAGGCGAACGAGCGGGCGGGAGTGCGCACGGGGAACCGCTCGCCCGCGGCCATCGTGCTGTCGAGGTCGACGATGCCCGCGTCGGAACCGAGGCCGGTGGCCACCAGCGAGGCAGCCAGCACACCGAGTTCGGCGGCGCGCACGGGGTCCATCCCGAGCGTGAGGCCGCGCAGATAGCCGGCACACAACCCGTCGCCGCATCCGGTGGTGTCGACCACCTCGACCTGCCGGGCCGGCACGTGCCGGTGACCGTCGGCATCGACCACCAAACAGCCGTCGGCACCCAGCGACACCACCACGATCCCGGCCCCGGCGGCGCGAGCCCGACGGGCCGCGTCGAGCGGATCGTGCGTGCCGAACAGATCGCCCAACTGCTCTTCGTTGGGCAGCAGATGGTCGACCAGCGGCAGCAGCGCCAGCATGTCGTCGGCGCGCAGCGACGGCTTCGCGCCGAGCAGGTCCATCGTCGTAACCACACCGGCGGCACGCGCCCAGCCGAGCACTTCGCGCGCCGGGGCCCCGCCGAACGCCCCCATCGAGTCCGGCCCGCCGAGGTGCACGATGGCCGCCGACTCGATGGTGCCGCGGTCGACGGCTTCGAGGGTGAGGTGGGCGTTGGCGCCGATCACATGGAACGCCGGCCGATCACCATTGGGCTTGATGGGCAAGATGGTGGCCGAGGTCTGCGCTGCATCGGTGCGCACCACGCCGGCGGTGTCGATGCCGTGCTTGTGCATCAGCACCAGCAGGAAGTCGCCCACCTCATCGGTACCGATGCTGCCGATCGTGGCCACGTCGGCGCCCAGTTTGGCGAGGTCGACCGCAGTGCCCGCCGCCGTCCCCGCGGCCGACAGCCGGATCTGCTGAATGCGCGCGCCACCCTGGCCCGGGGGGATCTCTTCGATCGGACGGCCGTGCACATCGAGGATGTGCACCCCGAGACAGACGATGCGGCTGCTCACCGTGCGCCCCCGTAGCGCAGGCGTTGCGACTGGGTACGCACCGCGTCGAGGTCGGCCTCGGTGAGGATACGCGGCGTGCCCACCTGGAGCGCTCGCCAGTACAGCGCGCACAGCCACTCGAGCATCACCGCCCGGTCGAACGCCTGGCGAAGGGTGCGCCCCACGGCGATGGTGCCGTGGTTCTGGAGGATGGCGGCCACCCGTCCGTCGAGCGCGGCCGCGATGTTGGCCGCCAGTTCGTCACTGCCGAACGTGGCATACGGCGCCACCCGCACAGGGCCCCCGAGAGCGGCGATGTTGTAGTGCACTGCGGGCAGCTCGTCGATGGTGACCGACAGCGCCGTGGCGAACGGCGAGTGGGTGTGCACCACGGCCGTGGCCGACGTGGTGCGGTAGACCGCGAGATGCATCGGCACCTCCGACGACGGGCGACGCTCGCCCGCCACCTGCTGGCCGGTGAGGTCGACGACGCAGATGTCGGCGGGCCCGGTGTCGTCGGGGTCGAGGCTGCTCGGGGTGATCAGCACCGAGTCGTCGACACGCACGCTGAGGTTGCCCGAGGTGCCGCTGCTCAACCCCTCGGTCGAGGCGCGTCGAGCCAACGCCACCAACTCGGCACGGTGCGCTGCGTCGTCGTTCATCCTCGGTTGCAGTTCAGTCGGCGCCGAACTGTGCGCGCACGGCGGCAAACGCCTCGTCGGTAGCACGCAGGGCCACGTCGACGTCGTCGTCGGTGTGGGCGGCGCAGGTGAACCAGTTGTGCCACGGATGCAGGTAGGCGCCGCGCTGGGCGGCCTCGCCGCTCCACAGGTTGGCCCGCTCGAACGCCGTGTCGGCGGCGAAGGTGAGCAACGGCATCGTGACGGGGCCGGTCTGGTTGACGGTCAACCCGTGATGCGCCGCCTGGGCCGCGAGCCCGTCGCGCAGCCGCTGGCCGGCACGCTCCATGGATGCCAGACCGTCTTCGTCGGTGAGCGCCTCGATGGTGGCGATGCCCGCCGCCATCGACACGGCCGAGAACCAGAACGAGCCGGTGGCGTAGATACCCTCGGCGCCGCTGCGGAACCGGTCGTTGCCCAGCACGGCCGCCAGCGAGTAGCCGTTGGCAATGGCTTTGCTCCAGGCGCTGAGGTCAGGCTGCACCCCGATGGGCTCCCACGAACCACCGAGCGCCAGGCGGAACCCGCAACGCACGTCGTCGAGGATGAGGGCCGCGCCGGTGTCGTCGCAGATGCGGCGCAGCGCCCGCGCCCACTCGGGATCGACCAGTTCCTGGTCGAACCGGGCGTCGTGCTTGAAGGGCGACACCACGATGGCGGCGAGGTCGTCGTCACACTGCTCGACCGCTGCCACGACGGAGTCGAGATCGTTGAAGCGGTAGTGCAGCAGGTGGGCACGATCCTCGGCCACCACACCGCTGGGGTTGGGCGTGCACCACGGCGCCGCCCCGTGATACGCCCCCTTGGCCACCAGCACCTTGCGCTTGCCGGTGGCGGCCCGGGCGATGGTGACGCACATCGTGGTGGCGTCGGTGCCGTTCTTCGCGAACATCGACCAGTCGGCGTGCTCGACGGTGTTCACCAGCAGTTCGGCCAACTCCACCATCACCGGCGACGGCCCGTTCTGGCAGTCGGCCAGCGCCTCCTGGGCGCGCACGGCCGCCTCGACACGAGGATGGTGGTGACCCAGCACGATGGGGCCGTAGCTGCACATGAAGTCGATGTACTCGTTGCCGTCGACGTCCCACACCCGACCACCCTGGCCACGCACCATGAACTGCGGGTACCCCTCGGGCAGCGCTCGGGCGCTCTGGTGCCCGTACATCCCGTTCGGCATCACCGCCTTGGCGCGCTCGCGCCAGGCCGCATCGACGGTGAGGGGGTGGCTCGACAACAGCGTCATCGCTGGGCTCCTTGCAGTGCATCGACGGCCACCGCGGCGATACCGGGAGCGTCGAGTCGGTAGTGGTCGTACAACGCGGCCGGCGGGCCGATGAGCACATGTTCGTCGGGCACGCCGTGGCGGGTGAAAGCGACCGAGACCCGATGATCGGCGAACACCTCGGCCACGGCACTGCCGAGGCCCCCGGTGCGGTTTGCCTCTTCGACGGTGAGCACCGCACCGCACTCGGCAGCAGCGGCCAGTACCTCGTCGACATCGAGTGGCTTGATCGTGTGCATGTCGATCACACGCGCGCTGATGCCCTGCGCTGCAAGCAGGTCGGCCGCCTGCAGCGACGGGTGCACCTCCGAGCCGGTGGCGATGATGGCGATGTCGCTGCCCTCACGCAGTCGGATGGCTCGGCCGAAGGTGATGTCGGGAACGCTCGTGTACACCTCGGGGTCGCGACCACGGCCGAGGCGGATGTACATCGCTCCCGGATGGTCGACCGAGGCGCGCAGCACACCGCGGAGATGGTTCGCGTCGCTGACGCACACCACGGTGAGGTCGGCGATCGTGCGCATCATGCCGATGTCTTCGAGCGAGTGGTGGCTGGTGCCGTAGAAGCCCATCGACATCCCCGAGTGGTGGCCCACCACCCGCACCGGCATGCGCGGGTAGGCACAGTCGGTGCGGATCTGCTCGGCGCCGAGCAGTGCACAGAACGACGCGAACGTGGCGGCGTAGACGACATGGCCGCACGAGGCCATACCGGCCGCCACGGTGATCATGTTCTTCTCGGCGATACCGAGGTTGAAGAAGCGGCCGGGGTGCCGTGCCGCGAAGTCGACGGCGCGGTTCGCTTTCGCCAGGTCGGCGGTGACCACCACGATGCGCTCGTCGTCGTCGGCCAGATCGGCCAGCTCCTCACCGAACACGAACGCCGGGATCGCCGCCGCGGTGATGCGGTCGCTCGACCGTTCGTCGCGCAGCCGGGTCTCGCCCTCGGCGGTACCGCGGAAGATCTCGCTCTGGTCCTGGCCGATGCTCTCGGATGCAGTGCTCACGACGGGTCCTCGGTGGCCAGCGGGCGCAGGCCCTGTTCGAGTTCGGCGATGACGGCGTCGTAGTCGACACCCATCAGGCTGCCCACGTGCCAGGCAAGGCTCAGTTCCATCATCCGCACCCCACGGCCTTTCACCGTGTCGGCCACGATGAGTTGCGGCCGCTGCCCCGACGACGCCGGCAACGCGTCGAACACGTCGAGCAGCGCCTGCAGGTCGTGGCCGTCGACGCGGTGGGTGTCCCACCCGAACGCCGCGAAGCGTTGGTCGATCGGCTCGACGGCCATCACGTCCTCGGTGCGGCCGTCGATGCACAGCTGATTCCGGTCGACGATGGCGACGAGGTTGCCGAGGCGATGGTGCGATGCCGCCATCGCGGCCTCCCACACCTGGCCCTCGGCCAGTTCGCCGTCGCCGAGCATGCAGAACGTGCGGTAGTCGCGGCCCTGCACGCGGCCGACCAGCGCCATGCCGACGCTGATCGACAGGCCGTGCCCCAGTGACCCGCTGCTGAAGTCGGCGCCCGGAACCTTGCGCATGTCGGGGTGGTCGCCGAACGGGCTGCCGAGGCGCGTGAACTGGTCGAGCAGCGCCGGATCGAAGTACCCGAGGTCGGCCAGCAACGGGTACCAGCCGATGGCAGCGTGCCCCTTGCTGAGCACGAACCGGTCGCGGTCGGGCCACCGGGGCTCGCTGGGCCGGATGCGCAGCACGTGGTAGTAGAGCACCGCGAACAGTTCGGCACACGAGAACGTGCCCGTGTAGTGGCCCGCACCGGCGATGCGCGCCAGACGCACCGTCTCGAGCCGCACGAACTTGGCCCGGTCGGCCAGATGGTCGAGCAGTTGGTCGGTGGAAGCAGTGGCGGTCATGAGGCACCCGGTCGGTAGTCGGTGGTCTGGCGGACGATCACGTTGGTCACCTCAGGGAAATGGCAGGCGACGGCGTGGCCGATGCCCGGGTCGACGAGCTGCGGCTCCTCCTCGGCGCAGCGCGCCTCGGCCTTCCAGCACCGTGTGCGGAAGCGGCAGCCCGACGGCGGGTTCACCGGGCTCGGCGGTTCGCCCTGCAGCACGATGCGGGTGCGGCCCCGCTCGATGCGCGGATCGGGGATGGGGGCGGCGGCCAGCAGCGCCTGCGTGTACGGATGCGCCGTGCGCTCGTACACGTCGTCGTTGGTGCCGGTCTCGACCACCTTGCCGAGGTACATCACCGCCACCCGCTCGCTGAGGTGGCGCACCACCGACAGGTCGTGGGCGATGAACAAGTAGGCGAGGCCGAACTGGTCGCGCAGGCGCTGCAGCAGGCGGATGATCTCGGCCTGGATGCTCACGTCGAGCGCCGACACCGGCTCGTCGAGGGCGATGAGATCGGGTTGCAGCACCAGGGCGCGCACGATGCCGATGCGCTGGCGCTGGCCACCGCTGAACTGGTGCGGGTAGCGGTGCAGGTCGCGCGGGCGCAACTGCACCAGCGTCATCAGTTCGCGGATGCGACGCTGCGCCTCGTCGGGGTCGACACCGTGGATCTGCAACGGTTCGGCGAGGATCTCGCCCACCGTCATGCGCGGGTTCAGCGATGCCTGCGGATCCTGGAACACCATCTGGAACCGGCTCCGCAGACTGCGCAGCGCAGCCGGTTCCAGCGAGGCCAGGTCGACACCGTCGAACGTGACCGTGCCGCTGGTGGGGTCGAGGATGCGTACGGCGCAGCGCGCCGTGGTGCTCTTCCCGCACCCCGATTCGCCCACCAGGCTGAGGGTCTCGCCGCGGTGCAGGTCGAAGTCGACGCCGGCGACAGCCTGCACGGTGCCGCCCTTGCCGCCGAAGCCGCTGCGCCGCAGCGGGAAGCTCTTCACCAGGCCGCGTACCTGCAGCAGCGGGGGTGCGGGCTCGCTCACGACGCTACCCCCTGGCGGCCGCCCACCGGTGCCCGGTGACAGGCAACCGCCGTGGCCTGCAGCACACGCAGCTCGGGCTCGGCGGTGGTGCAGGCGTGTTCGGCATACCGGCAGCGGGGCGCGAACGCGCAACCGGTCGGCAACTGGTCGAGCACCGGCGGCGCACCACCGATGGGCTCGATGTCCTGGTCGCGCCGGTCGAGCCGGGGCAGGCAGGCGAGCAACCCGCGGGTGTAGGGGTGCTCGCAGCCGTAGAACACCTCGTCGACCGTGCCGCGCTCGACCACCTTGCCGGCGTACATCACGTTCACCCGGTCGGCCACCCCTGCCACTACCCCGAGGTCGTGGGTGATGATCACCATGGCGGTACCCGTCTGGCGTCGCAGATCGTCGAGCACGGCGAGGATCTGCGCCTGGATGGTGACGTCGAGCGCCGTCGTCGGCTCGTCGGCGATGATCAACTCGGGACTGTTCGCCATGGCGATGGCGATCATCACGCGCTGGCGCATCCCGCCCGACAGTTCATGCGGATACGACTTCACCCGCTCGGCCGCGTTGGGGATGGCCACGAGGTCGAGCAGTTCACGTACGCGGGCGTCGGTCTGCTTGCGACTGAGCGACTGGTGGGTCTCGATCGATTCGGCGATCTGGTGACCGACGGTGAGCACCGGGTTCAGCGACGTCATCGGGTCTTGGAAGATCATGCCGATGCGACCGCCGCGCAAGGCGCGCAACTTCGCCTCGGAGGCGCCGATGATCTCGCTGCCGGCGAAGCGGGCCGAGCCGTGCACCGACGCGTTCGGCGCCAGCAGGCCGAGCAGGGCGAGCATCGTGGCGCTCTTGCCCGACCCCGACTCGCCGACGATGCCCACCACCTCGCCGCGGCCGACCGTGAGGTCGACACCGCGCACCGCGTGCACCGTGCCGCCGCTGACGGCGAAGTCGACCCCGAGGCCGGTCAGTTCGAGCAGCGGTTCGCTCATCGCGAGGCCGCCTTCACGTCGAGCGCGTCGCGCAGGCCGTCGCCCATGAAGTTGAAGCCCAGCACCACCGAGACGATGGCCAGACCCGGGGCCACGGCGATCCACCACTGGTAGAAGTTCTTCGCGCCCTCGGTGATCATCGCACCCCACTCGGGACTCGGCGGCAGGGCGCCGAGGCCGAGGAAGCTGAGCGATGCCGTGAGCAGCACCACTTGGCCGAGGTCCATCGTGGCGTTCACCAGCACCGGGGTGAACGACAACGGCAGCACGTGCTTGCGCAGGATGCGCCCCCGCGTGGCGCCGATGGTGACGGCTGCCTCGATGTGTTCGCGGTGCTTGATGGCCATCACCTGGGCGCGCAGCAATCGGGCGTAGATGGGCCACCAGACGATGACCATCGCGATGAAACCGTTGCGGAGCCCCGGCCCCAGCGCCGCGGCCACGGCCATGGCCAGCAAGATGGCCGGGAACGCCATCGTCACGTCGGTGAGACGCATCACCACAGCGTCGGTCCACTTCCCGAAGTAGCCGGCAGCGGCACCGAGCACCGAGCCGATGAACACCGCCGAGGCGATGACCGCCACCGAGATCGGCAACGACTGACGCGAGCCGTACATGACACGGGTGAACACGTCGCGGCCGAGCGCATCGGTGCCGAACCAGTGGTCGCCACTGGGAGGCGACAGGCGCTTGCCCGTGCTCTCGAACGGGTCGTACGGCGCCCACCAGTGCACGGTGACGAGCACCACCAGCCAGAACAGCACCACGGCCACACCGAACGCGATGCCGGGACGGCGCAGCAACCGCAGCAGGCGCCGACCACGCGACACCGAAGCCGAGTCGGCATCGGCTGCGGCGGGCGGGTCGGTGATGACCGGTTCGGTACTCATGACAGCCTGATCTTCGGGTCAGCGAAGGCGTACAGCACGTCGGTGACGAGGTTGGCCAGCAAGAAGACCGTGCCCCCGAACAGGCACACCCCGTTGATGGCCGGGTAGTCGAGCGTGCGAGTGGCCGCCACCGCGTAGGCACCGATGCCGTTCCACTCGAAGATGGTCTCGGTGAGCACCGCGCCGGTGAGCAGCGTGGCGAACGAGAACCCGAGGATGGTGAGCACGGGCAGCATTGCGTTGCGCAACACATGACCGCGCATCACGGCGCCACGTCGCAGGCCCTTCGACCGTGCCGTGCGTACGTAGTCGGCGTGCAGTTCGTCGAGCATCGATGCACGCACCAACCGCGACACGCTGCCCATGACGGCCCAGCCGAGCACGAAGGCAGGAAGGATGAGGTGATAGAGCGCCTGCCAGAACAGCGACCACTGGCCGTGCAGCAGCGCATCGACGGTGTAGAGCCCGGTGATGTGCTCGGGCGGATCGGTACGGGCCGGAAGACGACCCGGGCCCGGCAGCCAGCTCAGCCGGGCGTAGAAGACGAACAGCAGCGCCAGGCCCGTCCAGAACACCGGCAACGACGAGCCCAACAGCGAGAACACGCGGCTCACATGGTCGGTTGGTTTGTTCTGCCGGCTGGCTGCCAGGGCGCCGAGGGCCACCCCGCCACCACCACCGAAGATCATCGCGGCGATCGCCAGTTCGAGCGTTGCGGGTATGCGCTCACCGAGGTCGCTGGTGACCGACTGCTTGGTGCGGAACGACGTGCCGAGGTCGCCCTTGAACAGGTTCTTCACGTACAGCACGTACTGCTGGGGGATGCTCTTGTCGAGTCCCCATCGTGCTTCGGCCGCCTTGACGACCTCTTCGTTGCCCATCTGTCGTTCGCTGACGATCGACGTGAGCGGATCGGCGGGAATGAGCCGCGAGATGCAGAACGCCACGGTCACGATGCCGATGAGGAGGAACGGCACCACGGCGAGGCGACCGAGGATGTAGCGCTTCATGCAGGCTCGGTCTCAGCTCGGCCCCGGGAGGGGGCGCCGGTCGCCCGGCACCACACCACCCCCCGGGAGGGGGCGCCGGTCGTCCGGCGCCCCCCGGAGGGCATGAGGAGATTCGACGCTCGGCGTCACTTCACGCCGAGAAGCGCCAGGTCGAGGTTGCAGCAAGCGCTGTAGTGCAAGCCCGTGATGTCGGCCTGCGAGGCGAGGATGAGCTGCGGGTTCACCATCGGGAAGAAGATGAGGTCGTTCATCATCTCCTGGCCGAGCTTGGTGTACGCAGCGATCTTCGCGTCGCCACTGGCGGCAAGCGCCTCCGCCAGCAACGGGGCCTCAGCAGGGTTGACATTGGGCGTACCGGCAGCACCGCCGCCGGCCCGCTTCGACCACGGCGTGCCGTCCATCATCCCGAAGTAGCCGGGGTACTGGCTGGTGTCGGTGTGGTCGGGGGCGAAGTACACCGCGGTGAGCGGAATGCCCGTGGCCTTGATGGTGTCGAGCCACTGCGGGAACTCGTTCGGCTGGAGGTTCACCTCGATGTTCAGCGCCTTCAGGTCCTGCTGCACCTTCTGCATCATCACGTCGAAGTCGACGCCGTAGACGTTCACCTTCGGGTAGATGGCGTCGAGGGTGAAGCCGTCGGCCAGGCCGGCCTCGGCCATGAGGGCCTTGGCCTTGTCGAGGTCTTGTGCCGGAAGCGGCAGGTCGACCGAACCGTCGAACCCGTTCGGAATGGGCGACGCCTGCAGCTTGCCCTTGCCCGCCACCGTGACGTCGAGCATGCCCTGGTAGTCGATGGCGTACTTGATGGCCTCGCGCACCTTCGGGTCGGTCAGCTCCTGGGCACCCGCACCGGCCATTGCACCGGAGCTGAGGGCGATGTACACGAAGTTGTACGAGTCGACGGTGCTGATGCTGAGGTTCGGGTCGCCCTCGGCCTGGCCGAGCGAGTCGATGCTCAACTGCATGGCGATGTCGACATCGCCGGCCTGCAACTGCTGCAGTTGTGATGCGGCGTCTTTCACCTGCTTGATGGTGACCGTCGGGAACACCGGCTTGGTGTCGCCCCAATAGTTGTCGTTGCGGGCGAGGACGAGCGCGTCGCCCTCGGTGTACGACTCGAGCTGGTACGGGCCGCTGCCGAGCGACTGCTCGAAGTAGAACTGCTCGGAGGTGTCGCTGGCGTCGGCGCCCACCTCGGCCAGCGACTTGGCCTCTTCGATGGCCACGTCGCTGTTGGTGATGCCCATCATGCCGGCGCTGACGATCGGCAGGAACGCCGAATTCGGGGCCTTGAAGCTGACCACCACGGTCTGGGCGTCGGGCGTCTCGATACCGGTGTAGCCGTCCATCAGGTAGGCAGCCGAGCCGAGCACGTTGGCCAGCCGCTCCCACGACCACTTCACGTCCTTCGACTCGACCGGCGAGCCGTCGGCGAAGGTGGCCTTCGGGTTGAGCGTGAACGTGAACTGGGTGTTGTCGGCGTTGGCCTCCCAGCTCTCGGCCAGGCGCGGGACCTGCTTGGTGAGGTCGGCCGGGTCGAGCGTGATGAGCGTCTCGTAGACGGCGGTGAGGAAGATCTGGCAGGTGTCGCAATAGGCGCGGGCCGGATCGAGCGAGTTGATGTCCATGTCGCGAGCGATGACGAGGTCGCGGGCATCGCCGCCACCTCCTGCGGTGGTCTCGGTCGACTCGCCGCCGCCCGCCGTGGTCTCGGTGGCTGCAGCGGTGGTCTCGGTCGAGCCTCCGCCTGCCGTGGTTGCCGATGAACTGTCGTTGTCGTCGTCGCCACCGCATGCGGCGACGAGCAGCGCAGCAGCTGCAAGTACGCCGGCGAGCCGACGGCGGCCGGTGCGGTGTGCGCCCGGGCGCATGGTCGATGTTGCCATCGTTCCCCCTTGTTCGGTGTCGAATCCGGACGACTTCACTGCGACGTCCCCTCGATGTCGCAGCAGACACATCGGCCGGCGAGCGCATCATAAACATGAAACTGTTTCAACATCAATGATGATGTGTCAGAATCCTGCTCCGTGACCACGGTGGTGCCGATCGGCGGCGGAAGCGGCAGCGATACCCGCACCGCGCGACGTCGCGCACCGCGCCAGGAGCGCAGCCGCGAACGCATCAGCACGATCCTCGACGTCACGGCCGCCCTGGTCGACGAGATCGGCCCCGACCTCGTCACCACCACCCTCATCGCCGAGCGCGCCGGTATCTCGGTGGGCTCGATCTACACCTACTTCGAGGACCGCTCGGCGGTGTTCGACGCCGTGGTCGAGCGCTCGATCGCCGTGTTGTACGAGCGGGTCGGCCAGGCCCGCATCGGCGCAGTCGGCCTGCACTGGATCGACGGGTGCTTCGCCGTCGTCGACTGTCTCGTCGAGCACTACCGCACCCAACCCGGCTTCCAACGGCTGTGGTTCTCGCCCCACCTCAGCCCGGTGATGATCGATGCCATGCGGCGCAGCGACGAGATGCAGGCCCAACGGCTCGTCGAGCAACTGCACGACCGCGGTATCCGCCTCGACTGCGCCGATCCGGTGTCGGCGATGCGCATGTACGTGGGCATCATCGACAAGGGTCTCGAGCTCGCCTTCCGTGCCGACCCGACCGGCGACCCGGCCGCCATCGCCGAGACCAAGCAGGTGATCCGCCACTACCTCGAGGCCTACATGCGGCCGATCGAGCGAAAGAAGGCCCGTTGAGCGCAGCCACGTTCGCAGGTGTCGCCTGGACGAACGGCACCTACGTGCCTCTGGTCGAGGCCACCATCCCGATGCTCGATCCGGGCTTCACCCGCGGCGACGCGGTGTACGACACCACCTCGGTGTGGAACGGGCAGTTCTTCCGCCTCGACGACCACGTCGAACGCTTCTTCCAGTCGTGCGCCAAGGGTCGCCTCGCCCCACCCGTCGCACCCGACGACGTGAAGCGGATCCTCGCCGAGTGCACCCATCGGGCGGGCCTCGACCAGGCGTACGTGCAGATGTTCTCGACCCGCGGGCCCTACCAGTCGCCCACCGTGCGCGACCTGCGCCTGTGCCGCAACACGTTCTACGCCTACGCGATGCCCTACATCTGGATCGTGCCGCCCGACAAGCAGGCGCGCGGCGTCGACCTCGCCATCGTTACCGGCAACCGCCGCACCCCGCCCGAGTCGGTCGATCCGACGATGAAGAACTTCAACTGGCTCGACCTCACCCGCGGGTACTTCGAGGCACTCGACCGCGACGCCGACAACTCGGTGCTGTGCACCCCCGACGGGCGCCTGTCGGAGGGTTCGGGTTACAACATGTTCCTCGTCGCCGACGGCCGGGTGCGCAGCCCACGCGGCAACGCGCTCGAAGGCATCACCCGCCGCACCGTGTTCGAACTGGCCGCCGAGTTGGGCGTGCCCGCCGACGAGGCCGACCTGTACCCCGACGACCTGCGCGCCGCCGACGAAGCCTTCCTGTCGAGCACGGCCGGCGGCGTCATGCCGGTGCGCCTGGTCGACGGCCGGCCACTGCGCCACACCGAAGCCGGCCCCGGCCCCATCACCACCCGGCTGCGCAGCGAGTACTGGGCCCGCCGCGAGGCAGGCTGGCTCGGCACCCCGGTGTCGTCGCTGCTCGACACCTGAGCCGCACCGCGCCGCACCACGCCATGCCGCGCTGAGACGGGTGCGACGACCGTTCAGGCCGCGACGATGTCGTGCCGGGTGATCTCGGTGCCATCGGGCCGGTACACGTGCCAGCCCCCGTGTTCGTCGCGCCGAGCGCTGAAGCCTCGGCGTTTGACGAGGTTGTGATGCCCGCACGCCGGCCCACCGTCGTCGTGGTCGGTGCGGCCGCCCTCGAAGGCCCAGCCATGGAGATGATCGGCCTGTAGCCGGCCCGGCGGCGCATTGCACCCGGGCCACAGACATCGTCGCTCGAGCAACAGCACGGCCTCGCGTGCCCCACCTCGGAACAACCGTGAGCGACGACCGAGGTCGATCACCCTGCCGGCCGAGTCGAGCACCACCCGCCGCAACTGCCCGATCAGCAGCGCCGCCAGCACATCGGCCCGCGCGAGTTGCACCCCGTCGACCGTCTCGCACCGCCGCCACAACACCTCGTCGGGCGACCCCGACGACACACCCTGGCCGGGTGGCAACGGTCGAGCAGCATCGACATCCACCGCCCCGGCACCCGGCACCTCGGCACCGACCGCCTCGGCACCCGCCGCCTCGGCGAGCAACTCGGCCGCGGTGCGCGCATCGACAACCACGTTCACCAGTGGCTCACCCGACCGAGGCACGCCCGGCGCCGAAGCCGCCGCGGTAAAGACGGCGACGAGCGCGTCGAACCGGCGCTGAGCGTCGGTGCGGGGCAGGAACCCGCGGGCCAGGTCGGCGCCCACCTGCTGGCGCGCCTCGGCCCAGTCGGTGAGGAACTCGGCCTCGCAGAAGCGGTCGAACACCTCGCGCAGCACGGCACCGTCGTACGCACCGCCGTTGGCCCGCACCACCACCTCGTCACCCACCTGCAGAACGGTCGCGTTGCGACGCCGGTGAACACCCTGCTGGCTGCGTGCCGCGCCATCGCTGTCGACCGCCGCCACCCACCGCCGCACCAGCACGGCGAACTCGTCGGCGCGCAGCCGCAACACCTGGGCCCCGAACAACTCGTCGGCCTCACCCACCTGGTCGCGACAGCGCGGGTTGCGCTCGACCTCACCCAAGGCCGCGAGGTGCGCCAGACCGACCCGTCCGTCCTCGGCCAGCGACCGCACCGAGGGCAAGCGCCTCAGCACCCGGCCCAGACGCAGCAACCCCTTCGACTCGGACACCGACCAGCCGAACATCGCCCGCCCCCACGCGGCAGCATCGACATGACCGTCGTCGAGGTGCAGCCCCCGGCGGCCCAGTTCGGCCAACCCGCACGCCACCGCCACCTCGGCCTGGCGGCGCAACCGCTCGGCCTGGGCGACGAATGCGACGACGTCGGCCGAGGCGAGTGCCTCGAACTCGGGAACAGCGAAGCCCGGTGCGTCGGTTCGTGCTGCGGTCAGCGGCTCCATGCGCACACCCTGCCAGCGGGGTGTGACACGGTTTCCCGCGCAGCGCTCGTCGCGATCAGCCGGCCGAAACGTGCCGGCGACGGCTCAGGCCGGGCCCGCCTCGTCGACCACGGCCATCACGTCGAGGCCGGCGAACCGGCCCTGCAGGTCGGGCACCTCGGCCACCGGGTCGTCGACGTCGTCGTACTCCAACCGCAGCGCGCGGCTCATCGTGGCGTGCATCGCGTAGGTAGTCGTGATGTACGTGAACTCGAGGATCTCCTCGTCGCTGAGGTGCTGCTGCAACGCCGTGAACACGGCATCGGGCACGCGGCCGTGCTGCAGCACCAGGCAGTCGGTGTAGGCCAGCATGGCACGCTCGACGGGCGACCAGCAGTCGGCCACGCTCCACGCCGGCAGCGCGTCGACCTGCTCGTCGGTGAAGCCCACGTCGCGGCACGCCTTGCAGTGCTGGCTGAACACGAACCGGCTGCCCACCAGGAACCCGGCGCGCGTCTGGCCGAGCTCGCGCAGCTTCGGGGCAAGGCGCCGACTCGGCGAGCGGTAGAACTGGAAGCCCGCGGTGGTGTGGTCGAACGCATCGGGCACCAGCGCGAACACGGTCCACCAGTTGCCCGGTGTGCCCGAGGCCGTACCGGGCTCGACCACCGGGTCGCGGTCGGCGAACAGCATGCGGTACATCGCCTGGGCGAAGGGGTGGGCGTCGTCGCGGCCCACCTGACGCAGCCGGGGCACGGCTCAGACCTTCGAGCTCTCGCGCACGTCGGCGGTGAGCAGCCGGTGCGCCTCGGGCGGGTTCGGCGTGAACCCGGGCGTGTCGCGGCACAACTCGACCATGATGCCGTTGGGGTCGACGTAGTACAGCGAGTGGCACCAGCCGTGGTCGACCTCCATCAACGGGGCGACGCCGGCGGCGGTCATGCGGGCCCGCACCTCCTCCTGCTGTTCGGACGTGGCACGGAACGCGCAGTGGTTCACCCACACCGGCACGCCCACGCTGTCGGCCAGGTCGGTCTTCCATTCGGGTTGCTCGCCCACCCCCTCGAACTGGAAGAAGGCGATGGCCTCGTGGTTGCCGTCGCTGTCGGGGCCGATGTCGAAGAAGATGTGCCGCATCCATGTGCTCTCGCCGTGCGCCTGCACCTCGGTGTGCACCAGCGGGAAGCCCATCAACTCCTCATAGAAGCGCGTGGTGGCTTCGACATCGCGGGTGGCGTAGGCGACATGGTGCAGCGGCATGCGCGGACGTTACCGCGGCGCGTCAGGCGATGGCTTCGTCGAGCGCCAGTCCCACGTCGCGTGCCTCGCGCCAGGCCAACACCCCGAGGGCCACGAGCACCACACCCATGGCGACGCCCTGGACCAGGCTCACCTTCTCGCCGAGGAACACCCAGGCCGCGATGGTGGCACCCACCGGTTCGGCCTGGATGAGCAACGACGACACCGACGCGTCGACCCGCGGGTGGGCCCAGGTGAGCAGGCCGTGGCCGGCGATGCCCGGCCCGAGCGACAACAGCACCACCCACACCCATCCCGACCGGTCGAGGCTGTCGATCGGTTGATCGACGAACGGCATGATCATCGACACGGTGACCGCCCCCACCAACGACATCACCACCATGAAGCGGAAGGTCTCGATGCCCTCGCGGGCGCGCTTGGCGAGCAGCAGGTAGGCCACCCAGATGAGCAGCGAGACGACAGCCCACACGTAGCCCACAGCAAGGTTCGCCGCCTGTTCGTCGTCGGTTGGCGCGGCCAGTACGGCGACCACCACACCGGACACGGCGGTGACGGCACACACGACCTTCACGGTGGTCAGCCGCTCGCCCATCAGTACCACGGCGATGGGCAAGGCCACCACCGGCGTGAGGGCGCCGATGATGAGTGCCACGGCGACGCTGACGTACTGGAGTGCGGTGAAGAACGTGCAGATGTTCAGCCCGAACAGCACGCCGAGCGGCGCGGCGCGCCGGAAGTCGGTCCGGCTCGGCCAGCGCTTCAACACCAGCGCGATCAGCAACAACACGGCCGTGGCCACCCACATGCGCCAGAACGACAGCACCACACCACCCACACCGGTGGCCTTGCCGAGCACACCGCCGAACGACCAGAACGCAGTGGCACCCAGCACAGCGAGCAGTCCGAGGGACCGGCCGCGCGGCGAGGTGGATTCGGCCGGCATCGCGGCCGACCCTAGTGGGGCGGTCCGTCCTGCCGTCAGATGGCTGGTGCAACGACGGCCCGCGTCACGCAGGTGGGGTGAAGTCGGGGTCTTCGGTGCGTGTGCGCTTCAGTTCCCAGAACCCGTCGACACCCGCCATCATCGTGAGGCCGTCCCACAGGCGCAGCGCGTCGTCGAGCGGCGGGCGACGGGTGATGACCGGGCCGAAGAACCCGACGCGCTTGCCGGCGGGCGTCGTGAACCCGATGATCGGCGTGCCCACGTCGTTGCCGGTGAGCGACAGGCCGTCGTCCATCGAGGCACGGATGACCGCGTCCCACGAGTCGTCGTTCGCGGCGGCTGCATGAGCGGTGTCGAGACCGGCCTCGGCCAGCAGGGCCGCGGCGTCGACGGTGCGCTCGCCTCGGTGATGGATGTGCTCGCCGAACACGGCGTAGAGGCCACCGAGCGGAGGATCGCCCTCGGCGGCACGCACCGACTCCATCACGCGCAGCAGGCCGTGGGTGGCGGCTGCCGGTTCGTACCACGGCGAGTCGGGACCAATGCCGTTCTTCATCAGCAGGCTGATCGACCGCCAGGTGATCTGTACGTCGCGGTGCGGGGCGATGTCGGTGACCCAGCGGGAGGTGACCCAGCACCAGGGGCAGATGGGATCGATCCAGAACTCGATGCGCATGTCGACGAGGCTACGCCTGACGTGCGCCGCCCACGGTGGTGAACGAGTTGACATCATCCATCGGGAATGTAAGGCTGGCTTTACTATGCAGAACAGGTACACCTTCAGGCTCGTGGTATCCCTCGTGCTGGTTACGACGGCACTCGCTGCGTGCGGGAGCGACGACGACTCCTCCGACGGCTCCGGTGCAGGCCCCGGCGCAGGCATCGTGACGGTGTACACCGGCCGCCACTACGGCATCGAGCCCGTGTTCGAGGCTTTCACCGCAGCCACCGGCATCGAGGTGCGCTTCACCACGGGCAAGGACCCCGAACTGCGCGAGCGGCTCGTCGCCGAGGGCAAGAACACCCCCGCCGATCTGTTGATGGCCGCCGATGCAGCGAACATCGAACTCGCCGCAGCGGCCGGAGCGCTCGCCTCGATCGAGAGCCCGGTGCTCGACAAGGCCGTCCCCGCCGAGCTCCGCAGCGACGACGGCACGTGGTACGCACTCAGCCGCCGGGCGCGCGTGGTGATCTACTCGACCGAACGCGTCGCCGAGCCGCCCACCACCTATGCCGCGATCGGCGATCCGCAGTGGAAGGGCCGCCTGTGCCTGCGGCCCAGCACCCACCCGTACACCCAGTCGCTTGTTGCGTCGCTCATCGCCGACCTGGGTGAACCGGCTGCGCTGGCGCTGGTCGAGACGTGGGTGGCCAACGACCCGCTCTACATCGACAGCGACACCGACATCTACAAAGCCGTCGCTGCCGGCGACTGCGATGTGGCGATCGCCAACACCTACTACCTCGGCCGGCTGGTCACCGACGATCCCGCCTTCCCCGTGGCCATCAGCTGGCCCGACCAGGACGGCGCGGGTACTCACGTGAACGTCAGCGCGGCGGCCGTCACCACCCACGCGCCGAATCCCGAGGGTGCCCGCAAGCTGCTCGAGTGGCTGGCCACCGACGGCCAGAAACAGTTCAGCGACGCCAACTTCGAGTACCCCGCCGACCCCAGCGTTCCCCCCGCCTCTGTCGTTGCCGGCTGGGGCGAGTTCACGGCGAACATCGCAGCCGTACGCCGCCTCGGCGAGTTGAATCCGCTCGCCGTCGACCTGCTGTCGACCGCCGGGTACGAGTGACCCTCAGCACCCGTTCACTGCCGGGTTGGGCCGCCCTCACCGCAGTGGCGGGGGTGCTGGCCGCGCCAGTGGCCGTGGTGGCCTGGTCGCTCACCGACCCCGACACCGAGATCTGGCGACAGCTCTGGCGTACTCGCCTCCCGGGCATGCTGCGCGACACGGTCACGCTGTCGGTCACCGTGCTCGCAGGAACGCTCCTGCTCGGTACGGCGCTCGCCTGGTTGGTGACCGCCTACGAGTTCCGGGGTCGACGCATCCTCGGTTGGCTGCTCGTCGCGCCGCTCGCCGTGCCCGGCTATGTGCTCGGCTTCGTGTGGCTCGACACGTTGGCCGGGCCGCTCGGCGCGCGTGGTGTGCGCAGCATCTGGGTGTGTGCGGCAGTGATGATCCTGACGCTCTACCCCTATGTGTTCCTGTTCGCCCGGGCAGCGTTCCGCGACCAGGCGCAGGCCACGGTCGCCGCGGCACGCAGCCTCGGAGCCTCGCGGCGGCGCACGTTCTGGCGGGTCGTGCTGCCCGCCGCTCGCCCGTCGCTGGCGGCAGGCAGTGCGCTGGTGGTGATGGAGGTACTCACCGACATCGGCACGGTGCGGCTGTTCAACGTCAGCACGGTCGCCGATGGCGTGTTGCGGGTGTGGTTCGGCACCGGCGACCGCGACGCCGCCACCGAGTTGGCGATGGTGCTGATCGTGGCAGCGGTGGGCTTGATCGCGCTCGAGCGCGGCCTGCGCGGCGGTGCGCGCTATGCACAGCACGGCGCCCGGCGCGGGCCGCACACACGGCCGTTGCGCGGGCTCGGCGCTGTCGGTGCACTCGGCGGCGCGGTGCTGGTGCTCGGTGCGGCCGTGGTGATGCCGGTCGTGCGGCTGGCCCGCTGGGCGAGCGACGCCCACCGCTCCGGTGCAACCGCCACGGTCGCGGGTGATTTCTCGCACCACCTGACGAACACGTTGCAGGTGGCGGCACTGGCCACGGTCGTGTGCATGGGCGCGGGCACGGCCATCGCGCTCGTGGCTCGGCGGCGGGGGCGGGCAGGCACTGCCCTGGCCCGGGTGGCGAGCCTCGGCTACGCGGTGCCGGGGCCGGTGGTGGCCATCGGTGTGGTGGTGACGCTCGCGTCACTCGACCGACGTGGGTGGGTACCGGGCGGCGTGCTCCTGGTGGGGTCGCTCGTCGGCCTGGTGTACGGGCTGGTGGTCCGGTTCCTCGCCGTCGGCTACCAGGGTGTCGACGCCGGCCTGTCGGCGGTGCCCGCACATGCGGTCGACAGCGCCCGGACACTGGGTGCTCGGCCGTGGCGGGTGGCGCTGCGGGTCGAGTTGCCCCAGGCACGGGCCGCCCTGCTCGCAGCGGCCGCGCTGGTGGCGGTCGACACCGTGAAGGAACTGCCCATCACGCTGCTGCTGCGGCCCTTCGGCACCGACACGCTGTCGGTATGGGTGTGGCAGGCCACCTCCGAGAGCCTGTGGGTGCAGGCGGCGTTGCCGTCGCTGGCCATCGTGATGGTGGGTATGGTGCCGGTCGCTGCGCTGCTGTGGGCGCTGGAACGAGGGGCTCGGGTGACATCGTGACGGTCGTGCCGGATGTCGCGTTGCGCGTGGAGGGCCTCACCTGTCGCTACGGCGACCACGTCGTGGTCGACGACGTGTCGTTCGTGGTGCACGCGGGCGAACTGCTGTCGCTCGTCGGGCCGAGCGGTTGCGGCAAGTCCACCCTCCTGCGTGCCGTTGCCGGCCTCGATCGAGCGTCGGCGGGCCGGGTGTGGCTGGGCGAGCGCGACGTCACTGCGCTCGAAGCCGAGCAGCGACGCATCGGCCTGGTGTTCCAGGACCACGCCCTGTTCGGCCACATGCGGGTCGACGCGAACGTGGCGTTCGGATTGCGCCACCTGCCCCGGAGCGAGCGCGTCGCGCGGGTCGACGAGGTGCTGCAGTTGGTGCGCCTCACCCACACGGCGCGGCGCTATCCGCACGAGTTGTCGGGTGGCGAGCAGCAACGCATCGCCCTGGCCCGTGCACTGGCACCGCGTCCAGCGGTGGTGCTGCTCGACGAGCCGTTCGCCAGCCTCGACGAGCAACTGCGCGACGACGTGGGCGCCGAGGTGGCCGCCCTCCTGGCACAGCAGGGCACTGCGGCGGTGCTGGTCACCCACGACCGCGCCGAGGCGCTCACGCTCGGCCGACGGGTGGCGGTGATGAACGCCGGTCGCCTGGTGCAGATCGGGCCTCCCGACGAGGTGTACGGGCATCCGGCCGATGCCTTCGTCGAGGGGTTCCTGGCCACGACGAGATGGCGGGCGTGACCCCCGTCCGTAAAAGTTGACAAACCTGATCGGAATTATCAGACTGCGGACGTGACCGCATCCGTCTCCGTTCCCGTCCCCGCCGACCTCGAGGGGCAGCACCCGCTCGACATCGTCCGCTGGGCCATCGATGCTCACGGCGTCGAGCACGTGGTGGCCACGGTGAGTTTCGAAGACGCCGTGCTCGCCCATCTGGTGCACACCGCACATCCCGACGCCGACATCGTGCTGCTCGACACGCAGTACCTGTTCGCCGAAACCCAGTGGCTCGTCGACGAGATGCGCCGCCGGTTCGGTATGCGGGTGCGCGTGGTGCGGCCGCTCGACGAGGTGGTGCCCGACAACCGGTGGCAGCACGACGTGGAGGGCTGCTGCCAGCTGCGCAAGGTCGAGCCGCTGCAGCGGGCACTGGCCGGCAAGGCGGCGTGGATCACCGGCGTGCGCCGGGTCGACGGCCCCACCCGCGCCAACGCGCCGGTGGCCGGTTTCGACGTGGGCCGCAACCTGGTGAAGGTGAACCCACTGGCCACCTGGGACGACGATGCGATGGCGCTGTACGCCCAACTGCACGACCTGCCCGCCAACCCGCTGAGCGAGCGCGGCTACCCGTCGATCGGGTGCTGGCCGTGCACCCGACCCGTCGCGCCCGGCGAGGACCGACGCGGTGGCCGCTGGGCCGGCAACGCGAAGACCGAGTGCGGGCTGCACGTATGAGCACCGACACCTCGCTGCGAAACCTCACCCTCGCCGGCACCGACGCACATCTCGAGTCGCTGGTCGACGAGGCCATCACGATCATTCGCGAAGTCGCCACCGAGTGCGAGAACCCGGTGCTGCTGTTCAGCGGCGGCAAGGACTCGGCCGTGCTGCTGCACCTCGCCCTGCTGGCGTTCGCCCCGGCACGGCTGCCGTTCCCGGTGCTGCACGTCGACACCGGCCACAACTTCCCGGAGGTGATCGACTACCGCGACGAGTTCGTGCGCAACGCCGGCGTACGGCTGCTGGTGGCCAGCGTGCAGGAATCGATCGACGCCGGCCGGGTGGTGGAGGACGCAGGGCCGCGCGCCTCGCGCAACCGACTGCAGAGCGTCACCCTGCTCGACGCCATCACCGAGCACGGCTTCGACGCTGCGTTCGGCGGCGGCCGTCGCGACGAGGACAAGGCCCGGGCCAAGGAGCGCATCGTGTCGTTCCGCGACCGGCACGGCCGGTGGGACCCGCGCAACCAGCGGCCCGAGCCGTGGGACGTGCTGAACGCCCGCATCCGCAAGGGCGAGCACCTGCGCGCCTTCCCGCTCAGCAACTGGACCGAACTCGACATCTGGCGCTACATCGCCGTCGCCGCGGTGCCGCTGCCGAGCATCTACTTCTCGCACCGTCGCACCGTGGTCGAACGCGACGGGATGCTGCTGAACGTGGGCGGGCCCGTGGTGCTCGAGCCCGGCGAGGTGTCGTTCGAGGAGACGGTGCGCTACCGCACCGTGGGCGACATGAGCTGCACCGGCGCGGTGCGCTCGGACGCGGCGACGATCGACGACGTGCTGGCCGAAGTGGCGGCGGCGCGTATCACCGAACGCGGCGCCACCCGTGCCGACGACACGTTCAGCGAGTCGGCCATGGAGGACCGCAAACGAGAGGGGTACTTCTGATGAGTGGTCTGCCCACCCTGCGCATCGCCACGGCCGGTTCGGTCGACGACGGCAAGAGCACGCTCATCGGCCGTCTGCTGCACGACACCAAGACGGTGTTCGAGGACCAGTTGGCCGCTGTGGCCCGTGCCAGCCGACGCTACGGCGACGGCGAGGTGAACCTGGCGCTGCTCACCGACGGCCTGCGCGCCGAGCGCGAGCAGGGCATCACCATCGATGTCGCCTACCGCTACTTCGCCACACCGCAGCGCAACTTCATCGTGGCCGACACGCCCGGCCACCAGCAGTACACGCGCAACATGGTCACCGGCGCGTCGACCGCCGACGTGGCCATCGTGTTGGTCGACGCGCGCCACGGCGTGGTCGAGCAGACGCGCCGCCATGCGTTCATCGCCTCGCTGCTGGGCGTTCGGGCCATCGCCCTCGCGGTGAACAAGATGGATCTGGTCGGCTGGGACCACGGGGTGTTCGAGGTGATCGCGAAAGAGGCCACCGCCTACGTCGAGGCCCTGCCGGATCCGGTGGCCGTCGTGGCGTTCCCCATCAGCGCGCTGGAGGGCGACAACCTGGTCGAGCGCTCTGACCGGGCACCCTGGTACGCGGGCCCGGCGCTACTGCCGTGGCTGGAACAGTTCGATGCCGACCTCGTAGCCGACCAGCGGGGCGCTCGCCTCGATGTGCAGCGCGTGCTGCGGCCGCAGGGCAGCGACTATCGCGGCTATGCCGGCCGGCTCGCCGATGGGCCGCTCGCTGTGGGCGACACGGTGACGATGCTGCCGTCGGGCCGCCGCTCGACGGTGGTGGGGCTGCAGCGACACGGCGCTGCCGTCGAGTCGGCCGCACCCGGTCATGCCGTGGCGGTGGAGTTGGCCGACGACGTCGACATCGCACGCGGCGATGTGCTGGTGGCCGGCGACCACGGTGTGCGGGTGTCCGAGGAGGTGGAGGGCACGCTGTGCTGGATGATCGACACGCCGCTGCGTGCCGGCACACGGTTGTGGTTCAAGCACGGCACCCGCACCGGTCGGGCCGTCGTCGACGAGGTGGTGCACGTGCACGATGTCACCAGTGCGTCGAGGTTCGCTGCCGACGAGGTGGGACTGAACGACCTGGCCGTGGTTCGCCTCACGCTCAGCGAACCCGTGGCGGCGATGTCCTACCGGGTCAGCCGTGAAGGGGGCCGGATGATCCTCGTCGACGAGGCCACCAACGTGACCGCCGGGGCGCTGCTGATCAGCGAGCCGGTGCGACCGAGCTGAGCAGTTGGTCGACGCCGTCGGCCACGCGGACACCCCGGGCCCGCACCGTCGCCACCAGTCGGGCCACGCCGTCGCGGGTGGCGCCATCGGCGAGGGCGGTGGCATCGAGTGCCACGGTGCGCAGGCCGCGGCCTTTGAACACCAGCGACAGCCGGCCGTCTTCCTCGTAGAACGTGTGCACGCTGCGGATGCTGGTCGCATCGAGGCGACGGGCGACCCGACGCTGTTCCAGGCCGCGCTCATCGGCCAGCACCAGAGCGTTCGGGATGGAGGCGGTGATGAGCATCGTGTGGTCCTGGTCGAGCGAGTTCCCGTATTGCCGATCAAAGTAGTCGGAATTAGGACCGATCGCAACCCGGGCCTGCGCAGTAGGTTCACGCCGTGCGCCTGTCACACAAGGTCGACTACGGCATCCGGGTGATGTGCGCCCTGGCCGAGATCGCCGCCGAGGGCGAGGCCCGGCCCACCAGCAGCGGGGCGCTGGCCGAGGCAAAGGACATCCCACCCGGCTTCCTCGACGACATCCTGCGCATCCTGCGCAACGGTGGCCTGGTGCGCAGTGTGCGGGGCAGCGAGGGCGGCTGGATGCTCGCCCGTTCCGCCGATGCCATCACCGTGGCCGACATCATCCGGGTGATCGACGGTCCGCTCGCCACCGTGCGCGGCCTGCGGCCCGACGAGTTGGCGTCGTACGGCGAGCACGAGCCGTTCATCTCGCTGTGGGTGGCGGTGCGCGTGGCACTGCGGTCGGTGCTCGAGCGGGTCACCGTCGCCGACCTCGCCGCCGGTCGGCTGCCGCCAGAGGTACAGGCCCTCGTCGACGTACCCGATGCGTGGGAGCCCCGCCGCCGCGGCAGTTGAACCCCGCCGCAGCAGTTGAACCGGGCTCAGTCGGCGACGAAGCCCTTGAAGCTGGTGTTCATGTAGTCGACGAACGCGGGCGAGAGACCCTCGCCCAGCAACACCTCGCGGGATGCGGGCGGTCGGCGGGGGACGAACCCGGGGTCGGCTGCCAGACGGTGCGGGTAGTCGTGGTGGAGAATGCCCACCCGACCGAGGATGGCGATGTCGACACCCTGGTCGAGCACGCGTTGCACGTCGGCGGGGTCGTGGATCTTGCCCGCCACCCCCAGGCGCACGTCGCCTCGCGGCACTGCGGCGAACACCTCGGTGAGGCTGCGCGTGTCGGGGCCGTCGGGGGTGGGTACCCGGTTCACGTCCCACAGGCTCATGTCGATCATGTCGACCTTGCCCCCGTCGACGAGTCGGCCGAACACCTCGACGATCTCGGGCAGTTGCATGCCGAACCGCTCGGGCGACAGGCGCACCGCGAGGGCGAGGTCGGGGCCGCACTCGGTACGGATGCCGTCGACGATGTCGAACAGCACCCGGCTGCGGTTCTCGAGCGAGCCGCCGTAGCGGTCGGAACGCTGGTTCAGCTCGGCCGACAGGAACTGACAGATCAGGTAGCCGTGTGCGCCGTGCAGCTCGACACCGTGGAAGCCTGCCCGTTCGGCGCGGCGCGCGGCGGTCACGAAGTCGGCCACCACCTGCTCGACCTCGGCCGTGGTGAGCGCCCGCGCACCGGTCGACGGGTCGTCGCTGGGGCACACCGGCTGGGTGCCGACGAGCGCTTCGGGCGAGCGGTTGCCCGCATGGTGCAGCTGCATGTAGCTCACGGTGCCGGTGGCGTTCAGCGCCGACGCGAGGCGGGTGAGGCCGTCGAGGTGCTGGTCGCCGAACACGCCGAGCTGGCCCCGGAACCCCTGCCCCACGGCCTGCACGTGGGCAGCGCAGGTCATCGTCAGACCGAATCCGCCGGTGGCACGCATCGTCAGCCAGTGGAACTCGTCGTCGCTGAGGGTGCCGTCGAGGTGGCTCTGCTGGTTGGTGAGCGGCGCCAGCATGAAGCGATTGACCATGGCAGGGCCGTGCCGGAACGAGAGCGAGTCGAAGGGAGTGACCATGGCATCACTCTCGCAGAACGACTGGGTCAGCGAAGACCCTCGACGATGAGCAGCGCGCCGAACACGAAGAACGTGATGGCCGCACCGATCTTGATCGTCCGCTCAGGCAGCCGAGCGCCGAGTTGCTGGCCCACCACGATCGCCAGCGCGTCGGCGGCCACCATCCCGACGGTCGAACCCAGCCAGGTGCCCACCATGCCGTGATCGGTGGCCAGGGTGACGGTGGCGAGCATCGTCTTGTCGCCCAGTTCGGCCAGGAAGAACGCCAGTGCCACGGTGAAGAACACCGACTTCGTGCGCCTCGCCGCGATCGCCTCGTCGTCCTCGTCGAGCTCGTCGCCCCGCAGGGTCCAGATGCCGAAGCCGATGAAGGCCACACCGGCAACGACCGACAGCACGTCGGTGGGTAGGGCCACCCCGAGTGCTGCACCCAGCAGCACGCTGATCAGGTGCACGGTGGCGGTGGCCGCGGTGATGGCCAACAGGATGGTGACGGCCCGGTAGCGGGCCGCGAAGGTCATCGCCATCAGTTGGCTCTTGTCGCCGAGTTCGGCGACGAAGATGAGGCCGGTACTGACGAGGAAGGCTTGCATGACGGCTCGCCACGCTAGCGGTGGCGACCGGTCGACTCACTCAGCGGTGCGGCAGTCCGGCGGCGTGGTAGGCATCGGCCTCGTCGAGGGTCTCGTGCTCGAGCAGTGCCGTCACCAGTGCATCGAGCCGGTCGCGGTTGGCCCGCAGGATGGCGATGGCCTGCTCGCGGCACGCGTCGATGATCACCCGGGTCTCGGTGTCGACGGCCTGGCGGGTGGCCTCCGAAGGTGCCCGCGGATCGAGGATGCCGAGCCCGACGTCGGCACCGGCACCCGGCAGGACGGTCACCGGCCCGACGACCCGCGACATGCCCCACCGTCCCACCATCTGGCGGGCGGTGGCGGTGGCGACCTCGATGTCGGCCTCGGCGCCGGTGGTGAGGTCGCCGAACACCAACTCCTCGGCGGCGCGACCGCCGAGCGCCCCGATGATGCGCCCGCGCAGGTAGGCCTCGCTCATCCCGTACCGGTCGGTGGTCGGGCTCTGGAACGTCACCCCGAGCGAGCGGCTGCGGGGGATGATCGACACCTTGCGCACCGGATCGGCGCCCTCTTGCAGCATGCCCACCAGCGCATGCCCGCCCTCGTGCACCGCAGTGCGGCGCCGGTCGTCGTCGCTCAGCATGATCTTGCGCTCGGCTCCCAGCACGATCCGCTCGAGCGCCGCACCGAAGTCGGCGGCGATCACCGATGTGCGGTTGGCCCGTGCCGCGGTGAGCGCGGCCTCGTTCACCAGATTGGCCAGGTCGGCGCCCACCATGCCCGGTGTGGTGGCGGCCACCGCGTGCAGGTCGACATCGGCAGCGAGGGGGACGCTGCGGGCGTGTACGGCCAGGATGGCGGCACGGCCGGCGAGGTCGGGCGGGTTGAGGGTGATGCGGCGGTCGAACCGGCCGGCGCGCAGCAATGCCGGGTCGAGCACGTCGGGGCGGTTGGTGGCGGCGAGCACGATCACACCCTCGTTGCCGGTGAAGCCGTCCATCTCGGTGAGGATCTGGTTCAGCGTCTGCTCGCGCTCGTCGACCCCTCCGAAACTGGCCACGCTGCCACGGGCGCGCCCGATGGCATCGAGTTCATCGATGAACACGATCGCCGGTGCCACCGCCTTGGCCTGATCGAACAGATCGCGCACCCGGCTGGCGCCCACCCCGACGAGCATCTCGATGAACTCCGAGGCCGACATCGAGAAGAACGGCACATCGGCCTCGCCCGCGACGGCTCTGGCGAGCAGGGTCTTGCCGGTGCCGGGCGCTCCCATCAGCAGCACACCGTGTGGTGGCCGCGCGCCGAGCGTGCGATAGCGGGCCGGCGAGCGGAGGAAGTCGACGATCTCGACGAGCTCCTCCTTCGCTTCCTCGATTCCGGCGACGTCGGCGAAGGTGACCTTGGTCGACAACGTATCGGGGCGGGTCGGCTTCGATCGGCCGAACCCCCCGATACCGCCCATACCGCTCATGGCGCTGCCGGCCCGGCGCATCAGCCACAGGTAGCCGCCGATCAACAACAGCGCCGGGCCGAAGTTCAGCAGCATCGCGAGGAACCAGTTGGTGCTGCCGTCGGGCGACTCGGCGGTGACCTCGACCCCGTTGTCGAGCAGGGCGGCGAAGGCACCGTCGTCGGCGAACGAGGGTCGCATCGTGGTGAACCCGATGATCGGGCTCTCGCCGCCGTCGGGTGCGGCGACGGGCGTGCGGAACGAACCGTCGATACGGTCGCCGGTGGTGGTGACGGCAGCGACGTTGTCGGTAGCGACCTCGGCGACGAACGTCGAGTAGGGCACCGAGGGGGTCGGTTCCGACCGGCCGAGGATGCCTGCGATCACCAGATTGGCGATCACGGCCACGGCGATCACCCAGAGCAAGCGTTGGTTGCTGAACCACGGTCGGGACGTCTTCGACGGTGGCTCCGGCGTGGGGGTGCGCACGGCCGACATGGTCGTCGGAACGGTCCACCGCCGACAGGGCCGAATGGCACCGGCATCACCATCGCACGCCCGATCGACCGCCCGCAGACGAACGTTGTGCGCCGGATGAGTACGGTGCTGGTGGTGATCGGACGATGAACCAACCAGCGGTGCGGCTGTCGACGCTCGACCGGTTCCTGCCCCTGTGGATCGGCGTCGCCATGGTGCTGGGCCTGGCGCTGGGCCGGCTCGTACCCGGCCTCGACGACCACCTCGACCAGGTGAAGGTGGGCTCGGTGTCGCTGCCCATCGCCGTCGGGCTGTTCGCCATGATGTACCCGGTGCTCGCCAAGGTGCGCTACCGCTCGATCGGCACCGTGGTCGGCGATACGCGGTCGCTGGTGATGTCGCTGGTGCTGAACTGGCTGATCGGCCCGGCCGTGATGTTCGCGCTGGCGTGGCTGATGCTGCCCGACCTGCCCGAGTACCGCACCGGCCTCATCATCGTGGGCTTGGCCCGCTGCATCGCGATGGTGCTCATCTGGAACGACCTCGCCTGTGGCAACTCCGAACTGGCTGCAGTGTTGGTGGCGGTGAACTCGCTGTTCCAGATCGTCGCCTACTCGCTGCTCGGCTACTTCTACCTCGAGGTGCTGCCCGGCTGGTTGGGCCTCGACAGCGAGGGCATCGACGTGACGGTGTGGGAGATCGCCACGTCGGTGCTGGTGTTCCTCGGTGTTCCGCTGCTCGCCGGATTCCTCACCCGGCTCATCGGCGAGCGTCGTCGCGGAACGGCCTGGTACGAGGGCCGCTTCCTGCCGCGTATCGGGCCGGTGGCCCTGTACGGCCTGCTGTTCACCATCGTCATCCTGTTCGCGCTCCAGGGCGACACCATCACCGGTCGACCGTGGGATGTGGCGCGGATCGCGCTGCCGTTGCTCGCCTATTTCGCGATCATGTGGTTCGGCAGCTTCTTCCTCGGGTTGCGGCTCGGCGTCCCCTACGACCGCAACGCCTCGATCGCATTCACCGCTGCGGGCAACAACTTCGAGCTCGCCATCGCTGTGGCGATCGGTGTGTTCGGCGTGGCCAGTGGTCAGGCGCTGGCGGGTGTGGTGGGTCCGCTCATCGAGGTGCCCGTGCTGGTGGCACTGGTGTACGTGGCGCTGTGGGCGCGGCAGCGCTACTACCCCGCCGAGGCCGGCGGCGCCTAGCCTCGGCCACCATGTCTGCTCACATCGTCCGTCGCCGCTGGCACGAGGGCACCTGTGCCCGCCTCGCCTGGGTGACGATGCCCGATCCCCGCCTCATCGCCACCGTCGCGGCATCCGGTGCCGTCGATGCAGTCGTGTTCGACGTGCAGCACGGCCCGTTCCACCAGCGCGCCATCCTCGACGCCATCGCTGCCGCTGCTCGTTGGCCGGTCACGCTGCTGGCGCGGCTCGCCTCGCCCGATGCAGATCTGATCGGGTGGACGCTCGACGCCGGCATCGACGGGGTGATCGTGGCGATGTGCGAATCGGCCGACGAGGCCGAACAGATCGTGAGCGCCGTTCGCTATGCGCCCGAGGGCAAGCGTTCCTACGGGGTGTACGGCGTGCAGCCTGCCGGGCACGACCCCTTTGCAGCAGCCCGCGAGGCGATCGTGCTGCCCATGATCGAGAGCGCAGCCGGGCTCGCACACGCTGCCGAGATCGCCGCTGTCGACGGGGTCGACGGCCTGTTCATCGGGCCGGGCGACCTCGGGTTGTCGCTCGGGCACGGCGTGGGGCAGAACCGCACCGAGCCGGCGATGGTGGCGGCGTTCGACGCCATCCGCGCCGCAGCTGCCAGCGCGGGCCGACGCTGTGGCATCTTCGCCACCACGGCCGACTACGCCAGGCACACTGCATCGACCGGCTTCGACATCGTCGTGGCCTGGGTCGACGCCCCGGTGATCGCCGCCTCGCTGTCGGCCGCCACGCTGCCGTGAGCGACGCGAGTAGGTTCTCGCCACGCTGATCGAGAGTCTCCGGCACGACCGATCGGTTGCTGTCTCCGCCATGGCGATCCCTTGCGTGCCGTCGCCCGCCACGGACTGTCAAGGGAGGCACAAGGTCATGCCAGTGGAACGAAGAAGGATCATGCAGCACCTCCAGGACGACGAAGGCAGCGGCCGTGCCTGATCGAACGAATCATGAGGGAACCAGCGTTCGCGTTGTCATACCAGCTCACAATGCCGGTGAGTTCCTGGGCGAGACCCTCCAGTCGTTGGTCGACCAGCGAGATGCCCCACCACTCCGAGTGGTGGTGGTGGTCAGCGCCTCGGTCGACGACACCGAGCAGGTGGCCCTTTCGTTCACCGATCGGCTCGATCTCGTCGTGGCGCACACTTCGCTCCCTGGTGGGAACGTCGCTCGGAACTGCGGCGCCCAGGTGCCGGGTGACGAGCGCTACCTGCTGTTCCTGGATCACGATGATGTGGCCGAGCCCACCTGGGTGAGCAATCTCGTCGGTGCACTCGCGACCCTCGACATCGCGCTGGGCAGGTATGCCCTCGACCGACTGAACAGCGAGGCCACGCTCGCCCTTCGCGGGCCGGCCTCGTTCATCGATGTACCCGAGCAGTGGGATCGCAGCCAGTTGCGCGGTCAGGGCGGCAACTGCGGCTGGCGGAAGACCGCCTGGGATGAGGTCGGGGGCCTCGACGAGACGCACAACTTCGTCGACGACGTCGAGATCCTGTGGCGGGCCGACGATCGCGGCAAGCGAATCGGGTATGTCGGCGATGCGACGATCCAGTACCGCCTCCGGCCGACGCCGATGGGTTACTTCATGCAGTACGTGTGCCGGCACGAGGGGTGGGCCCACCTGCACGCACAGTTCCCCGACCGGGTGCCGCGCCGAACCGCGCTCGAGTTCTCCAAGCAGGTGGTGTGGCTCCTGGTCCACCTGCCGCGGGCGTTCAGCGCGAACCCTGCGCGCAAGGGATCGTGGATCGCCCCTGCGGCGCGCGTGGCGGGCTCGCTGCGTGGCTCGCTGAAGCATCGGACGCTGTACCTGTGAGAACGGTCAACTCCTGTCCCTGGTGCGAGGCCGAACTCAGCGGCGCCGACTTCCCGGTCATCGAGAAGATGCACGGCACCGGCGAGGTGTTCCAGTACAGCGAATGTCCGTCGTGCCGCAGCATGACGCTCACGTTCGTGCCGTTCGATCTCGACCCGTACTACCCCGACGACTACTACTCGTTCACGACGGCCCCGCTCCCGAAGCGGTCGAGGCTCACCCTGTGCGCACGACGCCTGCGCACCCGGTTGTCGATGAGCCCGATGGTGCCACGGCGTTGGGCCGCGCAGCTCGGCGGCATCCCGGGGTGGCTGGTGGCGCTGCGACCGCTGCGCAGCGACGCCCGACTGCTCGATGTCGGTGGTGGAGGCGGGCGACTCGTGGCGCGACTGCGCCGGATGGGCTTCGACGACTGCAGAGGTGTCGACCCGTACGTCGACGCCACCAACGAATTCGTCGACAAGAACAGCATCCACGAGACACACGGCTCGTTCGATCTGGTGATGTTCCACCACAGCCTCGAGCATGTGGCCCACCCGGTCGCCGACCTGCTGAAGGCGAGCGAACTGGTGGGCGCCGACGGCCGCATCCTGGTGCGCCTGCCGGTGGCTGCGATGGAGGCATGGGAGATCTACGGTGCCGACTGGGTGGCACTCGACCCGCCTCGGCACCTCTCCGTTCCGAGCGTGGCAGGGATGTACGCCGTGGCCGCCCGCTGCGGTCTCGAGGTCGAGTCGTGGTGGTGCGACGCGACCGGTAACGGCTGGTGGGCGAGCGAGCTCGTCCGACGTGGGGTGCCGCACTCGAGCCCGCTCGCCGACGAGGTGATGCCCGCAGCGCGACGGAAGCACTACGCAGCCGTCGCCGCAGAGGCCAACCGCCGTCGCGTCGGCGACACCGCGGCGTTCGTCTTGCGCCGTTCGTCGTCACCCACCCGAGTCGGATCGAAGCGGCGCCAGGGCGACGCCGATGTGGCCCCGGGCAGGCGGCGCCGCACCCGTCGACAGCGGGTGGGCAGCGAGTCGGGGAAGGTCTTGGTCGGCCCCCGGGCCGGGCGGTGATCACGCCGGTGGTGTGGCTGCAGGTCGAGCATGGCATCATGGAAGCCACAACTGAATGAACCTCTGCGGGGTTGGGTGCAAGTCCCGACCGGCGGTCACAGCCCGCGAACCCGTCATCGTTCGATGACAGGCCGATCCGGTGGAACTCCGGAGCCGACGGTAACAGTCCGGATGGGAGCAGGGTGACGTCTCGCCCGATGGGCGCGCCTCAACGGGTGCGCCCGTCTGGTCGCCGTTGCTGTGCGCTCGATCGAGCCCGCACGGCACGAGTTACATCGAGGAGCGTCACCATGACTCACATCCAGATCGACCAGACCCAGATCGACCACGTCGGGGCCACCCGCTGATGTTCACCGGGATCGTCGAAGAGTTGGGTCGCATCGAACGGTTCGAGAACGGCGTGCTGCGCATCGCTGCCAGCGAGGTGATCGCCGACGCACGACTGGGCGACTCGATCGCCGTGAACGGCTGCTGTCTCACGCTGGTCGCGCAGGGCGACGGGTGGTGGGAGGCCGATGTGAGCGACGAGACAGTGAGCCGCACCAGCCTCGCCCGCGCCGGCGCAGGCGACGTCGTGAACCTCGAGCGGGCCGTGCGGGTGAACGACCGTCTCGGCGGTCATCTCGTCCAGGGCCATGTCGATGCCGTGGGCGAGATCGTCGACCCGGTGCCCGATCTGCGGGTGCGTGTGCCAGGCCACCTCTTGCCGTATCTGGTCGAGAAGGGGTCGGTCACCGTCGACGGGGTGAGCCTGACGGTGGTGAAGCCGCTCGACGACGGGTTCACCGTTGCGATCATCCCCCACACCGCTGCCGTCACGTCGCTCGGCACGAAGCAGCCGGGCGACCTGGTGAACCTCGAGGTCGACGTGATCGCCAAGTACGTCGAGCGGATGCTCGCGCCCTTCATCGCATCAGCCGACAGCCCGGCCGAATTGGCCCAGCGCTTCGTGCGCTCGTCGACGGAGGTGTCGGCATGAACCGTCCGGTGTTCGATCCCATCGATGCTGCGATCGCAGCGATCGCCCGCGGCGAGATCGTCGTGGTCGCCGACGACGAGGACCGCGAGAACGAAGGCGACCTGATCATGGCGGCCGATCTGGCCACCGAGGAGCAGATCGCGTTCTTCGTGCGCCACACGTCGGGTGTCATCTGCGTCGGTATCACGGGCGAGCGGTGCGACGAGTTGCACCTGCCGTTGATGGTGCCGGCCAGCGGGAACACCGAGGTGCAGGGCACGGCGTTCACGGTGACGGTCGACCTGGCCGAGGGCACCTCGACGGGTATCTCGGCCGCCGACCGGGCCCGCACCCTGCGGGCGCTCGCCGACCCCACCGTCGGGCCCGGGGCCTTCAATCGGCCAGGCCACATCTTCCCGTTGCGGGCCCGGCCGGGAGGCACGCTGAAGCGAGCAGGGCACACCGAGGCGTCGGTCGACCTGGCGCGCCTGGCCGGGCGGGCACCCGCAGGTGTGCTGTGCGAAGTGGTACTCGATTCAGGTGGCATGGCCCGCGTCCCCGATCTGCGGGCCTTCGCCGACGAGCACGGCCTGCTGCTGATCTCGATCGCCGACCTCATCCGCTACCGGCGGCGCAACGAGAAACTGGTCACCCGCACCGCCGCAGCACGGGTGCCCACGCAGTGGGGCGAGTTCCGGTGCGTCTCGTTCGACAGCAGTGTCGACGGTGGTGTCACGCACCTTGCGTTCGTGATGGGTGATGTGGCGGGCCACGACGACGTGTTGGTGCGGGTACACAGCGAGTGCCTCACGGGCGACGTGTTCGCGAGCGTGCGGTGCGACTGCGGCGAGCAGTTGCACGAGGCGATGCGCCGGATCGCCGAAGAGGGCTTCGGCGTGCTGGTCTACCTGCGCGGCCACGAAGGACGCGGTATCGGCATCACGCACAAGCTGCACGCCTACGAGCTGCAGGACGCGGGCGCCGACACGGTCGACGCGAACCTGCGCCTCGGCCTGCCGGTCGACAGTCGCGAGTACGGAATCGGCGCGCAGATCCTCGCCGATCTCGGACTCACCACGATCCGGCTGATGACCAACAACCCGGCCAAGTACGGCGGCCTCGACGGCTACGGCCTCACCATCACCGAGCGCGTACCGCTGCACGTGCCGGTGCACCCCGAGGCACAGCGCTATCTCGAGACCAAGCGGTTGCGCATGGGCCACACGCTTCCCGACAACTCCACCACACCGTCTCCTTCATCAACTCCCTCGACCATGGAGCTCTCATGACCACGTACTCCGGCAATCTCGACGGCACGGGCCTGCGCGTTGCGCTCGTGTGCAGTCGGTTCAACGACCTCATCGTCGAGCGCCTCGAAGCGGGTGCCCGCGACGCGTTGGTACGCCACGGCGTGGCCGACGATGCCATCGACACCCTGTGGGTGCCGGGCGCATGGGAGATCCCGATGGTCGCCAAGGCACTGGCCACCACCGGTCGCTACGACGCGATCGCCGGGCTGGGTGCGGTCATCCGCGGCGCCACCTACCACTTCGAGGTGGTGGCCAACCAGAGTGCAGCCGGCCTCGCCCGGGTGGCGCTCGACACGGGCGTGGTGGTGACCAACGGCATCATCACCGTCGACTCGATCGAGCAGGCGCTCGAACGGGCAGGCAGCAAGGCCGGCAACAAAGGTGCCGACGCAGCCCTGGCTGCGCTCGAGACCGTTGTCGTGCTGCGCAACGCCACGGCCTGACCCCACCCGAGTAGCAGCGAACCACTGGCTGCTTCTTCGCGCGCCCGGGTGTGCGAACGACCCTCGGGAGTGCTCAGCGGGCGAGGAGACCCTCGGCCGAGTCGTCGGCCATTGCCGCCCACTGTGGCGACGGCAAGTGCATCAGCACGATGCCGAAGGCGGCCAGCACCGAGTTGCGGAAGGCCGGCTCGAGGCCGTTCCACGACACCGAGCGCCACATCTGGAACCACTCGCCGCCGATGGTGATGAACCCGCCCATGAACAGCACCAGGATCATGGCGAGGCCGACGGTGCCGAGCCGGCGGGGCAGGTCGAAGCTGCGCGTACGGCTGGCGCGGAGCCACGCCCACACCGAGCAGAGCAGCACGATGGCCGTCGCCGACTCCCAGATGATGACGCCGATGTAGGCGAGGTGGTGGAACCAGGTGGCCTCGATGGCCCGCCACATCACGTCGCTGTCGAGGCCTTCCCCGGGCGGGGCGCCGAAGTTGGTGGTGTCCATCGACAGCACGTGCGACACGAAGTCGAAGTTGGTGCCGTAGTCGGTGATGTTCCCGATGGCCACCAACAGGATGTAGAGGGCGTTGATGCCCACCACCACCGTGCACGCCACGGGCAGCGTGCCCAGGCTCAGCACTCGTCGTGCCACCGATTCCCTAGCCGTCTGCTCGCTCACGGGTTCCCCGATCCGGTCGTAGCTCGGGTCGCAGCCTAGAGCGTCGGCCGGTGCACGACGGTCAGGCGAGCGATGCGGTGACGGTGGGCGTGCTGAGCTGACGTGGGTACCAGACCTGCAGATGGACCTCGTCGACCGTGAACACCACGCTGCCGTCGACCCAGGCCACCTCCGGACTGTCACAGCAGCCGATACCGAACCAGGAGGGCTCACCCCAGCGTTGATCGTCGGCCACCGGTCGACCGGTGCGGGTGTCGATCATCGTCCACACCGTCGGCGCAGCGACGCCCGGGTCGAACGGGCCGGTCGTGAAGGCCACACCGTCGACGACGATCGACACGCCGTACTGCCCCTCGAGGCGCCACAGCGTGCGGCCTGTGCGGGCGTCGACTCCCTCGATCGCAGCATCGGGGCAACCGATGTCGTCGACCGAGGCGCGTGGCCCGCAGGTACTGGCGACGGCCACGGCACCGTCACCTTCCACGGTGAATCCCTCGGCGCGAATCGGCGTCAGGTCGGCGCGACGCCAGAGTTCGGCGCCGAATGCGTCGAAGCCCACCAGGGCTTCACCACTGCCGTCGACGCCGTAATCGAAGGTGACCGCCGCTGGTCGAGCGGCCTGGAGCGCGTCGCGGTCGACGGTCCAGCCCTCGCCCTGCTGCACGGCGACCACCTCGTACAGACTGCCGAGAATCCTCCCGCCGAACACGGCGAGGCGGCCGTCGGGAAGGGTGCCGAGGCTGTTGCCCTCCATGGGGATGGGCGGCATGGCCAGCGGTGTGGCCGTCATCGTCGCCAGGTCGATGCGTAGCAGTGCGGCCGCCGAGAGATCTGCGGCACCGTCGCGTTCCGGGGCCAGCAGCAGCGCGTCGGGCACCATCCCGTAGACGCCGTACACCGGGGTGCGTTGGCCCGCCACCGGTCCCGTGACTCCGGAAGCAGCCACCAGGTCGTCGAGTGTGCGGGTGACCCGACCGTCGGCGAGCGACCACACCTCCCACAGCCACGTGGTGGCACCCGACGACACCGTGTACGAGAGCACCAGCGCCTCGCCGCTCTCCGACTGCGCCGCCGCGAGCACCATCGACGGCCGTCGATCGAGACACCGCTGCCAGCGGATCACGCCGTCGGCATCGACCGCAACCACCCGCCCCACGTCGGTGGTGGCGTTGTTGGGCACCATCCACACCAACACCCCGCCCGGAACGGTGATCGCCCCGGTTCGCGGCCAGTCGTCGACGAGCCCACCCGTCGATGCCGTCGGCAGAGAGAGGTCGACCACTGGCGCAGCCCCGAGTGGGCCGAGGGTGTCGGGCAGTACGACAGGGGCGAGCGGTTCCCGGCCGGGGCCACGTTCGACACACCGCGGAGCGAGGCCGTCGTCGGGCGCTGGTGTGGTGACGGGCACCGTCGACGCGATGGTGGTTGCGGGCGACGCAGTGGTGCTCGGCTCGGCCACGGTGGTGGAGGACGCGTCGGTCGGTGGGGCGGTGGTCGCCGAGCCGATGGTGTTCGAGCCGCCGACCGACGGGTCGGCGTCGGAACCGCCACAGGCGACGCCGGTGAGCACGACGGCAGCGAGCAGGGCGAGGTGAGGAGCACGCACCGACGAATCCTCGCGTAACGCCGGGCATGGCGGCTGCCAGCCGATCACGAGTGGGCCGCGCTCGGACCCGTCGACTGTTGCGAGCCGGATCGCAGGATGTTTAGATTGACATATGTCCAGTAATCAGACGGACGACAGCGCCACCGTCGTCATCGCCGGCGGCGGGCCGGTGGGGTGCACGCTCTCGATCGCGCTGTCGAACCTGGGCATCGACAACGTGGTGGTCGAGCGCGACACCGAGGTCCACCCGCTCCCGCGGGCCGTGCTCATCGACGGCGAACTGGTGCGCGCCCTCATCCAACAGGGCCTGGGCGACCGGCTGACAGGCCTGCTCACCCCGATGCGCAGGGCCGAGTACGTCGACGCGCACGGCGCGGTGCTGGCCAGCACCGACCTCACGGCCTCTCACGTGTTCGGCGGGCTGAACCGAGCCAGCCTGCACTTCCAGCCGCACCTGGAGGCGATGCTGCGCGACGAGATGCTGGCCCGCGGCGGCCGCTTCCTACCGGGCAGCGCGTTCACGGGTGTCGACACCAGCGCACCCGACGAGGTGAGTCTGCTGCTGGCCGATGGGCGGCGGCTCACCGGCCGGTACCTCGTGGGTTGCGACGGCGCCTCCAGCACGGTGCGCCGTTCACAGGGCATCGCTTGGGACGACCTCGGCTTCGACCAGGACTGGCTGGTGGTCGACATCGAGGTCGACGATCGCGCGACGTGCGGCCTGCCCGATGTGGGCCGCCAGATCTGCGATCCGGCCCGCCCCACCACGATGATCAGCGGCCACGATCGCTACTACCGCTGGGAGTTCCAGCTGCAGCCCGGCGAGGACCCGCAGGAGATGAATCGACCCGAACAGGTGTGGCGGTTGCTGGCACCCTGGATCGACCCGCAGCGGGCCCGGCTGGTGCGTTCTGCGGCGTACTGCTTCCACGCCGTGGTGGCGGCGACGATGCGGAGCGGTCGGGTGATGCTGGCCGGAGATGCCGCGCACCAGATGCCGCCCTTCCAGGGGCAGGGGTTGAACAGCGGTATGCGCGACGCGGTGAATCTGGCGTGGAAACTGCGCTGGGTGCTCGACGGCTGGTCGGGCGACGGCCTGCTCGACACCTACTCGTCCGAGCGGCGCCACCATGCGAAGGCAGTCGGTCGAGACGGGTCGGCTGATCGACCAGTACGCAGGGCGGGTGAGCCATGGCATCGCGCCGCGCAGCAGCTACAGCGGCGAGCGACCACCGACTCGCTACACAGACGGCATCGTGCAGGGTGCACACCCCCGCGCAGGCCTGCCCTTCGGCGCCTGGGACCAGATCGCCGACGGTGTGCCCACCGGGCCGGCAATGACCATCGTGTCCAGCAGCGAGTCACCCGTGCCGCCTCCCCCGTCGGATCGACCGTGGAGGACGGCGACCCTCGAACGGTCCGCCTTGTTCGGGGCCGACCACGTGGTGGTGCGACCCGACGGGTGGGTGGCCGCCGTGTGCGACGCGGCCGACCTGCCTCAGGCCGTGGCCGACCTCGATGCACGCTTGGCCGGCTGACGGCCCGGCGAGGTGGGAGCCGAATACCGCCGCAGACCATTGACCAGCAATGTCGCCATCTCGTCGGCGTAGCGGGCGCCATCGACCTTGCCGTCGGCGCGGTCGAACTTCTTCGCCAGCGCGGGCAGGCTGTATGCGCTGCCGGCACCGTTGGCGAGGATGAACAGGATGGCCCGGTCGGACTGCGGCTCGATCACCCCGTCGGCCGCGAGGCGCTGCATCAGTTGTCGCGTGGCCCGCATGGCCGGGGCGATGTAGCGCTCGAAGATGTGGTCGAGCACGGGCGATGGGTTCACGCCCTCGTTGTTGATCACCCGGTTCAGGTGCGGTCGCTTCGCCGACGCCAGCAGGAATGCCCGGAACCGGATACGCAGTTCCTCGAGCGGGTCGGGGGGCAGCGGCTCGGCATTGATGATGGCCACCACGTCGCGCAGCAGGGCGCTGAAGCCGTGGTCGATGGCATCGAGGTACAGCTGCTCCTTGGTGCCGAAGCGCTGGTTGATGGTGCCGTGACTGAGGCCGAGTTCGCTGTTCAGCGAGCGCATCGACATGCCCTCGTAGCCGTGGGTGGCGAACACCCGCAGGGCCGAGTCGAGGATGGCGCCGTCGTCGTGGATCTTCGGCCGGCCGCGGCGCTTGCTGTCGGACGTCACCCGCGCAGACTACCGCGGTTCTATTTCTTGACAGTCGCCAATCTTTAGGACGACGATGCTGCGATGACCGGGAGCGCCTCCACCGAACCGATCGACCTGTTCACGAACCCGCAGCGATGGGCCGACATCGCCGCCTGGGACCGTGCTGCTCTCGACCTGCACGAACGGGGCGGGGTGCACCGCATCGAGGTGCCCGGCTACCAGCCGTTCTGGGCGGTGATCGATCACGCCGCAGTACTCGACATCGAGCGGCGGGCCGCCGTGTTCAACAACGCCCCGCGCCCGGTGCTGTCGACACTGGCCCAAGACGCGGCCCGCAAGCGCGAGCTGAAGGCGCTCATCCACATGGACGGCCGCGAGCACGCCACCCATCGCATGCTCACCGCCGACTGGTTCAAGCCGGCCTCCATCGGCCGGATGACCGCCCGACTCGACGCCCTCAGCGCGCGAGCGCTCGATCGATTGGTCGAGCTCGACGGCACGTGCGACTGGGTGAACGAGGTGGCCCTGCCGTACCCGCTGCAGGTGATCCTGGAGGTGCTCGGCCTACCCGAGACCGACTACCCACGCATGCTGCGCCTCACCCAGGAACTGTTCGGCGCGGAAGACCCCGACCTGCAGCGCGAGCCGCAGTCGCCCGAGGCCCGCGAGCGGGTGGTCGAGGACTTCTTCGCCTACTTCCGCGGACTCGCCGCCGACCGTCGCACCACACCCACCGACGACCTGGCCACGCTCATCGCCAACGGAGTGGTCGACGGACAACCCATCGGCGAGCTGCCGATGCTGGGCTACTACGTCATCGTCGCCACGGCTGGCCACGACACCACCTCGAGCGCGATGGCCGGGGGCATGCACCTCCTCGCCACGCACCCCGAGGCCCTGGCCCAGCTGCAGGCGCAGCCCGAGCTGCTGCCGAACGCGATCGAGGAAATCCTGCGTTGCACGGCGCCCGTGCGGCACTTCATGCGCACCGTCGGCGAAGCCACCGAGATCGCCGGACAGGAGGTGGCCGCGGGCGACCGCGTGTACCTGTCGTTCAAGGCGGCCAACCTCGACCCGAAGGTGTTCGCCGACCCACTGCGGTTCGACATCACCCGCGCCAACGCCGCCAAGCAGGTGTCGTTCGGCCACCGCGCGCACTTCTGCCTCGGCGCGCAGTTGGCGCGCAACGAACTGCGCTCGCTGTTCGGCGCCGTGGTGCCGCAACTCGAGTCGCTCGAACTGGCCGGACCGGCCCCGATGGCGCGCTCCACCTTCGTGGGTGGGCACAAGTCGGTGCCGATCCGCTACCGGCTGCGGGCCACCTGACTCCTCGAGGCCGGCGGCTCAGCGCAGTCCGCGGGCTTCGCGTGCGGCGGCGATGGCCGGCAGATCGGGCTGCCGGAAGAACTCGGGCGGTTCGGAGGGACCCCACACGGTGAACGGCGGGGCTACGCCGTCGGCCCCCCAGTCGCGGCGGCCGGGGCCGTGCGTCCAGGCCTCGTCGTCGACGATCTGATCCATGTCGCAGAACAACTCGAACATGGTGCCCGACGGGTCGCGCAGGTACCAGAACACGTTCGACCCGAGGTAGTGCCGACCGATGCCCACGACACTGGTGGCCGAGCCCTCCTTGGTCATCTGCGTACCGGTGCGGCCGATTGCGTCGATGTCGTCCATCTCCAGCGCGTAGTGGTTGAGGTGGCCCACGGGCGCGCGGTGGATGAGCAGGTTGTGGTGGTCGGACTCGACACGGCAGAACGTGGCGAACGCGTTCGCCGTCTGGTCGGAGATGCGATAGCCGAGTGCGTCGATGTAGAAGCGCGTGGTGAGGGCGATGTCGGGCGAGCCCAGCACCACATGGCCCACCCGCCGCGGCGGAGCGCCCGGCGTGTCGGGCGCTCCGGTACGCCCACCCACGCGCACGGTGCGTCCAGGTCGGTTCAACGGCGCGGCGTCGCTGCCGGTCAGCGGCGCAGGGCCGCCGACGTCGATCCGCACCGTGTGGCCGAGCACCGGGTCGGCGCAGCGCAACGTGGTGCCGTCGACCACTGCGTCGACCCCCAGGCCGGCGAGGCGGCCGGCGATGTCGGCCAGGTCGCGCTCGTGCTCGCACGACAGGTGCAGTTCCGACAGGTGTCGGTGGTCGCCCTCGACGATGCGCAGTTGCACCGGGCGGTCGGCAGTGCCGTACACACCGTCGGCGGTGCGCTGCAGTCCGTGGCGCTCCCAGAAGTCGCCCAGCAACGACGGATCGGGAACGCTGAGCTCGATGTCGAGCAGTCCGTTCAGCGCCATCAGGCTTCGTTGTCCATCTCGTCCCACACCTCGGCCAGTGTGCGCGAGGCGCTCACCGCCACGGGCCACCCCGCATAGTGGGCGACATGGGTGATCATCGCCTCGAGCGTCTCGCGCGAGATGCCCAGGTTGCGGGCGCCCCGGAAGTGGAGCCGCTGCTCGGATTCGCGGCCCGTTGCCACCAGCACGGTGCAGGTGATGAGCGAGCGCTGGGTGAGCTCGAGTGCCGGGTCCTGCCACACATCGCCGAACAGGTGGGCGACGGTGTGCTGGCCAAGGCTGCGGTGCACGGCCGGGCGGTTCGTCATGCCGGCGAACAGACGGCCCGCGAGTTCGCGGCCCGCGGCGACGCGTGGGTCGGGTTGATCGGTGCTCATGGTTGGCTCCTTCGCTGCTCGGGCGCATGTCCTGACTTAGTAGACATCTGTCAATCTATATGATGAACTCGTCGGTGCCCAGGGCCGACTCCACGCACGCCCGACCACACGTCCGCCCAGATCGGAGCCCTCATGCCGTTCACTCTCGCCAACGTCGCCGGCCGTGCCGCTCTCGTCGCCGACGGCAACTGGTTCGACATCGCCCGCATCAGCGGTGGCGCCATCGGGGCCGACCCGCTGGCGGTGCTGGCCGACCCCTCCGCCCTGGCTGCGTTGGCCGATGGGCTGGGCGGCCACACCCCCGACGGTGCACTGGCCGACGCATCGCTGGGCGCGCCCGTGCCCCGGCCGGGCAAGACCTTTGGGATCGGCCTCAACTACCAGGCCCACGCCGACGAGGCGGCGATGGAGGTACCCACCAGCCCGGTGGTGTTCACCAAGTTCCCGAGTTGCATCGTCGGCCCGCACGACGACGTGCAGATGCGCAGCGACCGCTGCGACTACGAGGGCGAGTTGGTGGTGGTCATCGGTCCCGGCGGCAAGGACATCGACGAGGCCGACGCCTGGAACCACGTCGCCGGCCTCACCGTCGGCCAGGACATCTCCGATCGTGCCGTGCAGTTGGCCAGCAAGCCTCCCCACTTCGACCTCGGCAAGTCGTTCGACACGTTCGGCCCCACCGGCCCGGTGGTCGTGTCGGTCGATCAGTTCGCCGACCCCACGGCGCTGCGCCTGCGCACGCTGGTGAACGGCGAGGTGCGCCAGGACGACACCACGGCAAACCTCATCTTCCCCGTCGCCACGCTCGTCAGCTACCTGTCGCGTATCGTCACCCTCCACCCGGGCGACCTCATCTTCACGGGCACCCCGTCGGGCGTGGGCATGGTGCAGAAGAAGTGGCTCGCCGACGGCGACATCGTCACCACCGAGATCGAGGGCATCGGCACGATGACCAACCGCTGCGTGCGAGTATCGGATCATCGTCTGCCCGGCCGCACGCTGGGCTGACCCGACGCACCCCGGTTCGCCCGATGAGGAGACAGTGATGGATCTCGACGCACCGCTCGACTGGACCCCGCCCGGGCCCGGTGGTTGGAACCTCGACCGGTCGCATGTGAACCGGCCGGCAACGCTGATCAGCCAGTACATCCAGACGATCGGCACGGCGGCGGGCACCCGGGCCGGCTTCATCGAACTCGGCGCTCCGCTCGATGCCCTCGACTTCCGCTTCGTGAACGGCCTCTCCTACTCACGCATCCGACCGCTCATCAACCCCGACAAGCCGGCGTCGAAGTTGCCACCACTGCCGCTGTTGAAGTTGGCCATTCGGCTGCACCCCGAGATGCGCCGTCGACGGGTCACCGCCGAGCGAGTGCTCGACGAGCGGCCCTGGCGCCAGGTGCTGGCCGACTGGAAGGCTCCGGGCGGCACACGCGAGCAGTACGAGCGCGCGAACCTGGCCATCCAGGACGTCGATCTCGCCGCCCTGTCCGAGCCCGACCTCGTCGCCCATGTGCGCCGCACCCTCGAGCACTCGCTCACGATGTGGAAGGCCCACTTCCGCCTCCACCTGCACGACCTGGGCCCGATCGGTCTGCTGCTCGACGGCACGGCCGGATGGGGTCTCCCTGCGGCCGATGTCATCCCACTGCTGGAGGGCGCGTCGCCATCGACCGCCGAAGCCGAGCGGGTGCTGCGCCGTATCCGGGAAGCCGTCGAGGCAACCGGGGCCGCACCCGCCACCATCGACGAACTGCGCGCCGTCTCGCCCGCCGTGGCCGCCGACCTCGACGCGTTCTTGCGCCTGCGTGGCCGGCTCATCGTGTCGCGCTACGACATCGACGGTCTCACCCTGGCCGAGGCACCCGACGTGCTGCTGAGCACCATCATGTCGGCCCGCGAAGACAGCGCCCGCGCTGCACGGGCAGCCGAGGCACTCACAGCGCGCACCGCAGCCGTGCGCGAGCGCGTGCCTGCCGCTCACCGTGCCGAGTTCGACCTGCTGCTCGGCGAGGCGCGGGCCGCCATGGACCTGCGCGACGACAACGGCCCGCACACGCTCGAGTGGCCCCTCGGGCTGATCCGGTTGGTGTTGCTCGAGGTCGGGCGCCGCCTCGTCACCGCCGGCCGCGCTCACCGCGCCGAGCACGCCCTGGAACTCGCGCCCGACGAGGTGGCCGCTGCACTCGCCGGCACCGGGCCATCGGCCGACGAACTGGCGGCCCGCCAGCGCTGGCGCCAGGAGGTCGACATCGACGACGCGCCGCGGCGCATCGGAACCGTCGAGCCCATACCGCCGCTGGAGGCACTGCCCCGCGGCATGGCCCGCATCGTCGGCGCCGTGCAGCGGGTGATGGCCGAAGCCGGACTCGATGGCGAGATGAAGACCACCGGCCTCGCGGGCGTGGGCATCGGGCAGCACACCTACCGTGGCACCGCTCGGCTGGCCGGCAACCCCGAGGACGCACTGGCCCAGATGGAACCGGGTGATGTACTCGTGGTGCCCTGCACCACCCCCGCGTTCAACATGGTGCTCACCCTGGCCGGAGCCATCGTCACGGCCGAGGGTGGCGCGCTCAGCCACGCCGCCGTGCTGGCGCGCGAACTCGGCATCCCCGCTGTCGTCGGTGCACCGGGCGCGTTGCACGACATCCCCGACGGCGCGACGGTCGAGGTCGACCCCGTGGCCGGCACGGTGCGCGTCGTCGGCTGACGCCAGCGAAGTGCCAGCCGAGCTCGATCAGGTCGCCACCGCGGTGCTGCTTCCCCTGGTGCCACCGGCCAGCCGGAGCACACTCTCGAGCGGGCCCTGGCTGAAGCGCATCCGCCACAGGAAGCTCACGGCAACGGCCACCAGGAATCCGCTCGTGGTGAGCAGGATCGCCTCGGTCGCGGTGAAGCCCCACGGCCAGTTCTCCATCGGCCAGCGCAGCAGGCACAGGTGCGCCACATAGAGGGTGAGGGCCAGTTGCCCTGCTCGGGCGAAGGGAAGCGTCACCCGCGGAAGGCGGTCGGCCAGCACCAGGCACAGACCGATCACGAACAGGGCGATACCGGTGGCGCCCAGCATCCAGGCGGGCATGTGCGAATGACCGGCAGCGTTCAGCAGCCACCAGCCGTCGGGCTCGGTGAACTCGACGACGAGCGGGTCGCGTTCGATCTGCGCGACCTGCTCCATCACCACGGGCAGCTCCGCTTCGGACACCCCGAGCATCTCGGCTTTCGACATCCGCTCGACGATCGACTGGTACTCGATCCCCTGCGACAGCGTGAGGCTCTGGACAGACGCTCCGCCGATCGCGTCGACCAACTCGTCGCCGTAGGCAGCGATGAGTTCCGCCGACGGTTCCCGCTTCGAATCGGTGGACCAGCCGACGCCGTACCCGACGACGGCCATGGCCAGCCCGCCGGCGATGAGCCCCACCCGGAGCCGGCGGGAGGTGAGGTCGCGGCGTCCCAGCCACATGCCGACGAGGAAGAACGCAACGGTGGGCAGCGCGCTGTACGGACCGGTGATCGCGAGTTCACTCATCGAGGCGTCAGGGCGGATCAGGACCCGCAGTGCTCCGATGTGCTCCGACAGACCCTCCACGTACTGGTACGCCTTGGGCAGGTGCGGCGCAAGGAACATCCGGCTGGCGGCACCCGCCGCCACGATGGCAGCCGCCAGGACGAGCAACCAGCGATCGGCCAAGCGGCGCACCACCAGCGCGAGCAGGAAGAACAGGGCATAGACCTGCAGGATCACGGCCACCGGAGTGGTGTACTCGAGCAACAGACCGATCACGAGCAACAGCGCAGCACGTCCACCGAGTTCGCGGACAGGGCGGGTCGATCGGCGCAACAGCAGCGTCACGCCCGCACCGCTCAGCAGCACGAACAGCGGCATGGCCCGGCCGTCGACGAACCGCACTACACGCACGGCCCAGTCGTCGCCACCCGTGATGGCGGCCACCTCCGAGCCGAAGTGGGCGAACAACATCCCGAGGATGGCGAGGGAACGGGCGACGTCGAGGCCGAGCACCCGTGGTCGGTGACCACTCGGCACCTCGGCGACGTCAGGCTGTTCGATGGTTGCGCTGTCGGTCATGGCCGAACGGTACGGACGCTCGGTCGAGGAGTCGTCAGACCACGGGTTGATCGGCGTCAACCGTCGGGGTGATGCCTGCATCCCTCCGGCGAACGATCCCCACTCCGGCTTCGACCAAGATGTGCACGTGGAAGGTGTGTCGGGCGACAGCGAGCAGGTCGACGAACTGCTCGCCGCTGCGTACGCCCTCGACGGCCCTGACGCCAACCGTTCGCTCTACGCGCGGTGGGCGGCCACGTACGAGATCGACTTCATCGCCGAGAGCGGGTATCGCTATCACGAGCGTGTCGCCGCAGTGTTCGCCGAGTGCTGCCTCACGGCGGTTGGCCCCGACGACGCAGTTGCCGACGTCGGATGCGGTACCGGCATCGTCGGCGAAGCCTTGGTTCGCCACCACCGGCTGACGATCGATGGCCTCGACATCTCCCCCGAGATGCTGCAGCAGGCTGCAGGCAAGGTGCACGCGGGTGTGCCGGTGTACCGCCGTCTGCTCGAAGCCGACCTCACCCAGCCGCTGACGATCGAGCCCCACTCGTACGCAGGCCTGATCAGTGCTGGCACGTTCACCCACGGCCACCTCGGACCCGGAGCGCTCGACGGGCTGCTCGCCATCGTGCGGCCCGGTGGGCGCTGCGCGATCGGCGTGAACGCTGCGCACTATGCGGCGCACGGATTCGCGGCAGCGTTCGACCGACTGGTCGCCACCGGACGGATTGCCGACCTGCAGTTGGTCGATGTCGCCATCTACGTCGACGACGATCGCAGCGACCCCGACCAGTTCGCGCACGTCGCCGTGTTCAGGGTCGCCTGACGAGTCGCAGTGTCGCTACGGCTGCTGGAGCGAACGCCGGTGCCGAACGGCCAGCACGATGCCCGGCACCACACAGGCAAGGGCGAGCGCGGCACCCGCCATCAGCCAGAGCAGTGCGCGGAACACCTCCCAGAACGCCGGGAAGGCACCGGCACCGATCCCGCTCGGCCCGTCGAAGGTGATGGTCGCACTGCCGTTACCGGGGCATGAGAACCCGCCGGTCGCCGTGTACGTCGTGCCGAAGTACGAGAAGGTCTCCGACGCGCCGCGCATCGGTGACACCGGAATCCGGGTGCCGTTCATCTCGACCGTCACGTCGATCGGCCGCGGGCCGGTCGACGTCGTGACGGTGATTGGCCCGTACCGGTCGCTCGATCCCGTGACCGGCCCCACTCGCCACTCGGCACCCTCCCGGCATGCCACCGTGACGGTGCCGGGCACCCGGGTGTCCGCGTGCCCGGCGAACAGCCGCCACATGTCGCGGCCCGCCGTCAGCACGGCCACCGCCACCACGACGGCACCGACACCGATGAGGACCCAGCCGAGCCGTCGCCGCTCGGGGCGCACCTGCCGCCGGGGCACGAACGACGGAAGTCCGGGCGGCGGCGACCAGTGCGGCGGCAGACCCGACGGCGGCGGCCACGCCGGTGATGGTGTGCTGTTCATGACTGCCACCTCTCGTGTGGGGCCGGGCATTGGTCATCCACGGGCCACCCCGCCTGGCCGCGCCGCCAGTGGAAGGGGCCGCGAGCGAGCGCCCAGCCGGCCGTACCCCCACAGCAGCGGCAGGGTGACGAGCAGCGGCACGAGCACGGCGAGCGGCCGGGTGGCCCACCACAGGCCCGAGATCTCGAGGTTGTCGGCACGCTTGCCCGTCAGCCGCCAGAACCCGTAGAGCGCGACGGCCATGCCGGTGGAGTGCAGGAGGTACAGCGGCATCGCGTAGGTGTTCATCACGTTGCGGAACCGAACCCATCGCCGTCGGTCGAGCCTGGCCAGCAGCGCGGGTCGCAGCAGCGCCAGCGCGCCGATCTGGAACGTGGCGAGGGCGACGATGGCCAGGCTGGGCGGGCTCATGTTCGAGAACTTGTCGCCAGGAACACCCACCATCGAAGCCGGGTACAACCCGGCCCACACCAACCCGATGAGGCCGAACAGACCGGCCCACATGATGGCCTGCTGCTGACGCCGATCGAGCGCACAGATCCGGTCGTACGAGAAGCCCACCACGAACGCCAGACCCCACACGAACCACATGTTCGCCCACCCGATCCACGGCACATCGTGCGAGAAGCGGGCCACGTCGACCAGCGCCGCGGCGCCCGCCAACCACACGGGCAGCAGCACGCCGAACCGGCGGTGCAGCCACAACCACAACGGGAGGGCCGCAATGACGAGCAGGTAGGTCCCCGCGAACCACAGCGGGCTGAGCACCAGCAGCATCACCCGGCCCATCCAGTCGATGTCGTAGATCGCAGCCATTGCGATGGCGATGGTCCACCAGGCGACGATCAGCCCCAGCGCGGGCAGGGCGATCTCGCGCAAGCGGCGGACCAGATACTCGCCGATCGTGTCGCCCCGCGCCTGCGCCGCATGCCAGCCCGACCAAGTGGCCCAACCACCCACGAAGAAGAACAGCGGCATCACCTGCAACGCCCAGGTGAGCAACCACAGCCCACGCGTGTAGCCGATGGGGTTCGAGGCGTGCGGGCCGTCGGCGCGCCAGTCGAACACCGTGAAGCACCAGTGGTAGAGCACGACCACCACCAGACTGCCCGCCCGAACGAGATCCACGAACGGGTCGCGCCCAGCGGGCACGGCCGGGACGTCGGGCGACCTCGGGGCGGGCTGAGCCTCCACGTGGTCAGTCGCCGGAGTCGATCGGTCGGGTGATCACTCGGCCGGGCTGCGGGCTCGCCACCACTTCGGCGTCTTCGCTCACCAGGACCAGCAGTAGTCGGGCCGGTGAGCGCACGACGCGGTACCGGTTGGGCACCTGGCCGGCGATGCTCAGCGTGTCGCCGGCGCGCAGCACCATCACGTTGCCGTCGACCTCGAACTCGTACACCCCGGCCAACACGTGGCACACCTGGTCGTTGCGGTGCACGTAGTGGAACGGTGGCAACTCGGGGGGGCCGCCCTCGAACTCGACGATGCTCGCCTGACCCGACCGCCGGGTGTATGCGGTAGCCGTCGACCACCCGTCGCTCATCGGGATGCGCGGCCGTTCAGTTCGACGCACGAGGTCGAAGCGCTGGTCGGAGGCCATCGTGCCGAACAACCCGGCCGCGCTGATGCCGAGCGCCTCGGCGATGCGATCGACCGACGTGAGGCTCAGCCCGGCCAGGCCGCGTTCCACCTTGCTGAGGAAGGGCTGCGACAGGCCCGACAGATGGGCAAGTTGCTGCATGGTGAGCCCGAGCGCGTGGCGCCGCGCTCTGATGGCAGACCCGATCAGTCCGCCGATGTCCTCGGTCACGGTTGCGGTCGGCTTCACCATGCGCTCCCCATCTTGCCGGTCGTCGCCTCGCCGTCTGCGTCACCATGCCCGGTGCGATCTCGCCAGACCGCCGCATTCCTCAGGGGTATATTCCTGCGATGCATATCGAGGTGGAGCGATGACCGGGCCGAGAACCGTACTGATCGGCGGGTGCGACGCAAAGGGTGTCCGCATCGACGTGGCCGTCGATCCGGCCACCGGCCTCATCGACGAGGTGGGGCTGATCCGACCACGCGAACACGACACGGTCGAAGACGTCAGCGGCATGCTCATCCTCCCGGCCGGCGCCGAGCCCCATGCGCACCTCGACAAGACGCTGTCGGCTCGCGACATCGCGGCCATGCCGGCCGATCTCGACCAAGCCGTCAGCGACTGGGCGCGTATCTGGCCACTGCTCACCGTCGACGACATGAAAGCTCGGGCCACCGAAGCGATCGGCGAGATGGTGCGCAACGGATACACGCTCATCCGCACCCACGTCGACATCGCATCAGGAGTGGGCGTGCGCGGGATCGAAGCACTCATCCAAGTGCGCAACGACATGCACCGCCGCGGCCTGTGCGACCTGCAGATCGTCGGCCTCGTGTCGCTCCCGTTCGGCGGCGAGGCCGGTGCTGCGCATCGCCGTCTGCTCGACGAAGCGATCGAGATGGGGATCGACGTGGTGGGCGGCAGTCCCGACATCGATCCCGACCCGATGGGGGCCACGGTCGCTGCCGTCGACGCTGCGGCCCGCAGCGGTCTGCCGATCGACCTGCACACCGATCAGACCGTCGACTCGTCGTTCTTCTACCTGCCCGAGTACGTCCGCCTGCTCCGCGAACATGGCATCACCCGGTCCGCTGCCAGCCACTGCATCAGCCTGTCCACCCAACCGCTCGACGTGCAGCGCCGTGTGGCCGACCAGTTGGCGGCTGCTGGCACGGCGGTGTTCGTCATGCCGCTCACCAGCCTCTTCTACTTCGGCTGGGACACGCCGGTCGGGCCGCCGCGGGGCCTGGCCCCGGTGCACGTGCTCGACGAGGCAGGCGTGCTGGTGGCCGCCGGCGCCGACAACGTGCGCGACGTGTTCTTCCCGTACGGCCGCTTCGACCCGCTCGAGACGGCAGCCGTGGTGGCGATGGTCTCGCACCTCGACCCCGACCGGGCGTGGGACATGTGCTCGAACCGGGCTCGCCGGGCACTCGGCGCAGCGCCGGTCACGCTGACGGCGGGGGCGCCCGCCGAACTGCTGGCCGTCGCCGGCCGTTCGATCACCGAGGTCGTCGGCGGCGCTCCGTCGGACCGTGTCACCGTGCACCGCGGCCGCGTGGTCGCTCGCACCCGTTCCACCACCGACCTGCTGGCCTGACCGGAGGTCGCTACCCTACGGGTCGATGACACCGCTCAGCCGACGTCGACTGATGACACTGGCGCTCCTCGCCGTGGGCGCCGCCGGCTGCACATCGGGTGGCACCACCACGGACGACACCACGGACCCGGCCACGGGCGACTCCGCGGCGTCGGCCTCGGCCGGGTTGGCCGGCTTGAAGTTCGACGTGCACCGCGACCCTGGTTGAGGCTGCTGCATCGAGTGGGTCGTGTACCTGCGCAACCGTGGAGCCACCGTCGAGGTGAACGACGACCCCGAACGCGATGCGTTCCGCGCGGCCAAGGGCATCAGCAACGATGTCGCGTCGTGCCACACGGCCGAGGTCGACGGCTACCTCGTCGAGGGTCACGTACCGGTCGAGGCCATCACCCGATTGCTGGCCGAACGACCCG
>JBEIIG010000002.1:0-141200 GCA_040380855.1 Acidimicrobiaceae bacterium | reverse complement strand
GTGCTGGGCTACTCGAAGCGCGTCACCGAGCGGATGACCGCGTCGGTGCCCTCGTCGGCCACCGGTACCTACGTGTCGGTGCGGTTCGGAAACGTGCTCGGCTCTCGCGGCTCGGTGCTCACCGCCTTCCGCGCGCAGGCCGAGACCGGTGGCCCGATCACCGTGACCCACCCCGACGTGACGCGCTACTTCATGACGATCGCCGAGGCTGTTCGGTTGACGGTTTACGCTGGCGCCATCGGAACCACCGGTGAGGTGATGGTGCTCGACATGGGCGAACCGGTTCGCATCTTCGATGTCGCCGCCCGGTTCGCCCGCCTGCAGACACCGCCGCTGGGCATCGTGTTCACCGGTCTGCGCCCCGGCGAGAAGATGCACGAAGACCTGATGGGCGATGCCGAGATCGGCGAGCGGCGAGTGCACCCGCTGGTCACGCATGTGCAGGTCCCACCGCTGCCCACCACGGCGACGGCGTTGTTCGACGACGTCTCGGTGAAGGCAGGCCGCGACCTGCTGGCCGATATGGCCCTGTCGGAGACGCGCCTGCGGGCGTAGGACCGGGCCGATGCGGATCTATCTGTCACCTCCCGATGTGGGCGAACTCGAGCGGGCGCACCTGCTGCGCGCGCTCGACGAAGGTTGGGTGGCGCCTGCCGGCCCCGACCTGGCCGCCTTCGAACGCGATGTGGCCGACCTGGTGGGCCTCCCGGCGGCGGTAGCGCTCTCGAGCGGTACTGCCGCGCTGCACCTGGCCCTGCTGGCGGTGGGTGTGCAACCCGGCGACGAGGTGCTGGTGTCGACGTTCACCTTCGCCGCGTCGGTGAACGCCATCCGGTACTGCGGTGCCGAGCCGGTGTTCATCGACAGCGAGGCGTCGAGCTGGAACATGAGCCCGCAGTTGCTGCGCGACGAACTCGACCGGGCCCGTCGGAGCGGCCGCCTGCCCGCTGCCGTCGTGGTGGTCGACCTCTACGGCCAGTGTGCCGATTACGACGAACTGCTGGCCCCATGTCGCGAACTCGGCATCCCGGTGGTGGAAGACGCCGCCGAGGCCCTCGGGGCCACCTACCGCGGCCGCCCGGCCGGCAGCTTCGGCGACGTCGGTGTGTTCTCGTTCAATGGCAACAAGATCATCACCACCAGCGGTGGCGGCATGTTGGTGTCGGCCGACGATGCGCTCGCAGCACGGGTACGGTATCTCGCCACGCAGGCTCGCGAACCCGTGGTGCACTACGAGCACGTCGAGGTGGGCTACAACTACCGCCTCTCGAACCTGCTCGCTGCACTGGGCCGGGGCCAGCTGGAACGACTGGGTTCGTTCATCGCCCGTCGCCGTGCGGTGAACGCCCGCTACCGCGAGCAACTCGCCGATGTGCCCGGCCTGCGGTTCATGCCCGTGCCCGAGTGGAGCGGCTGGAACGGATGGCTGACAGCGCTCACCTTCGACGCCGCACATCTACCGGCCGCCGTGCAGCAGGTGCTCGCCGAGGCGTCCATCGAGTCGCGCCCCCTGTGGAAGCCGATGCACCTGCAGCCGGTGTTCCATGGGCACCGGGCGTGCATCGACGGCACCAGCGACGGACTGTTCCAGCACGGACTGTGTCTGCCGAGCGGAAGTTCCCTGACCGACGACGAGGTCGACGAAGTCGCCTCGCTGGTCGCCCAGGTCGTACACGGCGATCACCGAACGGCAGAAGCACCCCAGTATTCAGCAAGGAGCATGTGATGACGAGCGACACCGACGTGATGGACGGCCTGCTGGCCCGCCTGGCCGATCGAACGGCCCGTGTCGTGGTGATGGGGCAGGGCTATGTCGGCCTTCCCGTCGCCATGCGCGCCTCGGCCGTCGGCTTCCCCGTGGTCGGTTTCGAGGTGTCGACCGACCGGGTGAAGGCCCTCCAGGCCGGGCAGAGCTATGTGGGCGACGTGAGCGACGCCGAGCTGCAGGCTGCGCTCGCAGCCGGGTACCTGCCCACCAACGATCCGGGCGATCTGGCCGGATTCGACGTGGCGGTCATCAGTGTTCCCACCCCGTTGCACGATGGTCTTCCCGATCTGTCGTTCATCGAGCAGGCTGGCGAGACCCTTGCCCGATTCCTTCGGCCCGGTACCTGCGTGATCCTCGAGAGCACCACCTACCCCGGCACCACCGAGGAGCTGCTGGCGCCCATCCTCGAAGCGGGCTCGGGCCTGCGTCGCGGCCAGTATGCGCTCGGCTACTCGCCCGAGCGCATCGACCCGGGTAACGCCGCCTACGGCCTGGTCAACACGCCGAAGGTCACCAGCGGTGTCGATGCCGGCTCGTTGGCTGCGGTCGACGGGTTCTTCGCGGCACTCGTCGAACGCACCGTTCCGGTCGGTTCGCCCGCCGAAGCCGAACTGGTGAAGTTGCTCGAGAACACCTTCCGCCACGTGAACATCGCCTTGGTGAACGAGTTGGCGATGTTCGCCCGCGAGCTGGGTGTCGACGTGTGGCGGGCGATCGATGCCGCCTCGACCAAGCCGTTCGGCTACATGCGGTTCACCCCGGGGCCGGGTGTCGGCGGCCACTGCCTACCGATCGACCCGAGCTACCTCGCCTGGCGTGTGAAGCAGCATCTGGGCCACACCTTCCGCTTCGTCGAGCTGGCCAACGATGTGAACGAGCACATGCCCGACTACGTGCATCGCCGGGTCACCGAGTTGCTGAACCGTCAGCGCAAGAGTGTGAACGGCAGCCGGGTGCTCCTCCTCGGCCTCGCCTACAAGCGCGGCACCAGCGACTGGCGCGAGAGCCCCAGCGTGGGCGTCGCCTCACGGCTCGAGGCCAGCGGTGCCGAGGTGGTGTTCTGCGACCCGTACATCGCCGAGGTGAATGCCCAGCACGTCCCGCATCCGTTGGTGCCGTTCATGCCCGAGACGCTCGCGGCCGCCGATCTCGTCGTGGTGCTCGTCGACCATCCCGAGTTCGATCCTGCAGTGATCGCCGAGCACGCCCACTTGGTGTTCGACACCAAGAACCTGTTGCGCGGCCACACCTTCTCGGGTGAGATCCTCTAGAGGGCTGATGACCGCGCTCGACCAAGGGGGTCGCCAGGTCGCGACCGATTCGTTCCCCCCGAGTCCGGCGACCCGCCGCGAGTACCTCGTGGTGGCTGCCTCGGCAGTCGTGGTCGTCGGTCTCTTCGTGGCCATCGCAGCTGCGCACGGTGCTCTCGGTGCGTCGCGGAACGACGACTGGGCGTACGTCCGGATCGTCACCCACCTCGCCGACACCGGCGAGTTCCGCCTCGACGGCTGGGTGCAGACGATGTTCGTCGGCCAGGCACTGGTGTCGTTGCCGGTGATTGCTCTGTTCGGCGACGCGATGCTGCCCCTGCAACTCCTGGTTGCGGTCTTCGCCGTCGTCGGCCTGTGGGCCACCTACGCCGTGATCCGCCCGTGGCTCGGCAGGCGCTGGACGGTACTGGCCGTGGGCTGTGTCGCCGTGGGACCGGTCTACGGCATCGTCGCAGTGTCGTACATGAGTGATGTGCCCTCGTACGCCCTCCAGATGCTGACGCTGCTGGTGGGCGTCCGCTCGATGCGGTCGAGACCGGTGCACCTGGGGTGGCTGGCGACAGCGCTCGCGCTGGGATTCATCTCGTTCAGCATCCGCGAGTACGGCGCTGCCGCAGGAGCGACGGTCGCCGTCTATGCGGTCGTGCACGCCTGGGCCGGCCGGCAGCGCCTGCGACCGGTGGCGGCGCTCGCCGCAGCCTGGCTGGCATCGGTGGCGGCGCTCTACCTCTGGCGCAGCGGCCTGCCCAACACCTATCCGACGCCGATCGACCTGTCGCCGACCGGGTTGCGCAATGCGACCGACCAGTTGTGGCGCAGCGCCCTCACCGTGGGCTTGTTCATCGCACCAGCAGCGTTCGCCATCTCGCCGATCCGCTTGCTGCGCGCCACGCGCGAGCGGATGTCGCGTGGTGTGAAGGTGGCGTTGTTGTTGTTCGGTATCGCGCTGGTCGCAACGGTCGACATCCGTGGGCTCGGCCTGATCGGCAACCACGCCGACCGCCGCGTGGCGTACTGGCGCACCCTGCCGGGCGACCCGGCGCGGGTGCTGCCCACTCCCGTGTGGATCGTCCTGCTGGTGATCGCCATCTACTCGACCGCTGTGTCGGTGGTGCTGATCAGCCTCCGCATCGAGGTCTGGTTCCGGCACCGCCGCCAGTTGCGGACCGTGCTCGCGTCGACGGCCGATCGCGGTGCGCACCTCTCATGGCTGTTCGTCGTGTTCTACGCCGGCCTGCTCGCCGCTGCGGTCGGGATCACCACCACCGACGTGTTCGATCGCTACCTGCTCGCGCTCGTGCCCTTCAGTGCGGCGCTGGTGGTGCACGCCGGTCACGCCGAGCGCCTGGTCCGTGTGTTGCCCGGTCGTCGCGAAGCAGTGGCGATGGCCGCCCTTGCCGTGCTCGGTCTGGTGGTCGTCGACGGGTCGGCGACGTTCGATGGCGCCAAGTGGCGTCTCGGCGAAGAGGTGGCCGCTCGTACCGGATGGGAACCTGGCTCGATCGATGCCGGTTACGAGTGGTTCGGCTATCACCAGGCGGCTGATCTCGAGTTGCAGAGCGACGTGACCGGGCCCGTGTTCTGGCGGGCCCTGTTCGCGCCGCGGCCGATCTGTGCGTCGGGCTCGTTCGCCTCGTCGGATCCGACGGAGGATCCGGATGGCACGGTCGTCGCCACCGTCACCGGAACCAGCTTGTTCGGTGTCGATGTGCGCCTTGTCGCCGTCGCCGGCCCCGACGCCTGTTCCTGATGTCTGTTGCTGACGCCGGGTCCCGCCGCCTGTTCCTGACGTCTGTTCCTGCCGCCGGCTTCCTGGTGGTAACAGGTCAGCGAAGGCCGGAGAGCTCGAGCGCTTCGCGGTAGAAGGAGTTCGACTTCTCGAGCGACGCCGGTGTGTCGAAGCCCTTCACCATCCCGTCCTGGATCACCATGATCCGGTCGCAGATCTCGAGCGTCGACATGCGGTGGGCGATCACGATGACGGTCATCCGTGATCGAAGGCCGGCGATGGTGTCGCGGATGAGGGCCTCGGATCGCACGTCGAGCGAGCTGGTGGGCTCGTCGAAGATCATCACGTCGGGGTTCTCGACCAGGGCACGGGCGATGCACAACCGCTGCTGTTGACCACCGCTGAGGTGCCCGCCCTGTTCGCCGACCTGCCGCGCATAGCCGTCGGGCCATCCGGCGATGTCGTCGGCCAGGTGGGCCAGGGTCGCCGCCTCGACGATGTCGTCGTGGCTGATCCCGTCGCGCAGGAAGCGGATGTTGTCCTCGACGCTCCCCGTGATGAACCGCGACATCTGCGGCACGAAGGTCACCTTGCGCGCCCACTCCTCGTGGGCCAGGCGGCGGATGTCGCGACCGTCGGAACACACGCGACCATCGGTGGGCTGGTAGAGCCCGAGAAGGAGATGGACGAGCGTCGATTTGCCGCTGCCCGACGGGCCGACGATGCCGACGATCTCGTTGGGCTCGATGGTGACGTCGACGTCGGCCAGGACCGGCCGACCCTCGACGTAGGCGAAGGTGACGTTCTCGAGCGACAGTTGTCCGATGCGACCGATCGGCTCGCCGCCGTCGGCGCGCTCCGCGGAGCGGTACTCGGCGAGCTGGGTCTCGAGCGCCCGCACGTAGGGTTCGGCGGCGGCGATCGACGACAACGAGGTCTGCAGCCCCTGTCCGTAGGTGAGCGAACGGAGCATCACCAGCATCACGGCGCCGATCGAGGCGAGACCGGTGGAATCGGCTGCCGCGGCCAACCCGATCGCACCGGTGAGCGCCAGGTACGCGAGTGCGGTGTAGATGATCGGCACGAGCCCTTTGAAGCGGGTGACCTGGTCCATGGCCGCTGCGTTCTCGTCGATGAGATGTGCGACACGTCGCTCGGTGGCCCGCTGCACGTTGAACACGTGCATCTCGAGGCCCAGCTGCGACAGTTCGCTCAGTTGCCCGGCGAAGGCGACCCCTTCCTCGCCGCTGCGGAGCGCACTGCGGCGCACCTTGCCGCGCACCGGTCGGAGTGCCAGGACCAGCAACGACACGACGGCTGCGGCCACCAGCGAGGCGAGCGGGTTCACGGCGACCGCAAGGATCAGCATCGCCGCCGTGTTGAAACCGTTGGTGATCATCGTGGCGATATTGCTCACCAGCATCGAGCCCTGGTAGGCGAAGGAGGTGAGCAGTTCTTGCAGACGACCTGCACGTTCGCGCTGCTGTGTGGTGTACGACGCGCGGAGGAACGCCGAGCTGAGGTCGTGCCGGATGTCGGCGGTGACCTGCGCAGTGAGGCGCGCCGACAGCGTGTTGGAGATGATGGCGAACGCCACGCGCGCCGCCAGCAGGCCGAGCGCCGCGAGGTCGGCCTCGCCCACCGACAAGCCGATGCCGAGGAACTCGTCGACGTCGCCACCGCCGTCGGACGTGATGGCGAAACCGATCCGGGCGATCAGCACGAGGAAGGTCGCCTCGAGCAGGCCGCCGAGCAGCGACGAGCCGGCGAGCAGGGACACCTGCACACCGCGACCCCGGAGCAATGCCTTGGTCGGTGTCTGCCTCGCCGATTCCGGCACCCGTACGCCTCTTTCCGTCATTCGTTGACCACGCAGTTGCCCGATGTGTCCGGGAACTCTTGATTGACTGTCTGGAACTGGCGGCGGATTGCCGGACAGTCAACGAAAGAATTCAGGAATCTCGCACGCTCGGCACTCCGAGTGCGGATCGGAGCATCGATGCAGACCCAGACCAACCTCGATCAGACTACTGGTGAGCGCAGCCCGGCGCCCCGCGTGAGCGTGGTGGTGAACACGTTCAACCGTGTGGCACTGGTCGGCCGGGCGATCGCCAGTGTCGAGGCCCAGACCCGGCGTGATCTCGAGATTCTCGTGGTCGACGACGGATCGACCGACGGCACCTACGAACACGTGCAGGCACTGCGTGACGCCGGGGTCGGTGATCCGGATGCGTTGCCCATCTCGGTGGTCGAGCATCCTGGCCACACGAACCGGGGTCTCACTGCCTCGCGCAACGCCGGCGCCCGCGCAGCGCGAGGCGAGTGGTTGGTCTTCCTCGACGACGACGACTCGGTCGAGCCGGATTGGATCGAGCGCCTGCTCGCTGCAGCGAAGGCCGATACGGGAATCGTGTTCTGCGGTCACCGGCGCGTCACCGAGGACGGCTCCACGAAGGAGCTCTGGATGCCGCGACCGCTCGGCGAGGTGCTCGGCAACGTCGAGGGCAGCTACTGGGGTGCCACGTGGATGATGCGTCGCGACGTGTTCGAACAAGCCGGCGGGTATCTCGAGGGCCTGCCCTTCATCCATCAGTTCGAGTTGCTGATCCGGGCCGTGACGGTGTGCAAGGAATCCGGCCTCACCACGACCGCGGTGCACGAGCCGCTCCTGCGGTACACCGTCCGAGACCACGACGACCGGCCGATGCAGTGGCCTCAGCTCGGCCTCGACGGTGGTCGCTGGGTCCTCGCCCGCCATGCGCAGGCTTTTGCGGGCGACCGTGCCAAACGTGCCGATCACAACGGTGTCGTCGGCGTCGCCGCGATCCGCATGGGGAGATTCGATCTCGGCCGCCGGCATCTCTGGCGCTCGTTCACGGCCCAACCCACCGATCCACGTCGTCTGGGCCGACTGCTGGTGGCACTCGTCCCGTGGGTCGCCCGCCGGCTGTGGGGCAAGGTCAGCACCGCATCAGGTGGCCAGCGCCTGCCGCTCCCGGTGGTGCACGAACTCGAGGCGCTCCATGCCAGCACCGAGGATCACCTCTTCCTGCCATGGCGCTACGAACGCAATCCACAGGCCTCGGCCGACAGCGAGGGGATGCCCTACTGGGAGAAGCCGTCGCTGAACAACACCCTGTACCAGGAACCCGTGTATCGCTGGGCTGCCCAACTCGTCAGGCGCGGCGGCTGGGAGGCCGTGCTCGATGTGGGTACCGGTTCGGGAGTGAAGCTCGAGAAGTACGTGCTCCCCGTCGCTGCCACGACGGTGGGATTCGACCAGGGCAGTGGTGTGGCGCTGGCCCGTACCCGCTGTCCGGCGATCGAGTGGATCGACGGCGATCTGATGCTCGAAGCCGACTGGCAGCAGCTCGCCGGTCGCGGCTTCGACCTTCTGGTGTGCGCCGATGTGATCGAACACGTCGAGCAACCGGTGTTCCTCCTGCGTCAACTCGCGGCACTGATCGCCGACGGGGGCCAATTGCTCATCTCCACGCCCGATCGCATGAGGTTCGACGTGCCGACGCCGGTCGGTCCGCCCACCAATCCGCGCCACGTGCGCGAGTGGACCCGCGACGAGTTCGAGTTGCTCCTCGAGTCCGTCGGGCTGCAGATCGTCGAGCGGCGTCGCTTCCTGCCTCGCGGGTATCGGTTGACGCTGCTCGAGGTGAAGCGGATCGTGTGGCGGATCCTGCACCTGAAGGCGGTTCCCGACCGCCGATCGAACACGGCCTGGTTGTGCCAACCGGCAGGGACGAGCGAGCGCCGGGCGTGACGAGCCCGCATGTCGCCCCGGGCTCCGCGCCCCTACGAGTCCTGTTCGTGCTCGACAGTCTCGGCGCCGGTGGTGCCGAACGATCGACCGCGGTGCTGCTGCCGATGCTGGGTGAGCGCGGCATCAGCGCATCGGTGGCGACGCTCTACCGAGCTGCGGAAGGAAGTGAGGACGACGTCCGGGCGAGCGGGATCGAGGTCGCGGTGCTGCCGCCTGGGCGCTTCGTCAGGCGTGTGCGCGAGTTGCGCGCCATCATCAGGCGCGAACGGCCCGACGTCGTGTACTCGGCTCTGTTCGCCGCCGATCACGTGGCCCGTTTCGCCTGTATCGGCCTGCGCACGCCGGTGATCGCCGCGTTCGTGAATGTGCCGCGTCGAGCCACCGGGCCCACGGCCGCGAAGCCGGGCGGGTGGCGAGTTCGCGTCGTCAACCTGGTCGATGCCGTGACCGGCCACCTGCTTGTCGATCACTTCCATGCCGTCACCCCAGGTGTCGCGCGGCTGCACACAGCGGCCTATCGCATTCCGGCGAGGCGGATCAGCGTGGTCGAGCGCGGCCGCGACACGGACGCGCTGGGCGCGCGTACCACCGAGCGTCGGGCCGCGGTGCGTGCTGCGCTGGCTATCGCACCAGACGCACCGGTGCTCGTCGCCGCGGGTCGGATCGAACACGCCAAAGCCCATGTCGACTTGGTGCGCGCCGCCGATGAACTCGCCGTGTCGTTTCCCGATCTCGTCGTGCTGATCGCCGGACGGGCGGGGAATGCGTCGCCGGCTGTCGAGGCCGAGCTCGCCCGGCTGCCCCGTGCTGGTCGCCACGTCCGGCTGCTCGGTCACCGTCCCGACGTCGCCGACCTCCTGTCTGCGTCCGACGTGATGGTGCTGCCGTCGCTCTACGAGGGCACGGCCGGTATCGCGTTGGAGGCGATGTGCCTCGGCACTCCGATCGTCTCGTCGCGCCTCGAGGGAATGGACGGCATTCTCGTCGACGGCCAGAATGCGCTGATCTTCGAACCCGGCGATGTGGCCGGCATGTCGGCGTGCATCGAGCAGATGCTCCGCCACCGGGCCATGGCCGACCGCCTCGCCGCCGCCGGCAGCGTCGACTTCGCCGCGCGGTTCACACTCGATCGTTCCGCCGACAACATGGCTGCGTTGTTCCGCACCGTTGCCGGTGGTCCACCACACGTCGCACGACCCGCCGCCGAGGCTGCGGGTGTGTCTGCCGCAGCGGGTAAGGGCTGAGGTCGCCGCTGTGTGCGGGATCGCGGGTTGTCTGACTGCGCGCCACGACGTTGGCCTGCTGCCGCTCGAAGGAGCACTCGACGCGATGCAGCACGCGCTGGCGCATCGCGGGCCCGACGCGCATGCGATCTGGTGCGAGGCGGCGGCCGGGATCGGGCTCGCCCATCGGCGCCTGGCCGTGATCGACCTGAGCCCCCTCGGCGCGCAGCCGATGCACAGTCGCTCGGGGCGATGGGTGATCGCCTTCAACGGCGAGATCTACAACCACCGCGCGCTGCGTGCCGACCTGGCTGCCGAGGGGTGCATCTTCCGCGGTCGCGGCGACACCGAGACGCTCATCGAGGCGCTCGACGCCTGGGGTGTCGACCGCGCCCTCGCGCGCACCAACGGCATGTTCGCCTTCGCCGCGTGGGACCGCGACGAGCGGCGGTTGGTGCTGGCCCGCGACCGCCTGGGTGAGAAGCCGCTGTACTGGACCGTGGTCGACGGAGCACTGTGGTTCGCCAGCGAGTTGAAGGCGTTCCGGGCGCTCGGTGGCTTCCGGCCCGAGATCGACCCGGCGGCTGTGGCGTCGCTCCTGCGCTGGGGTTTCGTGCCACATCCCGGCACCATCTATCAGGGCGTCCAGCAGTTGGCCCCGGGCCATCTGCTGGAAGCACGCCTCGACGACGGCGAGGTGCGAGTGGTCGAGCGCACCTGGTGGAACCTCGCCGAGGTCGTCACCGACGCACTCGCGGCTCGTCCGACCGGTCCGGTCGACATGGCGGCAGCCGTCGAGGAACTCCGCACGCTGCTCGCCGATGCCGTCGCCACCCGCATGGAGAGCGATGTGCCCCTGGGCGCGTTCCTGTCGGGCGGTATCGACAGCAGCCTCGTCGCCGCCCTCGCCCAGCAGGCCCTGGGTGGATCGGGGCTGCGCACCTTCACGGTGCGGATGCCCGAGGTGGGCTTCGACGAGAGTGTTCACGCCGAGTCGGTGGCGCGTCATCTCGGCACCGTGCACACCACGGTCGACATGCCGGTGGCCGAGGTGCTGGCGGCGGTGCCGCACCTGGCGAGCGTGTGGGACGAGCCGTTCGCCGATCCGTCGATGTTGCCGAGCCTGATGCTGTGCCGCGCCGCACGGCAGCACCTCACGGTGTGCCTGGCAGGCGATGGCGGCGACGAGATCTTCGCCGGCTACAACCGCCATGCGCTCGGCAACTCGCTGTGGCGCCGGGTCCGGCCACTGCCTGCATCGGCGCGTGGCATGGTGGCCCGGGCGCTGCTGCGGCCGTCACCGGCCACGGTCGACCGTGCCGTGGAGGGAATCGGTCGAGTGCTTCCACCGCGTCTGCGGGTCCCGAACGGCGGCGACAAGGTGCAGAAGGCGGCCGCCGTGCTCCGGGCCGACGAGACCGGGCTGTGGGCCAGCCTGGCGCAGATCTGGCCGGCCGACGCGGTGCCGCTCGAGTCGGTGGCCCGGCGTGGCACCGTGCCGCACGGCCCGTCGATCGCCGGGCTCGATCCGGTCGAGGAACTGGTACTCACCGACACGGCCGTGGTGCTCCCCGACCAGATGCTGGCCAAGGTCGACCGGGCGAGCATGGCAGCGGCACTCGAGGTGCGCGCCCCGCTGCTCGACCACCGATTGCTCGAGTGGTCGTGGCGTCAACCGCTGGCGCTGAAGACTGCAGGCGGGGTGGGCAAGATCGTGCTGCGCGAGGTGGTGGCCGGCATGGTCCCCGCCGCCATCACCGACCGCCCGAAGATGGGGTTCGACCCACCCCTTGCGGCGTGGCTGCGTGGACCGCTGCGCGAGTGGGCCGGCGATCTGCTGATGTCGTCGCGTGCGGTCCACCATGGCTGGCTGAGCGGCGATGCGCTCCGCCAGACGTGGTCCGACCATCTCGCCGGCGCACGCAACTTCGACTACCGCCTGTGGTCGGTGCTGATGCTCGAGAGCTGGTTGCGCGACGAGACGGCGCGAGCCGAGGCTGCACGCCCGACGTCGCGCAGCTAGCGCAGCGCCCGTTCGAGCGTCGCCTGCCAGCCCTTGGCGACGACTCCGATCTCGAACGTGGTCAGGCAGTGCCGCTCGGCCTCCTCGCCCAGTCTCGTCCGGAGCGCTGCATCGGTGCGGAGGCGTTCGAAGGCCGCCGTGGTGGCCGCCACGTCGCCGATCGGGGTGACGATGCCGGTGCGTTCGTGCAGCACGATGTCGGTGATCGAGCCGACCGGTGTACTGACGGTGGGGAGACCGCAGAGCCCCGCCTCGATGAGGGTTGCCGGCATCGAATCGCCGCCGAGGCTCGGCAGCACCACGACGTCGGCGGCCTGATAGGCGGGAAGGACGTCGGAGCGCTCACCGAGCAGATGGATGCGGTCTGCTGCGGTGGTGGCTGCGAGCGATTCGATCCGCTCGCGGTCGGGTCCGCCACCCACGACCGCGAGATGGCACTCGGTCGCGGCCACGGCCTCGACTGCGACGTGCGCACCCTTCTCGGGAGCCAGAGCACCGATGTAGAGCACGATGAACGCGTCGAGCGGTAAGCCCAGGTCGGCGCGTGCCGTGTGGCGTGTCGACGGCGAGATCGGGACGAATCCGTTGCGGGGTACGCCGTTGGCCACCACGTCGATGCGGTCGGAGGGCACCTTCAGGTAGTCGACGAGGTCGGACGCGGCGGTGTTCGAGAGCGCCACGATCCGTCGTGGCAGACGCAGATAGGCCATCACCCGACCACGCCGCCACCAGGTGGGTGCCCAGAACCGCGAGTCGCTGATCTGCCGGTAGACGAACCGTCGGCCGGGGCCGAGGCCGGCGAGTGCGCAGGCGAGCAGGGTCGACGAGCCGTGGGCGATGGTGATGTCGACCTCGCCCATCCGGCGGCGCAGGGCGCGCAGTGTCGCCGGGCCGCGTGCCTGCTCGCCCAGGACGGCGACGTCGAGTCGGGCGCTGCGCGTGCCGGGCGCGAGGGCCACCGTCGTCACCTCGTGGCCGAGCACCCGCAACGCCGCTTCGAGGTCGACGGCGAACACCTGGGCGCCGCGCCGATCGCGGTCGGTGATCACCTGCAGTACGCGCATCTCGTCCCGCTTTCAGAACAGTTCGATATCGCCCATGGTGAGGGCCCAGTTGGCGAGCGGGGGCATACCCGGCCGGGTGACGGCTCGCCAGGTGAGCACCGGGCCACCACCGGGGAGCGGCAATTGACCGTGCAGCAGTCGGGCGGTGCCGAGGCGGATGGCATGGTCGGCGCCGGCAGCCCGCACCGCTCGGGCCATCGCCCGATCGGCCTGTGCAGTGTCGAGGCCCAACGACGCCACGTGGACGAGTTCGAGTGCAGGCCCGCGCCGGCGAGCACGCAACACCACGGCCCCGTCGTCGTGTTCGACGACCCGGTAGTGCAGCAGATCGGTGCCGAAGCGCCAGCGGTAGAAGGCCTCGCCACCGTCGGCACCGACGTCGGTGTGTGTGGCCATCAGTCGCGCGGTCACCGCATCGCCGCGCCGCCACGCCCATGCATCACCGCGATGGCGTTCGGTCCACTGGTCGAAGGGGATCCCCACGTCGACCGGCTGCGACCACAGGTCGGCGGGAACACGGGCCCGGGCGATCGTTGCGAGCGATCCGACCCCTCGCGGATGGACGACCGCGGGCAGATGCCCCACCTCACGCCACCCCATCTTCAGGTAGCCGGGCCGACTCTGGTCGTTCGGGGTGTTGAACACCAGGTCGACCCCTTCGGAGCGCAGCTCGTCGAGTCCGTGGAGCGTGAGCGCGGTGAAGAGCCCACGACCCTGGTACTCGGGATCGGTGGCGGTGTCGACGGCGCGCACGGCGCGCAGCACCTCGCCGTCGCGCTGGAACTGCCAGCGCATGAACACGCGCACAGCGACGACTCGACCGTCGTCGACCGCCACCCAAGCTGGCGAAGGGCCGAAGACGTTGCGCTCGTGCTTCCAGCTGAACAGGGTGGCGAATCGGGGGTCGCTGTCCCAGCCGAGCGTTCGCTGCATCAGCGCCAGGATCGCGTCGCGGTCGTCGGCGGTGGCGGGGCGGATGTCGAGGGCAGGGGGCCGGGTGCGTGCCGAGGTCGGCGCAGCCGAGGGTTCGGCATCGGAACGGTCAGCAGCGGTGTCGGCCGAGGGCGCGGCACTGGCAGCAGCGCCACCTGCCGACACAGCAGCGTCGTAGGCGGCCATCAGCGTCTCGGTCACCCGGTCGGCGTCGAAGTCGGGTGCCTTGTTGCGGGCTGCGGCGGCGAACTGGTGCCGCAGCACCGGATCGTCGACGAGGCGCCGCCACGCGTCGGCCAGCGCGGCCGGATCGCTGGGCGCGACGAGCAGTGAGTCGACCCCGTCGCACAGGGTCTCGGCGATACCGCCCACTGCAGTGGCAGCGACCGGCAAGCCGAGCGCACATGCTTCCATCAACGCCACAGGCAGTCCTTCGAACACCGACGACAACGTGAAGATGTCGAACCCCGACATCACCCGCTGCGCGTCGGGCCGGAAGCCGGTGAACACCATCGCGTCGGCGAGGCCGGTGTCGGCCGCGAGCGATCGGATCTCGGCCTCGAGTGGCCCCTGGCCCACCACCACCCAGCGGGCCTTCGTGCCGCTGTCGAGCAACAGCCGAGCGGCGCGGACCAGGGTGGGGTAGTCCTTCTGCGGTCGGAAGTTGGCGACGATGCCGATGACGATCTCGTCGGGTCTGATCCCGAGTTCGGCGCGCACCTCGTCGCGGGCCAACGCGAAGGTCGCCGCCTTGCCGATGTCGATGCCGTGGCGCAGGGTGACGGCCCGCTTCCTCGTCGAGCCCTTGATCGATGTGAGCACCTCATCGCTCACGGCGAACACCGTGTGGTCGCGGCGGATCGTCAGCCGGTTGAGCAGCCGGGTGCTCCACTGGAACGTTCCCCATGCGTTGTGTTCGGTGGTGATCACCTGCGGCCGCGACCCGCGTACCGACCAGGCCGCGATGCGGGCGACCGATGCCGGGAGGGGCGAGTGCACGTGCACCACATCCCAGTCGCCACCGCGCACCAGGCGGGCGAGCCGCAGCGGCCAGCCGGGGTCGCGTTCACCCTGGGCGGCACGCCCGACGCACACCGTGCGTACTCCGGCGCGTTCGAGGCCTCCCACCAGGTGGTCCTTCCAGGGCAGCACATAGGCGCAGGTCACCTCGGCGCGTGCCCGGTCGATGGTCCCCGCCGTCTCGGCCAGCAGATGCTCGGCACCGCCGGGGCCGAGCCCCTTGATCACCCACAGCACCCGCACGGCCACGGCAGTGACGCTACCGTGAACCGAGGTAGTGCCAACGGCCCATTCCGGGGCGGCGCCGGGACGCCGATCCCCTGGATGGGTAGGGTTTTCTCCGTGACGAGGTCGGCGCGCCGGTGAAGAAGCAGTCTGCGCTCGAAGCGGCGCGCAGTCGCTGGAAGGTCGTGCTGGGCATGACCGCCCTCGGTGCCGCGCTCGGCGCACTCCCCAGCCCGGCGAAGATCGAGGCCAACTCGGCGGCGGCTGCCTGGGAGGCCACCAACACGATGCTCGCCACCCAGGCTGCCGAGCCGACGTCACCCGATGCCGCCACTGAAGGCATCGCCGCAGCGCAGTACACCTTGTTCGCCACCACCGGCGAGGTACCGAGTCGTGTGGCCGCCAAGATCGGCTGGACCGGCACACCCGCCGAACTGGCGAGCACGGTGCAGGTCTATTTCGACCCCTTGACCGGGGCACTGGTGTTCCGTACCTCGCAGCCGACAGCCGAGCTGGCGGTCGCCATTGCCGACGGCTTCGCCAACGAGACGGCCGCCTATCTGGCCGAGCGACAGGTGCAGTGGACCCAGTCGCTGCTGCAGCAATGGGCCGAGAAGGTGAGCGATCTGAAGGCCGAGCTCGACGAGAAACAGGCGGTCATCGGCACCGACGAGACCAATCGTGCCGGAATCGCCGAACTCGAAGCGGTCCAGGGCCAGTACCAGCTGGCGTTCGAACAACAGACCAAGCTGAGCGCTGCCACGTCGAGCGAGCTGCTCACACCGCTGCAGCCTGCCCAAGCCGTTCCTGTCGTCGCCGGTGGACTGTCGGCACCCAATTCACGATCGATGCGCGGGCTGCTCGGTGCGCTCGTGGGTGCCACGTTGGGGCTCGGGTCGGCGGTCGTGCTGGGCCGTATCGACCGCCGCCTGCGCAGCCGTGAGCAGGCCGAGGAGACCACCGGGCTGCGGGTACGCGTCGAGGTACCCTTCGTCCGCGACGACGCTCGCCTCAGCCGGGTGCTCGACAGCCTGCAGCACGATGCGCTGGCCGACGCGTACCGCACCGTGCGCAACGTGGTCGGTTTCGTGCACGGCTCGCTCCCCATCGTCGACCGGGCCCGGGTCACCCTGGTCGTGTCGCCAGGGGCCGGCGAGGGCAAGACCTCGCTCACCACCAACCTCGCCGCCTCGTTCGCCGAGATCGGCATGAACACCGTGGCGGTGAACACCGACTTCCGTCGACCGAAGTTGGCCGAACGGCTGTGCGGCGCCGAGCTGGCCCCGCTGCCATGGGAGCTCGACGACCTCGGCTGGGTCCCACCGAAGCGGGTGCTGCGGTCGACGCCGATCCCCAACCTGTCGGTGTTCGACCTCGGTCCCATCGGACCCGCCGGCGAGTTGGCTCGCCGCACCGCGGCGATGATCCCGCAACTCGCTCGCGAGGTCGACGCGATCGTCATCGACAGTTCGCCGGTGTCGGCCACCGCCGAGGTGCTCGAACTGGTGCCGCTCGCCGATGTGATCGTGGTCGTGGTGCGTCTGGGCGAGACCAGCATTGCAGCGGCCGAGAGCACCTTGGCCATCTTGCGCGACCTCACCACGGCACCGCTGCTGTTGGTGGTGGTCGGTGGCCGAGCTGCGAACCGGGGGTACGCCGACGCGTACCAGCAGACCAACGGCGCTCCACGACCGCTCGAGGTGGCCGCTCGTCAGAGCGAGCAGGTGGCACCGGCCAGCGGCTGGCGGTGGGGTCGTCGCGAGCAGTACGCCCAGCGGGTGCCCGCGCCGCCTCCGTTGCCCATCGAACTGTCCGGGCTCGACGACCTGCTCGGGTCGCCGCCTGCGCCGGTCGAGCCCACGGGATGACGCGGCGCTTCTCGCTCTGGGCGCTGCCCGACGCAGTTCGCTCGATCGCGCCGACCGGTCCGTTGCTGGTGGGTGGTGCGGCGCTGTACCTGGTCACCATCAGCTGGGCGATGGCCAACCTCAGCTGGGATCTCTGGGGGGCGTTGATCTACGCCCCGCTGCTCACGCTCGTCACCATCCTGCTGGCGCGCCGCATGTTCAGCGGTGCGCTGCAACCGGTGGTGTTGCCGATCGTGGTCGGGTTCGGGGTGAAGGTCGTGGGTGCCCTGGCGCGGTACTGGATCGCCTTTTCGGCCTACGACGGAGTGTCCGACTCGGTCGGGTACCACTCGGCAGGCACCTACACGGCCGGATACTTCTGGTCGGGCCAGATCGATGTCTGGGCGCTCATCCCGTCGGGTACGGGCACGGCGTTCGTGAAGGGCGTGTCCGGTCTGGTGTACGTGTTCATCGGTTCGAGCCAACTCGCCGGCTATGTGGTCTTCGCCTGGTTCGGGTACGTGGGTGTCATCTGCTTCATCAAGGCGGCCTGCATGTCGGTGCCCGGCCTGGCACAACGCCGGTATGCCTGGTTGTGCGTGCTCATGCCCAGCGTCGTCTACTGGCCGGCATCGCTCGGCAAGGAGTCGCTGATGATGTTCGGCCTGGGGCTCGGCTCACTCGGGGTGGCCCGGTCGTTCGAGCGCGGTGGGTTCCTCCGCGGACTGCTGCTGATGGTGCTCGGCTTCGGCCTCGTCGGGTTCATCCGCCCGCACATCGCCGGGGTGTTCATCGTCGGGGTCCTGCCCGGGCTGATGGTGGCCTTTCGGCGGCCCGACGGTGCCGGGGCCGAGGATGGGCCCAAACGCAACCGTCTGGTGCTCTTCGTGGCGATCTCGGTCGCTCTGGTCGCCGTCGTGTTCGTCGCCAGTTTCGCGCTCTCGTTCCTGAAGCCGACCAGGGGCGACGGCGAGGAGGGCGGGATGGGCAGCATCACGGCCATCCTCGAAGAGACGACGCGTCGCTCCGAGATCGGCGGGTCGAGCTTCCAGCCACCGTCGATCACCAACCCGCTGATGTGGCCCTATGCGGTGGTCCGCACGCTCACCCGTCCGTTGCCCATCGAGGCGAGCGGGCTGTTCCAACTCATCTCGGCGGCGGAGATGACCGTGCTGCTCGGGATGTGCGCGTACTCGTGGCGTCGCCTTCGCAACCTCCGCCGGTCGGTGGCGCGGACCCCGTATCTGGCCTACGCGATGGTGGCGCTGTTCATGGGCGGTCTCGTCTACACGAGTTTCGCCAATCTCGGGATCCTCACCCGTCAGAAGTCGCTGTTGTTGCCCCTCATGCTGCTGCTGCCCTGTCTGCCATTGCCACCCGAGCGGCGTGGCAGCATCACTCAGGAGCCGACTTCGAGAACGAACGTACCGATCGGGGCAGGAAGATGACAACGACACAGCGCATCCTGGTCACCGGCGGGGCCGGCTTCATCGGGGCGAACCTCGTTCGCCGTCTGTTGAGCACACCGGGCGTATCGGGGGTGTCGGTGATCGACGATCTGTCGACCGGCTCGCGGTCCAATCTCGAAGGCGTCGACGGAGCGCTCGACGTCGTCGAAGGCTCGATCCTCGACGACGACGCGCTCGACCAGGCGATGGCGGGTGCCGATGCGGTGGTGCACCTCGCAGCGCTGGGCAGCGTGCCACGCAGTATCGCCAACCCCCTCGCCACCCACCATGCCAATGCCACGGGCACGTTGATGGTGCTCGAGGCGGCCCGACGGCACGGTGGCCTGCACACGGTGGTGGCGAGCAGCAGCAGCGTGTACGGCGCCAACCCCACCCTGCCCAAGCACGAAGACCTGGCCACCCGGCCGCTGTCGCCGTATGCGGCCACGAAACTGGTCACCGAGGGCTATGCGATCGCGTACGGGCACGCGTACCGGATGCCGACGCTGGCGTTCCGGTTCTTCAATGTCTTCGGCCCGCTGCAGGCGGCCGGCCACGACTACGCCGCGGTGATCCCGCGCTTTGTCGATGCAGCCCTGCGGGGTGAGCCGTTGACCGTGCATGGCGACGGGTCGCAGAGCCGCGACTTCACCTTCGTCGACACCGTCACGTCGGTCATCACCGATGCGGTGCTGCGGCGCGTCACCAGTCCCGACCCGGTGAACCTCGCGTTCGGCAGCCGGGTGTCGCTACGTGAGGTGATCCGACTCCTCGAACTCGAACTCGGACGGTCGCTCGAGGTCGTCAACACTGCGTCGCGGGCAGGCGATGTGCCGCACAGTCAGGCTGATGTCGCCCATCTGCAGGCAGTGTTCCCCGATGCCCGACCCGTGCCGTTCGTCGACGGGTTGCGTGCAACTGTGGCGTGGATGCGCACCGTCATCGATGATGGCCTGTCTGCTGAACACCACGCCTGACGGTTCGGCGCGGGCTCACCGCGCCGATGCGTCGTCGGCGTCGTCGGATCGCCGCCAGTGCAGCAACGGCAGCGTCAGCACCACGCTGGCAACGGTGGCGATGGCAACCGCCACCACGGCAGGCATGACCGTCGGCTGGAGCGCACCGGTGCGGGCAACGGCTGCCGTGGCGATCGCCCCCACGGCGGCGACCTCCCACCAGGTGACGGCAGCGCGCCGGGTGGTGCGCCGCGCCACAGGGTCGAGCCGGCGCCACAGCCCCAGGGTGGGTGGTAGCCGGTGCGCCACGGCGAGCAGCAACACGAGTGGCCACCACGAATACAGCGCACCGATCAGCGCGCTCTGGCGCCCCGTTGCGCCGTACATGCCGGCCCACATCACCGCCACGGCCACACCGACATGGAGGAACCAGTGCACGGGGTGGCCGGTCGCACTGGTGATCAGGTGCAGAGCGAACGCCGCGGCCGCCACCAGCGCCACCTCGGGGATCTGGTCGGTCTCGGGCACACACGCGTACGTCGCGGCGCAGGCACACATCACCAACCAGGGAACGAGCGTGGGGGTCGCCTTCGCGACGACTGGCATCGACATCACGGTGAGCGCTCCGGTGACGACGGTGCCTGGCGCGGCCCACCACAGTGATGCCGAGCCGAGATCGGACGCATCCCAGGCCAAGGCCACCACCAGTGCTCCGAGTGCCGCACCGAGCAACATGTGCACGACCATGACCACGCTCAACCGGGGGACCGCCATCACGTCAGTGTGCCATGCCGGGCGGGGCGCGTGATGAGATCGGAGGTCGCGTCGATGAGGCCCGATGTACCGGGCCTGCGCCCGTTGTTCGGTTCGTTGCTGTGCGTGTGCACCTACAACCAGAGCCGCTCGGTGATGATGGGTGCGTTCGTGCGCGATCACCTCGCCCGCCACGGAATCATGCCCGAGGTGACCGTCGCGACCGCCGGGCTGCACGGCGGAGGACACCCGCCGACGGCGGCTGCGCTCGCCCAGCTCGGTCACCGTGGCTGGTCGGTGCAGGGGCATGCGAGCCGTGCCGTCGATGCCGAACGTCTGGCCGACTGCGACATCGTCGTCACCGCCGAGCGGGCCCACGTCGTGTCGATCGCGGGGAGGTGGCCCGGGCTGTTCGAGCGCACGTTCACCCTTCCCGAACTCGTCGGACTGCTCGACACGATCGCCCCCACCGAGGTCGATGTCTGGGCCAGGCTCGGCGACGCCAGGACTGCGAAGGCGGTCTATCTCGACGCGCCCGAGGTGGGCGAGATCGCCGAGCCCGGCGGCGGCAGCCCGGCCGACTGGCGCCGCTGCGCGCAGACGATCGATGCACTCACCGGCCGGCTGGCCGACTGGGTGGCGGCACGGCACCGGGCGATTACCGGACAGGTGAGGTGACGACGATGCGACTCGACATGAAGTCGATGGTGAAGCGGGCCAGCCTGCTCACCGACGGGCTGGTGCCACCGCCCGCCGGGGTGACCGTCCTCATCTATCACCGTGTCGGTGGCGGCAGCGCGAGCGATGTCGACCTTCCGGCGGAGGTGTTCGAGGCGCAGCTCGCCCACCTCGCCGAACACACCCGGGTCGTCGACCTCGACACGGCTGTCGACGAACTCACCGACGTGCGCCACCACGATGAGCCGCTCCGGCCGACCGTGGTGATCACCTTCGACGACGGTACCGACGACTTCGTCGATGTCGCTGTGCCAGCGCTCGTGCGCCACGATCTTCCCGCCACGCTGTACGTGGCCACGCAGTACATCGACGAGCAGACCGAGTTCCCCTGGGGTGCTCGGCCCACCTCGTGGGCTGCGTTGCGCGACGCCGTGTCGACAGGGCTGATCACCATCGGGTCGCACACGCACTCGCACTGGTTGCTCGATCGCCTCGACCCGGCCGAGGTCGCCGCCGACCTCGACCGGTCGGTCGAGTTGATCGGCGAGCACCTCTCGCTGAAGGCACAGCACTTCGCCTACCCGAAAGCGATGCCGGGTTCGGTTCATGCCGAAGCCGCGGTGCGCCAACGGTTCCGTTCGGCATCGCTTGCGGCGAGCCGGGTGAACCGCCGCGGTCGCACCGACCTGCACCGCCTCTGGCGAACCCCGGTGCAGTGCAGCGACCGGCTCGAGCACTTCCAGGCCAAGGCACGTGGCGGGATGCGCCTCGAAGGCGAGTTGCGTGCCCTGGTGGCCCGTGCCAAGTACCGCGGGTTGCGGCGATGACCGGAGCCCTGCCACCACGCTGGCCCGGTGTGCCGAGGCTGGTGCACCTGTGCACGACCGACATCAGCCTCGACTGGCTGCTCGGCCCGCAACTGCGCGCCTTTGCTGCGGCAGGGTTCGAGGTGATCGGCATGTCGGCCGCCGGGCCGCATGTGGCGAACCTCGAGGCCATGGGGATCCGACACGTGGCCGTGCCGTCGTTCACCCGCTCGAGCGATCCGCTGCAGGACGTGAAGGCGTTCGCCCAACTGGTGTCGTTGCTGCGAACCGTGAAGCCCGACATCCTCCACACCCACAACCCCAAGCCAGGCGTGCTGGGCCGGATTGCTGGCCGGTTGGCCCGGGTGCCGCTCGTGGTCAACACCCAGCACGGTCTGTACGCACAGCCGAGCGATCGGTGGCAGCGTCGCCTTCCCGTGTACGCGGCCGAGCGTGTCGCCGCTGCATTCGGTCACCTCGAACTCGTCCAGAACCCCGAAGACGTCGACACCCTGGTGCACCGGCTACGCATCCCGGCCCGTCGGGTGCAACTGCTCGGCAACGGGATCGACCTGTCGCGCTTCGATCCGCCGGTGAGACGTGGCCACGCCCGGGCCGAGCGGCGGACGTCGTGGGGCGTGGGTGACGACGACGTGGTGGTGGGTGTGGTGGGTCGCCTGGTCCGCGAGAAGGGGATCGTCGAACTGCTCGAGGCCGCGCACCGATTGCGCACCTCGCATCCCCGCGTCCGTTTCGTGATCGTCGGCCCCACCGACGAGGGCAAGGCCGATGCCATCGATGCGGTATCGGTCGAGCGTGCGGTCGCCGACGGCGTCGTGTTCACCGGGGCGCGTACCGACATGCCCGAGTGCTACTCGGCGTTCGACGTGTTCCTCACCGCCAGCTGGCGGGAAGGCTTCCCGCGCAGCGCGATGGAGGCCGCCGCGATGGGGCTCGCCACCGTCGCCACCGACATCCGCGGAAATCGGCAGGTCATCGACGACGGGGTGACCGGGGTGCTGGTGCCGGTCCGCGATGCGACAGCGCTGGCTGCTGCCGTCGCCGACCTGGCCGACGATCCCGACCGTCGGCGTGCGATGGGCGCTGCAGCGCAGGCACGCGCCGTCGAGCACTTCGACCAGCAGCGGGTGATCGACATCAGTCTGGCTGCGTACCGCAGTCGCGCCCTGCGCCGATGACGTCAGCCGTCGATCTGAGGGCGATCGGCGGGGAGCTCGTGCATCGAGACCGTTCCTTCGTGGGCCACGCCGCTGCGGCCGAACACGGTGGGCACCGTACGGGCCAGGATCCGCAGGTCGCCGAGCAGCGAACGGGTGCGCACGTACTCGACGTCGAGTGCCAGCCGTTCGGGCCAGTCGAGGGTGTTCCGGCCGCTCACCTGGGCGAGGCCGGTGATGCCTGGGCGCACGGAGAACCGCTCGTACTCGACGCCACGGAAGCGTTCCCAGTAGTGCACCGGAAGCGGCCGAGGGCCGACGAGGCTGATGTGGCCGAGCAGCAGGTTCACGAGCGATGGCAGTTCGTCGAGGCTCGTCGAACGCAGGATGGCACCGGTGCGTGTGATCCGCTCGGCATCGAACTCCGGCCCGCTGCGACCGGGCGCTGCGTGACGCATGGTGCGGAACTTGAACAACGCGAACTCCCTACCGTGGCGGCCCAGCCGTCGCTGGCGGAACATCACTCCCTTCCCCATCGACAGCCGCACGGCGAGGGCCACGGCGGCCAGCACCGGCGACAGCACGATCAGGCCGATCGCTGCAGCGGTGATCTCGACGGTGCGGCGCACCGCATCGGCGCCGCGGCTCACGGCTGTCCTGCCGATGTCGGGTCGGCGGGTCCGAGCGGGCGGGCGGGCACACCGACGACCACCGTGGCGGGCGGGACGTCGCGCACCACCACGGCGCCTGCACCCACGACGGCACCGGCGCCGATGGTGAGGCCGGGCAGCACACGCGAACCGATTCCGAGCAGCGCGCCATCGCCGATGGTCACCCCGCCGGCGATGGCCGTGCCCGGGGCGATGTGGACGAAGGCGCCGACGTCGCAGTCGTGGTCGACGCTCGCGTTCGTGTTCACGATCGCGCCCCTGCCGATGCGTGTCGCTGCGTTCACGGCGGCACCCGGCAGCAGCGCAGCGCCGTCGCCGATACGAGCCGTGCGCGAGACCAGTGCGAAGCGACTGATCGCAGTTGCCAGCCGGAATCCGTCGGCCAGCAGCCGTTCGGTGACGACGGTGCGGGTGCGATTGTCGCCGATCGCCACGAACACCGTGCTCACCCCCTGTTCGCGGGCGATGGCAACCAGATCCGCATCGCGTCCCAGCATTCTCGCTCCGAGGCCGGCCGCGCCCACCCCGTCGAGGCTCACCGCGCCGACCACCCGCACAGCCGGTGTGGTGCTCGGGTCCTCGAGCGCTTCGAGGCACACCCGTGCATGACCGTGCGCGCCGACCAGGATCGTGTCGATCGGGCCCTCGCATGCTCGTGGGTGCATCACTGCACGACAGTACGGCACGCGGCGCGAAAAGCACCGGAGTGGGCACGGCGACTACCGTCGCGGGTACCTGCTGGTGGCATGCACAGGCCTCCGGACGGTCTGACGGGCTGGTGACTCCGGTCTGTCCATCGCGTGTCGGTATCGACACGTCGCGGTGGGTCGGGCCATCGGTGGCGGATGTGGAGAGGAGAGGAGGTGACGAGCGATCATGAAGCGGCGCCGTGAGACCATCACACCTGCGCGGCCCGATGTCGACTCGCGCCTCATCCACGTCGAACCGGTGCTCGACCGGGCCGAAGCAGCGGCACGGCAACGGTCGCTCACCGACGCCGAGGCGTCACTCGCGCAGGCTGCGGCCATGTCGGTGGTGCTGTTCGGCTGCGCGGCGCTGATGCCGCCGGCATTGGCCCGCCGTTTCGCCCGCGCCTCGATCGAACTCGGCCGTGGGTATGTCGACGTCGGTGACCACGATCTCGCTGTCAGCGCTGCCGGCGACGCGCTGCAGCAACTGACCGCGTTGTTGCGGATGCACCCGGCCGATCGTGAACTCCACAGCGACCGGGCCGAAGCCTTGCAGGTGCTGTCGTCGGCCCACCGACGTGCAGGCCGGTACGAGCAGGCGATCCGTGGGTTCGAGGCGGCGATCGGCATCCGCCGCAGGCTGATGACCGAGGCCACGAACCCGGCGGAGGTGGCGGGCCTGGCGTACTGCTTGCAGGAGTTGGGCGAATGCTTCGCAGGCGAGGGTCAGGTGCCCAGCGCCCTGGGGGCGCTCGGCACGGCGATGCGGCACTGGAACACGGCCGCTGCCACCGACCGCTCGTTCCAGGCGCAGGCTGGGGCGTGCCGAACCCGGCTCGGTGAACTCGAGCGCTCGCTGAGCGGACGCCGCGACGATCTCAGCGGTTCGTGATCGCGTACTCCTGCGGAAGGGTCATCGGCTGACGTCGTACGACGGTGTCGGCCAGCGGGTCGTCGAGGACGCCCGACAGTTGGAGTTCGATGGTGCGGCTCGTGCCTGCAGGTACCTCGAGGAACACCACCGTGGCGTACCACCCACCGAAGCCCCGTTCGTACTCGGGCTGCACCGCTCGGCCGTCGATCGTCGTGGTAGCGGGTTCGAGCGCGGTGTACACGACCACCCGGGCGATGTTCGTGCCCGGGTCGAGGTCGTATGGATTGCCCACCACGTAGTCGGGCAGCGGCGGGGCGTCGGGTGTTCCTTCGGCCTGTGCCGGATCGAGCGTGTTGGTGAGGGTGACCACGGTGGTGCCGCTGGTGCTGCCGCTGGACGGGTCGTACACCGTGGTGTGTTCGGTGTCGACCTGCAGGTAGGCGTCGAGTTTGTTGCCACCCGCGTTGTCGATCGTGACGGCGATGCCGTCGGCCCCGTCGAGTGCGGGGAACGCGCCCGCGAGACGGACCCGCTGGAACAACAGTTCTTCGTCGGCGACCGGGCTCCAGGCCAGCACTTTGCCCGCCGATGCGAGCGGTCCGAAATCGCGACCCAGTTGTGCCGGCTGGGGAAGGGCACCGCTCAGCAGTCGACCGAGTGTGGTCCGGGCGATGGTCTCGACGGCATCGGCCCGGAGGTTGCTGTTCACAGCCGGATCGCCGAAGGTGACGTACTGGTCTTTCATGATGAACGTCGCCAGCTCTCCGGCACCGATGGTCAGCGTCGCTCCCCCTGGTTCGGGTGAAGGGAGTTCGACCGGGCCGGTGTAGTTCATCAATGCGGCAACGGCCTCGGGGGCCATCACGAATACTCCGTCGAGGTCGCGGCCGCCGCTCTGGGGATAGAGCTGGCTGATCACGTCGGCCACCATGGGCAGATCGGGCGGCATGGTGACGTTGCCCCACATCTCGATCCCCGTGGTGCCGTCGACCGGATCGACGAACCCGAAGCCGCCCCAGCGGTCGACGAACTCCTTCGGGCCGGTGATGCGACGCTGGTCGGGGGCCGGCCCACCGGTCATCAGGTCGAGGGTGCGGCCGAAGCGGGTGACCGTGAGGTCGCCGTCGTCGATCGTCACCTCGGCGTAGTTGCCCATGTATCCGCCGAGTCCGCGCGCCTCGGCCGGATTGGTGAATGCGACGAAGTAGACGCGTGTGCCGTCGCCGCCCAGCATGGCGGGTGCGACCTGTACGGCGAGGCGGGCGTTGTCGAGTTTGGTCAGGTTGTCGTCGATCTGCGACTCGATCCGGTCGAGTCGTGTCGTGATCGAGTCGACCAGCCATGGCGAGCGTGCCTGTTCGACGACGGTCGACAGATCGGCGATCGATGCCGTCAGCTGCTCGAAGGGCTTGCGCAGTGCGCGAACTGCGTCGAGATCGATTCGCCCGTTGATCACCCGGATGCTGTCGGGATCGATCTGCGACAGCGCGTCGACCGCTTCGGCCATCACATCGGCTGCACCGCTCGCCAGGGCGACCCCGGCGTCGCGGTGTTGGGCCACGATCGGCACGAGGCGGGCCGGTTGTGCCCACGGCGCCGTCAGCGCGTCGTCGGCGTTCTCGAATGCCACCATGGCTTCGCGGAAGGCAGCGGTGGCTGCGTCGATGTCGCCCTGGTTCAGCGCCGCCAAGCCGACCTGGGCCTCGCGGTTCCCGGTCTGCAGCGAGCTGCGTGCGGCGATGACGCCGAGGATCAGTCCCACCGAGGCGACGACGGCTGCGGCGACAACTGCGCCGAGTGCGATCAGCGCGCGGCGCTGCAGCCATGGCGAGCGCCGCTTGAGGGCGAACACGACGACGGTGCCGATGATGCTGCAGGCGAGCAGGGTCGACAGTCCCTGCGGTCTGCCGTCGTCGAGGCGTGCCAGCACGACGAGCGACAGCATGAACGACAGGCTGCGCAGGCCGGGCTGGCTGCGGCGCCGGGCACCGATCACCCCGGTGATCGCCAGCGCGGCGACGGCGACGGCGATGAGCGGCCACGTGGGGGCCAAGGCAGCAGCGAGTGCCGTCGTGCCGAGCAGTGTCCACCAGGGGGCCGATGCGGCAATCCAGGTGGCGCCGGCCGCGCCCGCAGCGACCACGACGGTGTCGATGACTGCATGGCCCGTCGGGCGCAGACCGGCCAGTGCGGCCAGGAGTCCGCTCAGCACCGCGACGACGAGTTCCGGCTGCTCGCGCACCGCCTGCTCGGGTTTCGTCGGTCGCCGGTTCGGCGCTGCGCGGCGCCCGGTTGCTGGTGCTGGCCAGGGCGCGCCGACGACCGTCGTGGGGGTAGGCGCGTCGTCTGTCGTTCGCACCGGATACACCGTCCGATCGAGGTATCGGTCGTGCCGTGTACGGCCGTGCGACCGCACCCTGAGAGTCTGGTGTTTTGCGGCCTCTTTTGCTCTCAAGATCGCGTCAAGTCATCGCCGATGCATCGCGACAACCGTGGCGTTCGGAACGATCCCGACGAGGCGCATGTCACCTGCGGAATCCGACTGGTGGTGGGGTCGCCGCCGCTCGAGTGCTGCTCACCGAGGGTGCGGGTCTGAACGCGTGTGGTCGTATTCGCTCACCAGAGGGCATGTCGGGTCGGTCGAGGCGTCGGTCCGGGCATTTCACATGCGGGCGCCGGTCGTTACTCTGTGCGGTCATGAGCAGGGACGATCGGCGACATGCGGTGTGGCGCAGCATCGTGTCGACGTGCCTCGCCGGCCTCGGCGTGATGTTCGCGATCACCTTGGTGTCGCCGATGATGGCCGAGGCGTACCCACCCACCACGCCGTCGTCGAGCACGACCACCACCGTCGTCACGACCACGACCATCCCCACCAGCACGACGAGCACCACCACCACGGTGCAGATCGGTGGCCCCACCACGACGTCGATCCCGCCGACCACCATCAGGCAGACGACCACCAGCGTGCAGAGCGGCGGGCCCACCACCACCCGGCCCGGCGAGATCCCGGCCACGGGCGCGAACTCGGTCGACCTGGTCCAGGTAGCGGTGGTGACGGTGATCGCCGGTCTGTGTCTGCTCGGCGTGGTTGCGCTGCGGCGGCGTCCGCCAGCCCGCTGACGCACCGGGTCGCGGTTACTCCTGCACGCCCTTCGGGGCCTGCTGGCTCATGAAGCCGAACATGTAGCCGGCCACACGGCGCATCTGGATCTCCTCCGCGCCTTCGGTGATGCGGTAGCGGCGGTGGTGACGGTAGATGTGCTCGAAGGCCTTGTGTCGGCTGTAGCCGAGGCCACCGTGCACCTGCATGGCCCGGTCGGCGGCTTCACAGCACAGCCGGTTGGCCCAGTAGTTGCACATGCTCACCTTGTCGCTCTGGCTGAAGGCCCCGTACTTGTCCATCGCCCAGGCGGTCTTGTGGATGAGGGCGCGGAGCATCTCGCACTGCGTCTGCAGCTCGACCAACGGGAACTGGATGGCCTGGTTGCTGCTCAGCGGCTTGCCGAAGGGCTTGCGCTCCTTCGCGTACGTCACCGACTCGTCGATGCAGTACTGCGCGGCGCCGAGGCTGCTGGCGGCCTGACGGATGCGGTTCTCGTTGAAGAAGTGCTGCACCACCTGCAGACCGCGGCCCTCTCCGCCGAAGATGGCGGCGTGGGGTACGCGCACGTTGGTGAGGCGGATGTGGGCGTGGTCGGTGGGCATGTTGAAGGTCCACAGGTACTCGACCACTTCGAAGCCGGGGCTGTTCGCCGGCACCAAGAAGGCAGTGATGCCGTTGCCGTCGCCGGCCTTGCCACTGGTGCGCGCCATGATCATGTCGTGTGACGCCTTGTGGATGCCGGTGTTCCACGTCTTCTCACCGTTGATGATCCACTCGTCGCCGTCGCGCACAGCGGTGGTCTCCATGTGGGTGGCGTCGGAGCCGTGGTTCGGTTCGGTGATGCCGAACGCGAACCCGCGGCGGCCCTCGGCGAGGTCGTCGATCCACTCGGCCTTCTGCTCGTCGGTGCCGTAGTTCAGCATCAGCAGCAGGCCCACGTTGTTGCCGACGATGGAGTGCTCGTTCTGCAGGTCGTTGTGCAGGCCGAGGCCCTTGCGGGCGAAGTGCTCGCGGATGATGGCCATGCCGAGGTTGGTGCCGTCCTGGCCGCCGTACTCCTTGGGCAGCGGGTAGCGGTAGTGGCCGGCGGCGTCGGCCAATCGCTTGGCCTTGTGCAGCAGCTGCTCCCACTCCTCGTTCGGCAGGCCACCGCGTTCCCAGTCGGTACGGGCGTCTTCGCGGCGGTGGTCGAAGAAGCGGATGTTGTCGTCGACCTGTTCGAGCGGCTTGATCTCGCGTTCGATGAACTCGTCGAGTTCGGCGAGGTAGGCGACGAGATCGGCAGGCAGTTCGAAGTCCATGCCCCGAGTGCAGCAGATCCCCGCTCCCCCCAGCGAACCCTGCCACCCCCCTGGCGCGATGAGCAACGTGCGCACATGCTGCGCAACTCGCTCACCGCCGTCCGTTCACCCCGGCCCGCGATGAGCAACGTGCGCACATGCTGCGCAACTCGCTCATCGCGGGCTCACCGCGGGCGGGGGTAGCGGGGTGGGGTGGCGGGAGGAGGCTGGCGCTGGCACGATGGGCGATGATGAGCGCGACGACGTCAGGCCTGGTGTGCGGGCACCACCACCTCTACTCGGCCCTCGCCCGAGGTTTGCCGGCGCCGCCCCAGCAGCCCACCGACTTCTTGTCGGTGCTGCAACAGATCTGGTGGCGTCTCGACACCGCGCTCGACCTCGAGATGCTGCGCTGGAGCGCCATGTTGGGCGCCATGGAGGCCCTGCAGTGCGGCACGACGGCGATCATCGACCATCACGAGAGCCCCAACGCCATCGAAGGCAGCCTGAGCGTGATCGCCGATGCGTGCGCCGAGGTGGGAGTCAGGGTGAATGTGGCCTACGGCGTGACCGACCGGCACGGTGCCGACGGGGCGCGTCGTGGCCTGGCCGAGAACGAACGCTTCCTCGCCGCAGGTGGTCGCGGGATGGTGGGGGTCCACGCTGCATTCACGTGCAGCGACGACACCCTGGCCGCTGCAGCCGATCTGGCGCAGCGCCATGGGGTCGGCGTGCACGTGCACGTGGCCGAGGGGGTCGACGACGTCGCCGCCGGTTCCCGCCTCGAACATCTGGCGGCCGACGACTGGCTGATCGTGCACTGTGTGCATCTCGACCGCCCGCTTCCGGGCACGATCGCCCACAACCCGCGGAGCAACATGAACAACTCGGTGGGCTACGCGGCACCGACCCGCTGGACGAATCCGGTGGTGCTGGGCACCGACGGCATCGGCGCCGACATGCTCGAAGAGTTCCGCCTCGCCTACGTCGCGCTGCGAGCGCACGACATCACCGCCTCGCCCGACACGGTGTGGGGTTGGCTCGACGAGGGCTACCGCTGGTTCCCCGAGGCCCGGGCCGACCGGGTGACCTGGAACTACGACCACGCCGACAGTGCCTGGCACGTGGCCTTCACCCCTGGGGTGCGTGCGCTCGAGGTGGTCGGCGGCGATGGCGAGGTGTTGTTGCGCGATGGCCTGCCCACCCGTGTCGATGCCGACGAGGTGCGTGCCAAGGCCGCCGAGCAGGCCGCCCGGCTGTGCGCTCTGCTCTGAGCAGGCCGGCTCGCGCGAGCCGAACGGCACGTGTCGCCTCTACGATGCCCGGGTTCATGATGAGGAGGACACAGGTGACCCGGATCCGTTCGACGTTCGCATTGGTGCTGGCCAGCGCAGTGGTGTTCGGTGCGTGCGGCGGCGACGACTCGTCGACCGATGCCAGCGTCGCCGTGGTCGACGCCACCATCAACGTCATCGCCACCGAACAGCCCGAGAGTCGACTGCTCGCCGAGATCTACGCCCAGGGACTCGAGAACGCCGGGTTCCGGATCGGGCGCAAGGATCCGGTGGCCGACCGCGCCGCCGCCTACCAGCGCCTGGTCGACGACAGCGCCCAGTTCACCCCCGAGTTCACGAGCAGCCTGCTGTCGTTCCTTGCTGCCGACCAGGGCAAGGAGGTGCCAGCGGTAGCGGGCGCCACCGAGTCGGTCACCGCGCTCAACGATCTGCTCCCCGACAACCTGGTCATCGGCGATCCCTCGGCGGTGGCCACGACAGGCACCATCGCGTGCAGCACCGCAGCGGTCGAGGAGTTCGGGCTGAAGACCCTCGGCGACCTCGCCGAGCACGCCACCGAGGTGCGCATCGCCGGGCCGGCCGGATTCGACACGGCCGAGCCGTGGGGTCTCGCCGGCTACGGCGCGGTGTACGGCACCGAGTTCACCCAGTTCGTCGACGTGCCGGCCGACGGTGTGGCCGGCGCGATCACCTCGGGCAAGGCCGACTGTGGCGCGCTGCACGCCACCGACCCGGCGGTGGTGCTCGACGGCTTGCTCGTCATCACCGACGACCGCAAGGCGGTGCCCGACGACCTCACGGTGCCGCTCATGTCGTCGTCTGCCGCCACCCCCGAGGTGCTCGCCACGATCAGCCAGATCGACGCCACGCTCACCACCGATGTCATCCGTGCCCTGCTGGTGAAGGTCGAACAGAGCGGTGGCTCATACGACCTCGTCGCCAACGACTATCTTGCCTCGCAAGCCAGGGGCGCCAACGGCTGACCGGGTCGGACGAAGGGGGCGGGCATGACGGTGATGGTCGAAGGCCTCACCAAGCGCTACGGCGCGAAGGTGGCGGTCGGGAATCTCAGTTTCGAGGTGAATCCCGGTGTGGTCACCGGGTTCCTCGGCCCGAACGGGTCGGGGAAGAGTACGACGATGCGGTGCATGATCGGGCTCGACCGCCCCAATGCTGGTCGGGCCACGTTCCAGGGCAAGGCCTACTCGGCGCTCGCCCGGCCGCTGCACGAGGTGGGCGTGTTGCTCGACGCCGGCTACGTGCACCCCGGTCGCAGCGGCCGCAACCACCTGAGGTGGCTGGCCGCGTCGAACGGTATCCCCACCAAGCGGGCCGACGAGGTGCTCGAACTGGTCGGCCTCGAGGCCGTGGGTGGCAAGAGCCTGCGCACCTACTCGCTCGGCATGAAGCAGCGGCTCGGCCTCGCCGGGGTGCTGCTCGGCGACCCGCACACGATCATCCTCGACGAACCCGCCAACGGCCTCGACCCCGAGGGCATCCGCTGGATCCGCGACGTGCTCGTCCATCAAGCCGGGCTGGGGAAGTCGGTGCTGGTGAGCAGCCATCTGCTGTCGGAGATGGCGCTGATGGCGACGGCGCTCGTCGTGATCGGCAAAGGGCAGTTGATCGAGCAGTCGACGGTGGCCGACTTCGTGGCACGTCACGGCGACCGCTGGGTGCGGGTGGCCAGCCCGCGAGTGGCCACCCTGGTCGAGGCGCTGAGGGTCAGCGGCGCACGGGTCGAGTACCTCGACGACACCACCATCAGCGTGTACGGGGCGACGGCCCCCGAGGTGGGCGATGCAGCGGCGCGTTACAACGTCGCCCTGCACGAACTCACCACAGTCACCGGCTCACTGGAGGACGCGTTCTTGCGAGCGACCGCATCGGTGCAGGAGTACCAGGGAGGTGCGCGGTGATCAGCACCTTGCGCAGTGAGTGGATCAAGCTCCGCACCATCCGGATGAACTGGGTGCTGGTGGCCATCGCGCTCGCCTTCCCGCTGGCCGTGTCGGCGCTGTTCGTGGCGTTCGCCGAGGTCGGCTCGTTCGACGGGGCCGACGTCTTCGGTCTGCTCAGCTTCACCACCGTCGTCACGACGATGCTGCTGGGGGTGGTCGGCGCCACGACCATCACCGGCGAGTACGGCTTCAACACGATCCGTCCCACCTTCGCCGCCACACCCAACCGACTGCGGGTGATCCTCGCCAAGATGCTCGTGGTCATCGTGGTGGGCATCGTCACGACGGCCGTGGTCGTCGTCGCCGGCCTCAGCCTGTGCACGGCGATCGCCTCTGCCCGCGATGTCGACATCGATCTGGGTGCCGTCGACGGGTTGGTCGAGGCGTCGGTCGGCCTGGTGGTGTTCGGCACGATCCTCACGGTGTTCGGCCTGGCGCTGGGGTCGATCGTGCGCAGCACCCCGGCGGCGGTGGCGGCGCTCATCTTGTGGCCGCTGCTCGTCGAGAACATCGTCAGCGGCATCCTCGGTGCGGTCGGCATCGACAACGTGTCGAAGTGGATGCCGTACGGCGCCGGCACCCAACTGTGGACCCTCGACTCGCCCGACGCCATCGGCGGGCTCACCGAGGGGCTCGGGCGAGTCGGGGGCGGGCTGTACTTCGGTGGTGTCGTCGTGGCCCTGCTGCTCGTCGGGTGCGTCTTCGTCAGCCGACGCGACGCCTAGGCGGATGAGGCGGGCTCGCCGCATCCTGGCGGTGCTCGCAGCAGCCGCCATGGTGGGCGCGGCAGCGTTAGGCCCCAGCGTTGCAGGTGCCGATCCGGCCCCCGACCAACCACTGGGCGCAGCGGCCGCAGCCGCTTCCGGCGCCACCCGGGGCGCCGCCGTGCAGCAGACCCCGCCGCCCGAACTGCCGCCGCCACCGGTGTGGAGCGACCCGGCGTGGCAGACCGGCGCAGTGCAGGGCTGTGTGCCGGGCCACTACGTGCGCGGGGTGAACACGGGTGGCGAGAAGCTCGTCACGTTCACCTTCGACGACGGCCCCGACCCGCGCTACACGGTGCCCATCATGGACGCGTTCGCCGAACGGGGCCTCACCGCCACGTTCTTCATGATCGGCATCAACCTGCGCGCCTATCCGACGGTGGGCCGGTCGGTGGTCGAGCGCGGGTTCGCCGTGGGCAGCCATTCGGTGACGCACCGCTACGGCTGGGCGAACATCTCGGGCGAGGTGGCGCCGATGAACGACGTGATCGCCGAGGTGCTCGGTGTGCGCACGCCCTACTTCCGAGCACCCGGCCTCGGCGACGGGCCACCCATCGACGCAGCGTTGGCGCGAGCGGGGATGTGCCATCTGTCGACCGATGTGGTGCTGGGCGACCACATCACCCCGCGCCGCTCGGCCGCCACGTTGTGTGCCACCGTCGCCGAGCGCCTGAAGCCGGGGATGATCGCCCTGTTGCACGACGGTGGCACCCACGAGCCGACGGCGCAGGCAGTGCCCTGCATGCTCGACGTGGCGGCCGCCATGGGCTACCGGGTGGTGTCGCTCGCCGAGCTGCTGAACGCAGGCGTGCCCTACGAGGGGCGTCGCTGGAACACCTCGGCCGTGCGGGTGGGCGCGCAGTAGCGTCGCGGCCCATGCGCATCACTCTTCCCAGCGGGACGCCTGCCGAGATCGCTCACCCTGCCACCGGTTCGGCTCGCCGAGGCCTGGTCGTCGCTCCCGACATCTTCAGCCTGCGACCGCTGTACGACGATCTCGTCGCCCGGCTCGCCTCCGAGTGGGAGATGGTGGTGTGCGCGGTCGAACCCTTCCCGGGCCGCACGCTCGGCCCCGAGATCGAACCCCGCTTCGCGGCCGTGCCCGAGATCGACGACCAGTCGCATCTGCGCGATCTGCTGGAAGGAGCCGACGCGGTGTCGGCAGCGCTGCCCGACGGTGCGCCGGTCGCCCTGCTCGGCTTCTGCCTGGGTGGGATGTACTGCCACAAGGCCAGCCGGAGCGATCGCTTTCATCGCATCGTCAGTTTCTACGGGATGATCCGCGTGCCCGAGGCCTGGCGCAGCGCCACCCAGGGTGAGCCGCTCGACTACCTGGCAGCGGGCCACGCCGAGCGGGTGCTGGCCATCATCGGCGACCGCGACCACTACACGCCGCCCGCCGATGTGGAGGCCTTGGCGGCAACCGGGGTGAGCGTGGTGCGCTACGCCGATGCCGAGCACGGCTTCGCCCACGACGCGTCGCGGCCCACCCACCGTGCCGACGACGCAGCCGATGCGTTCGCCCGTGCCCGGGCGTGGCTCGTCGACTGAGCCGTCGGCTCAGCGCGAGCGGATCTCGAGGCTCTGGCGCTTGAGGATGCGGTAGTTGCGCTCGCGCTGTTCGAGCCAGCCGAGGCGGATGAAGCTGGCGATCGCCTTGTTCACCCGTTCGCGGGACGCGCCCACCATGCCGGCCAGTTCCTCTTGCGTGACGGGCAGTGTGAACTCGTCGGCGCCGTCGGACAGTTCGAGCAGTCGCTTGGCCGTGCGCCCGGTGACGTCGAGGAAGACGCTGTCGGCCAACGTCTCGTCCATCACACGCAGTCGCTGGGCGAGCAGGCGGGTCACTCCCCACAGCATGGAGGGCCGTTCGCGGAAGGCGGCGAGCACTGCGGTGTAGGGGATGCAGAGCACCTCGGACGGCTCGAGCGAGCGGGCCATCGCCGACCGCGGCCCGTCGTCGAGCATCGCCATCTCACCGAACAGATCGCCCGGTTCCATCAGCGACACAACGGTTTCTCGTCGATCGAACTCGTTCACCATCACGATCGCCAGACGACCCCGGGTGACGATGTAGAGGCAGTCGGCCGCATCGCCCTCGCGGAACAGCACGTCGCCACGGATGAGCGCCCTCACCGCACCGTTCGCAGCGATCTCGGCCAAGACGTCGGGGTCGGCGTCTCTGAAGAAATCGGTCGATCCGAGGAGCGCTTCGTGGGCCATCAGCAAGTGACCGTACTACCCTCCAGCGTCGTGCCCCTCGCCGAGACCGAGATTGTGTGGACCATCGTGGTCGCGGGCGGCAGCGGGACCCGTTTCGGCAAGGCGAAGCAGTACGAACCGATCGCTGGCGTCCGGATGATCGACCGCTCGGTGGCCACGGCCGCGGCGGCGAGCACCGGTGTGGTCGTGGTGGTGCCGGCCGCCGATGTTGCCCGTGAGGCAGGGTTGCACGCACTGCACCAGGTGGTGGCCGGCGGTGCCACCCGCAGCGAATCGGTGCGGGCCGGCCTCGCCCTGGTGCCTGCCGAGGCCACCGTGGTGTGTGTGCACGACGCCGCTCGCCCGCTGGCCACCGAGGCCCTGTTCGCCGCCGTCGTCGCCGCCGTCGCAGCCGGTGCCGACGGCGCCATCCCGGGCGTACCGGTCGCCGACACGATCAAGGTGGTCGACCATGCCGGGGTCGTCGTGCACACCCCCGACCGGTCCTCGCTGATGGCCGTGCAGACCCCGCAGGCGTTCCGCGTCGATGTGCTGCGGGCAGCGCATGGCGCCGGTGGTGAGGGAACCGACGACGCGGCCGTGGTCGAGTCGATGGGGGGAGTCGTGCTGGTGGTCCCCGGCGACCCGGAGAACCGCAAGATCACCCACGCCGACGATCTCGAGTGGGCCCGGGCCAGACTGTCGCCGATCGACGGCGACCCGGGAGAGTGGTGACATGGCAGCAAGGGTGGGGCAGGGGTTCGACATCCACCGCTTCAGCGACGACCCGGCGCGCCGCTTGGTCCTGGGTGGGGTGCACTTCGAGGGTGCTCGCGGCCTGGTGGGTCACAGCGACGCCGACGTGATCGCCCATGCTGCCGCCGACGCGCTGCTGGGTGCAGCGGGCCTGGGCGACATCGGCCAGCACTTCCCCGACACCGACCCGAGGTGGGCTGGTGTCGATTCGCTGCTGCTGCTGGCCGAGACGGCCCGATTGGTTCGTGCCGAGGGCTGGAGCATCGGCAACGTCGATTGCTCAGTGGTGTGCGAGGAACCCAAGTTGGCCCCGCACCGCGACGAGATGCAGCGTCGCTTGTCGCAGGCCGCGGGTGCACCGGTCACCGTGAAGGGCCGCCGGGCCGAAGGGCTCGGTGCGCTCGGGCGTCGGGAAGGCATCGCTTGTTGGTCGGTGGCGATCATCGAACGAGTGGAGGCGAACTGATGAAACCCGGACGCAAGACCGGTGGTACCGGGGCGCGGAAGAAGGCCGCTGGGGCTCGGTCGGCCACACCGCGCGATGGTGGCGGTGAGCGGCCGAGCGCGTCGCCCCGATCGGCCAGTGGGTCGAGGCAGCGTTCCAGCGGCGGTGCGCGTCAGTTCTCGTCGCACGGTGCAGGTCGAACCGGCAAGGTGTCGCCCACGGGTGCGCCGGTGCGCAAGCCCGACAAGTCGCTCGGCGGTGAGCAGATCGAAGGTCGTCAGGCGGTGCGCGAGTTGCTCATCGCCGGGGCACGTCGGGTACGCGAGATCTGGGTATCGGCCGAGTTGGCCGAGGCCGAGGTGATCAACGAGACCCTCGGCGACATCATCGACATCGCTCGTCACGAGCGCATCCCGGTGCAGCACGTCGCCCGCAAACGCCTCGAGGCGGCGGCGCGGTGCGAAGCCCCGCAGGGCATCATCGCCTACGCCGACCCCATCCCCGAGGCCGACTTCGGGGCGTTGCTGCGCCGCCGTGCCGGGCATCTGCCGTTCCTGGTGGCGGTCGACGGTGTCACCGACCCGGGCAACCTCGGCGCGTTGTTGCGCTGCTGCGACGGCGCCGGTGTCGACGGTGTGGTGCTTCCTCGTCACCGTGCCGTGCACGTCACGCCCACGGTGGCCAAGTCGGCCGCCGGTGCCATCGAGCACGTCCCGATGGCGGTGGTGGGCGGTCTGCCCACGGCGCTGCAGCAGATGCGCGACGCAGGTATCTGGGTGGTGGGCCTGGCCGACGAGGCCGAGCGCGAGCTGTTCGACATCGGCGACCTGGCGGTCGAGGGCATCTGCATCGTGATGGGTGCCGAGGGGGCCGGGCTCAGCCGGTTGGTCCGCGAGCGCTGCGACATGATCGTCAGCATCCCCATGCTCGGTCGTCTCAGCAGCCTCAACGTGTCGGCCGCCGCTGCGCTCGCCACCTACGAAGTCGTCCGCGCCCGCCGCCACCCGGCCTGACCCCACCAGCGCGGGCCCGTGTCGACTTCGGGCGCGGTCGCGTCCGTAACCCGACACGCGCCCCGCGACATCGACTCGGAGGGAAGCCTCCGCGTCAGTCGGGTGTTCGTCGCAGGGTGACGGGGATCGCGGTCTGCACCACCATGCCGGTGAGATCGTCGACCAGGTGCTCCGAGGTCAGTTGCGACACGTTCGCGTCGAGCCACCCGTGGGGCATCGACACGCTGTCGGGGTGCACGTCGGCGCTGCAGGCCACCGTCATCCGCACCGACCCGAACGGGCTCGACACCGTCACCTCGTCGCCGTCGGCGAATCCGCCACGGGCGGCGATGTCGGGATGCACCACGGCGACGGGCCCGTCGGACGCGTGGCCCTGCATCGGCGGGTGCTGCGAGTTCAGTCGACGGAGCTGGCGGCGGCTCGTCGCCACCAGGCCCGGGGGTGGCACCCGTCGCTGCCAGGTGGCGAACTGGTCGACCAACGGTGGGGGCACGAGGTGCCAGCGGCCGTTCGGTAGGACGCGGTCGTGCACCCAGCCGAACACGGGCGAGTGCGCGATGTAGCGATCACGCCGGATCTCGTCGAACGGTGCGGCGGCCCGCTCGGCGAGCACGCCGAGCACCTCGACGTCGGTGGAGGCCGTCGTGAGTGGCGACGGCAGGATCGACACGCCGAGTTCCTCGGCCAGCCGCGCGGCGATCCACCACATGCTCTGCGCCTCGCCGAGCGGTGGCACGAACGCCGGGCTGAACTGCGTCGACATGTCGAGGTTGAACTGGTCGTAGAAGTAGGGGAGGTCGTCGCGCTCGAGTTGGCCCTTCGTGGGCAGCACGTGCGTGCCCAGCGCGGTGGTGTCGGTGTCGATCACGTCGAGCACGATCAGCGCATCGAGTTCCGCCAGTGCTCGCCGGGTGCGTTCGGTGTTCGGGAACGCACTCACCGGGTTGCCACCGAACACGACCAGCACCCGCAGGTTGCCCGCCTCCACCTCGTCGGCCAGTGCGGCGCACGGGTACTCGTCGCCCCAACCGGCGAGTTCGGGTCGGCTGCGTGGCCCCGGCTGCGGTGCCGGCAGTACCGGGTTCGGCTCGATGTCGGCCTGCACCTGGCGGAGGAAACCCGGATGGAACCACATGCCGCCAGGCCGGTCGTACGACCCGGTGACGACGTGCAGCACCCACACCAACCACTCGGTCACGTTGGCGACCGCCGACATCGTGGTGCCCGTACCGGTCTGCACCGAGACCCGGCCGTGGCGACGTACGGCGGCCAGCAGGTCGGCGAGGTCGTCGGCCGAGCAGCCCGTCACCGCACTGGCCCGCTCGACGGTCCACGCGTCCAGCAGCGTGCCGAGCGTGGCGAGTTCGTCGGCATCGACGTGCTCGGCCAGGTAGGCGCGATCGCATCCGCCGTTGGCGAGCAGTTCGCGGATGACGAACGCCAGGACGGCGAAGTCGGTGCCAGGTCGCGGCATCAGCGCCCGCGTGGCCAGACGGCTCGACTCGGTGATGCGGGTGTCGATCACCCACAACTCGCGCGGCGCCCGGGCGAGCTCACGCAGGCGCACCACGGGGTCGGGGAACCCGTTCAGGTGGCCGTGGCTCACCACGGGGTTCGAGCCCAGGAACACCGAGAGCGTGCAGCGCTGGTCGTCGATCACCGGCACCAGGCCTGGGAAGCCCGACATCAGCAATGACACCAGCGGTTTGCACGGTGTGTCGATGCTGATGGCCGAGTACTTCGACCGCGACCCGAGGGCGCGCACGAATCGCTCGGCCGCCCACTTGCCCGCGCCGTCGAGCGATGCCGCGGTGCCGATGTACACGCCCACCGAGTCGGCGCCGTACCGATGGATGCTGTCGCGGATCCGAGTCGTCGCATCGGTGAACGCGTCGGCCCACGAGGTGTCCTGCCACGTGGAGCCGTGCCGTAGGCGAGGGGTGAGGATGCGGTCGGGGTGGTGGTGCCACCGGCCGAGCGCCCGACCTTTGGCGCACGTGTACCCGCGCGACGCCGGGTGGTCGGGGTCGCCCTGCACCGACACGACCCGGTCGCCGTCGGTGGTCACCCGGATACCGCACAGCGCGATGCAGAACCGGCAGAAGCCCCGGGCCGCGTCCGTCATTGCGACGGAGGACAGCGGAACTGCGTACCTGCCGCGTCTTCGTACAACTTCACCACCGACATCTCGCCCGACTTCGGCCCGTAGGTGTCGAGCGCCCGTTGGTGGATCTGCTCGACCAGGCGTGCCACTGGGATGTCGATGCCCGTCGCCTCGCCCAGGCCCAGGCCCAACTGGATGTCCTTGCACACCAGGCCGAGGGTGAAGCCCTCGTCGTAGTCGCCCCGCTCGAACACGCTGTTCACGTCGAACTGCAGGAAGTTCGACTGCGTGGGCGATGCGCACAGCGCCGTCTGCAGCATGCGCAGGTCGAGGCCGAGCCGCGAGGCCATCGCCAGTACCTCCGACGTGCCGGTGGCGTACACGAACCACAGCAGGTTCAGCAGCACCTTCACCGCATAGCCGGCACCGTTCGGGCCGGCGTAGTAGATCTGGTCGGGCAGGCCGCCCAGGGCCCGGAACAGCGGCAGATGCTGGTCGAACGATTCGCGTGTGCCGCCGATGAACATCTGCAGCGACGCCGAGGTCCGCGAATCACCGATCGGTGCCTTGGCGAGGAACGACACGGGTGCCTCCATCACCGCCACCCCGCGGGGCTCGGCCAGTGCCTTGATCTCGTCGGCCACATCGACCGACGACGTGCTCATGTCGATGAACGTGCTGCCCGGCCGCATGTGCTCGAGCGCGCCGTCTGCACCGATCATGATCTCGCGTACCTCGCGCGGCCCGGGCAGCACCGTGATCAGCACATCGCTCTGCGCACCCACCTCGGCTACGTTGTCGGCCCACACCGCGCCGAGCGCCAACAGGTTCTCGGCCTCGTGGCGCGACAGGCTGTGCACCACCATCGGGTAGCCGGCAGCGAGCGCGCTGACGGCCATCGGGTTGCCCAGATTGCCGAGCCCGATCAGCCCGATGGTCGGCATGGAGTTGGCCGTGTTCGACATCGAGGGGAAGGTAGCACCCGGGTCGGAAACGGTCCGGTGGCCGCTGCATGAAGGCGGAGCAACCGGCCTGCCGTTAGCCTTCGCTGCCGAGACGGCAACCCGGCACCCAGTCGTGCCGGGTTTCGGTCTCCGCGCCGGGTTAGCTCAGTTGGCAGAGCACTTGACTTGTAATCATGAGGTCGTGGGTTCGATTCCCACACCCGGCTCAATAACCCTCAGGCCACAACCCTCAGGCCACGCGAACGAGTTCGCGTACGCGGGCCAGCAGCACCTCGAGCGCCGGTTCGTTCAGGCCGCCCTGCGGGAAGATCACGTCGGCATGCCGCTTGCTGGGCTCGATGAACTGCTCGTGGCTCGGCCGGACGGTGGCCAGGTACTGGGCGACGATGCTGTCGACGGTGCGGCCGCGCTCGGCCACGTCGCGCTCGAGCCGGCGGATCAGCCGCAGATCGGCGTCGGTGTCGACGTACACCTTCAGGTCGAACCGCTCGCGCAACTGCGGCTCGTACAGCACGAGGATGCCCTCCACCACCACGATGCGTGCCGGGTGCACGAGGCGCACCTCGCCGCTGCGGGTGTGGTTGGCGTAGTCGTAGATGGGTACGGGCACCGAGGCGCCGGCGCTGAGCGCGGCGAGGTGGTCGTTCAACAGTTGCCAGTCGAACGCGTCGGGGTGGTCGTAGTTCGCCAGGGCCCGTTCGTCGATCGACTGGTGATCGCGGGCGATGTAGTACGAGTCGAGCTTGATGAGGGCCAGGTGTTCCTCGCCGGCCAGCTCGGCCAAGCGTTCGCTGACGGTGGTCTTCCCCGAGCAGGTACCGCCCGCGACGCCGATGAGGAACGGGCGCTGCGGCACCGACGGTGATGCGGGCGACGACATCCGCGGCACGATAGCGGGCCTGCTGCCACCGGGCTGCGGTGGGGGTGCTTGTACGACCGGGTGCCGACCGGCAAGGCTGGTAGCGTGACGGCCGACATGGATGCCCCCGACCTGAACGAACGCCAGCAGGCGATGATCGAGTTCGAGGCCGAGTGGTGGATGTACGACGATGCCCGCGACGTGGTCATCCGGGCGCGTTTCGCCTGCTCGCCCGAGGAGTACTATCAGGAGCTCAACCAGCTGCTCGACCATCCGGGTGCGCTGTCTTTCGACCCGCTCGTCGTGCGTCGACTCCGTCGTCAGCGCGAGCGTCGTCGTCGGGCACGACTCGATGGCCCGGGCAGCGGCCGCACCGGCGAGCAGGAGGCCTGACCGATGAGCACTGAGCAGCCACCGCGTGGACGTGAAGCAGGCGGGTCGGGTGGAGCGCCGGTCGGTTCAGCGGCCGCCATCGTCATCGCTGTCATCGCCGTGGTCGGCGGGTTCCTCATCCTGCGCACCATCCGCAGCGACGACTCGGCGGCCAGCGTTCCCGAGACCACAGCCGCTCCGGTCACCACGCAGGCTCCGGTCATCCTCACCACCCTGCCGCCCGAGACCGTGCCAACCACGCCGCCGCAGGTGTTCGAAGGCGCCACCGTTGTGGTGGCCAACGCCTCGAACGTGAACGGCGCCGCAGGCCGGCTCAGCCTGGCATTCGAGGGCAAGGGTTTCACCGTCGCCGAAGCCACCAACGCCACCGAGCGCGCCGAGGTGTCGACGATCTACTACAACGCTGCCAACCCCAATGCCCTGGCTGTCGCCACGACGGCGTCGACGCTGATGGGCACGGTCACCGTGTCGGAGGCACCCACACCGGTACCGATCGAGGGCGGCGTGCTGCCCGAGGGTGTCGACGTGTTGGTGTTGCTGGGCTCCGACAAGGCCGACAAGACCCTCGACCAGATGGGTGCTGTGGCGGCAACGACGCCGCAGCCGGCCACCGCCACCACCCTCGACCTGGCAGCCACCACCACCGCCCCGGCCTGATCGGCCGGCGCCGCGGTTCAGCCCAACTGGGCGGCCAGTTCCTGGATCAGCGGCCCTGCCGCGTGTTCGATGCACCACAGCGTTTCGTGCATGGCGCGGTCGAGGCCGAACAACGCCACCAGTGCGGCATGCGGAATGCGCCCTGCAACCGAGGTATCGGCGTCGCCCACCACCGCGCCGATCGGCTTGCCCAGGTCGGCAGCGAGTTGCTGCATCCGCCCCACCACCTTGCCCTCGAAGCTCTGCGCGTCGAGGTAGCCCTCGCCGGTGATCACCACATCAGCGGCGGCGATTCGGTCGTGCAGGTCGAGTTCGTCGGCCACGAGGTCGAAGCCGGGCACCAACCGCCCGCCCAGTGCGGCCAGACCGCCCGCCAGCCCGCCTGCGGCGCCCGCACCCTCGATGCCCAACACGTCGACCCCGAACTGCTCGCGGTAGATCTGCGCCGTGCGTTCGAGGCGGCCTTCCAGCAGCCGCACCTGCGCCGGTGAAGCGCCCTTCTGTGGGCCGAACACCGGGGCTGCGTCGACGAACAGCGTCTTCACATCGCAGGCCACCAGCAGATCGACGCCGCGAAGGCGACCGGGTGCGTGGATGGCGCGCACCGCCCCGAGGCCTCCATCGGTGGTTGCCGAACCACCGAGACAGACGATGATCTTCTTCGCTCCCAGGTCGAGCGCCTGGTCGATCAACTCTCCGGTGCCCACCGTCGATGCGGCGATGGCGTCGTTCTTGTCGCGGCCGCCCACCAGGGTGAGGCCCGAGGCGCGGGCCATCTCGATGATCGCCGTGCCGCGATGGAAACGCCACTCGGCCTCCACGGGGTCGCCCAGCGGGCCGGTCACCGTCGACGTGCGGTTGGCGCCGCCGAGCGCTTCCAGCGTGCCCTCGCCGCCGTCGGCGACCGCCACTTCCTCGCAGTCGTGGCCGAGGTCCCAGCAGGCGTGCCCGATGGCGCGCGCCACCTCGGCCGCCGATGCGGTGCCCCTGAACTTGTCGACGGCTGCCAGCACGCGCACGCCGAGAGCATACGGCCCGAGCCCATCCACCCCCGGCCCGCCCCCTCCGGCCCGCCCCCTCCGGCCCGCCCCCTCCGGCCCGCCCCCTCCGGCCCACCCCCTCCGGCCCACCCCCTCCGCCCTGCCCCACCCGCCGTTCGTGCGCGGCGACCACGCCGGGCGTGGCCCAGGCTCACGAAGCCGACACGTTCGTGCGCGGCGACCACGCCAGGCGTGGCGCAGGCTCACGGACGATCAGGGTGGGGCGGAAACCCGACCCGGTCGGTAGCCTTTCGCACATGGCCGTCACCGTTCGCATCCCCACCACCATGCGCCCCCTCGCCGGCGGCTCGTCCACCGTGCAGGTGGAAGGTGCCACCCTCGGCGAGGTGCTGAAGGCACTCGACGCAGCGCACCCCGGTTTCGGCGACCGCCTGTTCGACGAGTCGGGCGCACTGCGCAAGTTCGTCAACGTGTTCGTCGCCGACGACGACGTGCGCTACCTCCAGGGCCTCGACACCCCGGTGCCCGCGGGCGAGACCGTCAGCATCATCCCGGCCGTCGCCGGCGGCTGACCCGCCAGCTGGTCGTCACTCCGTCGGTTCGGGCGGTGTGGGCGTCGGCGGAGGGAAGTCGGTGATGCCACCCGGGTCGCCCGTGGCGGTCGCCTCGATCGCTGCCGGAGGCGGCAACGACGGGCGAGGGATGTCGCCGGTGAACCCGACGGCCTGTGCCATGTGCGCCTCGAGCGCCCGGGCGTGGTAGGCCTCGAGCGCGTCGCGGTTGGCGGGGTCGTGGTACCACGAACCATCGACCATCACGCCCTGCGTGCCGCGGTAGATGGCATCGACATCGTCGCCCAGGATGGTGTTGCGGGTGACCAGCGCGTGGGCGATGGCCAGCACGAACCAGCGGTTGTCGCGCACCAACTGCTGGGCCACCGCGTAGCGCTCCTGCAACTTCGCCTCCACCCGCTGGTCGAGGTCGGTGGCGGTGAGGTCGCCGTAGCCCTGCCACTCCATCGGCGACGACAGCGTGTCGCCCATGGCCGCGCGTCGCAGCATGTGCGTGGCCAGGCCGGTGGCGGCCCGCAGGTCGCCGCCCACACCCATCGAGTTGTCGCCGCCGAAGAACTCTCGCTCGGTGGGCAGCGAGACGATCGAGCAGACCAGGTCGGTGTCGGCATCGACGCGCCAGTCGAACTTGCGGTCCTCACGCGGGATCCAACTGACGAAGCCGCCCACCGAGCCGCGCTGCTCGATCGTGGCGATGTCGATCATGTCGCGGCTGCGCAGCAGATAAGTGGTGACCGCGTGGCCGGCCTCGTGGATGGCTGTTTCGTACCGCTCGAGCTCGGTGCTGGCGGTGCCGTCGCTCAGGCCGTGCACCTTGAACGTGCGGGCCTCGAGCACGTCGGCGAACGTGACGAAGTCGCGCCCGGCTCGGGTGGCCACGATGAGTGCCTCGTTCACCATGTCCTTGATGAGGGCGCCGCTACCGCTGGGCGTACGGATGGCGAGCTGCTTCACCTGCTCGGGGGTGACCTGGTGACGCACCTTGTTGAGGTAGCCGTCGAAGGTGCGCATGCGCCCCTCGAGGTTGGGATAGCCGACGTGGTACTTGCGGTCGATGCGGCCCGGGCGTAGCAGCGCAGCATCGAGCGACTCGGGCATGTTCGTGGCGAACATGATGAGCATGCGGTACTTCGGCGGCTGCTTGGGCTGGATGTTCAGGAACTGACGCAGGCGGCGGGTGAGGAACCCGCGGGGCTTCTTCAACCCCGACATCTCGGTGAGGATGCGCTGCAGCGAACCGTCGAAGCCACCCATGCCGCGCCCACCCGGCATGATGATGCGCGAGATGCCACCCCGCCGCGAGGTGCCGGCGGTGGCATCGTGGTTGCGTCCGGCGAGCATCTCCTCGGCCAGCACGGCCTGGGCGTTGGGCGACAGATGGTGCACCCCGTTGCACGAGTGGAAGCCCATCCGCTCGGCCTGCTGGCTGATGAACTCGCCCGAGGTCATGCCGCGGTTGCCCAGCGTGTCGGCTTCGTCGAAGAAGGCGATGACACCGCCGTAGCGCAGCGCCAGCTTGCGGAGGCGGCGGAACAGGAGGAACACCTTCAACACGCCGATACCGAAGAACATGTTGACGAACGCGCCGGGCTCGATGAACACGAACGGCTTGCCGGTCTCGCCGGCGACGGCCTCGGCCATCAGCGTCTTGCCGGTGCCGGGCGGCCCCCACAGCAGGATGCCGCCGGGCACGTGACCACCCTTCGACTCGATCACCTCGGGGTTGTCGAGGAACATCACGTTCTCCTGTACCCGGGCCAGCACCTTGTCCTGGCCGTACACGTCGGAGAAACGGGTCTTGATGTCGTGCGGCATGAACGTCTCGATGCCGCCACGCGACAGCAGGTAGAAGATGCCGATGAACTGGATCATGCCGAATAGGAGGCCGAAGAACAGTTGGAAGAAGAACGGCAGGCCATTGCTGCCGAACGGTTCGTAGAGCAGCCGGTAGGGCGCCTCGGCGATGGCGCCCATGAACGACAGGCCCCAGATCTTGGAGAAGACGAACGTGAGCACCACCAGCCAGCAGGTGACCCGCACCATGCGGCCCAGGCGGTAGCGCATCCAGGGGTTGCGCTTGCTCCAGAAGCGGTCCCAGCCGCCCCACACCCGCCGCATCCAAAAGCCGTGGTAGCGGGCTGACTTCTCGCTGATCAGGTTGTGGATCTGGCGCAGCAGTTCGAGGCCGGCGAGGACGAACACCCACCACATCGCGTCGCGGGTGACCTTGAAGGCGTCACCCCACGACATGCCCTTCACATCGCTGTGTCGCAGGGCGACGCCATAACCGAAGATGACGCCCAGCAGGATGAACACCTTCACCCGGTCGAAGAACATCAGCTTGCGACGCGTCGCCGACTCGCGGCTGTCGGGCACCGCCTCGTGGATCGTGATCACGTCGTTGGGTGAAAGCGGCGCGTTCACTTGTCGATCCTCCAGGAGTCGAGTACGTCGAAAATGTCGTCGCGGTGCTGCTCGAAGCAGGCAGCGGTGCAGTAGATGTCGAGCAGGTAGACGCGGTTCGAGGCAGGGTCGACGAACACTTCACGGGCCCGCGACAGCCACTCGTCGCTCGTGGTGGTGCGGTAGTTCCACACGGCGATCGACCCGCTCACGCCACCTTCGCTTCGCATCGGCTGGTCGAGCACCACTTCCCAGGTGTCCTCGAGGCCGGTTGCGGGCGAGACGGGGTCGAACTCGAGGCCGACCGAACGGACCGATGAGATCGAGAGGTTCTCCGAGAGGCCACTTGCAGTGGCGATGATCTGCGCGTTGCCCACCGGTACGTCACCGTCGAACACCTCGGGGTTGCTCGGGTCGGCCGCGTCGTTCGAGTCGATCACCCAGATCCGCAGTGCACGGGCCGTGGAGCCACCGTCGAGGCGTCCGCTGAACTCTTCCTCGGTGCGGTCGAAGATCGACCACGTGTAGGGAACCCGGAACGACACACCCTCTTGCGAGTCGCTCGCATACCGGAAATCGGGGTCGCCGCACCCGGCCACCAGTGCGGCCCCTGCCACCACCATCGCCACTGTTCGTCTCATGCCGGTTCCATCGTTGCAGATCAGGTACGGGCCCCGCCTGATGGTGGATGGGCGAAAAAGCAGCGAGCCCGCAGCCGTGTGGCTGCGGGCTCGCTGTCGGTTGCGTTCGGTGTGCGAACGGCCGGAGGATCAGAAGTCCTCCATGCCTCCACCGTGGCTGTGGCCGGAGGCATCTTCGGGCTTGTCGGCCACCACGGCCTCGGTGGTGAGGAACAGCGCCGCGATCGAGGCTGCGTTCTGCAGCGCCGAGCGGGTGACCTTGGCAGCGTCGATGACACCGATCTTCACGAGGTCCTCGTACTCGCCGGTGGCGGCGTTCAGGCCCTCGGCGCCCGACATGCTCTTCACCTTCTGCACGACGACGCCGCCTTCCATGCCGGCGTTCTCGGCGATCTGCTTCAGCGGCGACTCGAGGCTCTTGGCGACCATGCGGGCGCCAGTGGCCTCGTCGCCCGACAGGGCCTCGGCAGCAGCCATGGCGGCAGCCTGGGCACGCAGCAGGGCCACGCCACCGCCGGGCACGACGCCCTCTTCGATGGCGGCCTTGGTGGTGCTGACGGCATCTTCGATGCGGTGCTTCTTCTCCTTCAGCTCCACCTCGGTGGCGGCGCCGACCTTCAGCACGGCAACGCCGCCGCTGAGCTTGGCGAGACGCTCCTGCAGCTTCTCGCGGTCGTAGTCGGAGTCGGTGTTGTCGATCTCGGCCTTGATCTGGTTGATGCGGCCCTTGATGTCGTTCTCGTCGCCCGCACCCTCGATGATGGTGGTCTCGTCCTTGGTGATGAGCACGCGCTTGGCGGTGCCCAGCAGGTCGAGCGTGGCGGTGTCGAGCTTCAGGCCGACCTCTTCGCTGATGACCGTGCCACCGGTGAGGATGGCCATGTCCTGCAGCATCGCCTTGCGGCGCTCGCCGAAGCCGGGGGCCTTCACGGCGGCGCTCTTGAAGGTGCCGCGGATCTTGTTGACCACCAGGGTGGCCAGGGCCTCGCCCTCGATGTCTTCGGCGATGATGACGAGCGGGCGGCCGCTCTGCATGACCTTCTCGAGCACCGGCAGCATGTCGCGCACCGACGAGATCTTCGACGACACGAACAGGATGTAGGCGTTGTCGAGGCTGGCTTCCATGCGCTCGGGGTCGGTGACGAAGTAGGGCGAGATGTAGCCCTTGTCGAAGCGCATGCCCTCGACGAGGTCCATCTCCATACCGAAGGTCTGGCTCTCCTCGACGGTGATGACGCCGTCCTTGCCCACCTTGTCGATGGCCTCGCTGATCATCTGGCCGATCTCGGTGTCGGCGGCCGAGATGCTGGCCACCTGGGCGATCTGGTCCTTCGAGTCGACTTCCTTGGCGAGCGCCTTGATGCTGTCGACGGCGGCGGCCACGGCGGCCTCGATGCCCTTCTTCAGGCTCATCGGGTTGGCGCCGGCGGCCACGTTGCGCAGGCCTTCACGAACCATGCTCCACGCCAGCACGGTGGCGGTGGTGGTGCCGTCGCCGGCCACGTCGTCGGTCTTCTTGGCGACTTCCTTCACCAGTTCGGCGCCGATGCGCTCGAACGGATCCTCGAGGTCGATCTCTTTGGCGATGGAGACGCCGTCGTTGGTGATGGTGGGGGCGCCCCACTTCTTGTCGAGCACGACGTTGCGGCCCTTGGGCCCGAGCGTGACGCGCACGGCGTCGGCGAGCTTGTTCATGCCAGCTTCGAGCGAGCGACGAGCCTGCTCGTCGAATGCAATGGTCTTCGACATTGGTTCCTCCGCGTTGAGGGTGAGGGGACTGACTGGACGGTGATTCGCACTCTCGGTGCGAGACTGCTAGCACTCTACGACTGCGACTGCTAACGAGCAACCTCGAGCACCACGGTGGTGAGCGTTTCGGTGGCGGTGAACTCGTCGCGGAAGCGGGTGAGCAGCGCGTTCAGCCCCCGGGTTCCATCGCAGGCGACGTGCACCTGGAAATCGGTGCGCCCGGTGACGTGCGCCATCCAGGTCACCTCGGGGCACGCCAGGGCCCCCTCGCGGAAGCGTTCGCCGTCGGCCACGCGCACGTCGATGACGGCTTCGAGCGTGCGGCCCAGGCGGGCCTGGTCGAGTTCGATGGTGAACCGGCGGATGACGCCGGTGCGCACGAGTCGCCGCACCCGATCGGCCGCCGCGTTGGCCGACAGGTGCACCCGGGCACCCAGCTCGGTCCAGCCGATCCGAGCGTCGGCGGCGAGGATGGTGAGGATGTCTCGGTCGATCTGGTCGAGTACTTCGGATTCCGCAGGCATGGGTCCTATTCTGCCGGGAAGTCCGCTGCGAACGCAGCGCGGTCGGGGCGACACTGTGGGTATGACGCACGCCCAGTTCATCGCCCAGCTCACCGAGCAGGTCCGCACCCGCGGCGCAGCCGCTGCGCTGGCCGACCTGCGCGCCACCCGTCCGGCCCTCACCGCCGTCGGTTACCACGACACCGCAGCGGTGTTCGCGGTGTGGGCCGTCGACCGCCTCGTCGCGGCCGGCCTCACCGACTTCGCGGTGATGTGGCACCCCCTCACCGATGCCCGCTCGATCCGCTCGTGGTGGGACGACGCCACGCTCGCCTCGGCCGCCGCCCGCGAGCGCTTCGTGCCCAGCACCCTCGCCCGCCCCGGCGAGGCCTGCCCCACCGAACCCGCACCCTCCCCCCTCCTCGCCGCCTGACGGGCCGACACAGGTCACGTCCGTGGCCGTCGACGCATCGCCGCAGGTCACCTAGCCTGTATTCATGCAGGTCGTCGTGGTCGGTGGGGGAGTTTCCGGGTTGAGTTCTGCCTTGGCGCTGGCGCGTCACGGCCACGACGTGACGGTGATCGAGCGTGACGACACGCCGATGCCGGCGACCGCCGACGAGGCGTTCGAGTGGGACCGCCGTGGCGCACCGCAAGTGCGACACAGCCATGCCTTCCTCGCCCGGCTGCGCAACCTGCTGCTCGACCGGTACCCCGACGTGTACGAGTCGCTGTTGGCCGAGGGCGCCACCGAGATGCGCTTCGGAGACGACCTGCCCCCGACGATCGTCGACTTCGAACCCCAACCCGGCGACACCGATCTGGTGATGCTCGCCTGCCGGCGCACCACGTTCGAGTGGGTGCTGCGTCGGGCCGCGCTCGACGAGGGTCGAGTGTCGTTCCGTACCGGCAGCGGCGTGGCCGGACTGGTCGCCGAGCCGCGGTACGGCGTCCCGCACGTCACCGGTGTGCGTCTCGACGACGGCACCGTGGTGGGCGCCGACCTGGTGGTGGCTGCAGCCGGTCGCCGCAGCACGGTGCCCGATTGGCTGGCCGAGGTGGGCGCAGCGGAAGTGCCCGAACAGGTCGACGACACCGGCATCGTCTACTTCAGCCGTTTCTATCGCCTGCGCGACGGCGAGGAGTATCCGCCCCGGAGCGGCCCGATCGGTGGCGACCTGGGTTACCTGAAGTACGGCGTGTTCGTGGGCGACAACCGCACCTTCTCCGTCACGCTCGCCACGCCCGTCGACGACGACGAGTTGCGGCGCACGCTCACCGACCCCGAGGTGTTCGAAGCGGCCGGTCGCCAACTGGTGGCCACGGCGCCCTATCTCGACGGCCGGGCCGAGGCCATCACCCCGCAGGTGCACGTGATGGCGGGCCTGTTGAACCGGTGGCGCGACTATGTGGTCGACGGCGAGCCGGTGGCCACCGGCATCGTGCCGGTGGGCGATGCGGTGCTGTGCACCAACCCGTTGTACGGCCGCGGTTGCAGCACCGCGTTCTGGGGTGCGCACCTGTTGTCGCTCGCGGTCGAGGCGTGCGGCGACGACGTGCGCGAGATCGCGCTCGCCTACGACGCGTCGCTACGGGCGGAGATCCACCCGTGGTATCGCAGCGGTGTCGAGCAGGACGCCGAGGCCCGTCGAGTGGCTGCCGCCCTGTTGCAGGGCGAGAACCCCGACGCCGACACCGACGACCCGCGCACGTTGATGCGGGCCGTGTTCCGCGACGGGTTGCTGCCCGCGATGCGCACCGACGCCGTGGTGTTGCGGGCGTTCTTCCGCAGCTTCAACCTGCTCACCAGCCCCGACGCGTTGGCGAAGGACCCCGAGGTGGGCGCCCGGGTGTTCGCCGTGTGGCAGGACCGCGAGAACCGGCCGCCGGCCGAACCGCTCGGTCCGTCCAGTCGCTCCGACCTGCTGGCGTCGCTGGTCGCCTGACGCCCGACGCCTCGCAGCCGGTACCGTTCCGGCGTGGCTCTGCGACGCCGAAGCGACACCGTGCTCGTCACCACCGTCGACACCGACGGGGCGCGTCGTCACCCCGACGAGCTGATCGTCGAGGAACCGATGACCATCCAGCTCGATGGCACGACGGTGGCCACGACGATGCGTACCCCCGGGCACGACTACGAGTTGGCGGCCGGGTTCTGCTTCAGCGACGGCCTGCTGGGTGGCGCCCCGGTGCTGGGCGTGCGCTACTGCGCGAACGGTTCGGCCACCGATTCGCAGTTCAACGTCGTCACCGTCGAGACCGGTGGCCGGGCTCCGGCGCCCACGCCACGCCTCGGCAACACCACCTCCAGCTGTGGCCTGTGCGGCAACGAGGCCATCGATGAACTGTGCGAACGGCTGGCCCCGTTACCCGCCACGCCGCCCATCGCGCTCGACGTGGTGGCGTCGATGCCCGACCGCGTGCTGGGCGCGCAGGGACTGTTCAACGCAACCGGCGCCGTGCACGCCGCCGCAGCATTCACGGCCGACGGCACGGTGCTGTGCACCCGGGAAGACGTGGGGCGGCACAACGCGGTCGACAAGGTGGTGGGCCGCATGCTGCTCGACGGTCACCTGCCCGCCACGGGCCTCGGCCTGTTCGTCAGCGGCCGTGCCAGTTTCGAACTCGCCCAGAAGGCGTGGGCGGCCGGCTTCTCCACGCTCGTGGCCGTCAGCGCGCCCACGGCGCTGGCCGTGGCCACGGCGCGCCGAGCCGGCCTGCACCTGGTGGGCTTCGTGCGTCAGGGCCGGCTCAACGTGTACAGCCCCGAGCGCATCAGCGACGATCCGCGGTGGGGTTCGCTCGGCCACTAGCCCGTAGCCTGGAGGCATGACCGACGAGGCTGCCACCCCCACCCCCGCCCCCGATGCCGTCTCGCCCAGTGTGGGCCTGGCCGTGCTGCACCTGTTCTGCAAGCCCACTGCGCTGTTCGACGGCGAGGCGATGGTGTCGGCGGTGAAGGCTGCCGAAGCCGCTGGCTGCCAGGTGGCGACGGTGTCGATCCTCGGCCACAAGGCCGACGTCGCCGTCATGGCGATGCATGCCGATCAGCGTCAGTTGCGTTCGCTGCAGACCGGCCTGCAGCAGGCCGGTCTCGAGGTGGTCGACAGCTACGTCAGCCTCACCGAGGCGAGCGAATACGCGAAGGGTCTGCCGGAGGAGATGGTGCGCGGCCGTCTGTACCCGGTGCTGCCCAGCGGCGAGAAGCCCGCCTGGTGCTTCTACCCGATGAGCAAGAAGCGCGAAGCCGAGGCCAACTGGTTCATGCTGCCGTACGACACGCGCAAGGAACTGATGTCCGAGCACGGCAAGAGCGGCCGCACGTTCGCCGGTCGGGTCATCCAGTACGTCACCGGCTCGGCGGGCCTCGACGACTACGAGTGGGGTGTCACCCTGTTCGCCAACCACCCCGACGACCTGAAAGAGGTCGTCTACACGATGCGCTTCGACCGTGCCTCGGCCATCTACGCCGAGTTCGGGCCGTTCTACACCGGCTTCGTCACGCCGGTCGAGGCGCTGGCACAGTCGTTCTAGACACCTGCGTCAGCGCAGCACCACCAGCGACGACTCGGTCACGTCGGCGCCGGTGGCGTCGAAGGTGAACACGTCGAACAGCCCGCGGGTCGGGTCGCCGTCGGCACCGATCTGCAACTGGCCCGACGGGCCGTCGTAGTCGATGTTGCGGCCTGCGAGTTGCCCGATCACGCATCCGGTGAACGAGCCGCACCGACTGCCGCCGGAACTCACCTCGGCGATCTCGGCCGAGATGGCCGTCGCGCGGGTCGAGCCGGCTGCGGTGGCAGCGAGGGCGAGCAGGTTCACACAGTCGTAGGCGTTGGTGGCGAACAGGTCGCGGTCGCCGGGAAAGGCGACCGCCAGTCGATCGGCGAAGTCGGCGGCAACGGAGGTGCTCCGGGGCGACACCCCGCTGAGGCGAGCCAGTTGGGCCGGTGTGAGGCGCTCGTACGCGCCGGGGGTGGCGGGCACGCGCATGGCATCGTTCACCACCACCTGCACCGTGTCGTCGACAGTGTCGAACAGGCTGGCCACCACACGGGGTCCGGTGCTCGAGTCGCCGACGACCGCCACCACCTCGGCCCCGTCGTCGCTGGCGGCGACGGCGTCGTCGCGGTAGTCGGCGTCGTCGCCGCGATAGGGCACCACGCTGCGCACTGCGATCGACAGGCGGGTCAGTTCGGCGGCGACGGCTTGGGCGTAGGGGCGGCCGTAGTCGTCGTCGAGATACAGGATGCTGGCCGAGCGCACGCCGGTCTGGTCGATGCTGCGTGCCAACGCCACCGCCTGCATCGAGTCGGACGGGATGGTGCGCAGGAACAGCCCCTCATCGGGGAAGGCGTCGAGACCGAGTGAACTCGCCGTCGGTGAACAGGTGAGCACACCGGCGCTCCGGGCCAGCGGTAGCACCAGCGGTGCGGCGAGCGACGACGCCGGCCCGATCAGTGCATCGATCGGCTCGCGCAGCAGCTTCTCGGCGGCGGCTGCAGCGGTGTCGATCCCGTCGCCCTCATCGGTGACCGAGACGATCCGGATCGATTGACCGAGCACGCCTCCGGCCCGGTTCACCTCGATCACGCCCAGCCGCACGGCATCGACCATGGTGCGGCCCATCTCGGCTCCGGCCCCGCTGAGCGGCAGGAGCACACCGATGGTGAGCACGCCGTCGTCGACGACCACATCGGTCGGGTCGGTCGTCGGTGTCGGCGCGGTGCTCACCGGGGTGGCCGATGGCTCGCTGTCGCCGCTGCACGCCGCCAATACGCCCACGATCGCAATCGCGATCAGCGGGCTCGGTCGTCGTGGCATGTGCAGAGTGTAGGAAGCGGGCACGTGCCGGTGGTGCCCCGCCCCGGAGTGTTGCGTCGGGTCACCAGCCGAGCGTTCCCGGGGAACCCTTGAACGGGCCCACCACTCGGGAGGTGATCCAACCCCCGTAGAAGTTCCCCGGGCTGGGGGTGACCCGTTCGTCGCCCACCCAGCACTCGTCGACCGCCTGCGCGTAGAACGCGAGGTGACCGGTGATGGCCACGAACGGCGCAGTCGGTCGCTCGTAGCTCCAGGCCACATCGGTGTCGACAATCCCGTCGATCGACAACGACCAGTACGAGGCCATGCCCTTCCACTCGCACAGCGACCGGTTCGCCGACGGCACCAGCAGGTGTTGGTCGACATCGGCGCGCGGGAGGTAGTAGGTGGGCGGGTGGCTGGTCTCGAGCACCCGCAGCGCCTGGGTGGTGTCGGCCACCGTGTGGCCGCGGTGCACGACGCGGATTCGTTCGGCGCAGGCCACGAGGGCGGGGGGTCGTGGGTAGTCCCAGACGCTCTCCTGGCCGGGCCCGGGTTCGATCCGCTGTGGACGCATGTGTGGAACCTACGGGTAGTTGCCGGCTGCAGGTCGAACCGGTCCCGGATCTTGGCCTAGGGTCGAGAGCGTGAGCGACGTATCACCTCTCGACTTCACCCGCGACCTCAACCGCTGGAGCGAGTCGTTGGCGGCGATCGCCCGTACCGGCTTGGGGTTCACCCAGAGCCTGTACGAGCGTGAGCGTTTCGAAGAGGTGCTGCACGTGGCGGCCGACATCAAGGCGGCTGCCGACGATGCGCTGGAGGTGCGACGCGAGCAGGACCACTTCGTGCAGGAGTGGCTCGATTCGGTCGGTGAAGGCGTGCCCGGTTACGTCACCCCGAAGGTGGCGATCGGTGCGATCGTGGGCAACGACGCCGGCGAGGTGCTGCTCGTGAAGCGCCCCGACAGCGGTATCTGGCTCTACCCGACGGGGTGGGCCGACGTCGGATACTCCGCTGCCGAGGTGGCGGTGAAGGAAGTGCACGAAGAAACGGGCATCGAGTGCGAACCGGTGTCGCTGCTCGCCGTGGTCGATGGCCAGCGCATGGGGTTCACCCGCTTCGGGATGTACATGCTGCTGTTCCACTGCCGTGCCGTCGGCGGCGAGTTGGCCGGTCATCCGCTCGAGACCGCCGGTGTGGGGTGGTTCACGCGCGACGAACTGCCTGCCGGCACGGCGGGCGCGAACTGGTGGGGCCAGATGGCGTTTGCGGCGATCGACGGTGCGGTGGCTCCGGCAGGATTCGATCCGGTGCGCCAGCCGATCTGGCGCGGCGACGCGTCGGCCCAGCACTGACCCGGCCAGCACACGGCGGACCGGCACTGGCGCCGGCTGCAGCGCTTACTGCTCGGGCTGTTCGCGCAGGAACTGCTCGACTTCGGCCATCAACTCGTCGCTGTCGAGGTCGGCCTCGTCGAGCGTGGCGAACGACTCGTCGTCGTCTTCGTCGTCATCGTCATCGTCCTCGTCGTAGTAGCCGCCCTGGGCATCGAACCGATCGCCTTCGTCGTCGAGATCGTCGTAGCCCATCGTCTCGAGACGGGCGACGTAGCCGATGAGGTCGTCGTCGTCGCTCACCATGGTGGTGACACGGGCTTCGTAGTCGGCGGCCTCGCTGCCGAGGCGGCCGATGGGGGTGGGCGTGCCGATCATCGAGCAGGCCCGGGTGACCAGCGCGAGCGCGGCCTTGGGTGAGGGTAGTTGCGAGGCATAGGCCGGCACGGCGGCCCACAGCGAGGCCGAGGCGATGCCGGCGCGTTGACACGCGTCGTGCAGCACCCCGACGATGCCGGTGGGGCCCTCGTAGCGGCTGCGCTGTAGATCGAACCGGTCGATCAGCTCCTGATCGGTGGCGGTGCCCATCACCTGCACCGGCTTGCTGTGGGCGACATCGGCCAGCAGTGCGCCGACGGTGAGCACGAGGCCGGCCTGGAAGTGCTTGGCGACGGCCACGACCTGTTCGGTGAACAACCGCCACCGCAGCGCCGGCTCCGGGCCGAGCACCAAGATGACGTCGCCGCCAGGTGTCGATGTGCTCCAGATGCCCACGGTGGGCCACACGATCGTGCGGGTGATGCCGTTGGTCAGCCGCACATGCGGTCGCACGGTGGCGAAGTCGGTGAACTCCTCGGGGTCGATCTCGGCGAGCGCCTTGGCGCCCCACTGCTCGACGAGGTGCCTGACCGCGGACGACGCCGCGTCGCCGGCATCGTTCCAGCCCGTGAAGGCGGCGATGACGGTGGGACGCTGCAACTGCGGTTGGGCGAGCCAGCGCACGTGCTCCATGCGGTCACGCTACCGACGTCGAGGCGCCTGGCGGTACGAGTGGGGTACCGAACGACTCACAGTTGCGGTGCGAGTACGTAGGCCTCGCCGCCACCGAGGGCGATGACGTCGTCGAGCCAATTGCCCTCGTACACGTCGTTCGGGCCCTGGAACAGATCGTTCTCGGTGGCGCCCTCGGGCGTGGTGACCAGCGTCCAGGCCTGCCGCTTGTAGGTCCAGTTGGTGGGGTGGAGGCGATGCGCCTCGCGCCACCACGGCACGGCGGCGTCGGCGCCGATGGTGCGGCGCAGGTGCTCGCCCATCTCGAAACACGCGGCGGCGCGGGCCTCGTCGGCGCCGCGCGGCTGTGACCGCTCGACCACCTCGTCGGGACTCAGCGCGAAGCGCGACTCGGCACCGTGCTGGGCCCAGTCGACGATCGCCGCCCGGTAGGCGACGGCATCGTCGGCCATCTTCTTCACTTCGCGCATCGCCCGGTCGATGCGCTCGGGCAGACCGGGCGGCACCTCCGCGTCGCGCATCGGGCTGCGCTGGATCGACGCGCCCTCTGCAGGCCTCACGATGGTGCCGGTTTCATCGATCCACACGGCCATCGGGATGTTGACGAAGCCGAACAGTTCGCCGGTGACGTGGCGGGTGTCGATGAGGCTGGGGTGCGTGGGCGCGGCAGCGTCGATCCACTGGTAGGTGTGGGCCGGTTCGATGTCCATCGCCACGGTGACGACGGTGAGGCCGAGGGGCTCGAGTTCGGTGTGGAGCGCCTGCCACCCGGGCAGGCTGGTGCGGCAGCCTCAATAACTCGACCAGGCGACCAGCAACACCTTCCGGCCGTGGAGGCTGCTGAGCCGGAACGGGTTGCCGTCGCGGTCGATCAGTTCGGGGTCGGCTGCCACGGCGGTGCTGAGTGCCCGGCCGGTGGCGGTGGCCGGCCCCACGGCGTAGGTGCCGTAGGTGACGTCGTGCACGACGGGCATTCCGAGGCGTTCGGCGGCGATGCTCACGTCGAGCGTGCCGTCGGCGTGCAACGCGCCCGGGGCGGGGACGCACACCTCGCCGCGGCACAGGCCCTCAGGCTTGGCCTCCCAGCCGGTGCGTGCGGCGAAGGCGGCGACATCGACGGAGTCGAGCGAATCGAGGATCATGGGCGCACCGTAGCCGGGTGCAGCGTGCTCAGCGGCCCTGGGCAGCCGAGGCGAGGTCGTGCGGGCCCGAGCTGAGGTATCCGAAGCCGGCGCGCACGGCGGCGCCCCATGGCTCCATCAACGCGACGAGTTCGGCGAAGTCGTCGCCGATGGCCTCGATCGCCGGTCGCATCTGGGTGTCGGTCGCCACCTCCACCGCTTCGCGGGCGTCGCGGCCCGCTGCGGTGAACCCGGTGTCGTTGACCAGACCGCGAGCCTGCAACCGGGCGTGCGCCGCATCGAACTGCCCGTCGGTCCAGGCGCGGGTGCGGCTGTAGCTGCGCATCGGCAGGCCCCAGTACAGCTCGCTCAACAGGCCGATCTCGGTGGCGTCGAAGCCGGCCGAGATCCAGGCGGCCGTGTGCGAGTCGCCGCGGTACTCGCGCAGCATGTCGCCTCGTCGCCACATCGCCCCGAGCGGGGTGTCGGGCAGGGCCAGGCTGCGCAGCCCTGCGTACAGCGGCCGGCCTTCGGGCCGCAGCGGTGCCACGGCGCGGGCGAGCAGTTCGTTGACACGGTCCAGGCCGGTGGGCTGGTCGCCCAGGATGCGGTGCAGCTGGGCGATGGCGCCGTTGTCGCGGGCCGCGCAGATGGTTGCGGCATCGGTGCGGCTCCAGCCCAGCTGCACGCACGGCACCACCACCTCGGGGTTGAACACCGCGAAGGCTGCGGCCACCACCTCGCCGGGAACCTGCCCCATCACCGAGCCACGGCTGGTGAAGTAGGCCGGTCCGTCGGGCAGCGCCACCCCGCCTGCCTGGTTGGCGCTGGGGTCGAACCCGAGCGCGGCGTAGTTGGCGTGGCACTCGGGCGAGAAGTACACCTGCCCGATGACGGGCTCGAGCACCGAGCCGAGTTGGCGGGAACGAGCGGAGAGCGTGGCCTGGTCCATGGCGGCGGACGCTATGCGCCCCCGCCCGGACGCGCCGGGTCGGAGCAGCCACGGCCGGTATCGTGCGCCGGGTGAGCGTGCAGATCGAGATCGCATCCGAGGCCACCGACGAGTTGCGCGATGCGTTGGCGCACCTGTTGCCCCAGTTGTCGTCGTCGCCGCCCCCCACGCTCGACGAGTTGCGACTCATCACGGCGAACCCCGAGTCGGTGCTGTTCGTCGCCCGCCTCGAGGGCCGCATCGTGGGCAGCCTCACGCTCATCTTCTACCGCATCCCCACCGGGCTGAAGGCGTGGATCGAAGACGTGGTGGTCGACGAGTCGGCGCGTGGTCACGGCATCGGCGAACTGCTGAACCGGGCGGCGCTCGACGAGGCCCGCCGCCGCGGCGCGAAGGCGGTCAGCCTCACCAGCCGCCCCTCGCGCGAGGCGGCCAACCGCCTCTACCAGCGCATCGGCTTCGAGTCGCGCCCCACCAACGTCTACCGATACGACCTGATCGACTGATCGCTGCAGCTCGGGTGGTTTGTGGGGTCGAGGCCATCCAGAGCGGGGCTACAACCGGCGTCCGTAGTGAATCAGCTGGAGTTGTCGGTCCTCCGGCGACTCGCACCATGCCTCGTTGCACGGTTCGAGCACGCGAAGTGTGTGATCGATGAGTGCAGCAACCTCGTCATGTGTGGGTGCCCGTCCCATCGTCGCAGTGAGGTGGTTCGTGTGGTTCGTCACCGGTCCCGGACCCCAGAGATGCGCCCACACAGCTTTCATCAGAGCAGCGTCCTCTTCGTTGCAGTGCTCCTCGAGCCACTGGCGCATGAACGCATCCCTGGGCTCAGCGAACGGTGGCGATCGACGCAGTTCCGCCAGGAACTCTTCCGAGATGACCTCATCGTCCATCCTTGGTACCCCCGCTCGGTTCGGTAACTCGGAGTCGACTCGATTGCCTGTCGCGGCACTGTAGCGATGGGTGAATGGCGCCCGGTCTCGGTGTGCGTGGCAAGCGCTTCCGATCAACGATCGGGGATGGCCTCCGGCACCGGCGAGGTACCGGCCTGCGAGCGGGGCTGGAAGGACACGCTGTACATCCAGCGCGACGAACGGGTCACGTTCGTCGCCCGCTTCGACGACTACGCCAGCAGCGAGCACCCGTTCACGTACCACTGCCACATGTCGAACCACGAGGACGAGGGCCTGATGGGCCAGTTCCTCGTCGTCGAGTGACGAAGGTACGGATCAGCAGCAGCGGGCGTTGAAGCTGACGGGGGTGGGCTCGGCGACGGCAGCAGGCGCGCAACACGCAGCGCCGCTGGCGGCATCGGCAGCGGCGGGAGCGGCAGGTACCTCGTGCATCGTGGGGGCGTCGGCCAGCACGGTGTACACCTCCCACGGCTCGGCGTCGGGGCCGTGCACCCACACCTTGTCCTGCACCGCATAGCAGCAGGTGGTCTGCTCTTCGACGTCGGTGGCGAGGCCCTCGGCCTGCAGCCGGGTGATGGCGGCACCCACCTCGTCGGTCGACTCGACCTCGACGCCCAGGTGGTTCAGGCTGCCGGGTTCGCCCGCCCCTTCGATGAGCACCAGCTTCAGCGGCGGGTCGGCCACGGCGAAGTTGGCGTAGCCCTCGCGTACCTTGGCCGGGCCCACGCCGAACAACTTCGTGTAGAAGCTGATGGCTGCGTCGATATCGGACACATTGATGGCCAGTTGCACTCGTGACATGGTGTGGCTCCTCGGGCTACATTGACGTTCGTCGATGCGGTCAGCCTAGCCCTGTATCGACAAATGTCAATACCCGGAGGTCGCCCACCATGGCTCGAACATCGACGAAGGCCCGTACCGACGAGCCGTGTTGCGCCCCGGTGGGTTCCCCCGAGTTCGACATGGCCTCGGCCGAGGAGACCGCCCGGGGGTTCGCCGCCCTCGCCGACCCGATCCGTCTGCACCTCTTCTCGCTCGTCGCCGGCGCCGGGCCGGACGGCGTGTGCGTGTGCGATCTGGTGGGGCCATCGGGTCGCTCGCAGCCGACGGTCAGCCATCACCTCCGCATCCTGCGCGAGGCGGGTCTGGTGGCCAGCGAACGGCGTGGCACCTGGGTGTGGTACACCGCCCAGCCCGCCCGGCGGGCCTCACTGCGCGCCGCCCTCGACTGACCTGCCACCAGTCCGAGTCGGTTCTTGCGACGATTCGCGTCGCATTCGACGCGAATCGTCGCAAGAACGGGTTGACAGCGGGTGGGGCAGGGCGGGTCGGGTGGCGGGGGTCAGTCGGCGTCGACGGTGGCGAGGGACACAGACACGTCGTCGGGCACTGCGGGCAGGCGCAGGGTGAGCAGCCAGGTGACCAGCACGAACACGGCGGTGCCCCACAGCGCCGTCACCAAGCCGTCCCACAAGTACAGCACGCCTGACAGCAGCGTGCCCACCAACCGGCCGGCGGCGTTGGCCGAGTAGTAGAAGCCCACGTCGAGGGCCACCTCGTCGTCGTCGCTGTAGGCCAGCACGAGGTAACTGTGCAGCGACGAGTTCAGGGCGAACACCATGCCGAACACCACCAGACCGCCCACCACGGCCACGGTGACGGCGATGTCGAGCGCGACGGCCACGGCGATCGCCGCGGCGACGGCAGCGAGCACAAGCGCCCACCGCTGCGCGGCCCGCACCTCGTCGAGCCTGCCGCCGCGAGCCAGCAGCCGGGGGGCGAACGACTGCACTGCGCCGTAGCCGATGACCCACAGCGCCAGGAAGGCCCCGATGCCCGAGTACGACCAGCCGAGTTGCTCGTCGAGGAATACCGGCAGCGCCACGACGAACCAGATGTCGCGCGAGCTGAACAGGAAGAACCGGGCAGCCGACAGGCGGTTGATGGCGGTCGACTTCGACAGGATCGACCGCAGCGGCGGCTTCTTCTTCGAACGACCGATGTCTTCGTTCAGCAGCACCAGCAGCGCCACCACGACGACGGCCAGCATCGCCGCCATCGACCACAGCGAGTTGTCGTACCCCAGCCACGACAGCAGCACGGCGCCCAGGAAGAAGCCCACGCCCTTCAGCGCGTTCTTCGAACCGGTGAGGACGGCCACCAGTTTGAACAGCGCACCGTCGGCGTTGCCGGCCACGGCCTTCACCGCGCTCTTCGAACTCATCTTGGTGAGGTCCTTGGCGATGCCCGACAGTGCCTGGGCAGCCATCACGAACACCACCGACACCCATTCGCGCCAGCCGGCCTGCTGCAGGGTGAGGGCCACCAGGGCGACGATCTGCAGGCCGAGGCCGGCCACCAGCGTGCGGTTGAGGCCGCGCCGCGCGCCCACCCAGCCGCCCAGCAGATTGGTGAGGATGCCCATGAACTCGTAGGCGAGGAACAAGAAGGCGACCGCCACCGGCGAGTAGCCGAGGTCGTGGAAGTGCAGCAGCACCAGCATGCGCAACGCGCCGTCGGTGAGCGTGAACGCCCAGTAGCCGGCGGTGACGAGGGCGTAGTTGCGCAGCTTCATCGAGCGGTGCTCGTCCCGAGCGAAGCACCCACCAGTGCGGCCAACTCGGCCATGCGGAACACGTAGCCGTACTCGTTGTCGTACCAGACGAGCACCTTCACCAGGCGGTCGTCGACCACCATCGTGCTCAGGCCGTCGACGATGCCCGAGCGGGTGTCGTTCACGTAGTCGGCCGACACCAGTGGTCGGTCCTCGAAGCCGAGGACGCCGGCCAGGTCGCCCTCGGCGGCGGTGCGCAGCAGATCGTTCACCTCGTCGACCGTCACGTCGCGGCGCATGGTGAACACGGCGTCGGTGAGCGATGCGTTCAGCATGGGCACGCGGACCGCCAGGCCGTTCAGTCGCCCGGTGAGCTCGGGGTAGATCATCGTGATCGCCGTCGCCGACCCGGTGGACGTGGGGATGAGCGAGTTGAGCGCCGAGCGGGCGCGGCGGAGATCCTTGTGGGGCGCATCGACGATGGTCTGGGTGTTGGTGACGTCGTGGATGGTGGTGATGGCACCCCGCTCGATGCCGATGGCGCCGTGCAGCACCTTCACCACCGGGGCGAGGCTGTTGGTGGTGCACGACGCAGCGGTGACGATGCGGTGCACCGCAGGGTCGTAGAGGTGGTCGTTGCAGCCCATCACCACGTTCAGCACCGCCGTGTCGGGTCGTGGCTCGTCCTTCACCGGCGCAGCCACCACCACCTTGCGCACGCCGCGCGCGAAGTAGGGCTCGAGCAGGGCAACGGTACGGAACTTGCCGGTGCACTCGAGCACGATGTCGACACCGTGGTCGTCCCAGGGCACCGCACCCGGGGTGTCGTGCGACGAGTAGCCCACCGCTGCACCGTCGATGTGCAGCATCGAGCCCGACGAGATGACCTCACCCTGGTAGCGGCCGTGCACGGTGTCGAACTGCAGCAGATGGGCCGCCGTCGCGGCATCGCCCTTGTGCTCGTTCACGTGAACCAGCTGCAGGCCGGGCTGCTGGCGCAGGGCGCGCACGACGAGGCGCCCCATCCGCCCGAAACCGTTGATGCCGATGCGGACAGGGGCGACAGCGTTCATGAGGTGCTCCGGGTCGATGAGGTGGAACGGGTGAGCGTCGGGGAGGCGACGACTGCGCTGATGCGTGCGTCGAGCGAGGCCACCACGGTGTCGAACGCAGCGGCGGTGCCGACGGGAACCGGATCGGGGGTCGACCAGTGCCACCAGGCGGAGGCCGGTTCGAGTTCCTCGTGGGCGTGGTCGCACACCGTGACCACTTGAGTGCCGGCGGGGATGCGCCCGATCGAGCGAGGCTGTGCCGTGGAGAGGTCGAGGCCGGCGCGCCGCGCTGCGGCGACAGCGCCGCGATGCACCGCAGGGGCGGGTCGCGTGCCGGCCGACCCGGCGGGCCGACCCGTGCGAGCGGTCCACAGCGCCGCAGCGAGTTGCGAGCGGGCCGAGTTGTGGCTGCAGAGGAACAGCACCCGGTGTGGCAGGGTGACAACGGGCTGGTGCAGTGCCTCGAGCGCCTGGGAGCGCAGACCGATGTACCGCCGTCGCCCATCACCCGACGACACGGAGCGGCTGATGAGGCCGGCCCCTTCGAGTACGTCGAGGTGGTGCGCGAGCAGGTTGGTGGGAATGCGGTGGCGGTGGCTGAGCTCCGACGGCGACCGGTCGCAGCAGCGCAGGTCGTCGATGATCAGTAGTCGGGTGGCGTCGCCCAGCGCGGCATACATGGCGGCGCGCTGCTCGAGCGATGGTGCGCCGGAGCGGTAGTCGGTACGCATGTGGGCACCGTACGGGACGGCTGGAAATCGCTCAACATCGGTTGAGTGAACAGTTGTTGAACGATGAGCGCTCGCCCAAGTGATGGCTCGCCGTCGGAAGATCGGGACTCTCGGCCTGTCTGCCAGGACATGTCGACTGGTACCTTCCCGCAGGTGGAAGCGCCCGGGCCATCCAACCCTGTCCCGGTCGTCGGCGTCGGCGCGTCTGCTGGTGGGCTCGAGGCGCTCGAACGGTTCTTCAACGGGGTGCCTCGCGGCAGCGGCATCGCGTTCGTCGTGGTGCAGCACCTCGACCCGACGCGCAAGGGCATGCTCGCCCCGCTGCTGCAGCGGGCAACGGCACTGACCGTCGCCGAGGCCGCCGACTCGATGCCCATCGTCGCCGACCGGGTGTACGTCATTCCCCCGAACCGCGATCTCGAGATCGACGGCCAGGTGCTGCGTGTCCGCGAGCCGACTGCCGAGCGTGGCCCGCGCCTGCCGGTCGACGTGCTGTTCCGTTCGCTCGCTCAGCAGCGCGGCCCTGCAAGTGTGGGCGTGGTCCTGTCGGGCATGGGCTCCGACGGCACCCTCGGCCTCCGCGCGGTCAAGGATGCCGGGGGCGCCACCTTCGTGCAGGACCCGCTGACGGCGGCGTTCGAGGGGATGCCGCGCAGTGCCGTCGAAGCCGATGCGGCCGATGTGGTGGCAACGGTCGACGAGTTGCCCGCGCTGGTGCTCGCGCATGTTCGTCGACCGATCCAGCCCGGATCCGGCGAGCAGTACGATGCGCAACCTGCCCCGCCGCCCACCGCCGAGGTCGAGAGCAGCGAGCTCGCCCAGATCGTCGAACTGCTGCGTGTGGCGACCGGCCACGACGTGTCGCTGTACAAGCGGGGCACGATCATCCGCCGCATCGAGCGCCGGATGGGTCTGCACCAGTTGGCGAAACTCGCCGACTACCTGCGCTACCTGCGCGAGCACCCGGCCGAGCTCGGTCGCTTGCATCGAGAGCTGATGATCGGCGTCACCAGCTTCTTCCGCGATGCCGAGGTGTGGACGACCCTCCGCGACGAGGTGCTGCCGGCGCTGTTCGCAGCGCATCCCGATGGCGGTACGTTGCGCGCCTGGGTACCGGCGTGCTCGACCGGCGAAGAGGCGTACACACTCGCGATGGTGTTCGCCGAAGCCCTCGACCGCAGGCCGACGACGCCTCGCTTCTCGCTGCGGATCTTCGCCACCGACATCGACGAGAGCGCCATCGAACGGGCGCGGGCCGGCATCTTCCCGCTCGGCATCGCCGCCGACGTGAGCCCCGAGCGCCTCGACCGCTTCTTCGTGCGCACCGAGACCCGTTTCGAGGTGAGCAAGCACCTCCGGCAGATGGTGGTGTTCGCTCCGCACGACATCGTCGGCGACCCGCCGTTCACGCGTCTCGACATCGTCACCTGCCGCAACCTGCTCATCTATCTCGAACCCGAGTTGCAGCAGCGCATCTTGCCGCTGCTGCACTACGCCTTGCAGCCCAGCGGCGTGTTGGTGCTCGGAATCGCCGAGACGGTGGGAGACGCCACCGAGCAGTTCGTTCCGGCATTCGAACGACTGCGCATCTATCGCCGTCGCGACACGGCGTCGGTGCAGCCGACGCGGCTGTTCAACTATGCACACGCGGGCTCGCGGGCCACCCTGGTGCCGTTGGCGGGGCACACCCCGGTGGCGTCGGCAGTGGCGACTCGGGAGGGGCACACGGTCCATCTGCAGCACGCGGTCGAGCGGTTGCTGGTGCAGTCGTACGGGCCACCGGCCGTGCTGGCCGACCACCTCGGCAACATCGTCTACGTGAGCGGCAGAACGGGCAACTACCTCGAGCCGCCCACGGGCCGGGCCAACTGGAACGTGCTGGCCATGGCGCGCGACGGCTTGCGACTGGTGCTCGGGCGAGCCTTCAGGAGTGCTCTGGCTTCGCAGCACGAAGAGCACCTCGATGCGGTGCGGATCGAGGTGAACGATTCGGTGCACCTCGTCGACGTGACGGTGCGTCCCGTCCATGTCGACGATGCCCCGGGCGATCATGTGCTGGTCACCTTCGACGAACGCGAGCCGATCGACGTCGACGCCGGTGAGCCGTCGTCGGTGGCCGCCTCGAGCGCGGGCGCCGATCTGGTGAGCGAACTGAATGCCGAACTCGAGACGGCCTACACCGAACTGCGGGCCGCCTACGACGATGCGCAGAGCACCCGCGAGGAGTTGGCCTCGCTGAACGAGGAGCTGCAGTCGACCAACGAGGAACTCCAGTCGATCAACGAGGAGTTGACGATCTCGATGGAGGAGATGCAGTCGATGAACGAGGAACTGCAGACCCTGAACCGCGAACTCCAGGACCGTGTCGACGAACTCACCCTCGCCAGCGACGACATGGCCAACCTCCTCGACAGCACCCAGATCGCCACGCTCTTCCTCGATGCCGAGGTGAAGGTGCGGCGGTTCACGCCGCGGATGAGCGCGCTCATGAACGTCCTCGCCTCCGACATCGGTCGGCCCATCACCGACCTGGCGTGGCGCGTCCGCTATCCCGAGTTGGCCGACGACGTGGCAGCAGCGCTGGCGGCCGAGGCGACGATCTCACGCGACATCGAGACCGACGATGGCCGCTGGTTCGCCTCGCGGGTGATGCCGTACCGCACCCACGACGGCCGGATCGATGGTGTGGTGCTGACCTTCACCGAGGTCACCGAGGCCAAGCAACTCGAGGCGCGGCTGCGCACCGGAACAGGTACCTGATGAGCGAGCGAGCGGGCAACGGCGTCGCACCGGACACATCGGGCAGCGACCCATCGACCAGCGGCCTCAACGACCTGCTGGGGCGCGCCGAGGCCATCCTCGCCAGCAGGGCAGGGCATCGCGCCGACCTCGAACACGACGAGACGATGCGGATCGTCCACCAGCTCGCCGTGCACCAGATCGAGCTCGATCTGCAACAGCAAGAGCTCCGCACTGCGCGAGAGCAGTTGGCCGAGAGCCTGGCGCGTTACGTCGATCTCTACGACTTCGCTCCGGCCGGCTATCTGACGCTCGATCGCGAGGGCATGGTGGTGCAGTCGAACCTCTGCGGCGCCGAACTGCTGGGCGTCGAGCGCGCCCGCGCCGTGGGCCTGCGGTTGGTCGACCGCGTCGTGGCGGGCGAGCGTGATCAGGTGACCCGGTTCATCGAGCGGGCGCTGCGTACTCGTGGCGAGCACAGCTGCGAACTGCATCTGGTCCGCTATGCCCAGCCCGACGCGACGGTGGCCGTCGAAGCTCGGCGCTCACCCGAGGGTGAGCAGCTGCGTTTGGCGATGGTCGATGTCACCGAGTTGCGTGCCGCCCAGAGGGTCGCTGCCCAGCTCGAGGTGGTGGCCCAACGCGAAGAGACCGCCCGCATGCTGCACGACACCGTGCAGCAGCGGCTGTTCGGGCTGTCGAGTTCGTTGCAGGCGGTGATGATGCACCCGCGGCTCGACCCCGAGGTGCGCGACCGCATCGGTGGCCTGATCGACGATCTCGAGGTGACGATCACCAACATCCGTCAGACGATCTTCGATCAGCGGCGTGGTTGGTCGCTCGACGAGCCCACGGGCCAGGGCGACCACTGAGCTCGGGACACTCCGCTCAGGTGGCGATGTACCAGACCGCGCCGAGTTGCAGGGCTGCGGCGACGACGGTGAAGACGTGCCAGACCTCGTGGTACGAGAACACCGTGGGCGACAGCCGCGGCCAGCGGCGGGCGAAGCCGATGGCGCCGATGGTGTAGGCGAGACCGCCGGCGAGCAGCAGCACCACCGGCCCGGCGCCGTAGTTCGACCACAGGAACGGCACCGCGATCACGCCGATCCACGACAGGGTCATGTAGAGCACGCTGCCGATCACCCGCGCCCGGTGCCACAGCGCGAACTTGATCACCGCCCCCGCGACGGCCCCGGTCCAGATGACGACGAGGAGCGTGACTCCCCATGCGGGTGGCATGGCCAACAGGCATACGGGCGTGAACGATCCGGCGATGGCGGCGTAGATCATGGCGTGGTCGGTGCGTTGCCAGAGCGTGCGGGCGCGGATCGTGTGCACCCAACGGTGGTAGGTGGTCGACGCTGCGAACATCGAGCACAGTCCGAGGCCGTAGACGATCACTGCGACGCGGGCTTTGGCACCGTTGGCCACCACGGCGAGCAGCACCATGAGCGGCAGTGCGGTGAACAGTGCCCACTGGTGCAGCCGCCCACGCCACAGCGGGCGCGAGACAGTACCGAGCGGCACGTCGAGCACGGGGGCCGGTGCCGCAAACGTCATGGTCAGCTCGTCCGTGGTGCGAGGGTCGACATGTTCGTGATGGTCCCAGTCTGACAGCACCATGCCCGAATCCTCTGGCGGCGACCTGGGGCCTCGGAGGGGCCGCAGGTCGATGCGGTCGGGCCATTGTCCCCTGGCCTCGATCGGAATCGGCGGCCACCATGTGCGCATCGTCACCCCGGAGGTCGATCCATGGCATTCACCTCGTCAACGCCGCTGCTCACCAGGGTGCGCAACGGTGCGCGTCACCCCAACGGCGCCCACACCGAGGTCGGCGACCCTGTGGCGTCACTCGCCGAGCATCTCGACGAGTGGGAGCGTGCCGGCCTGCTCACCCACCCGCAGGTCGTCGCCATCAACGGCTACGAGCAGGCTCGCCGACAACTCGGGCCGGCCCCCGGCCTGCAGTCGTTCGCCCCACCCGCGGGGCCCACCGAGACCCGCGCCGAACGACCGTCACCCGTGGCGAATCGCCTGCCGTCGGTGGCCGAGGCACTCGGGTATCTGGGCGGCGTCCTGGCCCTGGTCGGGCTCGTGTTGCTGCTGTCGCGGGTGTGGGACGACCTTCCCGCGGCGGGCCGCCTGGGGCTCGCCGGGGGCGTGTCGGTGGTTCTGCTGGTCGCGGGCTCCCTGGTGCCCGACGACGCGCACCCCGCGTTGGCCCGGTTGCGCAGCTTCCTCTGGTTGCTGTCGACCGCGTCGGCGGGTCTGTGCGCCGGCATCGTCGCGGTCGACGTGTTCGACGCAAGCGACGACCTGGTCACCGCTGCGGCGGTCGCGGGAACCGTTGCCGTGCACGCTGGGATCACCTGGGCCGGCCGGCCCCGGCTGCTCCAACAGGCGCCGTTCCTCGCCGCCATCGCAGTGACGGTCGGCGCGCTGAGCGCTCAGATCACGTCCGATGCAGTGACGGGCCTGGTGGTGTGGGCCGTCGGCGTCACGATCGTCGAACTGGGGGTGCTGCGGCTCACCTCGCTGCCCCTCGTGACCGAGGTCGTCGGCGCGGTGGCGTTGCTGGTGGGTGCCACGATCGTCAGCACCGACTGGCAGGCGTTCGGGCAGATCCTGGTCACCGTCAGCGCCGCAGCGCTCGTGGCGATGGCCGCCTACAACGAGGTGCTCCCCACGAAGGTCGAGCGGCGGGTGCTGGCCGTCATCGGCGTGTTCGCGCTGTTGCAGGCCTTGCCGAGCACGCTCGTGTACTTCGCTCGCGACGCCGGCATCGCCACCGGCATCGCCACCTGGCTGGGCGGGATCGTGCTCGTGCTGGCGGCCACGCACCCTCGTGTGCGGCTCGGCACCGCGGTCAGCGTGCTGGGAGGGTTCGCCCTGGTCGGCGGTGCAGCCCTCTGCGCAGTGCAGTCGGTCGCGTTCGCCACCGTGTTCGGCTTGCTGAGCGCCGTGGCGCTGGTGGCCGTCGGGACGATGCCGCGGTGGGCGTTGATGTCGGTGTTCGGCTCGCTGGGGCTGCTGGTGAACGTGCCGTGGGCAGTGAACCGGTTCTTCCCCGGTGAGGGTCGCGCACCGTTGCTGATCATGGTGTCGGGTGCGGTCATCATCGGGGTGGCCCTGTTGCTCACTCGCCGGGGAGGTCGCATCCGTCGCGAGTTGATCGCCCACTGATCACTGACCGGTGGCGGCTCGGCGCAGATCTTCGGCCGCCTGGCGCACCTGCCAGTCGCGATCGACCAGTGCCTCGTCGAGCGCCGCCTCGACCGCAGGGCCGTCGAACGGTGCCAGCGCCAAGACGGCGCGGCGCCGGATGGCAGGGGTGTCGCGGCAACCCGCCAGCACGGCGTCGATGCCGCGTTCGTCGCCGATCGCGCCGAGGGCTGCCACGGCCGATTCGCGTACGAGCGCCACCTCGGCGTGCTGTGCCAGGTCGATCAGCCGGTCGAGCACGGCGTCGCTCACCGTCACCTGCTCGCCGCAGGCCCAGGCCGCATGTTCCACCACACCTGGGTCGACGTCGTGCAGCATGCGCAGCAGGTCGATCGCAGGCTGGGTGGCCGCCAGTTCGATGGCCCGTCGCCGCACGCCGGAATCGGGGTCGTCGAATGCGGCAACCACACCCGTGGGGTCGAGTGCCCCGAGACGGCCGAGGGCCCCGAGCGCGAGCATCCGCACCACCGGGTCGGGGTCGGCCATCGCTCGACGGGCTGCATCGCGGTCGCCGGTGTGCCCGGCAGCAGCGATCCGACGCCAGCGAGTGCGCTCGTCAGGTTCCATCGACACCCGTGGCAGCAGTCGCCGCGCTCAGCGGCGCAACATGTCGGTGAGGGTGACCACGGTGTACGCCAACCCGGCAGCGACGAGGATGGCCACGATGGTGCCGGTGACGGCAGCGAGGGTGCTGGCCGCAACGACCGCCCAGATCCGCCGCCAGAGTGGTGTACCCCGATACGGCGCGCTGGGAGTGGTCTGCACGTCGACCGGCGGTCGCGCCCCGGTGCGCCGCCCGCGTGCGACGGGCACCGTGGCTCTGGCAGGCTTGCGCCATCCGGTGGCGATGAGCGCCACGATGGCGAGAGCGGCGATCCAGGCCGAGGCAGTGGTGAGTTCCGTGAGCGACACGCAAGAAGAGATGGTACCGGGGTCGGCGTCGTCGGGCCATGCGCGCTCGCCCGAATCGGGCAGTCGACTGCACCTGCTGTGGGCCGTGCCGCTCGCTGTCGTGGCGATGGCCATCATCACCACCGTCTTGCTCGCTGCGCTCGTGCCGGGTTCCTGGCGGGCCGAGAATCGCAAGCAGGTCGAGGCGCCGTACGCGCTGGTTCCGTCGAGCGCCGAACCGGTGGCACCGAGGCTGTCGTTCGACGCTGTCGAGCGGTACCGGGCCGATGGACGGCTCCTGTTCGTGACCGTCCGCCTGCCCGCAGTGTCGTTGCTCGACTGGTGGGTGGGTGAGGACCGACCCGAGGTCACCTTCTACAGCTACGAGGACAAGTACGGCACGCAGACCCCGACCCAGCAGCAGCAGGTGAACCTGCAGTTGATGCGAACGGCGAAAGAGACCGCCGAGTACGTGGCGTTGAGTCATCTCGGGTATCCGGCCACGCTGGTGCCCGGCGATGTGATCATCGACGAACTGGTGTGCCTGCAATTCGCCGACGACGGTTCGTGCGCCGAGCGCGCCCCGTCCGACGAGGTGCTCGACCCGGGCGACACGTTGGTGAAAGCGGATGGCGAACCACTGGCCACGGTCGACGATCTCGGCCCGATCCTGAAGCGGCACAAGCCGGGCGACCGGATCACGGTCGAGTTCGAGCGGCCCGGCAAGGGCGAGCAGGAAGGCGAGATCGAATTGATCGCCGATCCGGACGACCCGAACCGCACGATCATCGGGTTCGTTCCCTTCGACACGGCGCGCGCCGAGTTGCCGTTCGAGGTCGACATCGCCACGTCCGAGATCGGCGGCCCGTCGGCCGGCCTCGCCTTCACCCTGACCCTCATCGACGAACTCACCCCGGGTGAGTTGACCGGTGGCACCAGCGTGGCGGTGACGGGGACGATCCGCACCGATGGGTCGGTGGGTCCGATCGGTGGGCTGGCACAGAAGGCCTCGGCCGCGAAGCAGATGGGCGCCAAGGTGTTCATCGTTCCCACCGAACAGGGTCCTGACGACCTCGCCAAGGCCCGCGCCGTGGCGGGTGACGACCTGGTGGTCATCGACGTCGCCGACCTCGACGAGGCGCTGTCGGCCTTGGCGTCGTACGGCGGGAACGGCCTCGAGCTGGGCAAGCCCGGAGCCGACTACACGCCACTGAACTGACGCCGAGGCCGGCACCCGCAGGAGCATGCCGCTACGCGGCGCGTCTCGACACCTACGATGTGCGTTCGATGGCTCTGTCGTTCTCGCGCCCTGACCCCTCGTCGCCGAGTGCTGTGGCAGCGGCGACCTTCTCCAACGCCCGCAAGGGCTTCGAACCCGCCGAGGTGCGCGAGTTCTTGCGCATGGTGGCGGCCGAACTCGCCCGGTTGCAAGAACGCGAGCGTTTCCTCGAGCGCGAGGTGCGAACGGTGCAGCGTGGCCCGGTGTCGACGGCAGCGCTCGATGAAGATGTCGTCACCCGACTGCTCGGCGAGGAAGCGGCGCGCATCCTGCAGGCGGCGCGCGAGGCTGCCTCGCAGATCAAGATCCGGGCCGAGGAGGGTGCGAGCCGACTGCTCCGCGATGCCACCGACGAAGCGCACCGCGTGCGCGAGGAAGCCGAGATCGAGTCGGCGCGGCGGCGCGCCGATGCAACCGCCGACGCCGAGGCCGAACTCGAGATGGCCAAGCAGCAGGGCCGCGACATGGTGAACGAGGCGCGGGCCTATCGCGAGCGGGTGTTGAGCGACCTGGCCCGTCGACGCGAGATGGCGCGCCAGCAGATCGAACAACTGGTGCACGGCCGCGATCGGTTGCTGCAGGCGTTCGAGCGTTCGCGGCTCGTCGCGGTCGACGTGATCAGCGAGTTGGTGCCGCTGGTCGAACCCGACGAGTACGTCGATCTGTCGCCCACCACCGGACCCATTCCGGTGATGAAGCCCAACACTCCGCGACCCGGCACCCCGTTGGTGGCCGTCGAGCCGCCGATCGAGGTCGCGGTCGACGTCGACATCGTGGTCGAGGAGGCGTCGGTCGTCGAGGCCGAGTTCGTCGAGGCCGAACCGACGATCGACGACGAGGGAGCGCCGGACGTCGACAACGCGCCGACCGCCGACGCGGATGCGGACGCCGATGCCGTTGTCGAGCCTTCGGCCGAGGTCGACGCTGCGACGATCGACGAGGCCGAGCCGATGGTCGACGAGGCCGAGCCGATGGTCGAGGTCGAGCGGGTGGTCGATGCCGCGCCGGTCGCCGAGACCGAACTGGTCGTCGATGCCGCGCCAGCGGCTGGAACCGAGTCGAAGTCGTCGGCCGACGATCTGTTCGCCCGCCTGCGTGCTGCGCGTACGCAGTCGGTGGCCGAGCGCGTGGTCGAGGTCGAACCGGTGGCCGAGCAGGCCGAGCCCGAGCCCCAGCCGGTCTCGCCGCCAGTGCTCACCGTGGTGCCGCCGCTCGGCGACTCGGTGTTCGCCTCCACGCCGGCTGCACCGGCGGCCGTCGTCGCCGTCGACGACACGCCGTTCGCGCGTCGCGACGAGGCACTCACGCCGCTGATCGTCGCAGCGTCGCGGAAGCTGAAGCGGGTGCTCGCCGACGAGCAGAACGAGGTGCTGCACACCCTTCGCCGCAAAGAATCGGTGCGCGACGTGGTCGATCTGGTGTCGGACGAGGCCGACCATGCGGCCCGCTATACCGAGGCGGTGGCGGGCGACCTCACCGCTGCGGCTGTCGCCGGGGCGGTGTCGATGGGAGCCACTGCTGCTGCGGCGCAGCGCGACGTGAAGAAGGCCGACGCCACGGCGAACGCGTCCGATGCGCTGGCCGTCGATGTGATCCGACCACTGCGCGATCGTCTCGCGCGCTGTGTCGCCGAGGCCGACGGCGACAATGCCGAACTCGCCGGCCTGGTGCGCATCGTCTATCGCGAGTGGAAGAACCAGCGCATCGACGAGCGGCTCGACGACATCGCCCGTCTCGCCTTCGGGGCCGGTGCCCTCGCCGGGGTGGCCCCGGGAACCCCGGTCTGCTGGATGGTCGATCCCGAGGGACCCGAGTGCGCCGACGCCGAGGACAACTGCCTGCAGGGGGTCGTCCGTGCGGGCGATCCGTTCCCCACGGCCCACACCTGCGCCCCGGCGCACAGTGGTTGCCGCTGCATGATCGCCCCGGCCGACTGAGCCACGAACCGGGCGGCTGCGGCCTGCGACTCCGCCGGCGCCGATAGCCTCCGGGCCTATGCGGACGCCTTCCGACCTCCCCCAGCCCGAGCAAGGCCAGCGGAGGATCGGCGACCGCGGTCGAGTGGTGCTCATCGCCATCGCCGTCGTCGTCGTCGTACTCGTCGTGTCGGCCCGCTTCCTGTCGGGCTTCTACGTCGACTTCCTGTGGCATCGCAGCGTCGACCGCACCGACGTGTTCTGGGGTGTGCTCGGCAACAAGGCCATGTTGTTCGGCTTGTTCGCCGCCGTGTTCATCGCCGTGGCGGTGCTCAATCTCATCATCGCCGACCGACTCGCGCCGTCGAGCTTCGCCGCCAACATGCACCCCGTCGTCGAGCGGTTCCACCTGCTGTTCGGCCGCCGCCTGCGGCTGGTGCGGTTCGCCGCCGCGGTCTTCTTCGGGTTGCTGTTCGCCCTCCCTGTCACGGCCCACTGGCGCGACTGGTTGCTGTTCCGCAACAGCCAGTCGTTCGGTGTCACCGATCCGCAGTTCGGCAACGACATCGGCTTCTACATCTTCCGCCTGCCGTTCATCACCTTCGCGCTCGACTGGTTCTACGCAGCGATGGTGTTCGTCACCTTGCTGGTGGTGCTCACCCACATCCTGAACGGTGGCGTCGTCATCCAGCAGCCCCGGCCGAAGATCCGCCGGGCCACCAAGGCGCATCTGGCCGTGCTGCTGGCGCTGTTGGCCGTGGTGAAGGCCGCCGACTACTGGGTCACCCGGTACGAACTCACCACCGAGCGGCGCGGGTTCGTACAGGGCGCCACCTACTCGGTGGTCAACGCACAGCTGCCTGCCGTGGTGCTGCTCGCCCTCATCGCGCTGCTCGTGGCGGGGCTGTTCCTGTTCTCGCTGAAGACCGACTCGTGGCGCCTGCCGCTCATCGCCTCGGGCCTGTGGGTCGTGGTGGCCCTGCTGGGCGGGGTGGTCGACCCGGCGGTCGTGCAGGCGCTGGTGGTGAACCCCAACCAGAAGGATCGTGAGGCGCCATACATCGAGCGCAACGTGCTCGCGACTCGGCAAGCCTTCGGGATCGCCGATGTCGTCGAGGAGACGGTGGCCTACGGCACGCTGTCGGCCGCCGAGATCACGGCCGATGCATCACCGCTGCGCGACGTGCGCCTGCTCAACCCCGCGCGTCTGGTCGACCGCTTCCGCATCGACCAGGGTCAGCGGTCGGGGTTGACCATCCGCGATCTCGACGTCGATCGCTACGAGATCGACGGCCGCACCCAGCAGGTGCTCACCGCTGCACGAGAACTCGATCTGACGAGCATCGCCAACAAGTCGTGGCAGGGCACCCACCTCATCTTCACCCACGGATGCGGGCTCGTGCAGGCGTCGGCGTCGCAGGTCGAGTCGAGCGGTCGTCCCGACTACGAGCCAGTGCCGCTCGAGCGTCCCGAGCTGTACTTCAGTGAAGGCCTCAGCGGTTATGCCGTTGTGAACACCTCGGTGAGCGAAGACGTGTGCCCCGACCAGACCAACGCCGGGCCGTATCAGGGTGATGGTGGTGTCGAGCTGAGCTCGCTCATCCGCCGGGTCGCCTTCGCGTTGCACTTCCTCGACTACAACCTGCTCGGTTCGAGTGCCATCAACGACGACTCGCAGTTGCTCACCGTCCGCGACGTGCGCGAGCGCGTGGGTGCGGTGGCCCCGTTCCTGTCGCTCGAGGGCGATCCCTATCCGGTTGCAGTCGACGGCAGGGCCGTGTGGGTCGTCGATGCGTACACCACCTCCGACCGCTATCCCTATGCGCAGAACGCCGATCTCAGCCAACTCACCAGCACCAGTGGCCTCGGGTTCGCGTTCAACTACATCCGCAACAGTGTGAAGGCCACCGTCGACGCCTACGACGGGTCGGTGTCGCTCTACGTCAGCGACCCCGACGACCCGATCGTGCGTGCCTGGCAGTCGGCGTTCCCCGATCTGTTCCTGCCGCTCGACCAGATGCCTGCAACCCTGCGCGAGCACCTCCGCTACCCGGAAGACCTGTTCCGGGTGCAGACCGCGCACTACTCGAAGTACCGGTTGTCACCCTCGGCGTTCTACGAGCGCAACGGGGCCTGGTCGGTGGCTCAGGGCCCGAGCGCCCTGCCGCGGCTGATCGACAGCGGCGCTGTGAGCCCGGTCACCGTCGACCCCGCCGCGCCGTCGACGGCTGCCGATGCCTTCGCCAGCGAGTCGGGCTCGGCGCGGTTCGTCCCCTACTACTCGATGTTCCGCACCCCGGGGCAGACCGAGCCGTCGTTCCAGTTGCTGCGGCCGTTCGTGCCGTTCAGCACCAACGACAACCGCACCGAGTTGCAGGCCTACATGGTGGCCAGCAGCGACCCCGACACCTACGGCCAACTGACGGCCTACGTAGTGGAAGGTGCCGTCGACGGCCCGGCCACGGTGGCCGCCACGATGGAGAGCGATCCGGCCATCTCGCAGCAGATCACCCTGCTCGACCAGAAGGGTTCGTCGGTGTACTACGGCGACCTGCAACTGGTGCCGCTCAGCGACGGGTTGCTCTACGTCCGACCGCTCTACGTCGAGTCCGACACCTCCAAGCAGTTGTCGTACCGCTACGTGCTGGTGTCGTATCAGGGCAAGGCAGCCTTCGGCACCACGCTGCAGCAGGCCATCGCCAAACTCTTCCCCGGGTTCACAACCGATCTCGGCGACGTCGTCGGTGCCGGCACCACCGAGCCCACCGAGCCCACCACGCCCACCGACCCGTCGACATCGCAGGATCCGGCCGAACTGCTGGCCCAGGCCGACGAACTGTTCGCCCAGGCCGACGACGCGCTGCCCGATTTCGCCAAGTACGCCGAACTCACCGCACAGGCACGCGCGCTGGTGAAGCAGGCACTCGATCTGCTCGCCAACGGCTAGGAACGGAGTCGGTCAGACGCGAGTGCGTAGCTCGCGGAGCTGTTCGGCAATGGCGGCGAGGTCTTCGCGGAACGTGATCTCGTGGCGCGCCTGTTCGGCCGCCAACTTCACCTGACCGGCCCGCAGGTTCTCGACGGTCGCATCGCTGAGCACCGGCCCGGTGGGCGGGCGGGTGGCCAGTCCGTCGATCTCGCGGCTCAACTCGCCGAGCTGGTTGGTGAGCTCGGTGCCCATGTGGGTGAGGCGCTGCTCGAGCTGGGCCGCCAGGTCGCGTGCCTGACGGGCCTCTGCCTCGGTGAGGACCAGTCGCTGGTCGAACCCCGAGAGGTCGATCGCGGCCGGTGCTTGCACCTGCATCTCCGTCAACTGCGCCGCGAGCGCCGCCACCTGGTCGCGCATCTCGGTGTGCGCGGCGATGCGTTCGGTGAGCTGCTCGACCTGATGGCGCATCAGGTCGGCCTGGCGCGCGTTGTCTTCGAGGAGCATCAACCGCTGGGTGAACGCGTCGTCGAGCTCGACCGGTGCTGCGGCCAACTCGGCCACCTGCTCGACCCGTTGGCTGAGTTGGCCCAACTGTTCGGTCATCGCCGACTGGGCGCTCACGGTGGTGGCGAGGACGGCGACCTGGCGGTTCAGCGCCTCGACGCTGGTGGCGGTGCGCTCGAGCTGCAGCAGACGAGCGGTCAGTTCCTCGTCGGGCTGGGCCGGCGACATGGCCAGTTGGGCGACCTGCTCGAGCCGTTCGGCCAACTGCGTGATCAGTCCCTGGTCCATGTCGGCGGCGGCACCGCTGGGCGGGCGGAACAGGGCCAGTTGGGCGATCTGGTCCTGGTCGACGGTGTTGGCCTGGCGGGTCTCGACGTCGATGACTCGTCGGTGGAGGGCGTCGACCTTGGTGCCCACCGCCTCGGTGGCGTCGAGCCGCCGCTGGATGAGGTCGAGTTGGTCGACGATGTCGGACGCATCGGTGCGGTTGTTGGTGCTCAGCACCATGGTGGTGGCAGCAAGCGAACTGAGCTGGTCCTCGAGCAGTGCCTTGGCCTGCTCGGATGCGTCGAGCCGTTCCTTGAGCTGCGCGATCTCGTTCTGCAGCACCAGGAAGTCGACCGGGTCGATCGCGTTTTTCTTCCTGAACAAACCCATGGTGCCGATGGCCTCACTCACGCCGAAGACGGGAAACACGACCAGGGTACAGCCTGCGCTGCAGTGGGTGGCGGAGCCGCCGCCATGAGCGGCCTGACCTCGGTGTGCGAGCGGGTGCCGCCGAGGAGCGCGACCCCGGAACCGGAATCCGGTATACAAGCAGCCGTGAGCGAGGCTGTCGACGATCCATCCCAGGCCAGGTCGGGGTCTGGCACGCGGCGGCCGAGCATGCGCAAGCTCCCCGAGACGATGGTGACCGGTCTACGACTGGTGTGGCGGGCTGCGCCTCGCGAGATGGCGCTGAACGCTGCACTGCAGTTGGTGGTGGCGCTCGCCGTCACCGGACAGGTGCTGGCCGGGAAGCGATTGCTCGATCGGTTGCTCACCGTCGGCGACGGCGAGTCGTTCGGTGTGGTGGTCGGTCCGCTGGTGCTGCTGTCGGCGGCGTCGGCCGTTGCGGCGATCTGCACCGTGGTGCGCATCGAGCAGCAGCGGGTGCTCGCCGAGTTGGTGAGCCGGTCGGCCATCACGCGGGTGCACGAGGTGTCGGCGGCGGTCGACCTCCTCGCCTTCGACTCGCCGGCCTTCCACGATCGCCTCGAACGGGCCCGGGTGAATGCGTTGTCGCGGCCGCTCCAGATGGGTAACGGCGTGCTGGGGGTGCTGAGCGCGCTGTTCACCCTGGCGGGCATCTCGCTCGCGTTGTTGCTCATCGAGCCGCTGTTCTTCGTGCTGATCCTGGTGGCGTATGTGCCGGTGTGGCTCGCCACCACCCGGGCGAGCCGTGTGGCCTACCGGTTCTCGGTGGCGCAGGTCGAGCGCGACCGACGGCGGCTGTACCTGTCGCTCGTGCTGTCGCGTCGCGACGAGGCGGCCGAGGTGCGCGCGTTCTCGCTGTCGGGCTTCCTGCGCCGCCGCCACGACGCGCTCTATCAGGAGCGCATCGACGATGTGCGGGTGCTCGCCACCAGTCGGATGCGGATGGGCATGGTTGCTGGCGCGGTGACCGTCGTGCTGAACGGTGCAGCGATCGCGCTGCTCGTGTGGTTCGTGAGCAACGGCACGATCGGTGTGGCCGACGCCGGTGCGGTGGCCGGCGCGATGGTGCTGCTGTCGGGTCGTCTCGACGCCCTCGCTGCCAGCGCCGGCAGCGTGTACGAGAGTTCGTTGTTCATCGAGGACTTCACGTCCTTCGTGGCCGATCTTCCCGAACTGCAACGACGCGCCGGCTCGGGGGCCGCCGTTCCACCGCTGCAGTCGCTGGTGGCCGATCACGTGACGTTCTCGTACCCCAGTCGTTCCGAGCCGGTGCTACGCGATGTGTCGGTGCGCGTCGAGCAGGGGCAGGTGGTGGCGTTGGTGGGCGAGAACGGTTCGGGCAAGACCACGTTGGCCAAACTGCTCGCCGGCCTGTACGACCCGTCCGACGGCACGGTGCAATGGAACGGTGTTCCCCTGGTCGACCTCGATCGCACTGCGGTGCGCGACAACGTGGGCATCATCTTCCAGGACTTCGTGCGCTACACGCTCAGCGCCTACGACAACATCGCCGTGGGTCGCCACGAACGCAACGATCCGGCGGCACTGCGCGAGGCGGCCGAGCGGGCATCGGCCGACAGTTTCCTCGCCGCGTTGGAGAACGGCTACGACACGCTGCTCGGCACCGAGTACTCCTACGGCACCGAGTTGTCGATCGGGCAGTGGCAGCGCGTGGCCCTGGCGCGAGCCTTCTTCCGCGACGCCCCGTTGCTCATCCTCGACGAGCCCACGGCGGCACTCGATCCGCGCACCGAGGCCGAGTTCTTCGACCGCATCCGCCAGCTCTACCGCGACCGCACCGTGCTGCTCATCTCGCACCGCTTCTCCACCGTGCGCAACGCCGACCACATCTATGTGCTCGAGCACGGCCAGGTGGCCGAGCACGGCACCCACGACGAGCTGATGCGTCGGCAGGGCAAGTACGCCGAGCTGTTCTTGCTGCAGGCGGCAGGCTTCATCGAACCAGGGCCCGACGCGTCGTCGTGAACCGCATCGCCCTCGTCTCGTCGCGTGCCCTGATCGCCGACGCGTTGGCCGAATCGCTCGCAGCGGCTGCCGATGTCGACGTGTGGCTGACCACGCTCGATGCGCTGGCTGCCGGCGATCGACGAGCCGAGCAACCGTCGGCGTGTGTGGTGATCGACCTCGACGACGCGGTATCGCAGCACGAGGTCGCCGAGGCGGTGCTGGGCCGATTCGAGCGCGTCCGTCGGGTGGCGCTGTTCGACACGTTCACCGGCCATCACGCCCGCCTGGCGTTCGACCTCGGCGTGACCGGTCTGGTGGCGCTCACGGCGCCGATCGAGGCGGTGCTCGCTACGGTGCTGGGGTCGGCGTCGGGCGACCGACCCAGTTCGTCGGTCACCGCTGCCGCCGGCGCAAGTCGCGACGATCTGCTGCGCCTCAGCACCCTGTCGCCCCGCGAACTCGAGGTGCTCGGTGTGCTCGCCACCGGGGTCACCTTGCACGAGCTCGCCGCGCAGCTGTCGATCACGGCGCACACCGCCTCGTCACACAAGCGGCGGGTGTTCGCCAAACTCGGTCTGCAGTCGCACACCCAGGTGGCTGCCTTCGCAGCGCGTGTGGGCATCGATGCCGCAGCGCGCCCCGCCGCCGACGCCTGAGGGCAGTGAGCACCTATCGAGCGTTGTGGGGAGCGGCGTCGCCTGCCGGTTCGTCGTCGGCCCACACGGCCGCCATCACCTCGGCGATGGTGGTGCCGCCCGCGCCGATCCCCCAGGGGATCTCGACGGCGTAGACCGGCACCCGCTCGACGAGGTCGAGCAATGTGGCCAGGTGTTGTGCCGAGGTGGTGGGGTCGGTCCAGTTGCTCACGCGTGGTGCGCCGAGCAGGGCGAACAGCGCCTGCTTGGTGCCCAGCCGGGTGCGCGTGATCGCGGCCTCGGGCGGGCACAGCAGCGGCAGCACGACGGCGTCGAGTTGCACGACCGGTCGGTCGGGTGTGGACGGCGCGAACACCCGTCGGCCATCGGCGGTACGTGTGTCGGGTTGGCTCGAGCCGTCGAGCAAGCCGACTGCGCCCGGCCGCAGCCGCAGGTGGGCAGCGCCGCGGTGGCACACTGCCGCCCCGTCGATCACCCCGACACGCAGCACGTCATCGCTCACCAGCCGAGCCCCGGCGAGGCAGGCCATCGTCGCAAGCGTCGACTTGCCACTGCCCGACGTGCCCACGAATGCCACGGTGCCTCCGTCGGTCTCGACCGCGCTGGCATGCAGTACTACGTGACCGTCGAGCATCAGCAGCGCCGACAGCAGCGTGCCCGCCACCAGGAGCGGAATGAGACTGCCGTCGGCGTGCTCGATCACGTGTGCCGACACCACGCTGGGCCCGGTTCCCTGGCGGCGGGCCGACCGGTCGATGGAGAAGTCGGCGAGGTCGCCGAAGCGGAGGGTGGCGCGGTCCGTGTCGTGCACGACGAGTTCGTGATAGCGCGCCTCGTCGCCCAGATGTGCCACCACCCGACCCTCGAGCGGCCGGCGCGCTACGTCGGGCGCGAGCGGCCGGGGGTCGATGTCGACGATCACGTCGACCCGGGCGTCGGCGGGGGCGTGGTGCCCGAGGTCGAAGGGGGCCGCAACCACCCATCCGTTCACCAGATAGGCCTGGTTCATCGCCCGTCCAGCACCAGTTCGCCGAACTCGATCGCCGATGGGTCGAGGTCGATCCCGCCCACCTGCAACCAGGCGTGTGCCGTCACCCCGTCGGCACTTCGCTTCACGCCCACCTTCATCACCGGGTCGAGGCGGCGGAGTCGTTGGCCGGCCACGAGGCTCTCGCGAAGGCACACCCCGTCGATCGGCCAGTGCCGCATCACCGCCTGCACCACGGCGAGGCGCCGCACCGCCCACGGCGGCAACGTGGCGGTCGACGACTGTTCCGGTGCCAGTTGCACCTCGCCGCCCCCGTCGAGGCGTACGGCGAACAGCCGCGCTGCGCGGGGCAGGGTGAGCAGCCGTACCGCCATCTCGCTGGCCGCTGCCAGCGTGAGCACCACGACGAACTCGGCCTTGCGTCGCCAGGGCATGTGCCAGACGAGGCGGGTCCAGTGGCTCAGCCGCGCGCCACGCCCTCGGCCTGCCATGGGGCTCAGTGGCGTTCGAGCAGCGAGTGCGAGTCGAGCAGGGCGATGAAGCTCGACACATCGCGCCGCGCATCGGCATCGGTGAGGTCGAACTGTTCGGTGAGCAGCATCGTCAACTCGACCAGGTGGGCACCGTCGACGAGACGCGACCACAGCAGTGTGCCGGTGCGATTTGCCGTGAAATACAACGATGACGTGAGATCGAGGGCGATGATCTCGCCGTCGACCTCACGCCACGTGAGTTCGTTGCTGCGGAGCCGGAGCACCGCATGGTCGTCGTTGGTCACGCCGGAAGATTATCGGTGGCGAGACCGAGGCGGCGGCTCAGCCGTCGCTCGGGCCGTACGACGAGTTGTTCTTGTAGGGGAGCTGGTCCGAGTACGGCGTGCTGCCGGCCTTGGTGATCTCGTGGATCGTGCCGACGACCTCGAAGGTCGGGGCCTCGTAGGGCTGCTTGTCTGTGGTCATGGCTCGTATCATGCTGGGCGTGCCAGTCAGCCGCAATACCCTTAGGGGGAATGTGCGAGCCGAGCAGGTCGAGCCCCTGGTCGCAGTGGCGACCCGCCGTCCGCTCGTGCGTCGGGCGGTCGAACTCGGTTGTGCGCGAGTCGGCTTGGGGCTTGCCGACGGGGTGCGCTCCCGGTCGGCCGTGCAGCGGTCGTGGATCCTGGCGGTCGACCTGGCCGATCCCGGCGATCGGGCAGCGGCGGGTGCTGGCGACCTGGGCGAGCTCGCCACCGGCTCGGTGGGGCGGCTGCTGATCTGCGACAGCGGATCGCGGGCGGCGATGGCGGCGCTGCTCGTGGACAACCAGCGCGTCGGCGGCACGGTCGCTGCCGTGATCTGTGTCGACGACGAGCCGGTTGAACTCGACCGGGCCCTGCAGCACGCCGCTGTCGGGCGCGCCTACGTGTCGAGCAGCGCAGCGCGGTTGCTGTTCGATGCGTTCCGCAGCGAGCACAGCCCGCAACAGCGTGCCCGAGCGGTGCGGCTCACCGAGCGCGAGGCCGATGTGGCACGGTGCCTGGCGCAGGGCCTGACCGCCAAGGGCACGGCAGCCGCGCTCGGCATCTCGTTGAAGACGGTCGAAGCCCATCGCTCGACGGTGTTCCGCAAGTTCGGCGCCCGCTCCGCTGCCGAGGTGGTGGCGGCAGTGCTGGCCGATCCGTCGTTGGTGGGTGGGCTCCGCGAGGGCGTTCGATGACAGCGTTCTCCGGTGCGGTCGGTTGGGCCGGTCGACCGGTCGGCCTTCGCGACCTGGCGCGTGTCGCCGATGCACTCGACCCGTACGGGGCGCGTCGCTCGTGGACCGGCGAGCTCGACGGGTGCACGGCGGCGCTGATCGTGCACGATCGGCCGGATGTGCCGTCGGGCCTGGCGGTCAGCGGTGACGGCCGCATCGCCGTGGCCATCGATTCGCACCTGCACGGCCGAGGCGATCTCGCCGGTGCTGTCGGCCTCGACAGCTCGTCCTCCGACGGCGAACTGGTGTTGGCCGGCTACGAACGGTGGGGGCGCGATGTGGTCGAGCGCCTGAACGGGGTGTTCGCCCTTGTCGTGGTCGACCTCCATCAGCAGCGCGTGGTGGTGGCGCGCGACCACGTCGGCATGCGGTACGTCGCCGTGCATCAGCAGGCCGATCTCGTGGCATTCGCCAGCACGGCGTTGGCGCTCACCGGCTTCCCGGGCGTGGGCCATGAACTCGATGTCGACCGAGCGGCCGAGGTGATCGCGCTCGGCTACGGCACCACCCGCACGTTCGTGAGCGGGGTCAGTTCGCTGCGACCCGGAACCGCAGCGCAGTTCGACACCGCCGGTCGCCGCGACTGGCGGTGGTGGTTGCCCGATGGTGTCGACATCGACGACCTCGGTTCGATCGAACGGCACGCCGAACGGCTGCGTGCAGCGCTCGAGGTCGCCGTCGCCGATTCGCTCGACCGGTCGGCCTCGCCCGGCACGATGCTGAGCGGAGGCCTCGACTCCACGGCCATCACCGCTGTCGCAGCGCAACTCCGTGGCGATGCGCGTCTGCCCACCTACACCACGGTGCCACCTCCGGGCTGGTCGGGCCCCCAGCCGCGTGGCTGGGTGAACGACGAGCGGCCGCTGGTGGAGTTGCTCGCCTCCCGCATCCCGCAACTCGCGCCCCGGTTCATCCATGTGCGCGGCTTGTCGTTGTTCGAACACCACGAACCGCTGTGGGAACTCGGTGCCACGCCCAGCCAGAACGCGCTGAACTCCATCTGGGTCGAGACCATCTATCAGGACGCTGCAGCCGACGGCACCGACGTGCTGTTGAACGGTGGGCACGGCAATTTCGGCTTCAGCGCCGACGGGCCGTTGTGGATCTCGAAGCTCATCCGGAGCGGAAAGCTGGTCACCGCCGCGCGTGAGGCGCGGCGTTGGTCGGAGGTGCGCGGCAAGAGCATGGGCAAGATCGTCCGCGGCGACGTGATCTGGCCGTTGCTCCCCGCCGGGTATCGGCAGCGGCGTGCCAAGGCCAAGGGTGTCGACATGCTGACGAAGTTCATCGCGGCGACGGCCATCGAACCCGAGCGCCTGGCCACGCTCGACCTCGACGAGGTGTTGGCCTCGGAGGCGTCGCCGCATCCCGACGGCTGGGCCCGCGACATCCACCGGATGTTCGACTCGAGTGGCGCACAGGGTGAGGTGTGGTCGGCATTCCAGTGCCTGTTCGGGGTAGAGACCCGCGATCCGCTGGCCGATCGGCGAGTGCTCGAGGAGGCGTTCCGTCAGCCCGAGTGGTGGCGTCGTCACGACGGCATCGCCCGTGCCACCTGCCGGGCGGCGATCCGCGATCTGCTGCCTGCCGAGATCGTCGAGCGCCACGAGTTCGGCGCACAGATGCCCGATTGGTTCGATCGCCTCACCGATCGGCGCCAGGAGGTGCGCGACGAGTTCGAGCAACTGCGCGACCATCCTGCGTCGCGCAGCGTGATCGACGCGCCGAAACTCGAACGGCTCATCGCTGCCTGGCCCGACCGGACCACGGCGATCGACGAGGCGACGATGCGCGACTATCAGTGTGCGCTCAGCCGCGCGCTGGCCGTGAGCCGCTACCTGCGTTGGTTCGAGGCGAGGGCCCGGCGGGTGGCCACCGGTGGGCCTGCTGTGGCCATACCCGTTCGCTGATCAGTCGCCGCCCCGTCGTCCGATGGGGGCGACGGCCCGCAGGTAGTCGAGCCGGTTGCGCAACCCGTTGACGTAGAGGGCGCCGGCCAGCGACTGCCACCACCAGCGCCGTCGGCGGGTGCGGTACGAGGCGATGGCGACACGTTCGCGTCGCCCGGGCCGGTAGGTACGAGCCCACTCGACGAGGGCTGGCGTGGCGGCGGGGGTGAGCGTTGCCCAGGCGTCGGTGAGCGCGAGGGCCAGGGCTCCGCGGGCCTGCCATGCACCGGCGACGGACTGGAGGCGGTCGACGTCGAGGTCGTCGGCCAGCGCCGCCTGCACCACGTCGCGCACGGTGATCAGCCGCGGTTCGAAATCGCTCAGCGCGGCGTGGAACGCGCAGTGCAGTAGTCGTTCCTCAGGCGGCAGGGTGCGCACCGTCCGCCCGACGAGTTCCAAGGTGGCGGTGGTGTCGGCGAACAGCGCCTCGGCGTCGACGGTGAATGCGAACGGGCCGCTCAGGAACGTGCGGTGCAGATCGACGCAGAACCCCGACGGCGCGTGCAGCGTGGCGCCCTTGCCGAACCGTTCATCGAAGCCATCGGCGAGTTCGACGGCCGGCCGGGTGATGTCGATGGCGGCGAGCGCTGAGACGGCGGCGGCGAACTGTGACCCGCGTACCAAGAGGTCGATGTCGCTGTAGGGCCGCAGTGACGGGTCGGGGTACAGCAGCGCTGCGTGAGCCGGGCCCTTCACGACCATCACATCGATGCCGGCGTTGTCGAGTTGCTGCAACACCGTCGCGAGCAGTTGGTCGAGATGGAGCAGGCGCACCATCCGGTCGCGCTGCAGGCGCTGGGCCGCAGCCTGCTGTTCAGGGGTGACGGCGACGGCTCCGGTTCGGATGCCTTCGAGCAGCAGACCACCGAGGCGGTGATGCCGCACCCGGTCGAGGAGATGCTCCCAGGCCGCATCGCTCAGCGGTTCGGAAACGACGACAGGTGTCGATGGGTCGAGGCCGATGCGGGCGATGCCGACGACGGCTGCAGCGGCCGGATCCACAGGTCGAGGCTACTCTGCGTGACGTCGGGACTACTCGCCTAGACTCGCCCGAGTGGTGTCGGCGGAGTCTGCAGAACAAGCACCGGTTCGGGTGCTGTGGCTCATCAAGGGGCTCGGGCACGGGGGTGCCGAGTTCCTGCTCGTCGCCATGGCCGAAGGTGCCGACCCAGCCCGGGTGACCTACGAGGCCGCTCATGTCCTCAGTTACAAGTCGGCGCTGGCGCCGTTCCTGCGCGACCTCGGGGTGCCTGTCACCGATCTCGGTGTGCGCAACGGGCTCGATCCGCGCTGGGTGTGGCGCCTGCGTCGATTGCTCAAGCGCGGTCGCTACGACATCGTCCACGTCCACTCTCCGATGGTCGCCGGCTTCGCTCGATTGGTGGCGCTGACGGTCCGCAAACGGCCGCGGCTGATGTCGACCGAGCACAACAGTTGGGCGATGTACCGCTGGCCCTCGCGTCTGCTCAACCAGCTCACGTTCGGGCTCGACGATGCGCATGTGATGGTGTCGAACCAGGTGCTGCGATCGGTGCCCGAGCGGCAGCGCACGAACTGTGAGGTGATCGTCTACGGCGTCAAGACCGCCCAGATCGCCGACATCTCGGCGACACGCGATGTGGTGCGCGGCGAGTTGGGCATCGCACCGAACCAGGTGGTGGTGTGCACGATCGCCAACCTGCGGCGCGAGAAGGGGTATCCCGATCTGCTCGCTGCAGCGGCCTCGGTGATCGCCCGCAACGACGACGTGCTGTTCCTCGCCGTGGGCCAGGGACCGCTCGAGGCCGAGATCCGTGCCCGTCACCACGAACTCGGCCTCGGCGAGCGGTTCCAGTTGCTCGGCTATCGCAGCGATGCAGTGCGGATCCTGGCGGCGTCCGACATCTTTGCGCTCGCATCGCTGTTCGAGGGGTTCCCCATCGCGGTGATGGAAGCCTTGGCCGCCGGCCTGCCGGTGGTGGCCACCGATGCCGGTGGAGTGCCCGATGTGATCGTCGACGGGGTCGAGGGGCGAGTGTTGCCGCGACAGGAGCCGCAGTTGCTGGCCGACGCACTGCTCGAACTGGTCGAGAACCACGAGTTGCGGGCGCAGATGTCGAAGGCAGCCGCGGCCAAGGGCCAGTTCATGGACATCAAGCCGGCCGTCGAGCGTACGCAGGCGCTCTACGGCGAGGTCATCGCCCGCTACCGCCGCCGCCGCTGAATCAGCGGCGCGTCGCTGCCCCAGCGGAGCCTTGCTCGGCTCAGTAGGCCTTCATGTAGGCGACGAGTTGGTCGAGCGCTGCACCCCACCCGTCGACGAAGCCCATTTCGGCGTGCATCGTGTTCGCCTCAGCCGTGGCATGGCGGGCCATCGCCGTGTACTTCGTCCCGCCCTCGACCGGCTCGAAGGCAGCGACAGACATGGCTGTCGAGGCTAGGCCTGCGGGTGTGGCCGTTCAACGTCGTTGGATGAAGGTGACCCCGTCGCCGATGGGCACGATGGTGCAGCGCACCCGCGGGTCGGCTGCAACGGCGTCGTTGAAGGCTCGCAGCGCCACGGTGTCGCGGCTGGTGTCGGTCGGATCGAGCACCTGGCGGCTCCAGAGCGTGTTGTCGACCAGGATGACGCCCCGGTCGGTCATCCGCGGGAGCAGGGCTTCGTAGTAGCGGTGGTAGTTCGACTTGTCGGCGTCGATGAAGGCCAGGTCGAACCGCTCGTCGGCCGGCAGCGCGGCCAGGGTGTCGAGCGCTGGCCCGAGGCGCAGGTCGATGCGGTCGGCAACACCCGCCGCCGCCCAGTGCTCGCGGGCGATGGCCGTCCATTCCTCGCTCACGTCGCAGCAGATCAACTGTCCCCCCGGCCCCAGCCCGCGGGCGATGCTGAGCGCCGAGTAGCCGGTGAACGTGCCGATCTCGATGGCCCGGGTGGCGCCGATGCCTCGGACGAGGATCTCGAACAGCGTGCCCTGGTCGCCGCCGATCTGCATCCTGGCCGCCACACCGGTGCGCTCCTCGGTCGCCTGCATGAGGCGCTGTTGCACGTCGTCGGGCGCGGTGGAGTGGGCGGCGATGTAGGCAGCGAGTTCGGGGTCGACCACGTCGGCGCGAGATGCAGGCATGTGCGGCAACGTACCGTCACGAGCGGCTGCCGTCGACCGGCGATGCCCGCAGGATCTTCTCCATCGGACGACCCTTCGCCAGTTCGTCGACCAACTTGTCGAGGAAGCGGATCTCCTGCATCAGGCCGGGTTCCAGTTCGTGCACCTTCACGCCGCACACCGAGCCGGTGACCAGCCTGCGCGCCGGATTCATCGCAGGTGCCCGGTCGAAGAAGGCGCGGAAGTCGGTGTCGTCCGCCAGGCACGACTCGAGGTCTGCCTGGTCGTAGCCGGTGAGCCAGCGGATGATCTCGTCGACCTCGGCCCGGGTGCGGCCCTTGCGCTCGGCCTTGGCCACATAGTGCGGGTACACACTGGCGACGCTGGTGGTGAAGATGCGGTGTGATGGCTGGGTCATCGGGTCGAGCCTCGGGGTGACGCCACCGTACTGCGGCGCGCGGAGGGGCGTTGTGAACCCGTCGGTTCAGTGGGTAGGGTTTGGGTTCTACGCCGCGGGGTGGAGCAGCTCGGTAGCTCGTCGGGCTCATAACCCGAAGGTCGCAGGTTCAAATCCTGCCCCCGCCACCAATTAAAGAACCAGTTCAGAGGCCCTTTCCGAGAAGTCGGGAAGGGCCTCTGACGTTGGCGGAGGGGTGTCGGTACAACACCCGTACAACACGAGCTCTTGGCCGTCTCCAGCGTCGCAGCCGTGCATTGTCCCGGAGAGCGGGTCGCGACGCTGCCCGGCTCGACAGGGAAGTCCTTCCTTTTGTCGCGTTCGGGCGACGTCCGAGGTGCGACGATGGTTGTGGAGGAGTCCGCGATGACCGATGAGGTCTTGAACACGTTGGTGGTGCTCGGTCACCGGTTGTTGCTCGTCGACGTTGGCGGTGGTTTCGAGACGCACCTGTGCGAAGCGACGAGTGACTCGACGGCTCGCGCTGCGCTCGATACTCGCCAGGCGCTGCCGGACTCATTGGCGGACGCTTTGGAACGGAGCGGTGACGACGACCGGCTCGACGCCCTGCTGGACCGTCTCCTGGACACGGCGTGGAAGCCGACCACATTGTGCGGTCGAGCGTGGGACGAGATGGCCGCCGGTGAGGCAGGCGTGTTCCGTCGTTGGCAAGAGATCGAGCTGACGCCGACGTGCCGGTCGTGTCTGCGGGTGGTCGATACCTGGTTCCCGAAGTCCGGGCCGCTGCCCGGGATCGGGGTGCTCGTCTCGGTGATCGGCGAGAAGGTCGAGGCGTTCGGCTCCGCGTGGGTGACTGGCGTTCCGGGCGAGTCCCTCGACGACCTGCGCAAGGCGATCCGCAAGCACCTGCGGGGCAAGGGGTTTCGATCCCAGACCATGGTGGTCAACGGCTTGTTGCACGTGATGTCCGACGACGCGCTGGACGCGATCGACCCAGACGTGCGGGCGGCGTGGATCGACAGCGCAGTCCGACGGATGGGCGTGGTGGAACCGGCTGACGACGATTCGATTGCAGAGCGCCCCCGGTTGGGCGTCGACTGGCGGACGTGGGTGCTCGATGCGTAGCCCACACACGAACGTCTCGCGCCGATTCGCGTTGGATTTCAATTTCTGAAAGTGTGGGTGATGTATGGCAGCACGACAGACCCTTGATCCGCTTCGGGACGCAGCGAAACGACTGAACGAGGCGGAGATCGAGCGCAATCGGCTGATCCGAGCGCTGCGCTCGAAGCGTGAGACGCTCACCGATCTCGCCGTGGCGGCGGATGTGTCCCTTGGGACTGCTCACAAGCTGACGCGTCCTTCGACCATCGTGTCCGTCGGCTACGAGGGCCGCAGCGTTGATGAGCTCGTCGACGCTCTGGTCGAGGCGGGGGTGTCAGTGCTCGTCGACGTTCGGGAGAACGCGATCAGCCGCAAGCGTGGCCTGTCCAAGCGCGGGTTAGCGGAGAAGCTGGCGGCATGCGGTATCGCCTACGTGCATGAGCCGACGCTTGGTAACCCTCGAGACAACCGGGACGGTTTCCGTGAGCAGCGCCCGGACAGCGTCGCCGCCTTCGAAGCGCACCTTGACCGCAACGGGTCGGCGGCGCTGGATCGGGTCGACGCGATGCTCAGAGATCGAACAGTCGGCCTTCTGTGCTTCGAGGCGGATCCGTGCTCCTGCCATCGCTCGATCGTGGCGCGGTATCTCCTGGACCGGGACCCACTGGCGTCGGTTCGACCGGCGTGACGTCGCGGGCGATGCCGAGCACAAGGAAGCCCTGCGGTGCCTGGTGCTGGTTGCCCACGTACAGCGCCGGCAGACGCGCTGGGTCGACCAGGCTGAGCCACTTCTCTTCGATCCGATCGAGGTAGTCGGTCGGGTAGCTGCGCCGCCAGTTCCGCCACGCCTCGGAGATCTCCCAGTCGACGATGCTCTGTTCGTGGCCGCGGCAAGAGGCCGAATGGCAGCGGTAGGCAAGCTTGAACGTGAACGGCGAGAACTCGAGGTTCGGTGCGCCCTGAGCGAGGAGACTGCCCTGCGCAGCCCGGTTCATCTTCGCCGTATGGGCAGTGTCGCCGGTGTGGTCCTCGCGGACGAAGCCGGTGATCTCGCTCGGGACCACCAACCCCAGGGACGGGCGCGTCCAACCCTTCGCTGCGACGAGGTCGCACATCGTGTACTGGGGCAACCGGTTGAGTACCTCGGCGCGGCGCTTCCCTGCAGGCAGCTGGTCGAGCACGGCCGTCGTGTCGAGTCGTGGTCGGTACGACTCTGGCCGTTGGTCCTTGTCGTGCTTGTCGATCTCAAGCTCGATCACCTGGTACTTGGGATGCTCGCCCTTCCAGAACCAATGCCATTGCACTGGGAACAGTCGGATCCAGCGATACTCGTCACCGTCGAGGCGGATGCCGGCCACGCACACCGTCTCTCCATGCGCGCGCCCGATCTCCGGAGATGCCTTGACGGTGAGGAGCACCGTCGCTCGCTCAGCGACCATCGGTCTCATCGTACGATTCGTCGGGTGACGGTTTGTCGTCTTTGGCATCGCCGCCGTCCCGCAAGACATGGTCCCCACGACCGGTGGAGACCTCATCCGAGTGCTCAGGGTTGCTCGTGCCCTTGAACACGATGTTCGCGATCTGGTCGGCTGCGTCCTCCTCGACGGCCGGGATCGCGTGCATGTACACGTCCTGAGTGAAGCTCGTCGTGGCGTGACCGAGTCGGTCAGCGATGACCTTGACGTGGACGCCGGCGGCCAGACCGAGCGTGGCGTGGGTGTGCCGGAGATCATGCAGACGGATCTTGGGAAGCCCGAGCCGCTTCACGGTTCGGTCGAAGGTTTGCGAGAAGTAGTCTGGGTGCACCGGTGCGCCGTCCTCGCGGGCGAACACCAGCCCGTGATCCTGGTAGCCGTCACCAAGCAGTTGCTTCTCGCGCCGCTGGGCCTCGCGGTGAATCTGCAGTACTCGGATCGTTTGTTCATCGAGCGCGATTTTGCGTTCACCTCGGAGGGTCTTGGGTCGGCCGATGACGATCTGATACTCGACGGTGAGCACGGTTTGTTGAACGTGGAGGCGTCGCGACTTGAAGTCGATGTCGCGCCACCTGACCCCGAGCACTTCTCCGCGGCGCATGCCGGTGGTGGCGGCGAGGATGTAGGCCGTTGCGAGTCGGTGGTCGATGATGCCGGCGAAGAACTTTCGGAGCTGCTCTGGCGTCCATGTCTTCATTTCCTTTCGGTCGGCTCGATTGAGCTTGGGAGGGTCAGCGGCGTCGGCGACGTTGCGCGGCACCAAGTTCTTGCGAACGGCATCTGCGAGTGCTCGATGGAGGAGCACGTGGATGTTACGGATGGTCTTCGTGGCGAGACCTCGCGAGACGAGGTCGGCGTAGAACTTGTCGAGCCGATCAGCTGACAGCTGCTGGATCTGCAGGTGCCCGAGCGCCGGAACGATGTGACGCTCCACGAGCCCTCGATAGCTGGCGTAGGTGCTCACGCGGACAGCCATCTTCTTGGTGGGCAGCCACCGCTCGAGGAGGAACTCGCCGAGTGTCACCTTGGAAGGCTCCGAGAACACACCTCCTCGGATCGCCGACATCGTGTCGGTAAGGAATTCCTGGGCTTCCTTCTTCGTGCGGAACGACTTGGTGTGCTGCTTGCGCCCCTCGTGCGTCTCGGTGCGCCAGTACGCGATCCAGACATCGCCCCGACGGTGGATCGATCCTCGTTGGCTCATGGGTGGCCCCCGTTGCGTTCGGGCCGCGTTGCGGCCGGTGTGCGTTGGTGGGCCAGCTCGGGCCGAGGCACCAGTCGGAGTGCCGGCGTTGCCGGCAGCTCGGTGGTGGGGTCGTCATCGTACTGGTCGGTGACCATCGGGTTCTCGAGGTCGTCTTCGTCGGCGTCGAGGAGTCGGCGGAGCGCGGCGGTGGGGACGCGGATGAGCCGGCCGACGCGAATGACGGGCACGGGGAAGGTGCCTTCTTTGATGGCGCGGTACCCGGTGGTGCGGTCGATGCCGAGCTCGGCGAAGGCTTCGTCGGCGGTGATGCAAGCGCGTGTGGCGGGGTCGGGGATCACGGCGTGCTCCGGGTGTCGTCGTGCGGCTCCATGTGAGTGATCCCACCCTCGAACCCCGGTCGGCGTGACACCTCGCTGATAGCTGGTGCTGTTGCCGCCCTACGGGCGGGTGCCGTGGCCCGCCGATTGGCGGGGTGCCGTGGGGGTCGCTGGCGTTCGCCGTGTCAAGCCCCTCGTTCCTCGGGGCCGAGCCCTTCGGGTTGACACGGCGCCCGCCGGCGACCCTGCGCCCGGAGGGCGAAGCCCCGGCCACGCCCGGTTTCGGGACTTCTCAGCACACCGAAGGGAGGTCAGTCGTGGCACAAGTCGAAATGGTCGAGTCGTGCGTCGCGCCGGGTGGACAGCCGGTGCTGTTCCACGCCCCCACCGCGGGCGCCCCGACGTATGTGGTCGTGGACCGCTGCGGGGTGGAGCACGTGAACACCGGATCGCTCGGCGTCGCGATGACGGCTGCTCGTCGGGTGCTGATCGAACAGGGCGAGGTGTGGGTCTGCGCTTCGGATGACACCTGCGCCCACATCGACCCGAACCGGGTCGCTACCGACACACCGTCGCGTCCGTGGATCCAGACGATCGCGGCATCCCAACAAGGAGGAACCCCATGACCATCACCGACCCCACCAACACTGACGCCGACGGCGACCCGGTCGAGCTCGAACCGCAGTTGTGCTGGCTGAACCTCGCCGACATGGCCCCGCATCCGGACAACCCGCGGCACACGCTCGGTGATCTGACCGAGCTGACCCGGTCGATCCGGGCGCACGGGATCATCGAACCGCTCGTCGTGCTGCCCGCCGACAACCACGGCGTGTACCTGATCGTTGCCGGTCGCCGCCGCCATGCCGCTGGTCTGCAGGCCGGGGTGACCGAGGTGCCGGCAGTGGTCCGGCCGATGACGCGGGTGGGGGTGATCGAGGCCGGGCTGTCGGAGAACTCGAACCGCAGTGATCTCACGTTGTCGGAGGAGGTCGCAGCGATCGAACGGCTGATGTCGCTCGAGAGTGGCCTGACCCCGTCGAAGTTGTGCCGCCGGATCGGCCGGTCGCAGTCGTGGGTGCGTGCTCGGATGGCGGTCACGATCCTGCCCGCACAGTGGCGTGACAAGTTGGACTCGGGTGAGTTGTCAATCGCAGCCGGGGAGGCCGCAGCGTCGCTCGCTGATCTCGGCCCCGATCATCTCGACGCCGCGTGCGAGCAACTCGCCGGACGCACCTGGCAGGACCCTGCCCGTGTCGTCGCCTCCTACCGTGAGACGCAACGCCGTCGCGACAACTACCGAGAGGCTCTCGATCGTGCCGCCGCCACGCAACCGGTCGTGCACAGCGACGATCACCCGGCACCGGACAAGGCCCGCCGTCTGGGCGAACTGTTCGATCCCGACGGCTGCCGCGCCCACACCGCCGAGCCGTGCCATGCCGTGGTGGTGAAGGCCACGTCGTGGGGCGATGGGGTCGAGGTCTTCGACGTGTGCGTCGACCCTCGCCGCCACGACCCGCAGCGCATCGCCACGGCGAAAAGCGAGAGCGACCTGGCGTCGGACCGCACGCCGAGCCGACCGCCAACTCAGGACGAGTCCCACGCCAAGCGCAAGGCCCGCCTGGAGCGTCTGTCGCATGCGACCGAGACGTTCGCCAAAGCCCGCGGCGGGTTCGCTCAGGCGGACCTGACACGGCTGGCGTTGCGGTCGGTGGTGCTCGAAGCCGGACGCGACGCGGTCGTGTTCGCAGCGACGATCCTCGGCCACGACCAGCCCCGCGACGCCACCGCAATCGATCTGCTCGACGGTGCTGACACGGTCGCTGCGTTGACACGGGTCGCCGGGGCGGTCGCGCTCGGCCTGGCCGAGAACCGCATGTACTGGTCGGCGTCGAGCAGCCAGTGCCGTGACTATCTCGACGCGTTGATCGCCACCGGCTGGACACCCGACGAGTGGACCGCCGCCACGCTCACGGACCGGCCCGACCGGGACTGACACGTCTGCGACCGGTCTGCCCACCATTCGGTCGGCGGGCAGACCGGGCCAGGTTGTTGCCGCTCGGGAGTGTTCTCGGGAGCAACTCCGGGACGACGATCTGCTGAGCGGCTTGATGGCGGGGTGCCGTGACCACCGCTGGGGTGGGTGCCGTTGCCGGCCCTTCGGGCCGGGTGCCGTGTTGGGCCACCACGCCGTCGGCGTCAAGCCCCTCGTTCCTCGGGGCCAAGCCTGACGGTTGACGCCGCCGTCGCCGGTGGCCCAGCGCCCGTAGGGCGAAGCCCGGCCACCCGGTCGGGCACGGCACGACGCCTCCGGGGTCGGGACGGTCGGGGAAGCCCAACCGGCCCCGGGGCGCCGTGTCACTCCCACCACCACGGAGGCCCTCATGTCCACCACCGCACCCACCATCGACCCGACCCCCACGATCACGAGCATCGCCGAGCACGTCACGTTCACCGTCGAGGCCTGGCACGACCCGATCGTCGAAGCAGCCACCGGTGCCGTGCGCACCGACACCGACGACGCGCTCGTCTGGTACACGCCCTCGATCGGAACGATCGGCATGGCCATGGCGCACCGCTTCGCCCGCCACGCCACCGACGGACCCAGCCTGTGGACGATCGAGGACCTCGCGCTCACCTTCGGCATCGGCAACTCCGCCGCCCGTGTCTGGCGCAGCCTCGAACGACTCGACCGGTTCGGGATCACCCGCCGCACCGGTGACCGCATCGCCGTCCGGCTCTGGCTCGCCCCGCTCACGCAACGCCAGATCGCACAGCTCCCGCCCTACCTCGCCGCCGCCTACCCCGACCGCCTCGCCCAGCGATGAGCACCACCACCGCACCCCCAGGGCCGAGGTGGCGGACACACGCCGCATGCCGCGGCACCGACCCCGCCCTGTTCTACGACCCGCACCCCGCATCAGTTGCCGCCGCAAAGACCGTGTGCGACGTCTGCCCGGTCCGCAACGCCTGCCGGGCCCACGCGGTCGACAGTGCGGAGCCGTTCGGCGTGTGGGGCGGACTCGCCGCCGACGAACGACCCGCACCACCACCCGACACCGCGCCGGCACCCGGCCCGGCACCGAAGATCAGCGACGACGAGCTCTACGACCTGTTCTACGACGCCGACCCCGACCAGACCGCGCTCGACCAACTCCTCGAGCACGTCTGGCTCCCCAACGCCACCGCCTACACGGCGCTGCAACGCGCCGTGCGCCTCGGCGTCGTGGAACACCGCGGCCGCAGTCTCTACCCCGTCCGCCACTGACACCCGCCCCGGTCCCGCACCACCCCCGGGGGGGGCCGGGCGCCGCGTGTGCCGTCACCGACGGGTCACCGTCGACCCGGCTCGAGCGGGTGTGCCGTGGCGCCGGCCTGGTGGGCCGGCGGTGCCGTGCTGCCCGCCGCCCGCAGCCGTGTCAAGCCCCTCGTTCCTCGGGGCCAAGCCCTTCGGGTTGACACGGCCGCTTCCGGCGGCGGGCCAGACGCCCGGAGGGCGAAGCCGCCCACCCGACACCGGAAGGACACACCCGATGCACGCCAACGACCTGTTCGCCACCATCACCACCCAGCTCATCGACGACATCGAAACCGGCGCCGCCGGAACCTGGCGCATGCCATGGCACCACCTCGCCGACGCCGGCACACCCACCAGCATCGACCACCGCCCCTACCGCGGCATGAACGCCGTCTGGCTCGCCATGGTCACCGCCGCCCACGACTGGACCTCAGGCACCTTCGGCACCTACCGCGCCTGGCAACGCCACGGCGCCCAAGTCCGACGCGGCGAACGCGCCACCCAAGTTGTGCTCTGGAAGCCCACCAACCCCACCGACGCAGACACCACGACCGACGACACCGACGACACGCCCACCGGACGGCCTCGCCTCATCGCCCGCGCCTACGCCGTGTTCGCAGCCGAGCAATGCGACGGAGCCGACGACATCATCGCCCGCCGCAACCAGCAACGAACCGAACGAGACACACCCGCCCGCCTCGACGCCGCCGAGCAGTACCTCACCGCCGTCGCCGCCACCGTCATCGAAGGCGGCAACCGCGCCTACTACCGGCCCGCCACCGATTCGATCCACCTCCCGACCCTCGCCCAGTTCGACACCGCCGCCCACTACTACGCCACCCGAGCCCACGAAACCATCCACTGGACCGGCCACGCCGGCCGCCTCAACCGCGACCTCACCGGCCGATTCGGCGACGACGCCTACGCCGCCGAAGAACTCGTCGCCGAGCTCGGCGCTGCGATGTGGTGCGCTCAGACCGGACTCACCACCATCACCCGAGCCGACCACGCCGCCTACCTCGCCGGATGGCTGCGCATCCTGCGCAGCGACGCCCGCGCCCTCGTCACCGTCGCCAGCCGAGCCCAAGCCGCCGTCGACTGGCTCAACACCCACACCGGCCACACCACCATCGACACCGCAGAAGAGGTCGCCGCATGAACCGCCCGCCCTACCGCCGCAGCGACGAGATCGCCGCCTACACCTACCAAGCCGACATCTACTGCCCGGCCTGCCTCATCGAAACCATGATCGCCCACGGCATCGCCGCTCCGGCCGCCCGCGACATGCCCACCGACGACGTCCTCGAGCAATGCGCCGGCGCCCTCGCCATCGACCGACACGACGACACCACCTACGACACCAGCGAGTTCCCCAAGCCCGTGTCCCTCGACTGGCTCACCCCCGACGACACCTGCACCCGCTGCCACGAACCACTCTGACCCGCCCGGCCGGCCGCAAAGCTTGCGGTCGGCCGGCGTCACCGCGTGTGCCGTGACCGCCCTCCGGGCGGGTGCCGTGGAACCTCAGGGTTGGCGCGTGTCCATCGAGCGGCCGAGTTGAAACCTCCCGCGCTCAACCTCGAAGAAACACTCGTGCGACCTGAGCGCGGCGCGGACCCGCTCCTCGCCCGATGGCACGTCGAGCAGTGGGAGTTGCGATCGAAGGCTGCGAGCGCTGTGAGTCGACGCCTTGGCTGAACCCATCGTTGTCAGGCAGGCGCGCACCAGACGTCCTTCAGGGTGCATCGCATGGAGAGCGCTCTCCGCTGGCATCGGAGCAGCGACCTGCGTCAGCGTCCTGACCGCCCCTTCGAACTGCTCAACGACCTCGACGACGACGCGTCCAACGTCGGAGAAGCCTCGGCGCAACTTTGACCGCGCAGGTGCGGGTGCGCCGAAGTACCTGATGAACAGCCCGGCGGTGACGGAACTAACGAACGCTGCGCCGATCGACGACCGCAGGGCAGCCGCGCCACCCATGCCAACAAGACGCAAAACGACAGCCCCACCTTCGAGGAGCGAGGCGAGCTCGGATGCGTCCCCGCCGGCTTTCAGGTGCTGCACCCAACGGCGCAGATCGCCCGAAGGACCCGGCTCGCCATATACAGCTTCGAGAAGTGCCTCGTCCTCGGACAGCAGGACGGCCCTGGTCGCGAGTGCAAGCAGCGCTGCTGGCACATCGTCAGGATCGTGGCGCTCGAGTTCGTGGACGCGGTCAAGTTCGGGATCGGTCAGGGCACTCCGCGGGATCGGATCGACAACGTGAAGGATGGGCACGTAGGCGTGCTTCCATGTGTCGACGAACTGCTGCTGCGACACCTTCGACAGACGGCTGAACTTCGCTGAGTGCTCATCGATCTCGTCGACAACGTGTCGGGGACACAGGATTCGGAGTGCCCCGCTGTTCGCGGCGTTCACCAGCACAGTGCGTTCGCCGCGCCGGGAGGAGTAGCCAACATCGCGGAACAGCTGATTGGTGTCGACTACGACCGGTGGGATTCGGACCCGAAGTCCGAGTACCTCAAGTCCCGGCCGATCGGGGAACACGCCCGACGCGCTCGCACCGGCCAGCGGAGCTGCGACTGACTGAGCGTGAAGCTGACGAAGCAGCTCGGCGACACGATCCACCACCACATCGTGGCGGATCCGTCGGGGCCCGGTGATCAGACGACACAAGATTCGAGAGCGCCTACCGTCACCAGCCATGCGAGAGGAGGCTGAGGTGAGCGAACCCGGATCGGCAGAGATGGATGCCTACGACTGGAACCGACGTGGCCGACACCGGCTACGAGCGCCGGCCGCTGTCGTAATCGACCTGCCGCTACCCGCCGCTGCGGATGCTCATGTGTGGGTCGCAACGATCTGGCCCGACGACCGGGCCGGTGGATGGGCTCGAGCGCTGTGGGAGACCGATCCATCCCGGCGCGGTTGGCGTCTCCCGCTCGAACTCGCTGCTGGCGACGTCATCGAGTTCGGCGCCGACACGCCAGCACGGCCGGTGCGGTGGTTCGGAATCATGGACTCCTACGAGCCCGACCGCTGGGCCACGATCCAGGGCCCGTACCCGACCCCGACCGATGCGTGGAGTAACGCGCAGCGACTCCTCGCGCTCGAACGGTTCCTCCCGCCGCTGCCAACCGAACCTCCGAGAGCGTCGACGTCCTGCGACCGGACCGGCCGCGAACGACGACACCGCCACCACCGACGCCCGTAGACGAGCGATCCGTACTCGCCCCCGCACCTGCGAACCCGCCCAAGCGATCGGGAGTGAACCAAGCTCGGATTCACAGATAATCACCGGGACGGTCTGCACGATTCTCGGGAGCAGCCGAGCGACGCTGCGTGCCACGACGAGCGGCGTGAGCAGCGGCAGTTATCCGGTTTCACCGGCGATGCGGTGTTGGCCAATTCGGGACCGACGATTCGGTGAGGCCGAGGGCGTCAGGCCCCACGACCTGCACGAGGCTGCTGACAAGGGACACCGATGTTCGGCTTCTTCGGCACGTCGGGAGGTCCGTGACTTGTCGTGTAACCAGTTGGTGCCTGCCTGCCATCGGAGCCCGATCCGGTCGGGGCGTTTCGGCTGAGCACCCGTGAGCTTTGGGTGAACCGCACGCCAGCGCTGTTGCACGACGGACTCGCAGCTTGACCTCCCGATTCGCAGCGCTCCAACGAAGTCGGGAGCAAGTTCGGGAGTTTCACCGGGAGCGACTCCGGGACCCGGGGCGGCTTGTCGGCGACCCGCGCAGGGTCATGGACCGGGTCGCTCGCCTGCTGGCGTCAGCGAGGTGGGTTGTCGGAGACCGTCACCGGGACGTCGAGCGTCCGGCCCGAGGAGAACTGGAGGGTGGCGGTGAAGGCGTCGCCGCGCTCGAGCGGGCCCGCGAGGTCGACCAGCATGATGTGGTTGCCGCCGGGTCGGAACTCGACGGTTGCGCCGGCTTCGATGACGACTTCGGCGACCTGCTCCATGGTGACGGTGCCACTGCCGACAGCGCCGTGTTGGTGGCCGCCGCCCTCCGCAGCATTGGAAGTGTGGAGCTCAGCACGTTCGGCGATGTCGGTTGGCACAACGGCGGCGACGAGCGCGTCGCGAACATCGCTGCTGAGCTCGAGGTAGATCACCCCGTTCGTTGCCCCGGCTGGCGTCGGGCGGGCCCAGGCCCCCGAAGCACCGAAGGCGGTCTGGTCGCCGCCGCACCCAGCAAGCATCCCGCACGCGACGAACAGGGCGACGGCGCAGTGCCTCACGTTTGGCCGAACGTGCGGCGCAGCGGTGACGCGTTCTGGATGACGAACTTGTCGAACGCAAGGACGACCAGCGCGACTGCTCCCCACAGCGGGTAGACGATGCCGAGCACGACTGCCGCGCCGACGAGCTTCCATGTCAGACGTGGGTCGGCTGGACGGCGTGGGAGGCCGAGGGTGCCGGGCCGGCGACGCTTCCAGAACATGACGAAGGCGCTGATCACCGACCAGATCGACAGCACACATAGCAGCGTCATGAAGATGCGGCTGACCAATCCGAGCTGGGTGCCCATGTGCGTGCTCACGAGATAGTCCATGCCGACGGCGATGGTACCGACCCCGTAGATCCGCTGTTCGTCGAGCGTGGCCCCGGAGAACTGGTCGACGAAGACGTCGCGTGCCTCGCCGGTCTGACGTGGCCACGAGTTGTAGAGCGTGAAGCTGCCATAGACCGGGTTCCCGGCTTCGTCGACCTCGTTCGCCGGGAACGAGACCGTGTAGCCGGGCTTCATTCCCTCGTCCTCGGCGATGCGTACCACACTGTCGAGGCTGATCGGGGCCGGCATCGTGCCATCGACCGCGGCGGGCGCATAGCTCGCGGGGATGACGAAGTCGCCGGTCGCCCACGGGATCTGGTTGCCGAACCGGTCGAGATCGCCACGGGTCGCGCTGGTGCTCGCCGTGTTCTCAGCTGCACTCCCCGGCGTGACCCGTTCGGCGAGAGAACTGAACCCGTCCGCCCAGTACGACGACCAAGCCATCCCGGACACGATCGTGAGCACCATGACCGGGATCATCACGAACCCGGCCAGACCATGCAGGTCACGCCACCGTGCCCGGCCCCCGGTAGCCCACCTGACGCCGAACAGCCGCCGTGCGCCCTTGGAGCCCTGGCTCTGACCCGACCGCCGCGGCCAGAACAGATACAGCCCCGAGCCGACCAGCACCAGGGTCCACACACCGAGGACTTCCAGGACCAGATCACCCACCATGTACTCGCGCATGACCGGGCCGTCGCTCCACAACGCCGCCACCGACGGCAGCTTCACCGTCAGCGAGTCGTTGTTCAGGAAGCCGTGCAGACGATTCGACAGACCGATCACGCCGCCGCCGGGCTTCGAGTCACCGAGCACCTCTGCCGTGTACGGGTCGACGAAGACGTGGATCCCGTTGGTGCTGCCGTCTTCGACGAAGAACCGTGTGGTCGCCTCCCGATCCGCCGGCGGGGTCAGATCGAACACTGTGCCGTCGGGGTAGGCGGCCGCAACCGTCGCCGCCTGCTCGTCAAACGACACATACTCGGTCGAGCGCGCCTCGATCGAGCGGATGCCACCCTCGGTCGCTTGTTGGATCGGATCGGTGTACAGGATCACCAGACCTGTGACCGCCATCAGCAAGATGAACGGCATCGCGAACATGCCCGAGTAGAAGTGCACCCGCCACAACGAACGCCACTGACGACTCGACGAATCCCCGGACGACCCCGCGGAGGAGGCCACCTCATCCCTGTTGGTCACGATCGGCTCGCTCACGGTATGCGCTCTCCTCGGTGGGGTTGGCAGGCTCGCGGGGCCCTTGCCCCGGCAACAGGTCGTCGTCGAGGGTCGTGAAGTTCCTGGCCAGCGACAGCGGGCAGTTGCCCGTGCCCTGAGAGGAAGACCGGACATCCGGCCTACGAGTTCCCGCCACAACGCAACGGGTCGAGCGATTCCTTTGTGCCGGCCGAGCGCAGGGTGTTGCGGAGCGCAGTGGCCACGGGCGTAGGTGCGACCGCGCTGCATTCGGCGGGCTTGGGTGCCGGGCGGAGCCGCCCCCGCGAACGGTGATCTCGGACGATGACTGCTCCTGAGCAGCGGCACAGTGCTCGCCGTACGGCTGGCCTTGACCGAGGGATCCTGATCGAGGGCGGGTGATCCGCGTCGAGCCTTTGCGATGATAGCGGTTGTGCGATCATCGCATCCGTGCGATACTGCCAGTTGTGGCTGACGTCGAGCTGCATGACGAGATCGTCGAGTGGATGGACTCGCTCGACGATGACGAGTGGGACCGGACGGTCGTGGTGATCGACCGGTTGGTCGCGCTCGGGTCGACAGCGCGGATGCCGTTGTCGAGGAGTCTCGGCGAGGGGCTGTTCGAGTTGCGGTTCACGCTCGGCCCGACTGCTCGCCGGATCACCTACCGGTTCACCAAGGACGGCCGGATCGTGTTGCTGACCACGTTCCGCAAGCAACGCAACAACGAACGCGCCGAGATCGCCCGGGCCCGCAGAGCCGCCGAGGACTGCGCCCGGACCAACCCGTGAAGGAGACCACGATGGCCAACTACTCCCGCTGGGACGACACCAAGAACAAGCGCCGGGCACCGAGCACCGAGGTGCGCGCCGAGGTCGAGCACGACCTCGCGCTCGGCCAGCTGATCTACGACCTGCGCACCGGCGCCGGACTCAGCCAGCGGGAGCTCGCCGAGCGCATGGGAACCACCCAGTCGGTGATCTCACGTCTCGAGGAAGGCGGCGGCGCCAAGAACCGGATCGACACCCTCGCTCGCGTCGCCGAAGCCCTCGGCCGTCACCTGATCGTGTCGTTCCCCGAGAAGGTCCCCGCCAAGCTCAAGGACGCCGTCCAGGTCGCCTGATGGGAATCGTCACCGTCCCAGCCGCAGCGTTGCAGTCAACGCGCGGTTCGGGCCCCCGCCACCAAGTAAAGAACCAGCTCAGAGGCCCTTTCCGAGAAATCGGGAAGGGCCTCTGACGTTGTCAGCAGCGATCGACGCGAACACCACGCGAACAGGATTGACCTTCGGGATGGAACCTGATGGTCGGGCGCGGTCCGCCGATGCGCGGCTTTTCGGCGGCGATCGGCTCGGTCATGGGGTTGGCTCTGTCGGGTAGGTCACTGTGGCGGTGGTGCCTGTCGGACCGGTGGTCAGTTCGAGGGTGCCGTGCTGAGCGATGGTGAGTGAGTCGACAACGGTGAGGCCGAGCCCGCTGGAGCGACCTTGGCCGGTGGTGCGGGTGGTCACGAACGGCTCGCGAACGTGGGGGAGGATGGACGGGTCGATGCCCGTGCCGTTGTCGGTGACGGTGATGGACACTGCGTCGGGGGTGGCGGTGGCGGCGATCGTGACGACGGTGGTCGGAGGGTTGTGGTCGATGGCGTTGTTGATCAGGTTGGTGATCGATTGTTCGATTCGGGCTTGGTCGCCGGTGAACGCGATGGCAGGCGCGGGTTCGAGGCGGACGCGTGACGTGAGTCCGAGTGCTTCGACGCGGGTGTCGATTGCATCGAACAGGTCGGGCAGGAAGACGGGTCCGGGACGGATGTCGACGTCGTCGAGGCCGCGTGCGACGGAGAGGAGGTCGTCGAGAACACGGCGGAGTCGGTCGAGTTCGTGGCGCACGGTGGCGGCGGCAGTATCCCGATCGATCTGTCCGTGTTCGAGGAGTTCGAGGTGGCCTTCGGCGACCGTGAGCGGAGTGCGCACTTCGTGGGAGATGGCGGCGAGGTAGCGGCGCCTGGTGCGCTCGTTGTCGTCGAGTCGTTCGAGCATTTCGTTGAGCTCGGTTGCGAGTTGTTGGACCTCGTCGTCGCTGTCGGGGACGGGGACACGAGCGGTGAGCGTGTCGGGTTGGATCGCAGCGGCGGTCGTCGACAGGTCCCGTAGAGGTCGGAGTGAGCGTCGCACGATGATGGTGAGCAGAGCACCGGCGAGCAGAAGAGCGATGCCTCCTGCGATGAGGGTTCGGGTGAGTGCGTTGGTGGCGGCGTAGCGGCTGGGGTCGAGTGGTGCGAGGAGGGTGGCGACGGCGACGGTGTCGCCGGACGCGTCGGTGATGGCGATGTCGAGTACTCGGATGGGGCCGATCTCGGTCTCGATCGTGCGGAGCAGTCCGGGTTGTTGGGCGGGTGCGGCGTTGCCTCGGAGCAGAGCGGCGGTCGCTGGTGGCCCCCCGGTTGCTTGGATGCGAGTGCTGCCGACGATGATCGCGGCCGCGTGTTGTGGCCCGCTGGGGTGGATGGCGAGCGCAGTCCGTGCAGCTCGCATCGCTTCCGGGCCGGACAGCACGGCGTCGGCGCCGGCGTACTCGGCGGCTGCGTCGACGAACCCGGCGATGAGTTGGTCGCTCTCTCGGCGGAGGAACCGGTCGAGATCCTCCCGTCCCGACACTCGGACGAACTCGTAGGTGAGGACGCTGACCGTGGCGAGCGCCAACGCCAGGACTGCAAGCGATCGGATGACGATGCGGCGGGTCAGCTTCACGGTTCGACGAGTCGGTAGCCGACACCGCGGACGGTCTGGATTCGGGCGGCGCCGATCTTGCGCCGCAGATGGCCCACGTAGACCTCGACGACGTTGGACGATCCGTCGAAGTCGTAGCCCCAGACTCGGTCGAGGAGTTGCACCTGCGACAGCACGTGGCCCGGGTTCCGGGCGAACATTTCGAGCAGGGCGAACTCTCGGGCGGACAGGTCGGTGACGGCGCCGTGGACGGCAACGGTCCGCGACGAGAGGTCGAGGACGAGGTCGCCGACGGCGATCGTGTCGGCGCGGCTCTGGCCGGCGTTGCGGAGTCGGGCTCGGATTCGGGCGAGGAGTTCGGAGAACGAGAACGGCTTGACGAGATAGTCGTCGGCGCCGGCTTCGAGGTTGGCGACGCGATCGGCAACGGCGTCTTTCGCTGTGAGCACGATCACGGGCACGGTTGGGCGGCGCTGCCGGAGCCTGCGCAGCACCTCCTCACCCGGGATCCCGGGAAGTCCGAGGTCGAGCACGACGAGCTCCACGTCGGTGGCGAGGGCCATCGCCAGTCCGTCGAGGCCGTCGCCGGCGACCAGCACCTGGTGTCCGGCGGCTTCGAGCCCGCGACGAACGAAGGTGATGATTCCCTCTTCGTCTTCGATCAGCAGGATCGCCATCTCGTTCCGTTCGCCCGGCCATCGGTGGTCTGGGGTCTCATCCTGGCCCGACCAGATGACCGCTTCCTGATTCGAACCTGAAACGAGCTTTCAGGTGACGGTCATCGTGTCGTCAGCAACGCCCCCGATTCTGTCGGCATCACCCGCGTCCCGATACAGGAGGCTCTCCCGTGCGCATTCGTCATGTACTCATCGTCACCGCCGGAATGATCGGTGCCGCCGTCGGCGCTGCGGCGATCAGCGCAGCGATCACCGACCCCGACGTCGGTGTCGACTCCGTCGGGATGACCGGGGTCAACAGCGCCCCCACCATGACGGCACCCAGCTCGGGGACAGTGAGCGTTCCGACCGGCCCCGGCACGGGAGGTATCGAGGTCCAGACGGTGGAAGGACTCGAGCAACTGATTGGAACCCTGCGCGCTGGCGAAGAGCCCGACGACTGGTTCGTTTCGGGCATCGAGGTCGACTTCGGACCCGACGGATGGATCAGCGGCGCAGCGACGTTCGCCGACTACGACGGCGACGGCATCGCGGAACCCTTGCTCGCTGAGCTGCGAGGCATGGAGGGCCGAAGCGTCACCCTCGGCGTCCGCTACGACATCAATGACGACCGAGACGACGCCGACGCCTTCACCATCGAAGGAAGCGCCTTCCGTGACCCGGCAGGCGGACCGGCACCGTGGCAGTCGGTGCCCGTCAGCACAGAGGCCACCCGCGACGACATCGCTGCGGCTGCTGTCGCCGCAGTTGGCCGGGGCGCAGTCGCCACCGACGTCGACCCTGAGACCGACGACGGCTGGACCGGCTGGGACGTCGAGGTTCGAGCCGCAGACGGCCGCGAGTCCAGGTCTACCTCGATCTCACCGGCGACGTCCTCGATGTCCGACCCGACATCGACTGAACCCCCGCAGTCACCACCTCCAACAACGATCCACACCACACCAGAGAGAACGGAGTTCATTAGCCATGAACCATCGCCGGTTCATCACGATCGCCCTTGCTGGCATCATCCCCATCATCGTGTTCCTCCTCCTCCCGTACGGGACCTGGGCCGATGTCTCGCAACTCCCGATGCACCCGCTGATCGTGCACGGCGTGATCGTTGCCCTCCCGGTGGCAGCAATCTGGCTCCTGCTCGCGGTCTGGAAGCCGAACGTGCTGACCCGAACCTTCAACGCCCTGTGGGCACTCAGTGTGCTGGCGGTGCTCGGTGTCATCGCCGCCAAGTCGTCCGGTGACTCCCTCGCTGCTGCCGTCGGGCTCCCCAACGCCCACGCGGATGCCGGCAACCGGCTCATCCCCGTGTCGATCGCCATGGCGGCCACGGTGCTGATCTCCGGCTACGTCACGCTCGTCCGGCCGACACGAACGGTCGCATCCGGAGCACGGGTGCTGAGCGCCGTCGCGGCCATCGCCGTGCTGCCGCTCACCTATCTCGCCGGCCACACAGGTGCTGAGTCCGTCTGGGAAGAGGAGTACGCCGAGGCGCAACAGCCGATCGCTGCTGGAAACCTGACCCTGTCCATGGACGAAGTGCGACGCCACGCGACACCCGAAGACTGCTGGACGGTCGTCGACGGCACCGTCTACGACATGACCACCTTCATCGCACGTCACCCCGCCGGTGGCAACGACATCATCGAGTACATGTGCGGCAAGGACGCCACTGATGACTTCACCGGTGAGCACGGTGGACAGGGCGAGCCCGAGAAGTGGCTCGCCACCCTCAAGATCGGCACCCTCGCCGACTGACGTGTTCTCGGTCCTACAGCGCCTCGAACAACAGGATCGCTGCGAACACGAAGAACGCGATCGCCGCCCCGATCTTGATCGCCCGTTCCGGTAGCCGAGCGCCCAACTGGCGGCCCACGACGATGGCGAGCGCGTCAGCGGCCACCATCCCGAGGGTCGAGCCAAGCCACGTGCCGAACAGTCCCTCGGTCGTGGCGAGCGTGATCGTGGCGAGCATCGTCTTGTCGCCGAGCTCGGCGAGGAAGAACACCGTTCCGACAGCGAGGATCGCGTGTCTGTCGCTCACCGCAGCCGATCGCGCCTCGTCTTCCTCGGTCAGCTCGTCGCCGCGAAGCGTCCACAGCCCGAACCCCACGAATGCGATCGCCGCCACGATCGAGATCGGACGAGTCGGGATCGCAGCACCCAACGCGGCACCGATGATCACCGACACCAGGTGGACGAGCGCGGTCGCCACCGTGATCCCGATCAAGACCGGCACCGTCTTGAACCTGGTGGCGAACGTCATGGCCATCAGCTGGCTCTTGTCGCCGAGCTCCGCGATGAAGATCACCGCCGTACTGAGCAGAAAAGCATCCACGACTCCAGAACTCCCATTGATCGGGTGTGTCCGAGTCGGAGACCGCACGGGGACGGGGACGCCTTCGACCCGGCGCACACATGTGCACCTGTCGAAGGTCTCGCCCGCCCGCACTGCGGGCTCGGACGACCGGGCGTATGCGCCAGTGTGTCGATCGACCGATTGAGGGCTACTCCCCTTCGGCGGTCACGGTAGCGCATGCCACGAACTCTCACTCGTGTTGCCGGACTCGCGGCCGGTGACCGTCGCGGCGGCGAATCCCAGGTGGACAACCAACGCTCGCCCGACGTGACACGCGAACACGACGCGAACACCACTGCCACCCACGAGCACCAACCAGTGCCTACGACATGGTCAGCACCTGTTGCGAAGACTGCCGACTATCAGCACCAACGCTCCATAACCCGAAGGTCGCAGGTTCAAATCCTGCCCCCGCCACTCGATGAACGCCCAGGTCACATGGCCTGGGCGTTCGCCGTTGTCGGGGGCGCGTCACCGGCGACGTCTACCGGCTTCTGACGGCGCGAGCCGGTGACCTGGGGCTTTGCGGCCGATGGGCCGGTAGACGTCTACCGGTTGGCGGCGGCGACGAGCGTGGCGAACCGTTCGGCGGCGGCGCCGCTCATGCCCGGCAGCAGGTGCTGGTAGGTGTGCATCGTGAACGCTGGGTGGGCGTGACCGAGGCGTTCGGACACGACCTTGATCGCGGTGCCGTCGGCGACGAGCAGCGACGCGTGGGTGTGGCGCAGATCATGGAACCGGACGCGGGGCAGGCCGCTGCGTTGCACGATGCGGTCGAAGAGTTGGCTGATCGATTCGGGGTTGAGGAACCGGCCGGTGGTGTTGCAGAACATCCAGTCGTCGGGCCCGCACGGCAACCCCGCCCGCTCGACCTGTCGGCGCCACCGTCGAAGTTCGTCGAGGGAGGCTCGGTCGATCTCGACGCTTCGACGGCTGGTGCGCGTCTTGGGTGCGAACTCGACGGGTCGGCCGCCGACGTTCTGCAGGGTGCGCGACACCGACAATCGGGAGTGGGCGACGCTGAGGTCGGACCATTTGAGTCCGACGATCTCGCCTCGTCGCATGCCTGTGTGGGCGGCGAGGTGCAGCGCCGGGTAGAGCCGTTGGCTTCGGGCGGCGGTGAGGAATGTGTTGAGCTCGGCTGCGGTCCATGACCGTGCGACACCGCTGGCGGGTGGCCGTCGTCGGCTGCGCGTGTCACGGGCGACGTTGCGGTCGACGAGCCGCCGGGCGACGGCGTGGTCGAGTGCGGCTCGGATGACGGCGTGGACCTCGAGGATCGTCTTGGGGGCGCGGCCGGTGCCGTGTGTGCCGCCGGTGGTGGCGAGGGTGTCGTAGAGGGTGTCGAGGTGATCGGCGCGCAGGCGACGGAGCGGGATGTCACCGACAGAGGGTTGGATGTAGCGGTCGACGAACCAGGCGTACCGGTACGCGGTGGTGGCGCGAACCTGGCGGCGCTTGTGGGGGATCCAGGTGTTGGTGAGGAACTCGCCGAACGTGACGGGCCCGGTCGGTGCTGCGGGGGTGGCGTCGCGTTCACGGTCGAGTCTGGCGGCGAGCTGTTCGGCTTCGGCTCGGTCGTGGCCGACTGGGTGCCATCGTCGGCGTTCGCGTCCGGTGAGCGGGTCGAGGCCGTCGTAGGCGACGACGTAGAAGCGGTCCTTGCGTTGCACGATGTAGCTCATCCACGAGCATCGACCACTTCGACACCAACCCGAAGCTCGGTTTGAGAGGTGCTGCGTCGGGCGGCTGTCGTGCCACAGTGTTGAGCAGAGCAACCTGGTCGAGGCTGCAGCAGCCCGCACGGGTCGGTGGCACCTCGACGACGAGAGGAGCAGTGCAAGGTCATGTCGGTCTGCGAGCGGTTGATGGGGTGGTGGCGTTGAGCGGAATTGCGCTGGTGCTGGTCGCGTCTGGCCTCTTGCTGCTCGGTGTCGTCGCGAGTCGCCTGTCGTCGGGACTGGGTATCCCGGGGTTGTTGGTGTTCTTGGCGGTGGGGATGCTGGCGGGCTCCGACGGGCCGGGTGGCATCGATTTCGACAACGCGGAGGTGGCGCAGACCCTCGGGGTGGTCGCGTTGGCGTTCATCTTGTTCAGCGGTGGGATCTCGACCAGTTGGGACGAGGTCCGCCCGGTGCTGAACCAGGGTGCGGCGTTGGCGACGGTGGGGGTCCTGATTACAGCGTTGCTTGCTGGAGTGAGCGCGATGTGGGCGTTCGATCTGTCGCTCGAGACCGGTCTGCTGATCGGCGCGATCATCTCCTCGACCGATGCTGCGGCAGTGTTCGCGGTGCTTCGTTCGCGCAACGTCAGTCTTCGTGGTCAGCTGCGGCCGCTGCTGGAACTCGAGTCGGGCAGCAATGATCCGATGGCTGTGTTCCTCACGATCGGCTTTCTCGAACTCGTCACCAACCCATCGAGCGATCCGATCGACTTCGTGCCGTTGTTCGTCGCCCAGATGGCGATCGGCGCGTTGGCCGGGGTCGGCGCGGGCCGGCTCGCGGTCTGGGGCCTCAACCGGATCCGGCTCGATCACGATGGTCTCTATCCCGTGATGTCCCTCGCGTTGGTCGGGTGCATCTTCGCAGCGACGACGGCGTTGCAGGGGTCGGGGTTCTTGGCCGTGTACGTGGCCGGCATCGTGATGGCGCAACGCCGATTCATCCACAAGAACAGCCTGACCCGTTTCCACGACGGCATTGCCTGGGTCGCTCAGATCGGCATGTTCGTCGTGCTCGGGTTGCTGGTCTTCCCGTCCGAGCTGCCATCGGTGGCGCTGCGCGGGCTGATCGTCGCAGCAGCTCTGATCCTGGTCGCGAGGCCCGTCGCAGTGTTCCTGACCCTGACACCGTTCCGGGTTCCATGGCGCGAGCGTGCGTTGATCTCATGGGTCGGGCTGCGCGGGGCCGCGCCGATCATCCTTGCCACGTTCCCACTGATGGAGAACGCCCCCGACGCCAACCTGATCTTCGACACCGTGTTCTTCATCGTGTTGACCTCGGTCGCGATCCAGGGCACCACCATTCCCCTCGTCGCACGATGGCTGGGAGTCAGCGCCCCGCTCGAGAAGCGGGCCGCATGGCCGATCCAGCCGCGATCGATGCAGCCCCCTGGGGCATCGCTCGAGGAGATCATCGTGACGCCCGGGTCGCCGATCACCGGTCAGCCGCTGGTCGAGCTCGGCCTTCCCATCGGGACGATGATCGTGCTCATCGAACAGGACAACGAGTTCATCGTGCCGACCGGATCAACGATCCTTCGAGAAGCTGATCGACTGTTGATCCTGGGTGACGACGACAGCATCCGACGCTTCCGCGAGCGCGTCGACGGCGTCGGTGACCACTGACACAACCAAGACCGGCGGACCGCTGCGACTCGCCGCCATGGCAGTTCGGTGCCTTCGTGGTATCAGACGACCGTGCTGAGGCTCACCAGCGCTGTCACACCCGTCAGGTGAGTGACACACCACGCCCGGACCGCTCGGAGCTGAGCCGGGTGCTCAGGTGGGCAGACCACCGAGGTGGGCGGCACGGCCGGTCGTGTGCCGTGGTCTCGAGACATCGGACGCTGCGCCGCAACCGTGGCGAACAGGCGGGAGCCGGTGACAGCGCGACAACGATCGGACGCATGCGCTGCAGCCGCTCCTGCCCCCGCCACGACGACTGTCAGCGCCCAGAACCGATTCTGAGTCAGCACTCCGGCAACCATCGCCACGCCGGCAAGGCAACACAGACCGATGATCGCGATGGTTCCGCGGCGGTGCTCAGCTGCGAGACCCGCGACCCGATCGAGACGCTGATGCGCGAGTTCCACGAGCCAGCGATCCTCGACCTCATCGTCGATGATCTGTCTCGCTGACGAGACCGCCTTCGGTCCGAAGTCGACGGCGAGCTTCATCAACCCGTCCCGCACCTCGTCGTCGGTCGGCTCGGAGCCGGGCAATGAGGCGTACCGATGGGAACGGTCGAGGCGGAGCCACGTCGATGCCCACGCAGACACCGATGCCGCGGCGCTCACTGACACGACGACCAGTAGCCACACATCCAGATGCATCATCAACGCCACGACGCCAGCAGCACCCGTCGCTGTCCCAGCGCGCAGGACGGCGCGATACCGCTCAGTGTTGGGCACCCAGTTCCCGGCTGGAGCTCCCATCACCGACCTCGAGCGGACCTAGAGCCCAGCATGCCTGATCGGGCGGAACTCACCGTTCACCGCAGCACGCAGTCGCCGGCGAATGTCCGCTGACACGCGATCCAACGCGTGCGTACAGCTGGTCCGGGCTCGTTGGCCGCATGTGTGGCACCTCAGGAAGCATGGGAGGGACTCTGGAGCGCTGCGGTGACGTGGGCGATGCGAGCAGCCCGTGCGGCCACCACGATCCGATCGCCGACCTGGCAACGGTGCTCGGTTTCGGACTCGACGAGGTCCGGTGTCGTGTCCGACATCACGGCGAGCACGACCGCCTCAGGATCAGCCAGCTCCAGCTCTGCCTGGTACAACCCGACCGCGGGCGAGTCCTCGCGCAGTTCGATGACGTCGACCACAACCTCGTCGGAGCTGACCCATGCTTCCTCGCGGGTGTCGACCGTGAACCGAGCCCCGAGCAGCAGCGCCGCGATCGTCACCGCACCTTGTTGGTCGAGGACGACATGCGTCTCGGGTTCATCCGCCTCACCCATCACGCCGATCTCGCGGCCGCCGTCCCGACGCGCGATCACGAACAGCCGCCGGCCGCCCGCCACGTCGATCTCGTAGCGCATCCCGATCCCCGGGAGCACCTGCTCGCTCACCCGCATCTCCACGACCGGCAACCTCCTCCTTACGTTCGCGACCTCCCCACAGAACGACCTTAACCGGCCCGTCCCAGCGTGTCCCACCGTCGCAAGCGAGCTGGCCAGCTTGGCGCGACGTGAAGGCCCTGGGCAGCGCTCACTCCGATGACGTGCGCGTGTCCGCGCTGCGCCAGCACTTCGAGCCGCTCGACGAGAATCGCCGGGAGCCCATCCACCTCGGACGTGACGGGGTCTGCGCACTGTCAGCAGGGTGTCAGCACCACTCGCACCCACCAACGCAGACGAGCGTGGTGACGCCGCTCGGGTCTCGTCCCGTACAACAGTCGTACAACACGACGAGCACCAACAGGCTCCTACCAACGCCTACGACAGCGCTGCTCGGCGGTCCCGATTCGCTCGTTCAGCAGGGAGAACACCGATGAGCGCCCACGACGTCCCACGGGCGTCGGTGCACTCATAACCCGAAGGTCACAGGTTCAAATCCTGTCCCCGCCACCAAGTAAAGAACCAGCTCAGAGGCCCTTTCCGAGTAACCGGAAAGGGCCTCTGACGTTCCGAAGGGGCCGGGATGCGAACAAAACGCGAACACGCCGTCGGAAACGTGATCCAGGGCCCCTGGAGCGCACCAGCGCCTACGGGTGTCGACGACAGCGAACGGCAGCGCTTGGCAGAGGAGATCGCCGCTCAGATCGTCGCCGGACAGGGCAGCGTGGTCCGCTGGACGGCCGAGCTCCCTGATGTGGACGACTGGCGTCGCGCAGCCCGACGCGCCGGCCGGCTGCTCGGCGTTCGGATCCGAACCGGTGTGTCGGATGACGGCACCAAGGTGTGGGTGGTCGACGAGAGCTGATCCGAAGACGCCGAAACCCGGCGACGATCGAGTGGGGGGGGGTCAGAATTCGAGCGCTACGGGTCAGTATTCAGGCGTTGCCGACAGCGCCGAGCAACGGCTACGGGCCGCGCTCAGTTCAGTGACCACTCGTCGCTTTGAGACCGACGATGGCAATCACCAAGAGGACCAGGAACGCGACTCGTGCTGGACCGACCGGATCTCCGTGAACGACGATTCCGACGATCGCTGCGCCGACCGCACCGATTCCAACCCACACCCCGTACGCCGTTCCCAGGGGGATGCTCTCGCTCGCCTTGGCCAGCGCGAGCATGCTCGCCGCCAGTAAGACCAAGAAGGCTGCGGTTGGAACAACTCGCGTCAAGCCTGAGGTGGCCGGGAGCACCGCTGCCCATGCAACCTCGAGCAGACCTGCAACAACCAGGAGAACCCAAGCCATGCTGACTCCTGAGCCCGTCTTTGCACCTGCCGGTACGTGGCTCCCCTCGTCGGCCTCTCCCGCACAACGGGAAAGCTAGGTAAGCGTAACCGGAGCTTGGCGTGAAGGTCCCCCCTTCCACGCTGCGTCTCGAACTTCACCTCGCGCACGGCGCCTCAGCGGGTTGTCACGCCGGGCAACACACAGAGGATCTCGAAAGCGAGGTTCGCGGCGACGAGGGCGGTGTTGCCGCTTGGATCGTACGCGGGGGCCACTTCCACCACGTCGGCGCCAACGAGCTTCAGCCCACGGCAGCCCCGGATGATCTCAAGGCCCTGCGCGCCCGTGAGCCCGCCGATCTCGGGTGTGCCCGTGCCTGGGGTCACCGATGGATCGAGCCCATCGACGTCGAAGCTCAGGTAGCAGGCTCCATCGCCGAGCCGCGCGCGGACCTCGTCCATCAGCGGGGCAAGCGAGCGGTGCCAGCACTCCTCGGCCTGCACCACCCGGCCGCCCTGTGCGCGCATCCAGTCGAAGTCGGCAGCGGTGTAGCCCGTGCCGCGCAAGCCGATCTGTACCGTGCGGCGCGGATCGACGAGTCCTTCGTCGATGGCATGACGCAGCCAGCTGCCGTGTGTGATCCGCTCGCCGAACATCGCCACGTTCACGTCGGCATGTGCGTCGACGTGAACCATCCCGACCGGGCCGTGCTGCTCGGCGATGGCACGCAGGATCGGGTAGGTGATCGTGTGGTCACCTCCGAGCGAGAGCGGCACGGCACCGGCGCCGATCAGCCGTCCATGATGTCGGGTGATGATGTCGAGGCTGGCCCCGAGGTTGAAGGTATTGAGCGCAACGTCGCCGACATCACCGACGACGAGGCTGTCGAAGGGCGCAGCACGGGTGGCCATGTTGTATGGCCGTAGCAGACAACTCTCCGCACGGATGTCGCGGGGACCGAAGCGAGCACCGGGACGGTTCGACGTGCCGATGTCGAGCGGCACTCCGATGATTGCCACGTCGAGCGGCCCGTGGGAGGAGGTATCGATCGGGGGCAGGCGCATGAACGTGGAGGGCCCGCCGAATCGCGGCATCTCGTTTCCGCCGAGCGGCTGGGGAAAGTTCGAGTTCGTCATGTCATGAACCTGCTCGAGAGGCACCGGGCCGCAGATCGTGTCGCTGCCGGCCGTACGGCGTCGCCCGACCGAATGATGAAGCTCGCCGGAGAGCGGGCTGCGATGCGTCGAAGTCGCTGAGGTGCGCTGGTATGGCAGTCGTGGTGTCGGAGTGGTTGTCCATGGCGGGGGGCATTGAAGGGCCTCCGGTTTCCTCGTCAGATTCTCGACACGACCCGCTGGAGCCAGTCCGCGCGGGCTTGGCGGGCGCTCACCGAGACAGCTGCATCTGGTGCGAGCTGCTCTGAACCATGGAAGCCACCTGCCCAGACGTGCAGCTCGGCGTCCCCTCCTGCAGCCCAGATGGCCGAAGCGAAGGCGGTGTTCTCGTCGCGGAACAGGTCGGCGCTCCCTACATCGACCAGCGTCGGCGGCAGCCCGCCCAGATGAGTGGCCCGTGCGGGGGCTTCATGGCTCGACACGGCATCAGTCCCGGCACGGTCGCCGAGGACACACTTCCAAGCGAACTCATTGGTCGCCCGGGTCCACAGCAGATCGTTGCCGAACTGGTGGGAGGACACCGTGGTCATCCGATCGTCGAGCATCGGACAACACAGCAGAAGTCCAGCGAGGTGGGGGCCGCCCTCGTCGCGGATACGCAGTGCCGTCGCCGCAGCCAGCCCTCCGCCGGCACTGATCCCGCCGAGCACGATCCGTTCCGGGTCCACGCCGAGTTCCTGCGCGTGGTCAGCGAACCAGACCAGTCCAGCGTGGCAGTCCTCGAACGGTGCGGGCGAGGGATGCTCGGGCGCAAGTCGATACTCCACCGATACGACCACCGCACCGATGTCAGCTGCCGAATCGAGGGCCTCCGGGTCCTCGAATCTGGTGCCGCTCACCATGCCGCCGCCGTGGATCCAGTAGACAGCAGGCGACCCTGGTTGATGGTTGGTGGGCCGAAAGACGGCGAGAGTCAGCTCGCCGCCGGGGCCTGGCACCGTCAGATCCTGGTGGGTGAAGGGACGGTCGACCAGGAGCGTCTCGCGGTCGGGCCATGAGGTGGAGCGGAGTACCGGCAATGTGTCGGAGTCGAGCCGGAGACCCACGCCATCGAGTACCTCGTTGGCAAAGGCCCGCCACGCCGGCGCGCACTCGGGGTCGAGGGGGGGCGGCGAAGGTCGGTCGGTCATGTGAGCTTCCCGATGGTCTGGCGCACGGTACTTCGCCGGCCGAGGATCCCTGCGACCACGGCCAGCGACAAGAGGGTGACCGCGGTGATGAGGAACCCGCCGACCACAAGCGGCGGTGATGCGCCGGTCCGAACCTGCGCGAGCAAAAGGGCGGGATATGTGAGCGTGTCGGCGCTCGACAGGAAGCTGGACACCACCGTCGTGTCCAAGCTGAGACTGAACGCGAGAAAGCTTCCCGCAAGGATGGCCGGGAGGAGTTGGCGCACGGTGATGTCGCTGAAGACGCGAAGGTCGGACGCACCGAGGTCGGCGGCAGCTTCCTCGACAGCTCGATCACCGGAGGAGCTGACTGACTGAACGAGCAACGCCACGATGACGGTGCCGGGGATGCTGTGGGCCACGATCATTCGGATTGCGCCTGCATCGATGCCGAGCATGCCGTTGTCGAAGGGTCCTCCCAGCGATGACAGCCACAGCAACTGGGCAACTGCCATGACGATCTCGGGGGTGACGAGGACGAGGGGTGCAACGATGCTGATCACGCGAACTGATGGCGCCCCGCTCTGCCGTCCCATCACGATTCCTGCGAGGGTGCCTACCATGACAGCGATGGCTGTCGACGCCACAGCCACCTTGAACGAGCTCGCAACCGCTCCGGTGATCTGCGAGTCGCGCCACGCTGCGGGGTAGTTGTCGAGTGTGAACCCACCCCATTGCGTGAAGGTCCGTGCCGCGCTGAAGGTGTGGCCGAAGGCAAGCAGGATCGGTCCGTACTGAATGACGATGGCGGCGCAGACCATGGCGAACAGCGGCGTCGCCCAGCGGCGTGAACGGCTCCGGCCTCGGCCTCGGAGCGCTGCGGGAATCGTCAACTGACTGCTGAAACGCGCTGCGGCGCGAATGGCGGCCTCGGCCATCGCGGCCACTGCGATGGTGCCGAGTATCAACGCGGTGAGCACCACGGCGGTTGCCGAGCCGGTTGCCCAATCTCGGGCGTTCAGGAACTGCGAGACCACCACGGAGCCGGCCATGGCACCCGACGCGCCTCCGAGCACGGTGGCGCTGACGTAGTCGCCCGCCAGTGGGATGAACACCAGGACGATGGCCGCCAAGACGCCTGGCCGCACGAGCGGGAGGGTGACGCCGCCGAGCGTTGCCCATTTGCCGCCGTAGAGGTCGCGGCTCGCCAGCCGCAACTCCGGGTCGAGGCGACGGAATGCGATGTACAGCGGGAGGATCATCAGAGGCAAGTAGTTGTAGACGACGCCGATCTGAACGCCGACCCGAGTGCCCACGAGCCGAAGTGGCTCATCGATCACGCCGAGTTTCTGCAGCCACTCAGACACCAGACCGTTGGGCGTGAGGAGCACGCGAAGCGACAACGACCGAATCAGAGCGCTGAACCAGTAGGGAAGGATGAGCAGCGCGAGGAGAACCGATCCCACCCGTCGGGGGGCCCGGACCGCAAGCCAGTACGCGATCGGTAGGGCGATGACCAAGCATGTGAGGGTTCCGACGACAGAGATCCAGAGCGTGTTTCGGAATGCAGCGAGCAGAGGGCCGTCGAACACCTGCCGAAATCGGTCGAGACTCGGTTCCGACAGGTCGACCGATACGCCGCCTGCGCCCACGACGGAGGAGCCGAAGCTGCCCCGGAGAACGAGACCGATCGGGATCGCGAAGAACGCAGCGAGCCACGCCAGGGCAGGGAGCCCGAGCCAGGACGAGCGAGCGATTCGCGAACCCTGGCCTGACGACGTCGAGCCTGTGGCTCGACGTGTGCTCACGACGCAGCAGCCGTCTGCACGGCCTCGAACAGCGCCGAGTACCGCGCGGTCTTGTCGCCGAACGCCATGCTGACGGCGGTCGCCACCTCCGCCTCCGGGCGGATCACCAGTTCCTTCAGTTCCGTGTCTGCAGGCAACTCGGCTCCCTTGACCGGAACGCTGACTCCGACCGCGAGCATCTCGGTCACCGCTGCCTCGGGCGTCAGCATGTAGTCGAGGAACTCGAGAGCGCCATCGACACGCTCAGCCCCCGCCAAGATCCCCCACACGTCCACGAAGCGGAGCGCCTGCGTCGCCTGGAATCCCCATGCCTCGGGGTCGCCAGAGTCGAGGAGCGCGGGACGAAGGTAGCCGGAGGCGACCATCATCAAGTTGGCGGTGCCTTGCGAGACCGCCGACTCGGGCAGAGGGGGGAACTCCAGGATGTGGGGTGCCAACTCCTCCGCCCAATACCGCTCGGCTTCGTCGATCTGCTCGTCAGTGGGCGAGGAGGGATCGATCCCGTTCGCGAGGAAGTAGGTCACGGCGAGCAGTCCACCATCAGGGTAGGTGACGAACTTCTTGCTGGCCGGACCCTTGATCGCTTCGAATACCTCGCCCCACGTCGAACCCACGCCGTCGGGGAAGTCGGACCGGTTGAACGCCCAGCCGACCATTGCGTACGCCTTGACGAAGGTGAACTTCTCTTCGGGGTCCCACGCCTGCCCCTTGGCAAGCGGGTCGAGGTTGCCGAAGTTCTTGAGGCGGTCCTTGGGGAGCGGCTGGAAGAGCCCCTGGTCGATTGCGCCTTTGGCGTACGCAGAGTCGATCACCATCAGGTCGAGGCCGTCGGAGCCGGTCTGCAGACGCGCCAGTCCTTCGTCGGTCGTGCTGAACGGCACCAGCTCGACGCTCATCTTGTTGAGGGACTCCTTGCTGATGATGCTGTCGAAGCCATACACCTTCAGCCCGGCGGTCCCCTTGCCGCCTTCCTCGGTCTCACCATCGTCGGAGCCACACGCCGCGATCGTCGGGAGACCCATGAGGAATGCGGCGGCCGCCCCACCTTTCAGAACCGTGCGGCGAGACACACGGCGGCCGAGGCCGCTGTTGCTGGCGATGTGAACACGAATCGGGAATTCATCTGAACTGGTCATCGGTCTCTTCGTTCGATAGTCGGGTCTTGATGGATGGATTGGTCACGTCGGTGCGATCGCAGCAGGATCAGGGCCGTCTGTTCGCCCCGGGTAGAGGTGGGTGTCGGCTGCGTTCCACACGCACCAGATCGCCGTTCCCGGAGCGGGCGACGCACTGTCGGAGGATCGGTTCGACCAGACCAGAACGTCGCCAAGGTCGGTGCGAACGACGACCTGCCGGATGTCGCCGATGTCGGACACGGTCGAGATGAGGCCGGGAACTGCGTTGATCGACTGGTCCGGCTGCGTGTCGACGATCCGCACTGCGAACGGCCTCACCACGGCGGTCGCCGACCCGCCTGTGGCCAACGAGCCGTGGACCTGTCCAGCCTGGATGACGGTGTCGGCGATGCGCAGGCTGCTGCCGCTGACGGTCGTCCCGGCGAAGAGGTTCTGCTTGCCCACGAACGTTGCGGCAAAGAGCGACTCGGGGTGGTCGTAGACCTGGCTCGGCGGGCCCTGCTGGACCACTCTCCCGGCTTGCATGATGACCATGTGGTCGGACAGTGCCATCGCCTCGTCCTGATCGTGAGTGACGAACACGAAGGTCGTTCCGAGTTCGCGCTGCAGCAACTTCAACTCGACCTGCATGTCCTCTCTCAGGGCCCGGTCGAGAGCGGAAAGGGGCTCGTCGAGCAGCAGCAGAGGTGGGCGGTTGACGATGGCGCGAGCGAGGGCGACGCGCTGTCGTTGACCACCGGACAGTTCGTCGGGTCGGCGACCAGCCAAGTGGGTGAGATGGACGAGGTCGAGCACATCGCTGATGCGTTGCCGCGCCTCAGCCTTCGGGACCCCGCTCCGCTTGAGGCCGTAGCCGATGTTGCCGGCGACGTCGAGGTGCGGGAACAGGGCGTAGTGCTGGAACACCGTGTTCACCCGTCGGCGATTTGGCGGGACGTCGGTGACATCGTCGCCCGAGATGAAGACCCGGCCGGTCTGTGGGGCTTCGAAACCGGCCAGGATCCTGAGCGATGTGGTCTTCCCGCATCCGGACGGCCCGAGCAGTGATGCGAACGTGCCGGCCTCGATGCGCAGTGAGAGGTCATCGACGGCAACCGTGTTGCCGTAGCGATGGGTGATCCCTCGGAGTTCCACTTCTCCGCTGGCCGCTCGGGACGCCGACATGTCAGCCATCGCTGCCGTACACCACCCAGACATGGGGCTCGGAGTAGCGGCCCCGCGTGCCACGGGCGTCGATCTCGAGCGGCACCTGGCCACCTGGAATCACGTACTGACCGGGGCCGGGGAATTCGAGACCGGTCCACGCCTGCCAGTCGTCGACCGCCGCTTCGATCACGAGCGAATCGTCGCAGATCCTCACGACCGCGCCTCCCTCTCGCACCTGGATGCGGAGCCACGGATCGAAGGTGGATCCATCGTCACGGGTCCATCCGACGTAGTCGCCCAGCGGGATGAGTGGGTATCGATCCTTGAGGGTGCATCGAATCGGCGAGACGTGCTTCCATCCGAGCCGGGCGGCAAGATCCCTTGTCGCTTGGGCAACTGCTGCAGCTCGTCCACCGCCCCGCGACGTGCCGAGGGTGAGGATCTGTACTGCGCACAGCGTGTCGGCCCGACCCGCGCTCACGTCATCGCGGGCTTGGAGCATTGCGGCGTGTGTTCCTGCGGGGAGGTTGTCGACGCTTCCGTCCCAGGCGATGCCCACCGAGTTCGCGATCGCGACGACCTCGTCGTTGTTGTCAAGCAGAAAGAGTTGCAGTTCCGGGCTCTGTTCGAGGGCCGAGGCGAAACATGCGTCCCAGATCGGGTCCTGCAACAGGAAGTGGGGAAAGCCACCTGCGTCGGCCCCATCGAGCGCGTCGAGGAGCGCAGGGTCGTCAGCCAGGCTTCGTACCCGCAACGTCACGTGACCGCTCCCCCACTCACCAGCTTTTCTGCGAAACACGGAGAAAACGTTGACGTTGTGCTCCGGTTCAAGCAGTATAACCCTCGAATGATTACGGATCAAGCATTTCTTGGCCCCAATGGCTGGCGGCGGTCGTCCTACCTCACAGAGTCGGAACAGGCGGCCCTGCAACGGCCGACGGCGTCGGCCCGAGGGCTTCCGAGCCGGACCTACACCGATCCGGAGCTCTTCACCTTGGAGCTCGAGACGGTGTTCCGGCGCAACTGGATGGGTGTCGCCTTGTCGTGTCGAGTGGATGGTGCTGGCGACGTCCTGCCCGTGGAGGTCGCGGGTCTTCCCATCGTGCTGGTGCGGGCTGACGACGGTGTGCTGCGCGCCTTTCACAACGTGTCGGTCTACGACGCGTGTCTTGTTGCCCTTGCGCCACTTCGCCGTACCGAACGTCTGCGAGGCCCCTATCACGGTTTCGAGTGGGACCACCGGGGTCGGCTCCTGCGAACGCCCTACTTCGACGGATCCCCGGACTCCGATCCACGCCTGTTGCCCGCATCAGGCGACCTGTGTGAGATCTCATGCGGAGAGTGGTCCGGGCTGGTGTTCGTCTGCATCGACGAGCCGCAGGAGTCGCTCCTCGACCACTTGGCTCCGGTGCTCGAGCGGATGGCCGTCCTCAGCCTCGAGCAACTGGCCCCATGCCGAACGTCAGACGGGGAGGTCTTCGTCAGCACGACAGCTGTACCCGGCAACTGGAAGATCGCGTTCGAGAACGACGTCGAAGTGCTCCACGAGGCATTCGTGCACTCCTTCTATGCCAAGTCGCCGTTCGCACCCAAGGTCGATGCGAGCGGCAGACGTACCTTCACCCCGATCGCTGATCGGGGTCTGTACGGGCTCGGAGCGCCGGTCGGCCACTACTACGACGACGCTGATCCCCAACGCCTGCCGCTGATCCCGGTCGCTGCCGGCCGGCAGCTGCCGGAGGTGTTGATCGCCGATCTGTTCCCGAACGTGCAGGTCGGCCTGATGCCGGATCACTACACCGTCGGATTCCATCTTCCGCTCACCGTCGACTCGACGCTGAACGAGATCGTGTTGTTCGCCCACGCGGACGTGGCCGCGCAGGGCGCGGTGACCGAGCGACTGGCGGTGCTGTGGGACGAGACTCGTGCCGAGGACGACGTGGTCGTGGCAGCGACCCAGGCGGGCCGCCGGTCGATCGCAGTGACGTCGACCTTCTACGCCGAGTTCTGGGATGGACTGGTCCATGAGTTCCACAAGCACGTCGCCCGCGAGGTGTTGCGACCGTGACGCTGCCGATTTCGAACGACTGGTGGTCGGTGACGTCGGTGGATGCGAGGACGGACAAGTTCGTCGAGGACCACGTCGCCGAGCTCCTGCGATGCAATGTCTGGTTCGTGCGGGGCCGTGACCGCGACCTCATCATCGACACCGGTTTGGGAATCAGCTCGCTGCGAGCGGTTGTACCCTCCGTCATCGGCCGCGATGTACTGGTGGTCGCAACGCACTCGCACTATGACCACATCGGTGGCCTCGACGAATTCCCTGTGCGTCTGGGGCATCCGGCGGAGGCCGCGTGGTGCGCCGACCCGGGCTCGCTGTCGGAGCCCCCGACGCTGCTCGGCAGCGCCTATCCCGACGTCGAGCGCGCCCACCTTGTCGAGGTCGGCTACGAGGTACCCGACGTCATGGTGACGGCCATCCCGCACAACGGATGGGACCCGGCCGAGTACCGCGTGAGGCCAGCCCCACTCACGGGCCACCTCGACGAAGGTGACGTCGTTGATCTCGGCGATATCGCCTTCCAGGTTCTGCACGTGCCGGGTCACTCACCGGGGAGCATCGCCCTGTGGGAGCCAGCCAGCGGAACTCTCTTCTCCGGCGATGCGGCGTACGACGGTCCGCTGCTCGACGAACTCGAGGGCTCCGACATCTCGGTGTACCTTGCGACGATGGAGCGTCTGCGGCGACTCGACGCCAAGGTCGTCCACGGTGGACACGGCCCGTCATTCGACGGCCGCCGCCTGCGGGAGATCTGTGACAGCTACCTGAACCGCAGAGCGGCGTGGCGCAGATGACACCGGTCGATCCGATCGAGCAGCCGCAGCCACCTCAGGCAGTGGAGCCGCACCGACCGCACCTCTCGACGCTGCTGGTGGGGTGGGGCTGGACCTGGGAACAACTCCGCGCCGGAGCCCAGGAGATCGAGGGCCTCGGGTTCGATGCCATCTACATCGGCGACGACCTCTTCCCGCACCCGGACGTGGACACCTCGGTCTTCGACCCGTGGACCGTCCTTCCCGCCCTGGCCGTCGCAACCTCGCGGGTTCGGCTCGGCTCGCTCGTGTCACCGGTCGGCCGGCGTCATCCCGGCCTCTTCGCCAAGATGACCTCGGGCGTTGATGAGATCAGCGGCGGACGCCTGATCGTCGGTATGGGTGCAGGCAACATGCCCGAACAGCAGGAAAGCCTCCACCAGTCGTTCGGTGGGCCAGCCGAACGCACAGCAATGCTCAGGGAAGAGTTGCTGATCCTTAGGAGCATGTGGACCACGCCGCGCACCACCTTCCACGGCGCCTGGTATCAGGTCAGCGATGCCATCTGTGAGCCGGGCGGCAGCGCCAATCACCGGCCGGAGATCCTGGTCGCCGCGAAGAGCTCCAAGCACCTGGCCCCTCTCGCCGGTGAGCTGGCCGATCGGGTCAACCTCCTTGGCAACGATGACCAGCGAGTTCATGGCCTCGTCACCTCGATTCGTGACCATGCGCAAGCGTTCGGACGGAATCCCGCAGACATGCTCTTCGGCCGCCTCGCCTCAGTCGTGCTCACAGACCGACCGGTCACCTCCACAGACCGGCTCGAAGCGGTCGATGAGCGGGCGCGGTTGATCGGCGCGAGCCCGGCCGAGCTTCGTCACGAGCACGAGTGGTGGGTGCTCGGAGCGGTCGGTACTCCGGAACAGGTGGCCGACGAGTTGATCCGGCGAACGATCGGCCTGGGCCTCAACGAGCTCGTCATCTGTATGGACACCATTGGAACGATCTCCTACGGACGGACCATGCAACAGCTCCGCCGCTTCGCAGCGGAGGTCGCCCCGGCATTCCGTGAGGCCACCGTCCATCACGTCCCGACCTTGGGGGGAGCCGAGTGAGCACAGCACGAGAGATTGGTGTCTACCTCAATGGTGTTGGGGGCGACTACATGCTCATGCGAGAGGCCTGGCAACTCGCCGAAGCAGTGGGCTTCACCCACGTGTGGTCGATGGACAACGTGGTCGGCCCCGTCCCGTACCGGGCGGAGATGCCGGTGCTCGACACCTGGACGGTGATGCCTGCCCTTGCCGAGGCCACCTCGCGGATTCGCTTCGGTCCTCTGGTCAGCCCCTTCTCACGACGTCACCCAGCGGTCATGGCCAAGTCCAGCACGATCCTCGACCTGATCAGCGGAGGCCGGCTCGAGCTTGGGCTCGGCCCTGGAGATGAGCCCCGCCAACACCTTCCCTGGGGTCAGCCCTACCCGCGTCCACGCGAGCGCATCGCCATTCTCCGCGAGGAGATCGAGATCATCCGGTCCATGTGGACCGAGTCGTCGACGACGCACTGGGGCGAGCACTACACACTGATCGAGGCAATCAACGAGCCCAAGCCGGTGCAGCAGCCTCACCCTCCGATCTGGGTCGGCCTCACCGTCCATGGAAAGGTCGTGATGCCAAAGGTTGCAGCCGAGTTGGCCGATGGCGTGAACCTGTATGTCGGGGCTGACGATCTGGCCCGGGCGCAGATGGCGCGCGTCGTGGAGCACGGCCGCCGAATCGGAAGGGACCCCGACCGCCTGCGTTGGTCTCGAATGGTCAACGTCGTCCTCACTGACGATGACCTGGACATCGAGGCATTCCTGCGCATCCGTTCGGAACAGACCGACCAGTCCGTCGACTATCTCCGCGAGTACTACGCCACCTACGAGTGTTTGGTGGCAGGAACGCCTGAGCAAGTAGCGGCCGGGATTGCCGAGCGTGTGTACGACTTAGGAATCAATCAGCCGATTGTGATGGTGGGTTCGCTCGATACGCCGGCGTTCGGAACGGATCTCGATGCACTCGCTGCCTTTGGCCAGCGCGTGCTTCCACTCCTTGAAGGGACCAGGCCATGAGTGCACTCGAGAACCACTCGAACCGTGCGACCGCTGAAGCGATCATCGCTGCCTACAGAGGCGATGACGGTCACGGACTCGACATGCTGGAGCACTTGCTCGATGAAGCCGTGGTGACCACTGACTGGATGTACCCGGGCGAGACGCTCGTCGGCCGGGCGGCCTTCGTCGAGCGGGTGCTCGTGGAGGCAGGAGCTGCGTTTCCGGACGCGACCGAGGAGATCATCAGCACGACGTTCGATGGCGAGACACTTGTCGTCCGGGCACAATTCGGGGCGACCTTCAGCGGCCCCTACTACGGTCTGGCGCCGCACTTCGGTCCGTTGAGTTGGCAGATCGTGGATCACTGGCACCTCGAAGGAGGTCGCATTGTCAGGATCGCCTTCGCAGCGGACACGGCGAACGCCCATCGTCAGCTGGGGATTGCGGACCACTGACATTCTCGAGTGGGTCGGCTGTCGTCGGTGAAGTGGCGGTCCCGGCCAGTCGACGTCAGTGATCCGGCACCTCTCGAGACAGTCGCACCCACTCGTAGACCTGCTTGTGTACGTGAACCTGGACGAGCGTCTGGAGCTGGAGGACCCCCGGAATCTGGCGGATCCGTTCGTTCACGATCTGCAGAAGGTGTTCGGTGTCCTCGCAGACGAGCTCGACGAACAGGTCGAACGGTCCGATCGTCACCACGACGTACTCGAGTTCTGGGATCTCTCCCAGTGCCTGTGCCACTGCTCCGGAGTCCCCTTGGACCGTGACCAGGATGTTGGCCACCATTCGTTCGCCGAGCATCGTCGGATCAACGATTGCACTGACGTGCAGCACTGAGTTTTCACGCATGCGTGTCACCCGCTGGCGTACCGCACCTTCGGAGAGGCCGAGGTTGTCGGCGATTGCCCGGAACGATCGCCGGCCATCATCTTGAAGGTGACCAATGATTGCGAGATCCGTCTCGTCCAGGGACACATCGGATCGCCGCCGCCGTCGTGTTCGGGGAGCGCTTTCGCTGCTTTCAAGATCCACCGGGTTACACGGTACCGGCGAGGCGCCACGCTCACTGCGCGATCGAGCGGCCAGCGGGGAGGACATCAACATGGGCGGACAAGCACCGACTGGTGGCCCCTGCGGGCGACTAAGTACACATGGGACTACGGTTGAGTAGCCCGCTCGCCATCGGCGCCGTGCTCGTGGGTCCATGGCCTGTCTACATGGAGTGGGCTATGCGAATCGATGACTGGAACGAGGCCGATCCCTTCGGCGCACGGTGCGGAGCTGTCGGCCGAGCCCGTTGCGCGGTATCCGGCTGCGACTTGCTGATCCGTGAGGCGGTCGAACTCGCTCACGGGCGCCGACACGTGACGATCGTTCACGGTGACCCCCAGGACATCGCCGCATCGCGGCACCTCTCCGAGTTCTACGAGCAGCTGCGTCGGCTCGCTGCCGGGTGCGAGTGGGTCCGAGTCCGCGGGAATGCCGAGTACGTGACCGTGACCGTCGGGGGAGCGGTCGCCGACGAGCAGATTGCGTTGTTCGAGGCTGCTGCGGCGTTCGCGGATCCGGGCGACTGGACGATCGTCGCATCTGCCGTCCCGCCGCTCAGCTGACGGTGCTGGAGGTTCGTTGCGATCGGAGTTCGTTGTAGAGCGCTGTTGTCGCCGGCGACGGTTCGACCTCGAGGTCGGCGAGGTACACGCACAGTTCCTCGTAGGCGGCGACGAGGCCTCGTGTGTTGCCAGCGTGCGCCTCGAGTCGCATGCGGAGCCGGTAGAGGTGCTCGTCTCCCGGGAGTCCGCGCAACCCTCATCGCGTGCCGGGCGAGATCGTGCTGTCCGGCTTCCAGCGCGAGCGCCACGAGGCGGTCGACGGTTTGTTCGATGGCACGAGCCGCCTCGGCGACATCCTGATCACGGTGTGCCCAGTCGTAGCCGACGGCGTCGAACGGAGGACCGTCGACCATCGAGAGTGCATCGCGTAGCGCCGACATCGCCTCGGTAGACGACATCTCATCGGCCGCGGCGATGGCTCTGCGGAGCAGGTCGAGGTCGGTCGTGACACGCGGGTGCAGCCGCAGCGTGCCGTGAGCACGATCGGCCGCTGGCATGACTGGGGTGCCGTCGTCGAAGTCACCGAGCGCCCGCCGGACTGCAGCGACGAAGTTCCACACCGTCTTCGGCTCGACGGGCTTGCCGCCCCACAGCGCGTCCTGCGCAGCCGATGCGGCGAGCGTCCCGCCTCGGCAAGCGAGGAGCTCGGCGAGGATGAGCTCGCGTCGGCCGATGTCGGGTCGGTCTGGGATCGAAGGCACGCCGAGCACCCGCACGACGAGTTCCGGCCGGGTCGACTCCATCGCGAACACCTGGCCGTCTGAGTCGGTGGTGGGTTCGCCAGGTGCGTTCGACGGGGCGTCGCTGGTCGTCTGCTCGGCGCTGAAGTCGACAGTGAGCACGTGGGCGGTGTCCACACCGTGCTCGTGTCCGTTGACTCGAGGGCTGTTGACAGTGAAGGGCTCGACGCTGGGCCGTACTTCGTCGTTGCCGCCTTCATCTGGCGCGTGCGGTCCAAGCGCCGAGGGGTCGACGGCGTCCGGCTCGACCTCCGGGAGGTCGACGACGGCGACAGTTGCGGCGGCGAGGGCATCGGCCGTCGACGCATCGAGCCGGACCGGCGTGAAGTCGATGCCGAGCGGCTCGAGCCGAGCGGACGCCCCGTCGCCGGAGATCTCGATTCGTGCTCCACCCTCCGCGATCGCGGCGCGGTCCGATGCCATCACGAGTACTGCACCTCGCCTCGGCGAGAACGTGGCACCAATGGACCCTTGGCAGCCGCTGGCGACGATGACGGTGGCCTCGATGGGCGCTGCGCCTCCAACGCGTGCGCGGAAGGTGTCGGCTCGTGAATCGTGCCGGATTGCTGCGCCGACGGAGTCGATGGCGTTCGCTGCTGACTCGATCGCTTCCGTGAGTGTCTGCGCGGTCAGACGGTGGCGAGGAGCGACGAGGGGATCGACGTCGACGATCGAGACGTACGCGTCGGCGAGATCGTTGTGGTGGCAATCACAGGACGGCCAACAGGCCGGCGATCCGGACAAGCTGGCCGCCGCGTTGGTGACGATCGCCGAGGAGGATCCGCCGCCGCGACGGTTCATCGCCGGCGCTGACGTCATCGCGCTCGCGGAGCGCAAGATCGCCGAGTTGCGAGCGGACATCGACGCTCACCGTTCGCTGTCGGAGTCGTTGACGTTCGGTGGATGACTTCGGAGCGCTGGACCTCGCGGGACGGACGGTGCGTGGCTCGATTCCGACGAGTCTTCGCTGACCATTCAGAGTCGCCGGGCCGCGTCCAGGTCATGGCTTCGCGTCGAGGAGCGCCATGGGGGCGCTCTGTCGAGTCCTTGCCGCTGACTCGGGCAGGCCCGGTGACGCGCCGGCGGTCCGCACGGCGCACGCATTGATGGAAGTCTGCAGTCCATCGCACCGTGCCGCTCGTAGGCGTTGCGTGAATGAGATCCCTGTGGCTCGTCCGATCATCGCAACCAAGCTGCACGTTCCGAGGCGCCCGCGCCGTCGCGTTGCGAGGACGCGTCTGCACGAGACGGACGCCTCGTCGGCGACCGGCACCCGATCGAGCGGACGGGAGCGACGCCCGGCGTAGGTTGGCTCGATGCCTGACACCTTGCGTTCGGTCGTGTTGTTCGTGCTCGCCGCTGTCGCCGAGATCGGCGGAGCGTGGTTGGTGTGGCAGGGCGTGCGTGAGCATCGCGGTGTCGCGTGGGTGGGTGCCGGGATCGTGGCACTCGCCGGCTACGGGTTCGTCGCCGTGTTGCAGCCGGACGCGAACTTCGGGCGGATCCTCGCCGCGTATGGCGGGATCTTCGTCGATGGTTCGCTGGCGTGGGGACGGTTCGTCGACGGGTTCCGCCCGGACCGGTTCGACTACGCGGGCTCGGTGATCTGCCTGGTCGGGGTCGCAGTGATCATGTACGCACCCCGCTGAATCAAGAACTCCCTCTTGACCTTCATGTTGGGATGAAGGTTTAGGGTGGTCCTGGTCATGACCGGGTTGAAGATCAAGCAGGTGGCCGACGCGACCGGGTTCACGACAGCGACGCTGCGCTACTACGAGCAGATCGGTCTGCTCCCCGAAGCGACGCGGACTCCGGCCGGTTACCGCCTCTATGACCAGCGGACGGTGGACCGGTTGGCGTTCATCTCCCGGGCGAAACAGCTCGGCTGCTCGCTCGAGGAGATCGCCGGGCTGACAACGGCGTGGGACGGCGGCAAGTGCGGCCCGATCCAGGACCAGCTCCGCGAGCTCGTGGCCGGCAAGATCGATGCTGCCCGCCACCAGATCGCCGAGCTGATGACCTTCGCTGCTGAGCTCCAGCAGGCGGCCACGGCGCTGGAACGCCACCGCCCCGAGGGCGCGTGCGACGCCGACTGTGGATGCATCACTGATCCGGACGCCACACCTGCCGCGACCGTGCAGGTTGTGTCGCTGACGACCAAGAAGGGCACCGGCGCCGAGGCGCCGATCGCGTGCACGTTGTCGGCCGGGTCGATGCGCGGCCGTCTCGCGGACTGGGACGAACTGCTCGCACATGTCGAACGCCGCACTCCGATCGACGGAGGCGTGCGCTGCGAGTTGGGCGCGTCCGTGCCCGTCGGCCAGTTGATGCGTCTCGTGGCCGCGGAGCAGGACCGCTGTCAGTTCTTCCAGTTCGCGATCACCGTCGACACCCGCGGCATCGCGCTCGAAGTCCGAGCGCCCGCCGATGCCCGTTCGATCCTCGAGTCGATGTTCGGGTGCGCCGCATGAGTGCCAAGAAGGAGAACGCCGCGATCGTCGGTGTCGGCGTCGCCGCATGCGCCGTGTGTTGCGCCGGGCCGATCCTCGGTGTCCTCGCCGCGATCGGACTCGGCACCGCGGCCGGTGTCGCCGTGTTCGGCACCGCAGCGCTGATCATCGGGGCGCTCGGCGTCGGCGCCGTCATGATCCGGCGACGTCGCCGTGCCACCAGCTGCAGCCCCGTCGCGCCCGAGTCGGTCTCGGTGGAACTGTCCGATACGCGGGCAAGGTCATGAGGATCGCCGAACTCGTCCGGCTGCGGTGGCTGGTCGGCACCCTGCTGATCGCGGCCGCAGCACTCTTCGCTCTCGGGGTCGCCACCGAAGGCGACATCCACCACGAGTCAGGTGCCGCTACGCATGAGGAGAGCAGCGATGCGAGCGAGGACGTGGAGCAGGCCGCGCACGACGAGAGCCGCGAGGTCGCCGAAACGGGGGAACGGATCCTCGGGATCAACCTCGAATCCACACCACTCGTCGTCGCCGCCGTTGCCGTCTCATTCGTGTTGGCTGCCGCGACATGGCGTCGCGATCGACGGCTCGTGCTGCTCGTGACGGCGCTGTTCGCTGCCGGGTTCGCATTGCTCGACGTCGCCGAGTTCTCGCACCAGATTCGGCGATCCGCCGTCACGATCGCCGTCATCGCAGCGGTGATCGCGCTCCTGCACGCGGTCGCCGCGTTGCTCGCCGAACAGCGACGCGCCACGGGCACAGCCTCAAGCTGACCCGTTTCACATATTTCACTTGTGGTGTAGTCTGGGCGTATGTCCATGGCAGCGGAGATCCACCCCGACACCGTCGATCAGCAGGAACTATCGCTGATCGCAGCCGCACTCGCCCGGACCGGCCACGGACGGCTGCTCGTCGATGCCGACGGCGAGCCGATCGCCGTGCCCAGCGAGCTGATGCTGCTGCTGCGGGCCGTTGTGGAACAGCTGCGCGCCGGTAACGGGGTCAGTGTCGCGCCGCTTCACGCCGAGCTGACGACGGTGGAAGCAGCGGAACTGCTCGGTGTCTCGCGGCCCCATCTGGTGAAGCTGCTCGATCAGGGTGCGATGCCGCACAGGATGGTCGGTAGCCATCGCCGAGTCCGATTGGTCGACGTGCTCGCGTACCGCGACCGCCAGGACGAGCAGTCCCGACGAGCGCTCGACGAGCTCACCGCGCAGGCCGAAGAGCTCGGGCTGTACGACGCGCCGTGACCGTGCGGGTCGCGGTCGTCGACGCCAACGTCTTGTGCTCGATCGAGCTCACCGACCTGTTCCTCACGTTGGCGACGCATCGGCTCGTGCGGGTGCACTGGTCCGAGACGATCCTCAACGAAGTCCGTCGCAACCTCGCCATCCGCCCGGACTTGACCGACGTGGCGATCGACTACCGGATCGAACGGATGAACCTGGCCATACCCGACGCGCTCCACGGCCCGCCACCCGACGAGCTCGTCGAGTCGATGCCGGTCAACGCGAAGGACCGCCACGTGCTCGCCCTCGCTGTCCAGGTCGAGGCTGACTGCGTCGTCACGTTCGACCTCGGCGACTTCCCGACAACGATGTGCGAACCGTACGGCGTCGAGCCACTCCATCCCGATGGCGTCCTCGACGCGCTCGCCGTCGACGAACCCAAACGTGTGGCTGCCGCCCTTACCGAGATGGCAGCGCGGCGCCGTCGACCACCGATGACACCGACCATCCTCCTCGACCGGTTGGAGCTGACAACCCCGAAGTTCGTCACTCGATGCCGACCGCTCGTGTAGGTGTTCGTCCGATCCTGGCGCGCCGGGAGCCCCGATGGTCCTCGTCCGCTCTCGACCGCTCCACCACATGTTCGTGACGTCCTGTCGGCGCGAGGCCGCACCGGGTGGACCTGGACCGCTCGGTCGGCAGTGTCTGTCAACGCGATGTCAACGCTCCATCGACCCACGGCCTCCAATGGGCTCCCACGAGAACCCACGACCATCTCCGGCTCATCAGCCCTGAGCAGGACGAATACGGTCCGGAGCCAACCATCGCGGACGATGACCGTCCCGCTCATAACCCGAAGGTCACAGGTTCAAATCCTGTCCCCGCCACGAAAGAAGGCCCTGGTAGATCGCAAGATCCGCCAGGGCCTTCGCCGTTCTCCGGGGCCGACTTCTAACGGATCTTCTAACGGACGAGTTCCCCGACGGGCTTCCTGCTGGCGGCCGACGGTGCAAGTAGGTGCGTTGTTCACTTGTTTGGTTCGTCGTCGGCGGCGCCGAACAGCGTCTCTCCGGACGGCGGCTTGGCGTTGCGTGGCTTCCGTGGACCTCTCGGATGAGGAAACTTCTCGCCCGGGCCGTACTCGACCGCAGTACCCCGCTCTTGTGTCGAGGTCTTCACGAGCAGACCTCGATCGCGCAGGTCGCGGAGGAGATCACGAGCTCGGTACACGTCGATGTCGAGGAGATTCTGAACTGTTCGATTGCTGATCCGACCGTACTCGAGCACGTGCGCGATGACCTTTCGGTCGATGTCGTCGACGGTTCGACGGTGATAGGCGACGCTGCTTCCGAGAACCGCAAGTGCTGTTCCGCGTAGCCGATACTCGGGCCGACGGAGTCTGGCTGACTCGCGCGTCGGCTCGAGGATGCCTGGGTGGTCGCCTGCGAGTCTCCGGAGCAACGCATCGGCCTCCGCCTCGCTCTTCTGAATCACCATCGAGAGATCGGAAGCCGTGATGGTGCGAACCGACAGCAGGGTGAAGACAACGAGAAGCGTGTCCACGTCTTCTCGCTCGGAAGGGTCGAGCTGCTCGACATAGCGCACAACTTGGGTGCGGGGCGCTCCACCGACGAGTGCCACGCGTGTTGAGTCGACGGACTGAGAGATGGTGGGTGTGCCATGGCCCGATCGCAGCAGTTCCCGGAACATTCGGTCGACTCCGCGGCCCGTCTCCTCGGCGATCCTCAGTTTTCGGGCCGCCTGGAAGAGGCATCGGTTGCGGGGCTTCGAGGGGTGGGTAAGGATGTTGTTCTCGGTGACGCCTGCGACCAGGGGGCCGGGTGACTCCACGACGAACACGGTTGGAGAGTGCTCGACCGTGATCGGCATGTCGATGCGGAACTCGCGGTGCAACAGTGCATTTGCGATTGCCTCTCGAACCGCTCCCTGCGGGAAGTCGGCCACCTCGATCTGCGTGCCGTCTGGCAGGTTGAGTGGCGTGATGTGTCGCCGCGCCCATGCCAGATCGATGAGTTGATCGAGGACGTTGATCAAAGGCCCGTTGAGGCGCTCGACCACGGTGGCTTCGCCTCCGGGTGTGAGCCGGTGCTGGTAGACAACCCAAGGACTTTGCCGGACCGATGAGCAGAAGAGCACCTCCCCAGCGCGCAGCAGTCGATCATCCCGATCGACGACGCCAAGTCCGCGGAGAAGCTCAATGTCCGAGAGCGCCGCAAGTTCCTGCGTGTTGTCACCACCCTGGCGTAGTCGACGGCGTGCTGCCTCGAGCGCGCCTGGCTGTACGTCTTTGACCGAGAGGGCAGATGGCTCTGCTGACCAGTCGACCCCACGCCGCTCTTCGCGGAGCAGCATCTGATCCTGTGGACTCATCGGAACGCATGTGTCTGCGACACGCCGCCTTGCGCGCCCTTGCTGGTCGGCATGGATGTCGAAGCTCCGCGGCACGCTGAGGACGAGGAGGCGGACCCCAGCGAATGAGACTTCGTCACTGGTGACGAGGAGCGAGGGGACGGTCAACTCGTAGATGCGGCGCTGAACGTGCTGAGCGTCCAGATCGGTGCCGACGAGCGCTGCGACGCCAGCCACGTCGTCGTCAACCCCAACCAAGATGTAGCCGCCGTCAGCGTTCGCAAAGCAGACTGCGGCATCGCGGAGAAGCTTCTCGGTATCGCCCGTCGAGCGCGCTTCTTCCTTGAAGTCGAGGTGGTACGACTCCAAATCCTTTGGCCTGGCCCCGTCAACGATCGCCTGCAGCGCATGTTCCACGATCTGATCCACGACTTTGATCCTAGTTTGATGTAGTCCTGAAAGTCAGGTGCTCATCAAACTAGCGCCAAACTCGCTGCCTCGATCAGCAGGTGCTGCCGAACACGGCCTCGCCGAACGCGGCTGCGGCGTCGGCTTGCATGCCGGGCAACACGTGTTGGTAGACGGTCATGGTGAAGGCGGGGCTGCTGTGGCCGAGGCGTTCGCTGACGACCTTCACGGGCACGCCGGCCTTCAGCAGGATGCTGGCGTGGGTGTGGCGCAGGTCGTGCAGGCGGATGCGTCGTACGTCGCTCTTCTCCATCAGCCGGCTCCATGTCTGTGAGAACAGGTCGGGGTGGATGGGGCCGCCGTCGGGGTGGGTGAACACGAAGTCGTTGGCGGTGGGCCGTTTGCCGTCGGGTCGTGGGCGGTTGCGCCAGGTGGTGAGCATGGCGACGGTGCGGGGGTTGAGGTCGATGGTGCGGCGGCTGCCGGTGGTCTTCACGTTGGCGACGCTGGCTTGGTAGTCGACGGACTGGATCTGTTGGTCGACGATGAGTCGGGCGCCGTCGAGGTCGACGTTGTGCCAGGTGAGGCCGAGTACTTCACCTCGGCGCATGCCGGTGTTGGCGGCGAGGTAGATGGGCACGTACCAGTCGCTGTGTTCGATGCTGGCGAGGAATTGGCGGAGTTCGTCGGCTGACCAGGCGTCCATGGTGCGGCTGCGGGCGCGGGGTGGGTCGGCGAGGTCGGCGACGTTGCGGGTGACACTGCCTTTGCGCATTGCGTCGGCGAGTGCCTTGCGGATGATGACGTGGATGTTGCGCACCGACTTGGCCGACAGCCCTTTGTTGCTCCTGGCCTTGACACCGCCGCTGCCCTTCCCGATGCCGCTGCCGATACCGCTGCCCTTCCCGTTGCGTTTGCCGCCGATGAGCAGGGTGGCGTAGAGCATGTCGATGTCTTCGGGTTGCAGCTTCTGCAGTGGGATGTGGCCGATGTGCGGGATGACGTGCAGCAGCAGGTTGTTGCGGTACGAGCTGTACGTGGAGGTGCGCAGCTGTGCCCGTTTGGTGGGCAGCCAGCGTTCGATGAGGTAGTCGCCGAACGTGATGCGTTCGGGTGCGCGGTAGTCGCCGTCGTGGATGCGCTTGAGGTGTTCGGCGAGCACCTTCTCGGCGCCCTTGCGTGTGTCGCCGGCCGCGTACCAGCGGTGCCGTTCCTTGCCGGTGGCGGGGTCAAAGCCTTCGTAGACGACGGCGTAGTAGCGGTTGCCCTTGCGGGCGATGTGTCCCCTCACGCGGGCCACCTCGTGTCGGTTGATGACGAGTGGTGCGCCCGGAGGGTTCGGCGTGTTCGGCAGCTCTCGGCCACCGGAGTACCGGCCGGGAAGGCTGGCACTCGGGCGTTCGCGGGCGACAATGCGCACGCCACACGGCCAGTATGCCGAGCCGAATGGTGGCTGTCCACCGTGGCGTCGATTCAACAGATCGCCGGGCTCGCTCTCCGTCATTTGGTGACGGGCTGTGCCATTACAGCCCACCGAGTGCAAGGAGACTCTGTGCGACACGGTCCTGAACCCGACAGCGTTGCGGTTGCGGCCCCCGACTTCATGACGGTGGAGGAAGCCGCCGACGTGATCCGCATCGGCCGAACCGTCGCCTACCAGTTGGCCCGGCTGTATCTGACGTCGGGTGGTGCGGCCGGTCTGCCGGCGGTGAAGTACGGCAAGCAGACCCGTGTGCCGCGCCACAAGCTCGAAGAAATGCTGGGCGGCCCGATCACCTGGCCGCCGCCGTCGAAGCGTCGACAGCCCGCAGAGACGGCCCCGGTGACTCTCGCGGGCACACCGCCGGCGCGCCGTCGTTCCACGCGGCGCACGACGTCGGCTGAGCAGTCGCTGCTGTTCGAGTGAGGCACCGTGGCAACCCTCACATCGTCGGCGCTGCGACTGCGTGGTGGCGACTACACAGAAGATCACCAAAGGGTGAACGCAATCGTCGCGTTCCGTGACGGGAGCCGACGGTGACGATCCCGGGCAAGGGTGGCCGCCCGCGCAAGTGGCGATCCGATGCTGACCGCTCACGCGCCTATCGCGCACGCCAGCGCGGCGAAGCCGAACCGGCAACGGTGGAGCACGCCGTGGTCGACGGTGACGAACTCGCCCGGGCTCGCCACGACATCGAGCAGCTGGCGACGACGTTGGCGAACCGCGAAGCCGAGCTACGTGCCCTACGCGGCGAACTCGAACGGCATCGCCGGGCGAACGAGGCGCTCACCCAGCAACTCGCTCTCGCCCGCCGCTCGTTCGACGGACTGGCCGAGGAGCGAGCCAGGTTGCTGATCGAACGCGACGAGCTCCGAGCCGCATTGAACAAGATGGCACCACCCGAGCAAGCCCGAAACGAACCGTCATCGGTCGGTCTCCATCGTCATGTTCGGCACCAAATGGAGCGTGAGGCGCGCCGCCAAAGAGGTTCGACCTGACCGACGTTGCGTCGCTGTCGATGGTCACCGCTACACCCACGGCGTACGCTGCAGGCATGGTTCGGCGGCTCAGGGGTGCAACGCGTGGCAGATGACGCGTATCTCACTGCCGAGGCGCGCGCCCGGGTGGTGATCGACCGCCAGTTGCTCGAGTGCGGTTGGGTGGTGCAAGACCGTGCCGCTATGAACCTGTATGCGGGCCAGGGGGTGGCGGTCCGTGAGTTCATCATGGCTGCCGGGCACGGCCGGGCCGATTACCTGTTGTTCGTCGACGGCAAGGCGGTCGGCGCGGTCGAGGCCAAGCCGTCGGGCACGCCGTTGGCGGGTGTGGAGGCGCAGTCGGCGAAGTATGCGGCCGGGTTGCCGAAGGATCTTCCCGCGGTGGTGTCGCCGTTGCCGTTCCTGTACGAGGCGACGGGCGACGAGACGATGTTCACCGACGGGTTCGATCCCGAGCCCCGCTCGCGGCCCGTGTTCGGGTTCCATCGTCCCGAGACGCTGGCCCGCTGGTTGCGGCAGTGGATCGACGACGCCGACGCGGGGTCGCTGCGGGCCCGGTTGAACCGGCTCGGTGCGGTGCCCACCGACGGGATGCGACGGATCCAGGTGGAGGCGATCAGCAAGCTCGAAGCGTCGATGCGGGCGAACCGGCCGCGGGCGTTGGCGCAGATGGCCACCGGGTCGGGCAAGACGTTCATGGCCGCCAACCTCGCCTACCGCCTGGTGCAGACCGCCGGGGCGGAGCGGGTGCTGTTCCTGGTCGACCGGGCGAACCTCGGGCGCCAGACGCTGCGCGAGTTCCAGCAGTTCGCCACCCCGGGCGATGGCCGCAAGTTCACCGATCTCTACAACGTGCAGTGGTTGACCTCGAACCGCATCGACCCGGCGGCACGGGTGGTCATCACCACTGTGCAGCGTCTCTATTCGATGCTGCGCGGCGAGGAGGAGTTGCCCGACGACGTCGACGAGCTCTCGGGCTCGGAGATCGAACCTGAGCGGCCGGTGGAGGTGGTGTACAACCCGCAGATCCCGATCGAGGCGTTCGATGTGGTGATCGTCGACGAATGCCACCGGTCGATCTACGGGGTGTGGCGTCAGGTGATCGAGTACTTCGATGCGTTCCTGGTGGGGTTGACCGCCACACCGGCCAAGCAGACGTTCGGGTTCTTCAACCAGAACATGGTGGTCGAGTACGGCCACGCCGAAGCCGTCGCCGACGGCGTGAACGTCGACTTCGACGTGTACCGCATCCGCACCAAGATCAGCGAACAGGGCTCCACCGTCGAAGCCGGTCTGGTGACGAAGTTCCGCGAACGAGACACCCGCAAGGTGCGCCTCGAGAAACTCGACGACGACGTCGTCTACGACGCCCGCCAACTCGACCGCGATGTGGTGGCGATCGACCAGATCCGCACCGTCATCCGCACGTTCCGCGACAACCTGTACAAGCCCCTCGATGAGGGTGGCATCTTTCCCGGTCGCAGCGAAGTGCCCAAGACGCTCATCTTCGCCAAGGACGACTCGCACGCCGACGACATCGTGCGCATCTGCCGTGAGGAGTTCGGCCGCGGCAACGACTTCGCCGTGAAGATCACCTACCGCACCACCGGCGTGAAACCCGAAGACCTGCTGAACCAGTTCCGTAACAGCTTCAACCCGCGCATTGCCGTCACCGTCGACATGATCGCCACCGGCACCGACGTGCGGCCGTTGGAGTGCGTGATGTTCATGCGCCAGGTCCGCTCACGCAACTTCTTCGAACAGATGAAGGGCCGCGGTGTGCGGATCATCGACCCGAACGATCTTCAAGCGGTCTCGGCCGACGCGACCGCCAAGACCCACTTCGTCATCGTCGACGCCGTCGGGGTGACCGAAGGCGACTTCAACGACACCAACCCGCTCGACCGGCGCAAGGCCGACTCGTTGAAGAAGTTGCTCGACCAAGTGGCCGCAGGTGTGCGCGACCCCGACGTGGTGTCGACGATCGCCGGGCGTCTCGCCCGCCTCGACCGGGTGATCACCCCGGACGACCGCGCCGAACTCGCCGACGCCGCAGGCGGCGTGGGACTGACCGACCTGGTGCGAGTCCTCACCGACGCCGTCGACACCGACACGGCATGGGAGACCGCCGCCGCAGCCAACGGCGGTGCCGACCCCACCGATGAACAACTCCACGACGCACGCGCCGCACTGATCGAGAAGGCCTGCCGCGTGCTGGCCGAACGGCCCGAACTGCGCACGAAGTTGGTCGAGGTGCGACGCAGCTACACCCAGGTGCTCGATGAAACCTCCAAAGACGAGGTGATTGACGCCGGGTTCTCACGCGACGCCACCGACCGTGCCCGCACCACCATCGCCTCATGGCAAGCGTTCGTCGCCGAACACTGCGACGACATCGACGCCCTCCAGATCCTCTACTCCCGCCCCTACGGCAAACGCCTCACGCTCAAGGCGATCAAGGAACTCGCCGCCACCATCGGTCGCCCGCCCTACAACTGGACCCCCGAACGGCTGTGGGCCGCGTACGAAGCACTCGAAGCCTCACGCGTTCGCGGATCGGCCGGCACCCAGTTCACCAACCTCATCAGCCTCGTCCGCAAAGCGCTCGACCCCGAACGCGACCTCGTTGCCTACCCGCTCACCGTCGACGAACGCTTCACCAACTGGCTCGCCCAACAGCACCAGACCGGCGCCACCTTCACCGACGACCAACTCGCCTGGCTCACCCGCATCAAAGACCACCTCGCCACCAGCCTCACCATCGCCCCCGACGACTTCGAACTCGAACCCTTCGTCGGCCACGGCGGCTTCGGCCGAGCCAACGCCACCTTCAACGGACGACTCACCCCCCTCCTCGACCAACTCACCCAGGAACTCGTCGCATGAGCGAACTGCCAGATGGCTGGGCGCTGGCAAGCGTGGAGGACTTGCTGGCGCCGCTCAGCGATGGTCGACTTGTTCACCAGGGCTGGAGCCCGCAGTGCGAACGAGAATCGGCTCCCGACAACCAATGGGGAGTTCTAAAGACCACAGCAATTCAGGCTGGGCAGTTCATGGCCCACGAGAACAAGCGCTTACCGGAGGAGCTCAAACCGAGGCCGCTGCTCGAGGTCCAAGCCGGTGACCTGCTGCTGACGTGTGCTGGCCCGCGGGCTCGTTGTGGAGTGGCGTGCCTAGTACGTGAGACTCGACCCAATCTGATGATCTCGGGGAAGATGTATCGGTTTCGCGTGAATCCAGCCATCGCAGAGCCGCAGTTCATCGAGTTTTCGCTCTTGTCGCCGGACCGGGTTGATGCGATTGACGAGATGAAGACCGGTATCAGCGATAGTGGCCTCAATCTGACTCACGAACGATTCCGTGCTCTCACGTTGCCGATTGCGCCCCTGCCGGAACAGCGAAGGATCGTTGCAGCGATCGAGGAAGCGTTCTCCAAGCTCGACGCAGGCGAAGCCGGCCTCCGCACCGTCCGCCAACTCCTCAAACGCATGCGCGACGCCATCCTCACCGCGGCCGTCACCGGCCGCCTCGTCCCCCAAGACCCCACCGACACCCCAGCCCCCAAACTCCTCGCCGACCTCGGTGCCCGATCGACGGCGATGGTTGAGGCTCCTACTGGCTGGGTGCTCGCCGAGTTGGGGGATCTACTTGTTGACATCGAAGCCGGCAAGTCCTTCGCCACTGAGGGTCGGCCGGCTGCGCCAGGAGAGGTCGGCGTGATCAAGGTGAGCGCGATGACCTGGGGACACTTTCTTCCATCTGAGAACAAGGCGCTACCTCAGGGGTCTGTCATTGATGAACGGTGGGTCATCCGACGGGGTGACCTCCTCCTATCGCGAGCTAACACCGCTGAATACGTGGGTGCCTGTGTCCTTGTCCTTCAAGACCACGAGGACCTGATTCTCAGTGACAAGAGCCTTCGTCTCAAGCCTTCGGCGGGCGTCGACTCACGGTGGCTACTACACGCGCTTCGTTCTCGTCCTACCCGCGATCAGATCGAGCTTCTTGCTACCGGAACGAAGGAGTCGATGCGCAACATCTCCCAGGCGAAGTTGCGCTCGTTGCGGGTGCTGGTCCCACCGTCTGCGGAGCAGTCGCGGATCGCCGAGGAGGTCGAGCGTCAACTCTCCTTCATCGACGCGTGCGAGCGGGCTGTTGACGCAGGGCTTGCTCGGTCGGCTGCGCTACGGCGGTCGGTGTTGAAGGCGGCGTTCGAGGGGCGGCTGGTTCCGCAGGATCCGTCGGACGAGGCGGCATCGGTGTTGTTGGAGCGGATCCGTGCGGAGCGGGCTGCGGCCCCGGGGCAGCAGGGCAAGCGGAAGAAGAAGGCGGAGGCATCGTGAGCGGGTCGAACCAGTTGGTGCAGAAGTTGTGGAACTTCTGCAATGTGCTTCGTGACGACGGGGTGTCGACGATTGAGTACGTCGAGCAACTCACGTACTTGTTGTTCTTGATGAGAGGGACCCGATAGGTGGTCCAGGTGTTATGCGGCTTGGGGTTGGTTGTTGGTGGTCCACTTGGCGGCGAACTCTGCTGGGGTGAGGTCGCCGTGGGCGGTGTGGGGCCGCTTCCAGTTGTAGTCGATGCGCCAGTCC
>JBEIIG010000001.1:0-157458 GCA_040380855.1 Acidimicrobiaceae bacterium | reverse complement strand
TTGTCGAGTCGGGTGATCTGGACGTCGAAGTCGAACTTGTCGATGACGTCCCGGGCGCCGGTCGAGAACCCGGCGATGTAGCCGCGCAGGTTGCCGGCCACGTTGCCCGGGTCGTCGAGCAGCCGGCGGAAGTCGACCTTCGACGTGTTGAAGAACGGCTGACCGGCCGCCGCCCGCAGGATCGCCTCACGGTCGCCGTGCTTGGCGTGCTCGGCGAGCACCTTTGCCTTGGTCGGCTCCAGCACGCAGTCGAGGCGTCGGAGCACGACCAGCGGCAAGATCACCTTGCCGTACTCGGACTGCTTGTAGTCCCCCCGCAGCAGATCAGCCACCGACCAGATGAACGCCGCGTGGTTCTTGATCGTGGCTTCTGACACTGCACTCCCCAAGTTCCAGCCCGCTGGAACACCCAGCGAGTGAGCCGAAGCCTATTCCAGTGGGGGGCCGACCGCTGGACTTTGATTCTAAGGGTCAAGTCAGGGAAAGTTGTACGCATCTGATGCGTGCGACGCATCGGGTGTGTATGGTGGTCGTCGTGGACTTCGGACAGGCTGTTAAGGCGGGGCGTGAGGCACGCGGGTGGGATCAGGGGGATCTTGCGCGGCTGCTCGGCAGCGTGACTCAACAGACCGTCAGCCGATGGGAGCGCGGAGCGTCCCGCCCGCGTCGCGAAGTCGTCGTTCAGATCGCCGAACTGCTCGAACTCGAGCCCCTTGACCTGTTGGCTGCAGCCGGATACGGACCGCTCTCGGACACACAGTCGGACGTCCGCCGACCCGTGCGGCCCCGCGCCACGGTGCTTCCGGTCGCCGAGCTCAGCCCTGATCGGTTCGAAGAACTGGTGGCCGATCTGGCGCGTCGGCTGTTCCCGGACGCCAACGTTGCTCGATTCGGCGGACAGGGCCACACCCAGTACGGCTTCGATGTGGTCGCTGATGCCAACGGGGTGTTCTCCGCTGGCTTCCAGTGCAAGCGGCACCGTCACTTTGGCCCAGAGAAGGTTCGACAGGCTGTCGCTGCTGCGACTCTAGATGTCGAGCGACGCTTCATCGTACTGACGAGGGTCGCGAGCCCGGAAAGCCGCATCGAGATGGCGAAACATGCGGGCTGGACCCTGTGGGACGTCGAGGACATTTCCCGAGAGGTGCGTGGACTGCCTCTTGATCAAGCTGTGCGAATCATCGACACCTACTTCCCGGGATGGCGCAGCGACTTCCTCGGCGTCGCCGAACCTGGCCCCTGGCTCCCGCCAGAGGACTACTTCCGGCCCCTTGGTCACGGGGCCATCTATTCGCATGAGTGGAGCCTCGTTGGGCGTGCCGGCGAGCTGACGGGCGTAGCGGGATTTCTGACCGGCACGGACCGTGTTGGGTGTGTGGTCGGCCGGGGCGGCATTGGCAAGACCCGCCTCCTTCGCGAACTGGCTGTGCACAGCGAAACACAGGGATTCGAGGTGCGCTTCCTCACGGTCGGCGCCGAGGTGAGGGCGGAGCATTTCGAACTGCTCCCCAGTTCCGGCAGGCTGGTCGTGGTCGTTGACGACGCTCACGACCGTTCAGACACCGGCGGCCTCTTGCGAGGGATCCTTCTGAGGAACCCGGGTGCCCACGTGTTGCTTGCGCTCAGACCCTACGGGCTCGGCATGCTTGCAGGAGATCTCCGGCAGGTGGGACTCCATCCCGCAGAGGTGCCGCGTTGGGAACTTGACGACCTAGGACCAGATGACGCCGATGCCCTGGCGCGACAGGCGCTCGGACCCGCCGCTCCGGAGCAGTTGGTTCGCCGGCTCGCTTACCTCACTTCCGACTGTCCACTCATCACGGTGGTGGCTGGCGTACTAATCCAGCGCGGGCAACTCGATGCGAGCTGCCTCGATCACGAGGATTCGGTACGCGAAGAGGTGCTGCGCGCCTTCCGAGATGTGCTCGTCGCAGATCCCGTCGGAGCGGACTCAGCGATGCGTCGCGCCGTGTTGGATGCCGTGTCAGTCCTTCAACCGTTTCGATCCGATGACCCGGCGTTTCAGAAGGTCCTAGCCCCCCTGGTGTCGGCGCCCTACGACCGGGTGATCTCGCATCTGCGGGGACTCGAAGACGCAGGCGTGCTCTTGAGGCGGGGCAACTCCCTGCGCGTTGTGCCGGACCTGCTCGGCGATGTCGTGCTCTCAGAGGCTTGCTTCGATGAGCGGAGCGGCGTATCCACCGGTTACATCGAACGGGCGGCAGAGGTGGCCGAAGCCGGGCCTCGCCAGAACATCTTCGTGAACGCTGCGCGGATCGACTGGAAGATCCGACACGACCGCCCTGGCGCCCCGAGCTTGACTGACACTCTCTGGCTCGCGTTGGCGGCGGAATTCGATGCCGCTGGCATCCTCGGGCGTCGGCATCTTGTCGAGTTCGTTCGTCGGATCGCTCACTTCGCACCTCGTGAGACTTTGGCTCTTGTCGCGCGGGCCATCGACGCACCCACGGACAAGGTCGAGGAGGTCAGCGATCTTGAGGCAGCGTTCCTCCGCCTCCACCCACCCTCGTATCGAGACGTGCTTCGAGAGTTGCCACCGCTGTTGCGCGGCGTCGGCTACCACCTCGAGTACCTGCCCGAGGCCCTTGCCCTCCTCTGGGAGCTGACCGCGCAGGACGATCGGCCGACGAATCAGTACCCGAACCATCCGCTACGCGTTCTGAGAGAGCTTGCGGCACTCGAACTTGGCAAACCCCTGGCCTTCAACCATGCCGTCATCAACGCCGCCTCGAACTGGCTCGCTGGGGACCGCAAACCCGGATTCCCTTCGCCGTTCGAAGTCCTCGAACCAATGCTCGCTACCGAAGGTAGCGAGGACATCGCTCGCGGGTACACCCTGACTTTCAGACCTTTCGTCTTGACTCCGTCATCGGTGTCCCCCCTCCGGGAACGCATCCTCGATCTCGCCTTCCGAGACCTCGCCTCGTCGGATACCGCTATGGCAGTGCGAGCAGTCGAGACGATCGAGCACGCGTTGCGGTATCCGCATGGACTGTTCGGACGCGAAGTCGACCAGAACGAGCGCGACGCATGGACTCCCGAGTTCGTCCGCACTCTCGGCCGGCTGGCCGACGCCGTGGCCGACCCAAGCATCGATCCAGTCGTTGCGATCGCGATCCGGAGGGCCCTGCGCTGGCATGCGCAATACAGCCCCACAGAGACTCGGGCCGCCGCTACGCGGGTCTACCAGGCACTCCCAGACAGGCCAGCGGACCAAATGGCCGTCGTCCTGTTCGACGGCTGGGGAGAGCTGACCGATGACGACTCCCGTGACTACGCGAAGGCGCGACTCGAACGAGAGGCCCGTACCCGGGACCTGGCAACGAAGCTCGTCATAAGTAGCACCGATTCAGAGATCGTGAGCGCACTCCGGGAGCGGCTACTCGCTCAACGCGCCCTCGGCCAGTCGAGTGGCAACGCAGGTCCCTTCGTGTGGGCGCTAGTCACCGAGCGTGCGTCGATCGGGGCTGCCATCGCTGGGGACGTGCTTGCGGACCCGTCTTCCCCTCTGTCTGACGTCCTAGCGGTTTCTCTCGCCGCGCTCGCCGACGCTGAGCCTCTCAGTGCCGTCGAAGCCCTTGAGCAGCTGGCACGATCGAGTCACGTCGAACATCGACGACGCGTCGCGCAGGCGCTCGGCTGGAACCGAGGCTTTCGCCCGACATTGCTTCGCGGCGAGATCGAGATGCTCGAGGGTCTGGTCGCTGATCCGGACGAGTACACACGCACGAACGCCGTGCGAGCAGCGCAGCGGCTGGCGCGGAATCACCCGGACGCGTCCATCCGGCTCCTCAACCGTGTGTCGTTTGCCGACTCGGCGCACGTCGCCGACGAGGTCTTCCAGATCCTTGGCCCACACGGCGACCTCCGAGCCGACCAAGTTCCAGCGGCCGTCATCGATCGTCTGCTCGCCGAACTTGAGGAATGCCCCTCGATTGAGGGTTACTGGGTCGAAGCCTTCCTTGCCGACATCTCGGCGAACCGTCCCACAGATGTCGTCGGCTTTCTCCAGCGCCGCGTCATGCGTTGGGAATCGACCGACGAGGCAACGGACTACCGGCCCCTTCCTTTCGCATGGAACCACGAGGTACGCGTACGTGACACAGCCGACCTGCTCTCGACCCTGCGGAACATTCGGGATTGGATCGCCGAGGGAGCTGAGTCGTGGAAGCGGCAGCACGCTGGCCCCGATCTCTTTGCCGCAGTCGCTGGTCGCTTCGACGAAGATGCGCTGAGAGTCATCGAGGAAGCTGTGGCATCTGGCGACAACGCACAGCTCACGGCCGCAGCCTCGATCCTCCGCGAGGTGCCACGGTCTCTCGTCTTCGAGAACGTGGACTACGTGCAACGACTGCTCGCCCTCGCAGATCAGGCAGGCGACGAGCACGTACAACGCATCGGCGGAGCCTTGTCGGCTGCGGTCTCGAGCGGTACGCGCATGGGGGCCCCCGGGCAGCCGTTCGCCGAAGACGTCGAGCAGCGGGATCGAGCGCGAGAGATTGCTGAGAACCTTCCAACCGGCTCGGTGGCCCAACGCCTGTACCTCTCGCTGCAGGCATCGGCCGAGCACAGCATCAGGTGGCACGCCGACCGTGACGAGCTGATGGACGGCCGTGACTGGTAGGGGCGGAGCGTCCCTACCACGGGGTCGGACCGAGCGAGCTCCGGGTGGCGTTGCAGTACCAGCGTGCAGGCACGCGCGGTTCGGGCTCTGCCACCGTGCGCCGTCGAGGTGGTGGCGAGGGCTCTACGGCTTGGGGCGGTTGTCGCCTCATCATGAACCGCTGGGGTCGACGGGCACCGGTTGGACCCGGCTGGGGTCGAAGTAGCGACCTCGCTTGCCTTTCCGGATGACGACGTGCTCGACGAACAGCGCGACGAGGGCGCGCTGCTGGTCCAGGTCGAGGCGGTCCCAGGTCTCGGCGGTCACGCTCTCGAAGGCCGTGCCGTCGAGGCTGGGGTCGACAGTCAACTGGTCGAGCCGTCGCTTCGCGAGGAGTAGGCGGGCGTGGATCGGGTCCTGCGCGGCGAGGAACTGCGCACGGTTGATCCGCTGCGCGCCGTAGTCCGCGGCAAGGTCGGCGAGGAACTGCTCGTCGGTCTCGATGGACGCCACCAACTGGTGGGCGTCGCCGCCAGAACGACGAGCGCGTGCGGTTGCGAGGTCGGTGTGTTCCAGCGCGGCGAGCACGTAGTCGATGACGATCTGCTCGACGTAGTCGGCCTTCACGGTGTTGGAGCCGCAGCCGTGCCGGTTGGCCTTGTCGCACGCGAGCGTGCGACGTGGAGGACGCTGCCCCGGCCTGAGCTTCTTGTCCAATCGCTCGCTGACCGTGGCCATCACCGCTCCGCACTCGGCGCACCGGCACATCCCGGCGAGGAGGTTGACCTTCGGCCGGCGTCCGATGGGCGCATGGGTGAGCCGGGAACCCACGTGCTCCCATGTCGCTCGGTCGAGGATCGGCTCCCAGGTCGCCTCGCCGACCACCGTGCCCTTCGACTCGCGCAACCCGGTGATCCGGCCTGACCTCAGGATCATGCCCAGCGAACCGGGCCGCCACTTCTTGCCGTGCGCCGAGGGGATGCCGCGTTCGTTGAAGTCGACGACGATCGACGCGAGCGACTGGCCAGCCAGCACTCGGGCGGCGGCTTCAAGGAGCACGTCCGCCTCCTCCGGCACGACCTCGATTCGGCCCTGTGCCACACGCCGGTAGCCGTAGGAGCGGCCGCCGCCGTGGGCGTTGCCTCGCTCTGCGTTCTGGTGATGCTTGGCGCTGACACGTTCACCGATGCGAGCGGACTCGTGCTCGGCCGCCGCCCCCAGGACCTGCGCGGTGAAGCGGCCGCTCGCCGTGTTGAGGTCGACGTGACCGGCAGCGACCGTTCGGATCTCGACGCCGGCGGAGGCGACCACCTTGGTCAGCTCCACGAGGTCGGCGAGCCGCCTGTACAGCCGGTCGGGGTGGTAGGCGACGATCACGTCGATCTCGCGTCGACGGACGAGGTCGAGCAGTCGTTCGTACTCGGGGCGGCAGGCACCGGAGTAGGCGCTCAGGTCGTTGTCGATGAGCACCTCGTCGACGCTCCAGCCCTCGAGGTCCGCCAGATGGCGGCATGAGTCGATCTGTCGGCCGACGCCAGCCGCCTCGCCGACCTTGTCCAACGAGATCCGGGCGTAGATCGCAGCGCGCCCGAACAGCGTGCCTGTCCCTGTGCGGGCGTTCGACTGTCGCTTCGCGGTCATTCGCTGCGCTGGCTCCTCGGGTGCTCGGGACTCCCGTCTGGAGTCCCACCTGTGGGAGCTGCTCAGCGCGTCGTGATTACCTCAGAAATTTCGACGTCGTGTTGTCGGCCAGCACCTTGCCACCGGTCTGGCAGGTGGGGCAGTAGGCGACGGTGTAGCTGCTGTAGCTGACCGAGCGCACCGTGTCGGCGCACACCGGGCACGGCTGGCCCACCCGGCCGTGAACCGCCCCCGGCCGGTCGGCGGCCGAGCTCATGTCGGTGCGGGCCCGTTCGTGCACGAGGGCATCGGCGACGCATTCGTGCACGGCGGTGCGCACCCGCTCGGCACCCTCGGCGCCCAGGCTGCCGGTCATCGCGAAGGGCGACAGCCGGGCGCGGTGGCACACCTCGTTGGCCAGCATGCGGCCAAGCCCGGCGATGCGGTGCTGGTCGCGCAGGAACCCGTGCACGCGCAGGTTGTGCTCGGCGAAGGCAGCGGTGAGTTGGTCGACCGTCATCGCCAGTGCTTCGGGTCCGAGCCGGTCGAGCGGTGGCCTGACGAGCGGGTCGTCGGTGACGCACCAGATACCGGCCCGCCGCTCGCGGCCGGCCTCGGTGAGCAACAGCGCCGGCCCTTCGGTGAACACCAGTCGTGCCTGACCGTTGCGTGGTTTGGCGGCCTGCTTGTCGTCGACGACCAGGCGCCCGGCTTGCATCAGGTGCACCACGAAGGTGAGCGTGGGGAAACGCAGCAGCAGGTACTTGCCGCGGTGGTCGACCTGCTGCAGGGCGGTGCCGTAGGCGAGGTCGGGCGGTGGCGACACGGTCTTCAGCGCCGTGAACGTGATCGGGACGAAGCGCTCGAGTACCCGGCCCGCGAACTGCTCGGTGAGTCGCTCGGCGTGGGCCTGCACCTCGGGTAGCTCAGGCACGGCTCGGGTTCCTACCGGTCAGCGATAGTCGGTGTCGGCACGCACGGCGGTGAACACCGCATCGAGCGCACCGAACAACGGTTGGGCGGCGATGAGCTTCATCTGGTCGCCGCTGAGGCGGATGCGGCCGGTGATGAAGGCCTGTTCGGCATCGAGGGTGCCCGTGGCGACGCCGACCGCGGTGTCCCACGACTGCTCCATGCGGACGTCTTCGGGGAATGCTGCGCCGGGGCCGAACACCACCGTGCCGTCGGCTGCCTGCAGGTGGTACACCACCTCGCCCTCGGGGCCGTCGGTGACCACCTGGGTGACCCCGATGGGATGGGCTGCGGCGACGGGAGCGAGCGCCGGCGTGGCAGCCGCCGTGGCGGTGAGCGCGTCGATCCATTCCAGGCTGAGATAGCGAACCATTGCCGCCTAGTCTGCCTGATCATGCAGACGATCGGCAGCGGAACCAAGGTGTTCGATGCAGCGCCCGTGCGGGGCAGGTTCATGGCGATCGAATCGCCCGACGACGTGTTGGCGCTGATGGACACCGGCGCCGAGGGTGTGGTGGCGCTCGTGCGCGACGCCGGCGCCACGTTCCTGGCGCCGATTTACCACGAGCTGACGGGCGTGATCTGCACGGGCGGTACGCCGCGCAGCCACATCGGCATCGTCAGCCGTGAGTTCCAGGTGCCGTGTGTGATGGGTGCCTCGTTCGTGGCCGGCGAGCCGGCGCCCGGTACCGAGGTCGAGCTCGACTGCAGCGGTGTCGAGGGGGTCATCCGTGGCTGACCGCGACAGCAGCGCCTATCACGCGGCGCGCCGCGAGTACGTCGACGAGTTCCTCGACTACCACTCGCACATCTCGCGAGCGCTCACCGAAGAGCGCACGTCGCTCGAGAGCAAGCTCATCCCGGTCAGCGCCTACATCATCGTGTCGTGCATCGAAGCGCTGCTGCGCTATCCCGACATGATGCGCCGTATCGACGAGGCGATGCCCGCCGACGAGATCGGTCGCAGGGCACGGCGACCCGGTTGCCGCGTGAACACGGTGCATCTGTGGAGCATCGCCAACCTTCCGCTCGTGGGCCGCAAGGTGTTCGAGTTGGTCGACCCGGTGCGCGCCAACGACGTATCCGATCTGGCCACCATCGCCGACTTCTGGGAGCGGGCCACCCGCGCCTATCGAGCCGACGGCACCCGCCAGGCGTGGGACACCAACACGGTCACGCCCTACGACAGCGAGGTGGTGGCCGAACTGATGGCGGGGGTGGAACCCGTCGACGACGAGCGACTGGCGCGGATCAAGCGCTTCAACGCCACCCTCGTGGGGTACCTGTTCCTGCTCTACTTCGACACCCGTGTGGGTACCGGCGACAGCGGGCCGTACCCGTTGCCCGATGGGCGGGTGCTGCTGGTGCGCGACTACTACCAGATGGGGCAGAGCGACTTCCCCTGGAGCAGCGTGGCGGCCGACGTCCCCTACCAGTACCTCACGGCGGCGATGGTGCTCGACGGGGTGAGCATCGACCGCATCACCGATTTCGGCACCAGTAACACCACACCCGAGGACTACCTCGATCACCTCGTCGGGTTCGGTCTGTACACGAGCGATGGCGGCAGCCTGGTGCCGGTGCCCGACGAGGCACTCGACCCGCTCATCGCTGCGGTGCGCAAGGCGCAGTCGGCGCACTACCGCAACATCGCGGCGATGAGCCGCGACGACAAGATCCGTGCGGGAGCGTACGTGTACTTCAGTTTCCTGCGTCCGTTCGCGCTCGAGGCAGGCGTGGCCGATGAACTCGACTGGTCGTTGCCCCGCGACATCGACCCGATGCTGTACCAGATGGTGTCGATGATGGAGGGCGACAACGCCGGGGTGCAGGACGACGGGCCGTACTACTCGCCGCTGCCCCCTGCATGACGGCGCGGTCGGTCGACGCGACCGACGAGGCCCGTCACCCCGACTGCGCGGTCGAGGCCTGGTGGTGGTGGGGGGCCGGTGAGGTAGCGGGTGTCGGCGCAGTGGGGTTGTTCGTCGGGTTCGAGGTGCGCGGTGCCCGCTTCGACTACTGGGCCGGCCTGGTGCGCGACGACGAGCCGTATCTGTACATCGAAGAGTTGAACGGCACCGGGATGCGCGGCGGTCTCGAGATCAAGCCACCCGAGATGTGGGCCGACCATGTGTGCGATGTGCCGATGCAGCAGTGGAGCCTCGGCAACGAGGCCCACGGCGTGTTGCTCGACGACCCCACCGAGGCCTGGCGACGCGCCTACGGCACGCCGGTGCCGGTGACGTTCGATGTCGAGTGGTACGCGGCCGCTGCGGCGACACCGCTCGACGGCCTGGCCGCTGGCGCGCAGGGCTACCGGCAGGAGGGCGAGATCGACGCGCGCATCGAGCTGACCGAGGGCATCGTGCACGTGACCGGGCCCGCTGAGCGGGTGCACGTGTGGGGTGCGCCGTACCTGCCAACATCGTTCGCCATGCCCACCGACGTGCGCAGCCTGCGCGCCCCGTACCGCCGCCACGACGGCACGATGGTCGACCAGGTGCTGACGGCAGCGCCGGGGCGCGTGCCCCGCTGGCACGGGCACACCGAGGGACTGCGATGAGCGGGCCCCGCGACATCCTCGACGAGTTCGAGCGCGACCGGGCCCGGCCTCGCTGGCCGGAGGTGCCGGTGCGCATGGGCATGGTGGTGGAGGATCGCACCTCGGGTTTCACCGGCGACGTGGTGAAGATCAGCGTGCAGGCGGTCACCCTGCGCGACCGGAAGGGCAACCACCGTCACTTCGTCTACAAGCCCGGTGGGTTCCTCATCGACGGTCGACCGGTCACGCTCGTCCGGCCTGCCACCGAAGCCGCAGCGCAGGCGTCGACCACGCGCATCACCGCCAGCGGCTCGATCGCCTCGGCCCGGCCCACTCCGGCCAAGGTGGCCCAGGCGAGCCGCATCTGGGTGGAGGGAAAGCACGACGCCGAGTTGGTCGAGCACGTGTGGGGCGACGACCTGCGCGAGGTGGGCATCGTCGTCGAACCGATGCACGGCATCGACCATCTCCTCGAGGCGATCGACGAGTTCCAGCCCGGGCCCACGCGGCTCTTGGGCGTGCTGGTCGACCATCTCGTGCCCGGCTCGAAAGAGCAACGGCTCGCCGACGAGGTGGCCCGCCGCTATCGGCATGTGCTGGTGACGGGTCACCCCTTCGTCGATGTGTGGCAGGGGGTGCGGCCGCGTGTGATCGACCTCGACGTCTGGCCGGTCGTGCCGCGAGGAAGGCCGTGGAAGGAGGGGATCTGCGCTGCGCTCGGCGCCGACCCCGCTCGCTTCTGGCCCTTCCTGCGCAACCGGGTGCAGTCGTTCAGGGACCTGGAGCCGGAGTTGGTGGGCTCGGTGGAGCGTCTGATCGACTTCGTCGCACCCGCCGCCGAATGAGCAGCGCCACCACTGCCACCAGCCCACCGGTCAGCAGGAACGGGAGCAGGTAGGCAAGCATCACCAGCAGGACGTGGAGTGCCGAGACGAAACCGTCCCACCCGTCGCGCAGCGCCTCACCGAGACCGGTGTCGGCGGCGCCCGACGACGACGCTGGCGGAGGCGACAGCACCACGACCAGACCGGTGAGTTCGGTCTGGGTGGCAAGCGCCTGCTGCTGGGCCTCGAGTTGTTCGAGCTCGGTCTGTCGCTTGGTGAGCTCGCCCTCCAGTAACACGACGTCGTCGAGGTTCTGTGCCGAGTCGAGCAGCGCCTGGACGCGCTCCACACTGGCGCGGGCGGAAGCGGTGCGGGTCTCGAGGTCGATCACCTGGGCCGTGACGTCGATGGCGGTCTGCTGGCGGGCAGTGAGCTCGCCCAGTGCGGCGACTTCGTTCACCACCGCCTCGAGTCGGTCGGGTGGCACGCGAGCCTCGATCCGTGCCGAGGCTGACGGCTCGGGCTTCAGCGCGATGTCGGAGGCTTCGATCACCCCGCCCGCTCGGGTGATCGCCGTGATGGTCTGCGACGACGTCGTCGCGATGTCGTCGACCGTCACGTAGATGGAGACGTCGCGATCGATCGCACGCCCCTCGTCGGAACCGCCGCTGCCGCCCGTCGACGAACCCTCGGCGGTCTCGACCGGCCGAGCCGCCGTGTTCGCAGGTGCCGTGCTCTCGTTGCTGTCGTTGGCACACGAGCCGACCGTCGCCGCCAGCAGCGCGAGCGGCACGATCAGTCGCGTCCGCGTCGACCACCGACCGTCGGAACGGCGATGCCGAAGCACCCTTCCCCTCTGTCCCATGGCTCCCCCCAGGGTCAGTCGGGCGGCTGACCCCGCCCGCGTGAGCGCACGGTAGTCGTGGTTCAGCGCGCTGTCTCCGCGGCCTTGCCGCGGCGGTGCTTCAGGAACTCGATGGCGATCGGCAGCACACTGACGGCGACGATGACGATGGCGGCGATCTCGATGTTGTTCTTCACCGCGTCGATCTCGCCGAGGAAGTAGCCGAGGGTGATGATGCCCGCACCCCACAGCACTCCGCCGATGACGTTGTAGGTGACGAACGTGCGGTAGTGCATGCTGCTGACTCCGGCGACGGTGGGCACGAAGGTGCGCACGACGGGCACGAAGCGGGCGAGCACGATGGTCTTGGCGCCGTGGCGGGCGAAGAAGATCTCGGCCTTGGCCACATGGGCCGGATCGAACAGGCGGCTCTTCGGTCGGTTCAGCAGTGTGGGCCCGATCTTGTTGCCGATGAGATAGCCCACCTGGTCGCCGACGATTGCGGCCACCGCGCATACACTGGCGACGATCCACAGCGAGGGCATGTAGCGCTCGCCGAACTGTTCGACTGCGGCACTCGACGCGAGGAAGCCGGCGAAGAACAACAGCGAGTCGCCGGGAAGGAAGAAGCCGATCAGCAGACCCGATTCGGCGAAGATGATCAGCCCCAACGCCACGACCCCGCCGGTCTTGATCCATTCATTGGCGAAGTCGAGGAAGGCGAGCACGGCGGGCCACGCTAGCGGTGAAAACGACGAGGGCCCGGGCAGTCGCCCGGGCCCTCGAACGAGATGTCGATCGATCAGGCGGTGGCGTTGATCGAGTTGCTCTTGCGGCTCGAGTACACGACCGAGGCCACCAGCACCACCAGCGCAGCGGCGGCGACGGTGTAGCGGGCGCCGTCGTTGTCCTGCAGCGAGATGATGGCCGGGAGCACCAGCAGGCTCACGAGGTTCATCACCTTAATGAGCGGGTTCAGCGCCGGGCCGGCAGTGTCCTTGAACGGGTCGCCGACGGTGTCGCCGATGACGGCGGCCTTGTGGGCCTCGCTGCCCTTGCCGCCGTGGTGACCGTCTTCGATGTACTTCTTGGCGTTGTCCCATGCGCCGCCGGCGTTGCTGAGGTAGTTGGCCATCAGCTGGCCGACGAGGATGACGGCGGCGAGGAATGCGCCGAGTGCCTTCCAGTCGATGCCGAAGCCGACGATGACCGGGGTGAGCACGGCCAGCAGGGCCGGGGTGGTGAGCTCACGCAGCGACGCAGCGGTGCAGATGTCGATGACCGGGGCGTAGTCGGGCTGCTTCTCGCCACGCATGATCTTGCCGTCGGCGAACTGCTTGCGCACTTCCTGCACCACCACGCCGGCGGTGCGGCCGACGGCGCGGATCGCGAGCGCCGAGAACATGAACGGCACGGCGCCACCGATGAGCAGACCGATGAAGATCTTCGGGTCGGCCACGTTGATGGCCAGCTCGGGGATCTTGAACACGCCGTCGGCGAGGTTGGCGGCGACCGCACCGATCTCGGCGCCGCCGATCTCGATGAACGAGGCGAACAGGGCTACGGCGGCGATGACTGCCGAGCCGATGGCGAAGCCCTTGGTGACGGCCTTGGTGGTGTTGCCCACGGCGTCGAGGCTGACCATGATGCGCTCGGGCTCGCCGTGGAACTCGCCGCTCATCTCGGCGATACCGGCGGCGTTGTCGCTGACGGGGCCGAAGGTGTCTTCCGACACGATGACGCCGGTGGTGGCGAGCATGCCCATGCCGGTGAGGGCCACGAGGTAGAACGAGAAGGTGAGGTTGCCGCCGCCGAGGGCGAGGGCCACACCGATTGCGATGGCGATGGCGATGACCGCGTAGACCGAGCTCTCGAGGCCGCTGGCGGTGCCCGAGAGCACCACGGTGGCCGGGCCGGTCTCGGCGCTCTCGGCGATCTCCTTCACCGGCGAGTAGTGGGTGCCGGTGTAGTACTCGGTGAGGCGGCTCACGAGCTGCGCCAGCACGAGGCCGATGGCCACGGCGCCGAACACGCGCCAGCCGGCGCCCGACATCAGTTGGACGCCTTCGCTGCTGACGCCCTTGTCGTTGCCGACATAGACGAGCGCCAGGATGAGCGTGCCGATGAGGGTGAGGCCGCCGGCGACGGCGAAGCCACGGTTGATGGGCTTGAGGGCGTCGGTCTCGCCCTCTTTCGCCTTCACGGCGAACACGCCGGCGATGGAGGCGATGACGCCGATGGCACGAGCGGCCAGCGGGAACACGAGGCCCATGGCCGGGTTGAGGCCGATGGAGTTGAACGCTGCCACACCGAGGATGATCGAGGCGACGAGGGTGACCTCGTAGCTCTCGAACAGGTCGGCGGCCATACCGGCGCAGTCGCCCACGTTGTCGCCCACGTTGTCGGCGATGGTGGCGGGGTTGCGCGGATCGTCTTCGGGGATACCGGCCTCGACCTTGCCCACCAGGTCGGCGCCGACGTCGGCAGCCTTGGTGAAGATGCCGCCGCCGACACGGAGGAACAGCGCCAGCAGCGAGCCACCGAAGCCGAAGCCCACGAGGATGACCGAGCTGGAGTTCTGGAAGATCATGATGATCAAGGTGGCGCCGAGCAGGCCCAGGCCGACCGTGAACATGCCGGCGACACCGCCCGTGCGGAACGCCACGGTGAGTGCCTTCGGCATCGAGTTGCTGAGGGCGGCCGCCGCGGTGCGGACGTTGCCGCGCGTGGCCAGCGTCATGCCGATGTAGCCGGTGAGGCCAGAAGCGAAGCAGCCAAGCACGAACGCCAGGGTGCGCCAGGTGCCGGCCTCGGCGAAGCTGAGGGCATCGGTGCCGTCGGGCTTCTTGATGGCCGTCGACGTGACGAACACGATGGCCGCCAACGGAATGAGGATGACGGCGATGGTGCGGAACTGCCGCTTGAGGTAGGCCCACGCACCCTCTTGGATCGCCTTGGCGATCTCCTGCATCTTGGGTGAGCCGGCGTCGGCCGCCATGACGGCCTTGACGAGGTAGAAGCCGACGGCGATGGCGAGCAGTGCAGCGGCTACCGACAGCAGCAGTACGGCCCACTCACCACCCTTCAGGTCGAATACTTGGTATCCGCCTTCCGAGGAGAAGATTGCTGGCACCAGGGGTCTCCGTGGTCTGTCAGGCGCGTGCGACGTCGGACGCGCTGGGTTGGGCAAACGGGGAGAGTGTAGGGACTTTCCGGTGTGACAGACGAAACGTCCTCCAACCTCGGAGAAGTTCGTCCCGCGCCGATAGCGGGACTACCGTTCGCCTCAGCGTCACCTCGAAGTCACGAAAGCAGTCGCACCATGGCCCAGACCATCGCTCCGCCTCCCGCTCGCGGCCCCGTCACCGGCACGGCCACGGCGACGCGCAAGCGCAAGCCGTTCCTGCTCGATCTCTACGGCACGGCTGTCGGCAAGAAGTACGTCATGGCCATCACCGGTGTGCTGATGATCGGCTTCGTGGTGGCCCACATGGTGGGCAACTTGAAGATGTACCTGGGCGAGGAAGACCTCAACCACTACGCCGAGTTCCTGAACCGCCTGCTGTACCCGATCGCCCCCGAGGGCGCCGTGCTGTGGATCCTGCGTGCGGGCCTGCTGGCCTCGGTGCTGCTGCACATCCACGCGGCCTACTCGCTCACCCAGTTGAACCGCCGTGCCCGTCCGGTGAAGTACCAGAGTGCCCGCGACTACCAGATGGCCAACTTCGCCAGCCGCACGATGCGCTGGACGGGCATCATCGTGCTGCTGTTCATCATCTGGCACCTGCTCGACTTCACCTTCGGCGTCACCAACACCATCGGTACCGGCGACGAGTTCGTGAAGAAAGAGGTGTACGCCAACGTGGTGCGCAGTTTCGAGCGCGTGCCGGTGTCGGTGTTCTACATCCTCGCCAACATCGCCCTCGGGGTTCACCTGTTCCACGGCACCTGGAGCCTGTTCCAGTCGATGGGCTGGAACAACCCGCGGTTCAACGAGTGGCGTCGAGCCATTGCCATCGGCGTCGCCACCATCGTGGTGGTCGGCAACGTTTCGTTCCCGGTCGCTGTCCTTGCGGGCATCGTCGGCTGATCGGTCCAGGAGACACACATGAGCATCGAGCTGAAGAGCAAGGCGCCCGCCGGTCCGGTCGAGGACAAGTGGGACACCTACAAGAGCGACATGAAGCTGGTGAACCCCAACAACAAGCGCAAGTTCAAGGTCATCGTCGTCGGTAGCGGCCTGGCCGGTGCGTCGGCCGCGGCAACGCTGGCCGAGCTGGGCTACCAGGTCGACGTGTTCACGTTCCACGACTCGCCACGCCGGGCCCACTCCATCGCGGCCCAGGGCGGTATCAACGCCGCCAAGAACTACAAGGGCGACGGCGACTCGGTGCACCGTCTGTTCTACGACACCATCAAGGGCGGCGACTTCCGCGCCCGTGAGGCCAACGTGCACCGTCTGGCCCAGGTGAGCGTCGACATCATCGACCAGATGGTGGCCCAGGGCGTGCCGTTCGCCCGCGAGTACGGCGGCCTGCTCGACAACCGCAGCTTCGGTGGCGCACAGGTCAGTCGCACGTTCTATGCCCGTGGCCAGACCGGCCAGCAGTTGCTGCTCGGCGCCTACCAGCAGTTGGCCCGCCAGATCGGCCTCGGCAACGTGCGGCTGTTCAACCGCACCGAACTGGTCGACGTGGTCACCGTCGACGGCCGCTGCGCCGGCATCGTCGTGCGCGATCTGCTCACGGGTGCCATCCAGTCGCACGCCGCGCACGCCACGGTGCTGTGCACCGGCGGCTACGGCAACGTGTTCTTCCTCTCCACCAACGCCATGGCCTGCAACGTCACCGCGGCGTGGCGGGCGCATCGCAAGGGCGCGTACTTCGCCAACCCCTGCTACACCCAGATCCACCCGACGTGCATCCCGCAGAGCGACGACACCCAGTCGAAGCTCACGCTGATGAGCGAGTCGTTGCGCAACGACGGCCGGGTGTGGGTGCCCACCAACCCCGACGAGAAGCGCGCCCCGCACGAGATCCCCGAGAGCGACCGCGACTACATCCTCGAGCGGCTGTATCCCAGCTTCGGCAACCTGGCGCCCCGCGACATCTCGTCGCGTGCGGCCAAGCGCTCCGTCGACCAGGGCCGTGGTGTGGGCCCGCTGAAGAACGGCGTCTATCTCGACTTCGCCGACTCCATCAACCGGCTCGGCAAAGACGTCGTGGAAGAGCGCTACGGCAACCTGTTCCAGATGTACGAGCGCATCACGGGCGAAGACCCGTACCAGACGCCGATGCGCATCTATCCGGCCAGCCACTACACGATGGGTGGCCTGTGGGTCGACTACGAGTTGATGACCACCATCCCCGGCCTGTACGCCGCGGGTGAGGCCAACTTCAGCGATCACGGTGCCAACCGCCTCGGTGCGTCGGCGCTGATGCAGGGCCTGTCCGACGGCTACTTCGTGCTGCCGTACACGATCGGCAACTACCTGGCCCCGATGCTGAACAAGCCGATGCCGGGTGTCGACCACGAGGCGTTCAAGCTTGCCGAGAACGACGCCCGTGCCCGCTACCAGGGCTACCTCGACATCAAGGGCACCCGGTCGCCCGACTGGTTCCACCGCGAAGTCGGCAAGATCATCTGGGACTACTGCGGGATGGAGCGCACCGAGCAGGGCCTCGAGAAGGCACTGTCGGAACTTCCCGCCCTGTACGAGGAGTTCCAGAAGGATCTGCGGGTCACCGGCAATGCCACCTCGGTGAACCAGACCCTCGAGAAGGCCGGTCGTGTCGACGACTTCTTCCAGTTGGGCATGCTGATGTGCCGCGATGCGCTCGAGCGCCGCGAGAGCTGCGGTGGCCACTTCCGCTCCGAGTTCCAGGACGACGAGGGCGAGGCAGTGCGCGACGACGTGAACTTCGCGCACGTGGCTGCTTGGGAGTGGAACGGCGACCCGATGCAGTCGATCCGCAACATCGAGCCCCTCGAGTTCGAAACCGTCCATCTCGCCACCCGGAGCTACAAGTGAGCGCGTCACCCCAGGCCGGCCACGCCCGGCACCTCACCGACATCAAGCTCAAGATCTGGCGCCAGTCGGGCCCTGCCGACCGTGGGCACTTCGAACACCATCTCGTCGACTCGATCAGCGACGAGGCGTCGTTCCTCGAGATGCTCGACGTGCTGAACGAGCGGCTCATCAGCGAGGGGCGCGAGCCGGTCACCTTCGACCACGACTGCCGTGAGGGCATCTGCGGCACGTGCTCGCTGATGATCGACGGCCAGGCCCACGGTCCGCAGCGCGGCTCGGCCACGTGCCAGTTGCACATGCGCACCTTCCAGTCGGGTGCCGAGATCACCATCGAGCCGTGGCGTGCCTCGGCGTTCCCGATCATCAAAGACCTGATGGTCGACCGCTCGGCGTTCGACCGCATCATCGAGTCGGGCGGCTACATCACCGCCGAGACCGGTGGGGCGCCCGACGGCAACCTCATCGCGGTGCCCAAGCCTGTGGCCGATGCGGCCATGGATGCTGCGGCGTGCATCGGCTGTGGTGCCTGTGTGGCGGCGTGCCCCAACGGTGCAGCCAACCTGTTCACTGCGGCGAAGATGGCCCATCTGAATGTGCTGCCCCAGGGCCAGGCCGAGCGCTACAAGCGGGCCGAGGCGATGGTGGAAACCATGGACAGTTACTTCGGTTCGTGTACCAATCACGGCGAGTGCGAGGCGGCGTGCCCGAAGGAGATCTCGATCGACGTGATTGCCCTGATGAACGCCGACTATCGCAAGGCGAAGTTCAAGAACCGCAAGCTCATCGCCCGCATCTGAGCCAGGTCGTATCGCTACGGATGACCGGTTGATCGTCGCCGGTTAGGGTTGGGCCCGTGGGGTCGTTGGTGTCGTTGGTGATGAGCGACATTGTCGATTCGACGCGCCGCTGGAACGCTGACGAATCGGCGATGGCAGCCGATCTCGAGATGCACGACGGGTTGATCCGTGGCGTGGTCGAGGCAGCCGGTGGCACCGTGTTCAAGCACACGGGCGACGGGATGATCGCCGTGTTCGACGACCCGGTCGCTGCGGTCGGTGCAGCAGCGGGGCTCCAGCAGGCGATCGGGTCCGCGCAGTGGCGACACCCGGACGGGTTACGCGTGCGTGTTGCCGCGCACGCCGGTGTGGTGTACCCGCGCGACGGCGATCTGTTCGGTACGGCCGTGAACAAGGTGGCTCGGTTGCTGGGGGTGTGTCCGCCGGATGCGGTGCTGGTGTCGGCGGCGGTTGCGGGGCTGCTCAACGAACGGGCACCGGAAGGGATCGGGCTGCGGCGGGTGGGCTCGGTCGCGCTCGCCGGTTTCGCCAGTGCCGATGAGGTGTTCGCCGTCGTCGGCCCCGGCCTCGTCGAGGTGAGCGACCTCGCCGGCCGCGGCAGCGCCCACCCGCTGCGCCTTCCGGTCGCCGACGAGGAGTTGATCGGCCGGAGCGACGAGCTGGCCGCCATCTGGGATGCGCTCGGCCGGGCGCGGCTGGTGACGCTCGTCGGTGTGGGCGGTATGGGCAAGACCCGTCTCGCACTCGAGGTGGCGGCAGGCGCTGCAGTGTCGTTCGCCGACGGCGCGTGGTGGATCGATCTCGCCGCAGCCAGCAGCGACGACGCCGTACTGGCCGTGGCGCTGGCCGCGGTGGGGGCCCACGAGTCGCCGGGGCGCACCCCGCTCGAGTCGTTCACCGACCGATTCGAGGGACTCACCGGGCTGGTGGTCGTCGACAACTGCGAACACGTCCTGCGCTCGGCGCGCGACCTCATCGAGGCGCTGCGGACCCGTGCGCCCGAGACGCGGATCGTGGCGACCAGCCGCGAGGCGCTCGGCCTACGCGGTGAGCAACTCGTGCCCGTCGGCTCGCTGCCCACCGTCGATGGCATCGAACTGTTCGTCGAGCGGGCCCGTATGGCGCGTCTCGATCTCGACGTCGAGGCGAACCGGCCGGTGATCGAACGGATCTGCGCCCGACTCGACGGCATCCCGTTGGCGATCGAACTCGCTGCGGCGCGCTGCCGGGCGATGACCCCGGCCGAGATCGACGCGCGCCTCGACGACCGGTTCCGGCTGCTGCGCGGCGGGCGTGAGAGCGCCGAACGGCATCGCACGCTGCAGGCGGCAGTCGGGTGGTCGTACTCGTTGCTCGACCCCGACGAACGCACGGTGTTCGACCGAATGGCGGTGTTCGCCGGCGGCACCCTGCTCGACGGCCTCGCCGCGGTGACCGGTCTCGACGAGTTCGACGTGCTCGACATCGTCGATCGACTGATCTCGCGATCGATGGTGGTGGCCACCACCACGCCGCTCGGCACCCGCTACCACCAGCTCGAGACGCTGCGGCAGTACGCCGAGGATCGCCTGCTCGACACCGGAGCACTGGGCGAGGTCCGCGACCGGCACCTTTCCTGGGCAGAGGCACTGATCGCGCAACTGAACGAGGCTGCCGGCCTCGATGCCGAGGCAGCAGCCTTCAGCCGATTCGCCGCAGAGATCGACAACCTTCGCCTGGCGGTGGCCCATGCCGTGGCAAGCGGTCGGCATGCCGTCGTCCACGTGATGGTCACCCGCATGCGCGGGTTCGCCCAGCACACCTTCGCGCTCGAGGTGTACGACTGGGCGCAGCCACTCGTGATCGAGCGCGGATGGACACCTGCCGCCGCCGCATGCGCAGCGCTGACTGTCGTCGGCGACTTCTATCGGCGCCGGCCGGTCGATCTGATCGAGACGGCAGACGACATTCCGGAGTGGTACGAGGTGGCGCCGCCCTCCGAGCGTGCCCTCTACCTCGGCGCGCAGTTGCAGATGGGCTGCCCGTGGCGGCTGGGCATCGAGTTGCTCGATCAGTGCAGCGCGACGACGGTCGACGAGCGGGTGGACGTGCTCGGGGCCCGCCTGTTCGCACGGTATGTGCAGCAGGTCAGCGAGCAGCTGACGGCGGCCGAGGAAGCAGCCGTGGTGGCCGAGGCCGAGGTGCTCATCGATCTCTGTGGTCGGACGCGCACCCAGCGCAAGCGGGCTGTCGGCCTGTTCTACGTCACCTGGGGGCTGGGCGGTCTGCGGCCTCAGCAGGCGGCTGAGTTCGGTCACGAGGCCTACCGGATCGGTCGTCGTCTCGGTGCCGACCGGTTGGCCCACAACGCCTTGGCCGGGGTGGGGTACTCACTCGGTCTCGCCGAGCCGTCCGATGAGTTGCTGCACTCGATCCGTCAACAGGTCGACGATGCCCTGCGGGTGAATCTCATCCAGCCCGCTGGCGTGTTGGCGATGACGGCGATCCTGCCGGCCATCGGGCGACGCGAACCCGACCTGGTCGCACGTGCGTACTGCATCTGGAAGCGCGAGTTCGGGCGCGACCATCGCCGCTTCCTCGAGCGCGCCGGTGTGCCGCTGCCCGACGACGTGAGCGAGTTCGAACGCCAGTCGGCCGGTGTGTCGATCGCCGACCTGGTGCGCGAACTGCTGGCGGCACTCGACCGTTTGCTCGCCGAACGTGCAGGGGGTGAGTGCTGATGGGGTCGTTGGTGTCGTTGGTGATGAGCGACATCGTCGATTCGACGCGTCGGTGGAATGCGGCCGAAGGGGCGATGGCCGCCGACCTCGAGGCTCACGACCGACTCGTGCGCGGGGTGGTCGAAGCCGCCGCCGGCACGGTGTTCAAGCACACGGGCGACGACATGATCGCGGTGTTCGACGACCCGGTGGCCGCCGTCAGCGCTGCGGCCGGTATCCAACGCGCTGTCGGCGACACCACCTGGCGCCAGTCCGAGGGGTTGCAGGTGCGCGCCGCGGTGCATTCGGGTGTCGTCTATGAGCGTGATGGCGACATGTTCGGCACTGCGGTGAACAAGTTGGCCCGCATCTTGAGCGCCTGCCCGTCGGGTGCGGTGCTCGTGTCGAACGCCGTCGCAGTGCTGCTCGCCGAACGCGCTCCCGACGACCTCGAGGTGCGAGCCCTCGGTGAGGTGACGTTCAGCGGGTTCACCGCGTCCGAGCCGGTGCATGCGTTGTCTGGCGCCGGTTTGGTGGAGATCGATGCTCTCGCCACTGCCACCGACGGAACGAGGCGTCGGGGCGGATCGTTGCCGACGATCGACGATCAACTCGTTGGCCGCGACGACGAACTCGCGGCCATCTGGACCGCGATCGATCGGGCTCGACTGATCACCCTCGTCGGTGTGGGTGGCATGGGCAAGACTCGGCTGGCGCTCGAAGTGGCCGCCGGGGCAACCCAATCGTTCGCCGATGGGGCGTGGTGGATCGATCTGTCGGCAGCGACTGCGCCGGAGGCGGTGGTGCCGGTGGCGATGGCTGCCGTGGGTGCGCGCGAGGCGCCTGGTCGAACAGCGCTGCAGGCCCTGAGCGATCACTTCGTCGGGGCTTCGGCGCTGGTGGTGATCGACAACTGCGAGCACGTGCTGAATGCTGCTCGAGATGCGGTGGCAGCGATACGCAGTGCGGCACCCGACGTGCGTGTGGTGTGCACCAGCCGTGAGGCCCTCGGCGTCCGCGGCGAACAGATCGCGCCGATCGGATCGTTACCGATGGTCGACGGGATGGCCCTGTTCGCCGAGCGGGCGCTGGCAGTTCGACCAGATCTCGACGTGGAGGCTGTTCGCCCGGTGATCGAGCAACTGTGTCGCCGATTGGACGGGATCCCGTTGGCGATCGAGTTGGCCGCCGCGCGATGCCGGTCGATGACCCCGGCCGAGATCGACAGCAGACTCGACGACCGGTTTCGCCTGCTGCGTGGCGGACGCAGCGGCGTCGAGCGGCATCGGACGTTGCAGGCCGCAGTGGCATGGTCGTACTCGCTGCTCGAGACCGACGAGCGTGCAGTGTTCGATCAGATGGCGGTCTTCTCGGGCGGAACGCTGGTCGATGGTCTGGCAGTGGTGACCGAGCTCGACGAGTTCGACGCGCTCGATGTCGTCGACCGCCTGGTGGCCCGTTCGATGGTGGTGGCCGCGACAACGCCGCTCGGCACCCGCTATCACCAACTCGAGACACTCCGTCAGTACGCCGAGGACCAGTTGGTGGAAGCGGGTACGATCGGCCAGGTCCGCGATCGTCACCTCGACTGGATCAGCGGTCTCGCCCGACAGGTCCATTCCGGTCTGGGCACACCGCGTGCGGCGGATGCCTTCGTTCGGTTCGCCGCCGATCTCGACAACCTCCGCGTCGGGGTGGCCCATGCCGTCGCCACCGGCAACCACCCCGTTGCCGAGCAGGTCGTCGCCGACATCGCGCTGCTGGCGGTCGACCGGCCCGCCTGGGAGGTGGCCGACTGGGTGCACCCCCTCCGCCACGACCGAGGCTGGACCGAGGACGCCGCTGTGTGCACAGCGTTCCGAGCACATGTGATCGAGGACCGTGACGGGCAACAGGGCCGCCAGATCCCGGTCGCGGGCGTACCGAGAGCGCTGCTGGCTACACGCGCCGAGTTGGGATGGTTCCAGCTCGACCACCTCGTCTCCAACGGCGCCTGGGCCGATGCGGTCGATCTGTTCGACGAGGTACGCCCATCCGACGAAGCAGGTCTGTGTCTCGTGTCGTGCGGACTCGTGTTCGCGCTCATCATCCGCCGGGGCAAGGGTGTCCCTGAACCGGACCGACCCGACGAAGCGGTCGACGTCGCCTTCGCCAACCTCGAACGCGCCCGGCGTCTCGGCGATCACCATCTGATCGCACACGCGTCGTACTTCGCGGCCTACACGCTCGTCGACCTCGACCCGCTGCCAGCCATCGACTACGCCCGATCCGGCGTCGAGATCGCCCAGCAGATCGGGGCCCGCTACCTTGCCGAGCGCGCCGGCGCGATCCTGCTGATGGCACGCAGTTCAGCAGCGGCCCACGGTCTCGTTCCCGTGGTCGAGGTGGCGCCGCAGTTGCAGGCTGCGCTTGTCGAGGCATTCGAGAAGCATCACCTCTTCCTGTTGGGGGCGATCATGCGCGGCGCCACTCGGCTCCTCTCCGTCTACGACCGCCCCGCCGCCGCGTTGATCGAGGAGGCGATGGTCCGCCTCACCGGCATGGGAATGCCGGCCGTGGTGCGCCGGCGCATCGATGCCGACTCGACGCTCGACCGCGCTGCGATCGGCCGGCAGGCGAGCACCATGAGCCTCGAAGACGCGATGATGGCGACGCTCCAAGCGCTCGACGGGTCGATCGCTCGGGCTGGCGTGCTTGCAGAAGGTGGTGGCTGATGGGTTCGTTGGTGTCGTTGGTGATGAGCGACATCGTCGACTCGACGCGCCGTTGGAACGCCGACGAAGCGGCCATGGCTGCCGACCTCGAGGCCCACGACCGACTCGTGCGCGGGGTCGTCGAAGCCGCTGCCGGCACGGTGTTCAAGCACACGGGCGACGGCATGATCGCCGTGTTCGACGACCCGGTGGCCGCGGTCGGTGCGGCCACCAGCATCCAGCAGGCGATCGGTGCAGCCGCGTGGCAGCACGCCGACGGTGTCCGAGTCCGTGCAGCAGTGCACACCGGTGTGGTCTATCCGCGCGACGGCGACCTGTTCGGCACCGCCGTGAACCGTCTGGCGCGGTTGCTCGGGGCGTGCCCGGCCGGTGCAGTGCTCGTGTCGAGTGCGACGGCAGCGTTGCTCACCGATCGAGCCCCTGAGGGTCTGCAGCTCCGGCCGGTCGGTGCCGTCAGCCTCGCCGGCTTCGCGTCACCCGATCACGCGCATGCAGTCGCCGCCGCAGGCATCGCCGATGTCGGGCCGATCGCTCCACCGGCTGCTTCGGGCAACAGCACCGATGACGACCACGGAGGAAACGGCGAGTCGCTGCCACCGGTCGAGGGCGATCTGGTGGGCCGAGCCGACGAACTGATGGCCGTCTGGGACGCGCTCGACCGCAGCCCGCTGGTCACCCTGGTGGGCGTGGGCGGCATGGGCAAGACCCGCCTCGCGCTCGAGGTGGCATCGACCGCGTCGGCCGCAACTCCCGCGGGCACCGGCGACGGTGGCCATGCTCCGTCAGGGGCGTGGTGGATCGATCTCACGGCAGCCACCTCCGACACCGCGGTCGTGCCGGCAGCGATGGCGGCGGTGGGGGCCCGCGAGGCGCCCGGGCGCACGCCGCTGCAGTCGTTCACCGATCGCTTCACCACGGCGTCGGGTGTGGTGGTGGTCGACAACTGCGAGCACGTGCTCGATGCGGCTCGCGAGTTGGTGACAGCGCTGATCGCAGCCTGCCCGAAGATCAGGGTGGTGTGCACGAGCCGCGAGGCGCTCGGGCTGAGGCGCGAACAACTCGTGCCGATCGGTTCGCTCCCCGCCGACGACGGGGTGGTGCTGTTCTGCGAGCGAGCACGAGCGGTGCGTCCCGACCTCGACGTCGACGCAGCGGCCGATGTGATCCGACGGATGTGCACTCGGCTCGACGGGATCCCCCTGGCGATCGAGTTGGCTGCGGCACGGTGTCGCTCGATGAGCCCGGCCGAGATCGACGACCGGCTCGACGACCGGTTCCGGTTGCTGCGCGGCGGGCGTTCGGGCGCCGAGCGGCACCGCACGCTGCGGGCCACCGTCGAGTGGTCGTACGCGGCACTCGACGACGACGAACGCGAGGTGTTCGACCAGATGGCGGTGTTCGCCGGCGGCACGCTCATCGACGGGCTGACGGCAGTGACCGGGCTCGACGAGTTCGACCTGATCGACATCGTCGATCGGCTCGTGTCGCGATCGATGGTGGTGGCTGCCGCTACCCCGCTCGGCACCCGCTACCACCAGCTCGAGACGCTGCGTCAGTTCGCCGAGGACCGCCTCGTCGAGACCGACACGATCGGCCAGGTCCGCGATCGGCACCTCGCCTGGATGTTCTCGTTCGCTCGAGGGCTGCCACGGCGCGGCGATCGGAATCGGATCGCTGCCACGTTCAGTCGCTTCGCCGCCGAGGTCGACAACCTCCGCGTCGCGGTCGCGCACGCACTCGGGACCGGCCAGCACGACAGAGCCCACTCGATCGTGGCGGCGGTGGCGCGCTATGCGTTCTTCCGGCCGGTGTTCGAGGTGTTCGACTGGGTGCGACCGCTCGCGCTGAACGACGACTCGACCGCCGACGCCGCGCTGTGCGCGGCCTACGGCACGTACGCCGACTTCTTCCGTGGCGGCAAGCGCCTGCAGCTCGAACCGCTCGGTGGGGTGCCCGCGCGCTTCTGCGCGTCGAACCTGCCCGTCGCCACACTCCAGGCGTTGGCGCTGCTGCAATCGGGCGGCGACTGGCGGCACGCGCTCTCGTACGTCGACAGCTTCCCCGACGACACGACGACGGCGCGGCTGATCATCGGCCGTACTCGACTGCTGGCCACCTTCTACCGACAGTTCGCCGAGACAGTTCCCGCCGATGAACTCGCCGAACTGGTAGCCGAAGGCGACGTACTGCTCGCGCTGGCCCGTCAGGTGGGCGATCCCATCGAGCTGTCCACCACGCTCCACTACTTCGCCTGGGCCCTGACGATCAGCGATCTCGACCGTGCCCTGGTGGTGGCACGCGAGGCCGCCGTGCAGTCGCGCGGGCTCGGCGCAGCCCACCTCTCCGACACCACTCAGACCGTCGAGCGCTACGCGATGGGTCTGCTGATGCGCCACACGACGCCGACGGTCGAGCAACTCCTCGAGATCCGCGGGCAACTCGCCGAACTCCTCGAGCGTCGCCACCTCTTTCCGGCCGCGGTGCACACGGTGGCGCTGATGCCCCTGCTGCTCACCGTCGCACCCGACGTGGCCAAGCAGGTGAACTTCACCTGGACCGACTACACAGGCCTCGACTACTTCCGATTGGTCCACCGGGTGGGCATTGAAGTCGACCCCGAGACGATGGCGGGTGCTGCTGCACTCGAGCGTGCCGAACTGCCCGACACCATTGCGGCAGTTCTCGCCACGCTCGACCGGATCATTGCCGATCGCAGCGCCTGACGAGACGTCCGCGTATCACCCACCCGACCGGACGTGCGAAGTGTCACGCGACAGCCTGTTTACAGCGTGTTCCGGGTGGGGCACACTCTGGCAGTCGTTCCAACGTTTCTTGGGGGTTCACAGTGAGCGATTCGACCATCGTCATCGGGGTCAGCTATTACCCGACGGCACTCGCAGCCTGCCGGCGGGCCATGGAGCTCGCCCGTGTCACCGGCGCCGATCTGCACCTGGTGTATGCCATCGGCAGCACCGATGAGCAGGGGCGCAGTGTCGCTCGGCGCGACGCGCAGCACCTCACCGATGCACTGGGCACGGCGGCCGGTAAGCCCGCCACCACCCACGTCGTCGAAGGGCCGGCGGCGGCCGCAATCCTCGATGTGGCGACGTCCACGTCGGCCGATCTCATCGTGGTCGGCAACCGCGGTCTGGTGGTGAATGGACAGTTCACCGACGATGTGGCGGCACAGGTGCTGAAGGGCGCCCCGTGCTCGGTGCTCGTCGTCCATACCACCGACTCCAACTGACGTCCGAGGCCTGTATGGGCGCCCCGATTCTTGGGGCGGCTCAGCGGACCACGGTGGTGCGGTAACGATTGGTCACGACCTCGCCCGCGTGTTCGGCGCCATCGACGGGTGCTCCGTCGGCCGAGAACTCGAGCAACAGGTCGAGCACGATGTCGCATCCCGCATCGGGAGCGGTGATGTGTACCGACCCGACTCGTTGGCAGGTGTCGCTGCCGATGTCGCCGAGCCAGTGCACCACCGTCGACTCGCCGCCCACACCGAGTGTGGCCGTGCAGCGCGCCCCGAGCAGGGGTCGGTGCAGGTCGCTCACCACGTGGATGTCGACCGTCATCGACGCGCCGGGACTGATGGTGTCGGGCAACAGGTCGGCCACCACGATCACCGGACGGCACGCGTCGACCACGGCGTGGAAGGCTGCCTTCGGGCGCCGACGATGATCGACCAGTGAGGTGGAGATGGTCGGCACGGCATCGGCGAGCGACGAGAGGCAGAACCCGCCCGTCGGGCGGTACTTCAGCCGTCGCAGCGTCTCGATCGTGCGGCGGACGAGCAGCGCCTGGTACTGCTGCGTGGCGTCGCGCCATGCAGCGAAGCTGGCACTGCGGGCCGGCGGTACATACCGCTCCATCAGCCCGAGGTCGAGGCCGAATTCGTGCACCAACGCGCGCCAGTCGAGCCGTGGCCACTCGGCAGGATCGACGAACTCGCACGAGTCGGGCACCGATTGTGCGCCGAAGTCGCTGACGAACTGCACCATGCTGGGCATCGCCGCTGCGAAGCCGGCGAGGTCGCGCACCTCGCCGCGGCCCCATCCGAACCGGAGGCTGCTGTCGCTGCTCGCCAGTTGGGGCAGATGTGGCGGCACGCCACTGTGGGCCAGCACCGGCCGCGACTCGTCGGCCTTCTCGAGCGCCCGCTTCACCCACCGGTCGAGGATGGTCTTGTTCCAGGTGGGCAACTGCTGGGCCCACCCGCGTACCTCGGGCGTGTCGTGTGCACACCACAGCGCGATCGAAGGATGGTGCCCCAACACGTCGACCATCCCGCGGGCCTGCTCGACGGCCTGGCGGCGCACCGTGCGCACGTAGCGGCCGCTCAGCGGCATGTCCTGCCACACCAGCACACCGAGCTCGTCGGCTGCGTCGTACCACTCCTGCCGGGCGACGTGGCCACGCACGCGAACGAGGTCGAGGCCGGCGTCGCGCACCAGCTCGATGTCTCGGCGGATGTCGAGCGCGGTGGCCGTCGCCGGATCGGCGTGGGTGGGAAGGACGTTCACCCCCTTGGTGAACAAGCGTTCGCGGTTCACCGACAGCACGCCGTCGTCGAAGGCCACCTGGCGCAGTCCGGTGAGCACCTCGAACCGATCGCTCAGCACACCGTCGAGGCGCACCTCGACGGCCACGGAAGTGAGCGGTTGCTCGCCCAAGCTCCACGGCCACCACAGTCGGGGGCTGGTGACGTCGAGGTTCCAGGCCAGCTCGTTGCTGCCCTTGGCGAGCGACTGGTCGTGTTCGTTCAGGACATCGCCGTCGACCACCGTGGCCACCTGCACCCGGCAGGCGCGATCGCTGTCGAGCCGTGTGGTGAGGCGGAGGTGGGCGCGGCTGTCGTTGGCGTCGCGGCACAGCACTCGGCAGCGGTCGATGCGCACCGGGCCGGTGGCGCCGATCGTGACCGGGCGCCACAGACCCCCCGGGTTCCACTCGGCGGGGAAGGCCGCGCCGCCCTGGAACGTGCCGGTGAGCGTTCGTCGGTTCACCGTCGAGGCCTGTCGCGGGCACGACACCTCGATGGCCAGCACGTGCTGGTCGGTGAGGCGGGCGAGGGCCGTGATGTCGAACGCCGACGGCACGAAGTAGCCCTCGGGGTCGCCCAGGTAGGCGCCATCGAGCCACACGTCGGCCTGATAGAACGCGCCGCCCAGCTGCACCCAGACGCGCCGGTCGTCGGCGGGCTCGGGCAACTCGAAGCGGTGGCGGTACAGCACGGGGCCATCGCTGTCGGCGAACTCGGCCGTCGCTCGCCAGTGGCCGGGAACGGCCACACTCGGCCAGTCGTGATCGTCGCATTCGAGTCCGACACCGCTGCGCCGCAGGTCGTCGTCGGCCGGCCGAGCCCGCCAGGTGCCGCTCAGGTCCACCCTGGCAGCGTAGCCGTGTGGCTCGCGTCACGGTCGGGCCGCGAGGGGAACCGGCCCGCTGCGTCGCGGTAGGGTCGCTCGTATGAGCTCGCCTGCCGCCGCACCCCCCACGCCTCCCGAAACGCTGCCCGCCACCCTCGGTGCCCTGCGTGCGTCGGGCTGGCAGTCGGTGCCGGTGAAAGAAGAGATCCGGCGCAACGCGGTGGCGCGCATCGCTGCAGGCGAGCCGCTGTTCGAAGGTGTGATGGGCTACGAGCACACCGTGATGCCGCAGCTCGAGAACGCGCTGCTGGCCGGCCACGACGTGATCTTCCTCGGCGAGCGCGGCCAGGCGAAGACCCGCATGATCCGCTCGCTCACCGGCCTGCTCGACGAATGGATGCCCGTCGTCGCCGGCAGCGAGATCAACGACGACCCGTACAACCCGGTCAGCAAGCACGCCCGCGACCTCGTCGCCCAGAACGGCGACGACACGCCCATCAGTTGGGTGCACCGCAGCGACCGCTTCGGCGAGAAGCTCGCCACCCCCGACACGTCGATCGCCGACCTGATCGGCGAGGTCGACCCGATCAAGGTGGCAGAGGGCCGTTACCTCAGCGACGAACTCACCCTGCACTACGGCCTGGTGCCCCGCACGAACCGTGGCATCTTCGCCATCAACGAGATCCCCGACCTGGCCGAGCGCATCCAGGTGGGCCTGCTCAACGTGCTCGAAGAGCGCGATGTGCAGGTGCGCGGCTACAAGATCAGGCTGCCTCTCGACATCATGCTGGTGGCCAGCGCCAACCCCGAGGACTACACCAACCGCGGTCGCATCATCACCCCGCTGAAAGACCGCTTCGGTAGCCAGATCCGCACCCATTACCCGCTCGACGCCGACACCGAGGTCGAGATCATGCGTCAAGAGGCGCGGCCCGCCTCGGTGGGTGGCATCACCGTGCGGGTGCCCGACTACCTCGAGCGGGTGGTGGCCACCTTCAGCCAGATGGCCCGGTCGAGCAACCAGGTGAACCAGCGCAGCGGTGTGAGCGTTCGTCTGTCGGTGAGCAACCTCGAGGTGCTCGGTGCCAATGCGCTGCGCCGCGGGCTGCGGGCCGGCGAGCAGAGCGTCGTCGCCCGGGTGTGCGACCTCGATGCGCTCGCTGCGTCGTCGGGCGGCAAGATCGAGATCGAGTCGCTCGAGGAGGGCCGCGACGGCATCATCCTCGAGAACCTCGTGAAGGGCGCCGTGCTCACCGTGTACAAGGAGCGCATCACGCCCGACCTCGTGCGCGATGTGGTGGGCGCCTTCGAAGAGGGCACCATCGCCCACACCGGTGAAGACATCCCGTCGGCCGACGAGGCCCGGCTGCTCGAGCAGGTTCCGGCGCTGCGCACCTCGGTGCAGTCGCTCACCGGCGGCGACGAGTCGCCTGCGGCAGTGGCCGCTGCGGTCGAGTTCGTCCTCGAGGGCCTGCACCTGTCGAAGCGGCTGAACAAGGACGCCACCGCACAGGGCGGCGCCACCTACCGCAGCCGCAGCTGACCCCGCTCGCACCGAACGGTGCCGGCGCTCGCCTCAGCCCAGGGCGTGGGCGGTGGCGTCGAGGTCGGTGAACGTGATGCGTTCGAGCGGTAGCCCCGCCGCCAGCCTGCGCACGAACGCGAGCGTGTCGTGCACGGCTTCGGCGCGGGCGTCGCGGTCGGGGCCGGTGGGGCGGAAGGTCACCGCCAGCGGTGCCTCGGGCCCCTGCTCGGCCACCCGGTGCAGCAGTGCCTCCAGGTCGACCGGGCCGGCGCCACTGAGGGCGATGCCCAGTTGATCGAACGCGCCGGCCAGATCGGGCAGCTCGCGGTCGGCCCGGCCCGGGATGCTGACGATGCCGTCGGACAGCCCACGCAACCACAGCCGCCACCGCAGTTGGTCTTCGCGGCGAGCCCACTCGGCAGCCACCACGTCGTCGGCCGGGATACGCACGGTGCGAACGTCGAGCGATGTGGCCACCGGTACCGGGCCGTGCAACAGCCGCCAGGCATCGCGCCAGGCGATGGTCAGCGTGTGGAACACCTCGCCCTGTTTGCGGGCGTCGGCGGGAGCCAGTCGCTGCACCATCGCCCACGGTGCCTCGAACGGCACCCAGCCGTCGACGTCGTCGCCGAACGCGTCGGCGGCAGTCTCGACCCAGCGGGGCCACCAGTGCCCGGCCGTGCGGTCGTCGGTGAACCCGCCCTCGTCGTCGAACCACAGCGGTACATCGGGCGACAGCAGGCACAGCCACACCCGCACACCCGCGGTGCGCAGCGTGCGCACCGCACCGAGCACCTCTTCCACCACCTTGCCGGCGAGCACACCTGCCCGCGGCTGCGCTGCCGACCACGGCACGGTGAGGCGCACATGGCCGAGGCCGAGCCCGACGGCTGTGTCGATCTGGTCGCCGAGCAACCGATCGCCGGGGCCGAGGCCGGTGACGACAGCACCCACCGACAACACCGGCCCGCCGGTCGGTGTCTCGGCCGGCCCGGTTGCGGGTTCGCCAGCGGGTTCGCCGGTCAGTCGAACGGGGTGCGAGTCCACAGCTCGCTGGTGTCGTTCAACGGGGTGAACGTGGGGCGACCGTCGAGCTCGAGTACCTCGATCGGACCGGGGAAGCCCCGCAGTTCGAGCGATCCGTGCGGTGTGGCACTGACACCTTCGGGCAGTCGTTCGAGTTGCATCGACGGCATGAGCACCTCGAACGGGCCCGCGGCGTCGCACAGACGTGAGGCCATGTTGACGGCCGAACCGATGTAGTCGTCGCCCTCGAACAGCAAGGCGTAGCCCGAGGCGATACCCACCCGCAGCGACAGCGGGGCGCACACCTCGGCCGAGCGGTGTTCGAGGTCGAGTGCGAACGAGATGGCGCTCGACTGGTCGACCGACACGATCATGCAGCCGTCGCCCAGCCACTTGGCGATGCGCACGCCGCGCTCACTGGCGGTCTGGCGCACCAGGGTGCGGAACGCGCCGAGGATGCGGCCGGCGGCGTCGTCGCCGAAGGCAGCGGTGTAGTTCGTGAATCCGGAGAGGTCGACGAAAGCGAACGTGCGGGGGACACGCATACCCACGACAGTACCGGGCTCCGGGTGATGGGGCTCGTCGCAGCGATCGGTTTTCGAGATTCACCGTGTAGGTCGGGCTGATCGAGACCACCTCGCCGATCGCGCGAGTAGGGTGCCGACATGGCAGCCCGATTCACCTATTCGCGCTGGGACGGCACCCAGAAGGGGTTCGACTTCGACGCCGATGCCCTGTTCGAGGAACTCACCGACGACCTGCTGTACCACGGTGATGTGAACAGCGCGCTGCGCCGCCTGCTCCAGCAGGGGATGACCGACCGCAACGGCGAGCGGATGCAGGGCTTGCGCGAGTTGATGGAGAAGTTGCGTCAGCAGCGACAGGAACGTCTCGACCGCTCCGACCTCGGCGGTGTGTACCAGGAGATCGCCGACGCGCTGGACGACATCGTCGACGAGGAACGACATGCCATCGAGAACGCCACGCGCGACGCCGAACGCAGCGGCGACGAGCGTCGCGCCGAAGCTGCCCGCAACGCTGCCGCCGACCGCAACTTCCGTCTCGACATGCTGCCCGACGACCTCGCCGGCAAGGTGCGCGAACTCTCGGCCTACGACTTCGAGTCGGCCGAGGCGGCGCAGCGCTTCGAGCAGCTGATGGACCAGCTCCGCCAGCAGCTCATGCAGCAGACCGTCGACCAGATGAGCAGTGCGATGCAGAGCATGACCCCCGAGGCCATGCAGCGCATGAAGGACATGATGGCTGCGCTGAACGAGATGATCGAACGCCGCGCCAACGGTGAGGACGAACAGTTCGAGCAGTTCATGGAGCAGTTCGGCGACTTCTTCCCCGAGAACCCGCAGAACCTCGACGAGCTGCTCGAGCAGATGGCCCAACGCATGGCGGCCATGCAGGCGATGCTCAACTCGATGACCCCCGAGCAGCGGGCGCAGCTGCAGCAGTTGAGCGACCAACTGCTCGACGACATGGACCTGCGCTGGCAGATGGAGCAGCTGGGCCAGAACCTGCGCTCGATGTACCCGCAGATGAACTGGGGCCAGAGCTACGAGTTCGAGGGCTCCGACCCGATGGGCATGAGCCAGGCGATGCAGACCATGCAGGAACTCGGCGATCTCGACCGGCTCGAGAACCTGCTGCGCAACGCCACCAACCCGGCCGCGCTGGCCGAGGCCGATATGGACCGGGTGCGCGACCTGCTCGGCGACGACGCCGCCCGGTCACTCGAACGGTTGGCCGAACTCACCAAGATGCTCCAAGACGCCGGCCTGATCGACAACAAAGAGGGTCGACTCGAACTCACGCCGAAGGGCCTGCGCAAGATCGGCGCCAACGCACTGAAGGATCTGTTCGACAAGCTCACCAAGGACGCCGGCGGCCAGCACCAACTCAACCGGCTCGGCCAGGGACACGAGCGCACCTACGACACCAAGCAGTACGAGTACGGCGACCCGTTCAACCTCGACCTCCAGCGCACCATCCGCAACGCGGTGCGTCGCCAGGGAACGGGCACGCCGGTGCGCCTCCAGCCCGACGACTTCGAGATCGAACGCACCGAACACCTCACCCGCTCGTCGACGGTGCTGATGCTCGACCTCTCGATGAGCATGCCGATGCGTGACAACTTCCTGCCCGCCAAGAAAGTGGCGATGGCCCTGCAGTCGCTCATCTCGTCGCAGTACCCGCGCGACTACCTGGGCATCATCGGCTTCGGCGAGACCGCCCGGGTGCTGAGCCCCGAGCAACTGCCCGAGGTGAGTTGGGACTACGCGTACGGCACCAACATGCACCACGCCATGGCCCTCGCCCGCCAACTGCTGGCCCGTCAGAGCGGCACCAAGCAGATCATCATGATCACCGACGGCGAGCCGACGGCGCACATCATGAGCAACGGGCAGGTGTTCTTCAACTACCCGCCGGTGTACGAAACCGTCGAGGCCACCTTGCGCGAAGCCTTGCGGTGCACGCGCGAGAACATCCGCATCAACACCTTCATGCTCGATGCCGACCACGGACTGCGTTCGTTCGTCGAGAAGTTGACGGCGATCAACCGTGGTCGGGCGTTCTTCACCAACAACGAGACCCTCGGCGACTACGTGCTCGTCGACTTCATCGAGCACAAGCGTCAGCAGGCTCGTGGCCGCGGAGCCCGTCGCGCAGGTTGAGCAGGGCTGACGCGGCGTGGTCGCGCGACACGCCGCGTGCTGATTCGCGGTACGGATGTCACGACGTGCGGTCGATTTGCCGAGTTCTTGATGTTTCCCTCTTGCGTGTCGGCACGCATTTCGTGAACAATGACACCGCTGTAATTACAGCAGTGGCAGCCGAGAGCGAACGATCAGCGCCACGGCACAAGCAGGGGAGGTCCGAGTGGACACCGACAACGCGAACGACGACCGCAGCTGGCAGGACCAGGCGAACTGCTTGGGTGTCGACCCCGACCTGTTCTTCCCCGAGCGCGGCGCCTCCACCCGCGAGGCCAAAGAGGTCTGCCGTGGCTGCGTGGTGCGGATGGACTGCCTCGAGTACGCGCTCGCCAACGGCGAGAAGTTCGGTATCTGGGGCGGGTTGTCCGAGCGCGAGCGTCGTCGCCTGCGTCGCCAGCGGGCCCTCGCCGCGCGCCGCGTCACCGCCTGAGCCGCAGGCGCGTCAACATCACGTCGTGCTAGCCTGACGCCATGCTCGCTTTCCTCGATCCGCCCGAGATCATTCTGATCATCGTCGTCGTTCTGGTGCTGTTCGGCGGCTCGCAGTTGCCGAAACTCGCCAAGAACCTGGGCAAGGCCCAGCAGGAGTTCAAGTCCGGTCTGGCCGAAGGCCAGAAGGAAGCCGACAAGACCGAGCAGAAGACCGAGCAGTAGGTCGCCCGTCGGAGCAGCTGCCCCACTCGTGTCGGGCGACTCTCGACATCATCGACGAACGCAAACGGGCGCCATCGCCCTCCGCTGAGGAGGAGATGGCGCCCGTTCGGCGTTTCTGGACCCGACCGGTGCTGTGCGGCCCGGCAGGCGAGTCAGCGCGAGCCGACGTCGCGTCGGCGCTTCAGGATGCGGCGGCGTTCGCGCTCGCTGCACCCACCCCACACGCCGTGCTCGATGCGCTCGTCGAGTGCGTACTCGAGGCAGGTGGCGGTGACGGGGCAGTCGGCGCAGATCTTGCGGGCGCGCTCGACGCCGACTCCGTCGCTCGGGAAGAAGGTGGCCGGGGGGTAGTTGCGGCAGTTGCCGAGGGCCATCCACGAGGTGATCGACTCGTCGTCGCTCGGGCGCGGGGAGGTGACGACGACCGGAGTGGACAGTGTGAGGGGGGAATCGTTGCGCTGCATGGCGTCTCCTTTCGGCCTGTGACCGATCTGGTTGTGCGCCCGCACTAAGCCCCGAGGGGCTCCCGTCGAACCGCACGACACGACCGTCTGCATGTCTGACGTCGCGGCGTGTGGATTGGTTCCCGGAAATCCAGATCGTACCAGTGGCCACCCGGTCGGCACAGCCTTTCGTCGTCGCCGGTACACTTGGCCAGCCCCATGTGAGCCATTCGAGGCACGAGGAAAGTGGATCGACCGATGACCGACACCGCCACCGAGGCGCCCCGAGCGCACGTCCGCATCGTCTACCTTGGGCCTGTCGCGCCGCACTGGGAGGTCTACGGAGACTATGGCGACCGCACCCTGGTCGAGGAGTTCCGCACTCGTGCGCTCGCCCGTCTGGTGCTGCTACCACGCGACGATCCGCAGTTCCGCCGCAACCGCGAGCGCATCATGCGCGACGGCGAGCGCGAGAACATCACCGTCGAGTGGGATCTCGGGTATCCCGACGGCAACGGCTGAGCGAGGCGCCGCTTGACCGACCGGCTGTTCAACCGTGAACTGAGCTGGTTGGCGTTCAACGACCGGGTGCTGGCGCTCGCCGCCGAATCCGGCATCCCGCTGCTCGAGCGGGTGAAGTTCATCGCCATCGCTTCGAGCAACCTCGACGAGTTCTTCCAAGTGCGCGTCGCCGCGCTGAAAGACCAGGTGGCCGTCGGCCTCACCGTGCGCTCGGCCGATGGGCTCACCCCGGCCGAGCAACTCGAAGCCATCGCCGATTCGGTCACCACCATGGTGGCGCGTCAAGAGGCCATGTGGCGCGACACGCTGGTGCCGGCCTTGGCCGATGCCGGTGTGTCGGTGCTCGGGTGGGACGACCTCGACACCGACGACCGTCTCGAACTCACCGAGGTGTTCGAGCGGCGCATCTTCCCGGTTCTCACACCGCTGGCCGTCGACCCGGCCCATCCGTTTCCCTACATCTCGAACCTCGCCCTCAGCCTGGCGGCGATGGTGTCGGATCCCGAGACCGGCGAGCGTCGCTTCGCCCGGGTGAAGGTGCCCAACGTCTTTCCCCGGTTGATCGCACTCGGCGACGGTGTGCGCTACGTGCCCGTCGAGCAGATCATCACCGCCCACCTGCACCAACTGTTCTCGGGCATGGTGGTGGAGGACAGCTGGCCGTTCCGCGTCACCCGCAATGCCGACCTCACCCTCGAAGAAGAAGAGGCCGACGACCTGCTCGCCGCCGTCGAACTCGAGTTGCGGCGCCGTCGCTTCGGGCGCGCCGTTCGCCTCGAGGTGCAGCAGGGCATGAGCGACGAGATGGTCGAGTTGCTCACCCGCGAACTCGACCTCGCCCCGGCCGACGTGAGCTTCCACCAGACGATGCTCGACCTCACCTGCCTGTTCCAGCTCGCCACCATCGACCGGCCCGACCTGCGCGACACGCCGTGGCCGCCGGTCACCGCAGGCCGCATCGTCGCTGCCGACGAGGCCGGCCGCAGCATCTTCTCGGTCATCCGCGAGCGGGCGCTGCTGGTGCACCACCCCTACGAGAGTTTCGCCAGCAGTACCGAGAGCTTCATCGCCCAGGCTGCCGACGACCCCAAGGTGCAGTCGATCAAGATGACCCTGTACCGAGCCGGTGGCGACAGCCCGATCGCACGCAGCCTCATCCGCGCCGCCGAACGCGGGGTGCAGGTGGCGGTGCTCGTCGAGCTGAAGGCACGTTTCGACGAAGCCACCAACGTCGGTTGGGCCAAAGCACTCGAACGCGCCGGTGTGCACGTGGTGTACGGCCTGGTGGGGCTGAAGACCCACGCCAAGTGCGTGCTGGTGGTGCGCAACGACGACGACGGCCTGCGCCGCTACTGCCACATCGGCACCGGCAACTACAACTCGAAGACGGCGCGGCTGTACGAAGATGTCGCCTACCTCACCTGCGACCCCGATGTGGGCGCCGACATCTCGCAGTTGTTCAACCACCTCACCGGCTACAGCCGGGCGCACCGCTATCGCAGCCTGCTCGTGGCGCCGCGCGAACTCCGCGGCCAACTGCTCGACCTGATCGAACACGAGGCCTCGTTCGGGGCCGATGGGCACATCACCGCGAAACTCAATTCGCTGGTCGACCCGATGCTGATCGAGGCGCTCTACGACGCCAGTCGAGCCGGGGTGCGGATCGATCTCGTCGTGCGCGGGATCTGCTGTCTGGTGCCCGGTGTGCCCGGCCAGAGCGAGACCATCCGTGTGCGCTCGCAGCTCGGTCGCTACCTCGAGCACTCGCGCATCGTCTGTTTCGCCCACGGCGAGCAGACCGACACCGAGGGCGGCGACAAACCGCTCTACCTGATCGGTTCGGCCGACTGGATGGAGCGCAACCTCGACCGGCGCATCGAAGTGCTGGCACCGGTCACCCATCCCAAGCACCGCGCCTGGCTCGACACGGTGTTCGGGATGCTGCTCGCCGACGACTCGGTGCGCTGGGAACTCGCCTCCGACGGGGTGTGGCACCGTCGCGGTCCGGCCCACTTCGGCGACGGAGATGCCCAGGAGCGGTTCTACCGCTGGGTGGCGAAGACCCAGAAGCGCTGAGCCGCGCCGGGTCCGATCGTCGCGACTTCACGGTCACTTCGACGTCCGTTCACCTGTCGTTCACCTGAACAACGGATGAACGACACCTGCTCTGCTTACGGTGCGGTCGGTTGTTCCCCTACAACGATTCACCATTTCAAGGAGACCACAGCGTGAACACCTCGAAGCGGCGTCTGGCACTGGCCGGCGTCATCACCCTCGGCCTGCTCGGCGCCGCCTGCGGCGACGACAAGGAAGCCGCCGACACGACGGCAGCTGCGGTCACCACGGCCGCCCCCGAGACCACGGCCGCCACCACCATGGCCCCCGACACCACGATGGCCCCCGAGACCACCGCTGCCGGTGGCGACGGCGAGCTCGCCGCCGGCGAGGTGTTCGTCACCGGTTCATCGACCGTCGAGCCCATCTCGATCAAGGTCGGCGAGCTCGCCCTCGAGCAGTCCGGTGGCGCGTTGAAGGTCACGGTCGAGGGCCCCGGCACCGGCGACGGCTTCAAGAAGTTCTGCGCCGGTGAGGCCGACATCAGCGACGCCTCGCGCAAGATCAAGGACGAAGAAGCCGCCCTGTGTGCAGAGGCCGGCATCGAGTATGTCGAGATCGAGGTGGCGATCGACGGCCTGACCGTCGCCACCAGCCCGGCGAACACTGCCGTCGAGTGCCTCGACATCCCGGCGCTCTACGCCCTGGTCGGACCCGAGAGCGAAGGCTTCGCCAGCTGGGCCGACGCCAACGCCCTCGCCACCGAGCTCGGCTCGACCGTGGGGGCCCTCCCCGATGCACCGTTGAGCGTGTTCGGCCCCGGTGAGGAGAGCGGCACCTACGACACCTTCGTCGAGTTCGCCATCGGCGACTTCGCCGAGGAGCGCGGCGCCGACGGGGCCACGCGCGCCGACTACTCGTCGAGCCCCAACGACAACCTGATCGTCGAGGGCATCGAGGGCAGCGACACCAGCCTTGGCTGGGTGGGCTTCGCCTACTTCCAGGCCGAGGCCGAGCGGATGAAGGGCATTGCCATCGATGCCGGCGACGGCTGTGTCGCCCCCACCGTCGAAGCAATCGCCGACGGCAGCTACCCGTTCTCGCGCAGCCTCTACATCTACGTGAGCAAGAACGCTGCTGCTGAGAACCCGGCCGTTGCGTCGTTCGTCGACCTGTACCTGTCGGAGGCCGGGCTCGCCCAGGTCGCCGCCGCCGGCTACGTCGACCTGCCGGCAGAGCGCATCCAGGCCTCTGTCGACGCCTGGGCTGCTCGCTGAGTCAACCCTCCTAGCCCTCGGGGCCGGCCGACTTCCCCCCAGTCGGCCGGCCCCGGAGGCGTTTCCCATTCCTCCTATCGAAGGACCTCCAGGTGGCAAGCAGCATCCCGGCGAACCAGGTGCACGGCAGTGGTGTCGGACTCACCGTCGCCGACCTCGGGGGCGACCCGAAGCGTCGTCGTCGCGAACAGCTGATGCGACGGTTGATGCAGTCAGCTGCGTTGTTCTCGATTCTCGTGAGCGTGCTGATCCTGTTCGTGCTGGTGCGTGGGGCCTTCAACTTCATGCGTGCGATCGACTGGGACCTGGGAATGCTCACCGACACCGGGTGGTTCCCGCGTCGAGAACGCTTCGACCTGCGCACCATCGTGGTCGGCAGCATCGTCATCGGCTCGGTGGCGATGCTCGTCGCCGTGCCGTTCGGACTCGGAGCAGCGATCTACCTGTCCGAATACGCACCAGCACGAGTGCGGCGGATCGTGAAGCCCGTGATCGAGGTGCTCGCAGGCATCCCGTCGGTGGTCGTCGGCTACTTCGCGCTGAAGTTCATCGCGCCCGACGTCGTCAGCCGACTGTTCGACCCGGAGCAGCCTCGGAACATGATGGTCGCAGGTCTCGGCATCGGGATCCTGGTGATCCCGATCATGGCATCGGTCAGTGAAGACGCGCTACGCGCTGTGCCGCCGTCGCTGCGAGAGGCCAGTTACGGCATCGGTGCCCGCAAGGTGAGCACGACGCTGCGCGTCGTGGTGCCAGCCGCAGTGTCGGGCTTGGTGGCAGCGTTCGTCATCGCCACATCGCGAGCGATCGGCGAGACGATGGTGGCCACGATGGCCGGTGGCTACGACGGCAGCGGCCCGTACAACGGCCTGTCGCCGCTGAATCCCGGCCTGACGATGACGGCCGCAATGACCAACGCGGCTGGTGGCACCGACCAGGTGAAGAGCGGGGCGGCGTTCGAAGTGCTCTTCTTCGTCGGCTTCCTGCTCTTCCTCATCACCGTCCTGCTCAACCTCATCGGCGACCGGTTCGTACACCGAGTGCGTCAGAAGTACTAGGAGCGAACTCGTGGCACTCATGACCCCCGGAGCCGCCGGCGCCCACGGTGCCGACGCGGTTCGAGCCTCGCTCACCCGTCGCGATCGCGACATCGCCGGCCTGCTGCTGGCGACGCTGCTGCTCATCACGGTCTCCGTCACGCTGCTGATCCTGTTCACTCTCGTCGGCCAGGTCCTCACCAGCGCGCTGCCTCTGCTCGGCGACCGCGGGACCGCGTTCCTCACCGACACGATCGGCTCGAACCCGACCAAGGTCGGTATCGGACCCGGCATCTACGGCTCGGTGCTCATCGGTCTCGGCGTGCTCGTGCTCGCCATCCCGCTCGGCGTCGCTGCCGCGATCTACCTCGAGGAGTACGCCCATCAGAACCGCCTGACCCGGTTCTTGATGGTGAACGTTCGCAACCTCGCCGGTGTGCCCGCCGTGATCTACGGCGTGCTCGGTCTGATCATCTACGTCGGCTGGCTGCGCCCGGTCACGGGCGGCGAGAGCGTGATCGCCGCCGGGCTGACGCTCGCCACACTGGTGCTGCCGATCGTGATCATCACCTCGATGGAGGCGATCCGGGCCGTGCCGCAGGGGCTTCGCGATGCCGGATACGGTGTCGGTGCCTCGAAGTGGGAGGTCACTCGCGATCACGTGTTGCCCTATGCAGCGCCGGGCATTCTCACCGGCACGATGCTCTCGCTGGCCCGCGCGCTCGGCGAGGCAGCACCACTCATCATGATCGGGGCCATCACCGGGCTGCTGCCGCAGGCGAGCCTGACGGGCAAGTTCACCGCAATCCCGATGCTGATCTACAACTGGTCGGGACGTCCCGACACGCCGGGGGCCGAGTACGGCTGGTCGAGTGCGGCCGCGGCCGCGGGTCTGGTGCTGTTGATCATCGTCTTCTTGTTCAACCTTGCTGCAATCCTGCTCCGGAACCGCTTCGAAAAGGTCCGGTCCGGCACATGACCACCCCCGAGGAGCCAACCATGACCACTGGTATCGTCGTGACGACAAGGAGCAGCGAGGCCATGACCACCGAGCCGACGCCGGATCCGCACGAGTCGCTGGTGTTCGATGTCAGCGACCTGAGCGTCTACTACGGAGCGTTTCGCGCGGTGCGCAACGTCACCCTCACCATCCGGCCGCACGAGATCACTGCGTTCATCGGCCCGTCGGGGTGTGGCAAGACCACGGTGCTGCGCTGCTTCAACCGGATGAACGACTTCATCGAGACCGCCCGGGTGGAGGGATCTGTCAAGTACCACGGGGTGAACCTCTATGACCCGCAGGTGAACTCCACCGAGGTGCGTCGGCGCATCGGCATGGTGTTCCAGAAGCCGAATCCGTTCCCGAAGAGCATCTACGACAACGTCGCCTACGGACCGCGGCTGGAGGGCGTGAAGAAGAAGGCCGACCTCGACGAGGTGGTCGAACGGTCGCTGCGCGGTGCAGCCCTGTGGGACGAGGTGAAGGACCGCCTGAAGGCATCGGGCCTCGGCCTGTCGGGTGGTCAGCAGCAGCGTCTGTGCATCGCCCGGGCAATCGCCGTCGAGCCCGAGGTCATCTTGATGGACGAGCCGTGTTCGGCGCTCGACCCGATCGCCACGGCGCGGATCGAAGACCTGATGCAGGAGATCAAGCAGCGCTACACGATCATCATCGTCACGCACAACATGCAGCAGGCGGCCCGTGTGAGCGACCGCACGGCCTTCTTCACCACCGAGGTGAACCCCGAGAGCGATCGACGCACCGGTGTGCTCGTCGAGTTCGATCGCACGCCGAAGATGTTCTCGACACCGAACGACGAGCGGACCGAGCAGTACGTCACGGGGAGGTTCGGCTGATGGACGAGTTGCGCCGTGGGTTCCACACCGACCTGGCTGAGGCGAAGAACGAACTGGTGCGGCTGGCCGCCCAGGTGACCGAGACCATTCCGCGGGCCACCGCCGTGCTGCTCGACGGCGACCTCGAGGGTGCCGACTACATCATCCGCGCCGACGACGACGTCGACAACCGCACCCTCGAACTCGAAGAGCATTGCTATCGCATCCTCGCCCTGCAAGCGCCGGTGGCCTCCGACCTGCGCCAGGTGGTGGCGCTGTTGCGCATGTCGGCCGAGGTCGAGCGCAGCGCCGACCTGGTGTGCAACATCTGCAAAGCGGCCCGCCGCATCTACGGCCACGACCTCGACCCCAAGTTGCGCGGCATCATCAGCCGGATGGGCGAGCAGGCCGAGCAGCTCTACGAGGCGGCGATCGCGTCGTTCGTCGAGAACGATGCCGCCAAGGCGGCGGCCCTCGACGACATGGACTCGTTCCTCGACGGCCTGCAGAAGCAGTTCGTCCAGGCGATCTTCGAGAGCCATGCCGGTGGGCGCATCGACCTGCAGGTTGCCGTGCAACTGGCCGTCGTGGCCCGGTTCTACGAGCGCATCGGCGATCATGCCGTGAACATCGGCGAGCGAGTGCAGTTCATCATCACCGGCGAGAACAAGGTCTGACGCCACCACCATGGGTCTGCTGCAGCGCCGCCGCGACGCGAGCGACGACACCTCGGCAGCCCACCTCGCCGATGCCCGAGCCGAGGTGCAGCGCCTGCGCACCGAGTTGGCCCGCGCCCAGGCGGCACTCGACGGCCTCCCCGTCGGGGTGGTGCTGGCCGATAGTCACGGCACCATCACCGACCGCAATGCGGTGGCACTCGGACTGTTGTCGAGCGGGCATGCCGGTGTGCTGGTGCACGAGGCCATCGAGCGTCAGATCGACCGGGCACGCCAGGGCGAGCCGGGCCATGTCGACGTGCAACTGTTCGGCCCGCCCAAACGGGTGATCCAGGTGCGAGCAGTCGTACTCGCCGACGGTGGGGTGCTGGTGACCGTCGAGGACATCAGCGAACGTGCCCGCCTCGACGCGGTGCGTACCGACTTCGTCGCCAACATCAGCCACGAGCTGAAGACACCTGTCGGTGCCATCGCGCTGCTGGCCGAGACGATCGTCGACGAGGACGACCACGAGGTGGTGCGGCGCCTGGCGGCGAAGATGGTCGACGAGGCCCACCGTGCGGCTACCTCGATCGACGATCTGCTCGAACTGTCGCGCATCGAACTCGACGGGCGAGCGGTCCGCGATCGGGTGAGCGTGGCCGGTGTGCTGCGCGACGCCGCGGTTCGCTCGCTCGCCGCTGCCGAGCAACGCGACATCCGCCTCGACCTCATCGAACCCGACGAACCGCTCGCCGTGCTCGGCGACCGGCGCCAACTGGTGTCGGCGCTCAGCAACCTCATCGACAACGCGGTGAAGTACAGCGAGAGCGGCAGCGAGGTGCGCATCAGCACCCGACACGGCGGCGGCACCATCGGCCTGGTGGTGACCGACTTCGGCGTGGGCATACCTGCCCGCGATCTCGACCGGGTGTTCGAGCGGTTCTATCGCGTCGACCGTGCCCGCAGCCGCGACACCGGCGGCACCGGCCTCGGCCTCGCCATCGTCCGCCATGTGGCCAACAACCACGACGGTGATGTCACTGTGCAGTCGGTCGAGGGCGAGGGCAGCACATTCACCCTCACCATTCCGGAGGCCCCGTGACCACACCCGTCGTCCTGCTCGTCGAAGACGAGGAGAGCTACGTCGAGGCGCTGCAGGTGGGCCTGAAGCGGGAAGGGTTCCGCGTGGAGGTGGCCCGCGACGGCTTCGAGGCACTCGACCGCTTCGACAGCATCCGGCCCGACATCGTGCTGCTCGACGTGATGCTGCCGCGGATCAGTGGCATCGACGTGTGCCGCCAGCTCCGCAAGCGGTCGCAGGTGCCCATCATCATGGTCACCGCCAAGAGCGCCGAGATCGACACGGTGGTGGGGCTCGAGGTGGGTGCCGACGACTACGTCACCAAGCCCTACCGAATCCGCGAGCTCGTGGCACGGATGCGCGCCGTGCTGCGCCGCCAGACACGCGACGACGGCGGCCAGGAGGTGGGCCCGGGGGCGATCGTGGTGGGCGACGTGACCATCGACCCCGTCGAGCATCTCGTCACCCTGCGCGGCCAGCCGATGCGGCTGCCGTTGAAGGAGTTCGAACTGCTCCACCTGTTGCTGGCCAATGCAGGCCGCGTGCTGCCGCGCGAAACCCTGATCGACCGCGTCTGGGGCAGCGACTACGTGGGCGACACCAAGACGCTCGACGTGCACGTGAAGCGCCTGCGCGGCAAACTCGAAGAGAACCCCGCCGACCCCCAGCGCATCGTCACCATCCGTGGCCTCGGCTACAAGTACGAACGGCCCAGGTACTCCTGAACAGCGCCCTCGGGCGCGCACCTACGATGACCGCGTGCCCACGCGGTCGGTCCCCTCGCGATTCCGCCGACTCGCCGCCACGCACGCGGCGATGGCGGCCGGCGACGCAGCGGTGGTGGTGGCCCTTGCCGACTCGGTGCTGTTCAGCCTCGAACCCGATGCGGCGCGCAGCCGGGTGCTGCTCTTCCTCGGCATCAGCATGGTGCCGTTCCTGTTCGTCGCACCGCTGATCGGCCCGGCGATCGACCGGATGCGCGGCGGTCGGCGGCTGGTGGTGGCCGCAGTGGCCCTGGCCCGTGTGGTGCTGGCGCTGGCCATGGCCGGCCGGACCGACAGCCTGCTGCTGTTCCCGCTGGCCTTCACCACGATGGTGCTGCAGAAGGCCTACGCCATCTCGAAGAGTGCGCTGGTGCCGAGTGTGGTGATGAGCGACGACGACCTGGTCGAGGCCAACTCGAAACTGGGTCTCATCTCGGGTCTCGTGGGTGCCGTGGCGGTGCTTCCCGCCGGACTGCTGCAGAAGACGATCGGGCCGGCGGCGACGTTCACCTATGCGGCGATCCTGTTTCTCGTGGCGCTCGTGGCCGCCCTGCGCCTGCCCCGCGAGGTGGTGGCCGCACAGCCTGCCGATGCGCTGGAACGCGACGAACTGCAGGCCGACAGCGTGGTGCTGGCAGCCGCGGCGATGCTGTTCGTGCGGGCGTCGGTGGGCTTCACGTTCTTCCACCTGTTCTTCTGGTTCCGGCGCCAGGACGCAGGCCTGGTGTGGTTCGGCGCGTCGGTGGCGATGGCCAGCCTCGGCACGATGACGGCGAATGTGCTGAGTCCTCGCCTGCGCCGCAAGATGCGCGAAGAGACGATGCTGTTCAGCGCCTTGCTGCTCGTGGCGGTTGCCGGGCTGCTCGCCGGTTGGATCGGGGGAATCGTCGGTGCCCTCGCGCTGGCCGCCTCGGTGAACGCTGCAGCCGCCGCAGGGCGACTGGCGTTCGAGGCCATCGTGCAACGCGACGCGCCCGACGCCAACCGGGGTCGGGTGTTCGCCCGGTTCGAGACCCGATTCCAACTGGCCTGGGTCGCCGCCGGTGTGGTGCCGGTGCTGTTCGCGATGCCCGGTCGTTACGGGTTCGCGTTCGTGGGCGTCACGGGGTTGGCGGCGCTGCTTCTCTACGGGTCGGGGAATCGAGCAGCGCGAGGTCGAACACGACGTCGAAGTGGTTCCGATCGGAAACCTCGACGAGTTCGGCGCCCCACGCCTCGGCCAGCGCCGCGCTCTGGGCGATGAACGCGGCGGTCTCGTTGTCGCCGTGCGCCACCACGACCGGGGCGGCGGGCAGCACGTCGAACGGCACCGAGCACTCGCGAGCCGCAGTGTCGTCGAGGCCGAGCGCATCGTTCACGTAGGTGGCGACCAGCGGGGTGAGGTCGTACACACCGCTCAGCAGCACGACCAGATCGAGCGGCACGTCGGTGCCGATGGCCGTGTGCGCGGCCAGGTGCGCTCCTGCCGAACTCCCCGACAGGGTGAGGCTGGCCGGCCGGTACCGGCGGTGCAGCACGGCGAGTGCTCGGCGACACTGCCCGATCATGGTGGGGATGTCGGCGCCCGGAGCAAGGCTGTAGTTGATCGCTGCAAAGGCGGTGTCCTGGTCGTGGCGCCATCCGAGTGCCGGGCCGAGCGAATCCCACGCCGAGAGCTCCTGCCAGTAGCCACCGTGCACGAACACGTGCAGATGTCGTTGCTCGACCGGCCGTACCACCACGGCGAACTCGTCGGGGTGATCGCCGTAGGCCACCACCTGGTGGCCGAGTTCGGCCGCAGCGGTGCTCGACTGTCGGTAGCGCTCGATCTCTGCCGCCAGGCTGGCCACGCGGGTCGAGGGCGAGTAGTCGCGCTCGAGCGGGGTCATGCTGCAGTTGTCACCACTCGAGACGGGCCAGCCACAGGCCGGGCGCATCGAGTTCGGCCGGGGTGGGGAGCGCACCCTCGCGGGTGAACAACGGCACCAACCCTGCCTCGCCTGCCCGGTCGACCACGCCGGCCACGAACGTCTTGCCCCGCTGCACCAGCGCCGGGGTGACCTGCAACCCGAGGAGTCGCTCGATGAACACGTCGTCGGCCCCCGCTTCGATGCGCCGCCGGCGCACGGCTTCGGCGATCCGCAACGCGTCGCCACCGATCACCCGTGCCGCCACACTGTCGACTGCGTAGTCGACGTAGCCCACCACCGCTGCCGTGGCGGCGTCGAGGACGGGCGACAAGGCGACCTGCTCGGGTGAGCGGACCGCGCCCAGCAGCACCTCGGGATCGCTGAGCGCCCGCTGCATCGCCTGCATCGGATCGCCGCCGTCGAGATCGAGCCGCCCCAACTTGTCGGCCACTGCAGCCGGGTCGGGACGGAAGGCTGCGACGTGCTGCTGCACCAGCGAGGTGATGGCGGCGCGGGCCACCGACTGCGAGTAGACGGCGTGGCCGGTGAGTTCCTGGACGAGCACCCACAGGCGCATCGAATCGGCCGGCAGGCTCCAGTCGGCGGCGAATGCGTCGACCGTGGCGGGCACGACCAGCAGCGACGAGGCCTCGCGTGGGATGGGCAGGTCGTACTGCCCGAAGGCCCGCGCCGCCAGGCGGCCCACCATCGAGCCGAGTGCCATGCCCAGCATGGCCGGCGCCATCATCTGGCTGAGGCCGGCGAACATGGCCATCATCGGGTCGAGGTCGTCGTCGCCCTCGGATGCTGCGGCGGGTGAACGGCCGAGCGAGGTGGCCAACTCGGTGAACAGCGGGCGGTAGGCGTCGAGGGTGCGCTGCGCCCACACACCCGGTGTGACCAGTTCGAGGGCAGCCACGGGTGCTTCGAGCCCCGTGATGTCGCGCACGTGCATGTCAGCGATCGGCACCAGGTGCTCGTAGGCGATCCGCACCGTCGGGTCGACGTTCGCCTCGGCCGTGCCGCCGGTGGCTGCCATCGCTGCGAACTGTCGGGCCGCATCCCAGTTCAGCGGGCCCTGCCCCGCGAGTGCCTTTGCCAGATCGCCGAACATCGGCAGATTGGCGAACGGGTTGTCGCCCGCACCCCACCCGGGTGTTTCGGCTGCGTCGTCGCCTGCCATGGCTGCATGCTACGGCTGGCGGGGCGCACGGCAACGGCGGCCCGGTAGCGTCGCGGAGATGACCGGGGTGTGGGTGAGCGATGCCGAGAGTGCGCTGGGCACGCGGGTGCTCGCACGCCTCGCGGCCATCGACGGGTTGGCGAACACCGAACTGGGCAGTGGCGACATCGCCGTGTACCTCGGCGCAGCCGACCCCGACTCGCGGGCCCGTCGCCGCGAGAGCATCACCGCTGGTGCTGCGGCCATCATCGATTCGCTCGGAGCCGCCCGGCATCTGGTGGTCGTCTCGTCGGCGATGGTGTACGGCGCCTGGGACAACAACCCGGTGCCGCTCACCGAGGATGCGGTGCTGCGCCCGGGCAACGATTTCGCCTACGCCTCGCAGGTCGCCGCCGTCGAACAGCTCGCCGATACGTGGCGGATGGCCGCACCCGATCGCTCGGTCACCGTGCTGCGCCCGGCGGTGCCCATGGCCGCCAACGGCACGAGCGGTCTGGCCCGGGCACTCGCCTGGGGGATGGGCCAGCGCCTCGCGGTCGACGATCCGCCCGCCCAGTTCGTCCACCTCGACGATCTGGCAGCCGCGGTCGAACTCAGTGTCGTCCGTCGGCTCGACGGGGTGTTCAACGTCGCCCCCGACGGCTTCATCCCCGCCGCGTCGGTGCGTGCGCTGTCGGGGGTGGGGCCGCGGCTGAAACTCCCCGACCGGTTCGCCGATCTCGTCGCGTCGTTGCGGTGGCGATTCCAGCGCGGCCCCATCCCGCCCGGGCTGCTCGGTTACACCCGTGCCCCGTGGCTGGTGGCGAACGACCGACTCCGCGCCGAGGGATGGACACCTACCGTCACCAACGAGCAGGCCTATGTGGAAGGCACCGAGGAGCGGTGGTGGACCATGATCACGCCGAAGCGCCGCCAGGAGCTGGCGCTGTCGGCGGCTGTGCTGGCGAGTGTGTTCGGACTGGTGACGATCGCCCGGCTCATACGCTCGGCGCGGCGGCGAGCACGACGCTGACCACGCGGGTGCCGACGATGCTGCCGTCGGCACCGAGTTGGGCCACCACCAGTACTGCGGTATCGCCCGGGACCGCCGTCGCCATCACCTCGATGATGTCGTCGATCGACACCACCGACCGGTCGTCGATCGACAGGATCGTCTCGCCTGCCCGGAGGCCGGCTGCGGTGGCGGGGCTGTCGGGCATCACCGTGGCGATCAGCACCCCGCGTGCCTCCGGGCCGGGGCCGTCGGAGCCGGGCGCCGCCTGATCGGCCGGCTCGGTGTCGTCGACGAGCTGCACACCCAACCACGCACTGCGATCGGTGGGCGCTGTGGGCACGGTGATGGACGATGTCGCCTCGTCGACCAGCGGGGCGACGGGCACGACGTATACCTCGACGTCGCCGTCGGCGCCGATCGACATGGTGCAGAGGGCGACGAGTGCACCGTCGCCGTCGACCAACGGGGTGCCCTCGGCGAGGGTGTCGGGGTCGATCGCCGACATGTCGACCGCAAGCGCTTCGCCCGCGGCCGGGTAGGGCACATCGACGGATTCGGGGCCGAGCAGCGTGACGGTGTCGCCGGTGTCGGCGGTGGCGATCGCATCGAAGCCCACCACGTCGAGCCCAGCGGTCGAGCCGTCGGACGGGGCGAGCATGGCGACTCCCTGGGTGACCGCCACCACCGTGGCCAGTTGCAAGTCATCGCTGGTGTCGGACACGGCGACTTCGTCGACCACCTCGTCGTCGCTGGTGACGGCTGCAGCCGTGGTGAGCATGAACGACGACCCCTCGACCATCACTACCACGGCCTCGGGGCGTGTGGGTTCGTCGGTCTCGACGCCACCGCCGGCCGACGCCGGCGAGTCGGCCGCCAGCACGAGCGTGTTCGGTGGCACCCGCTCGGCCGGCAGGGTGACGACGGGTTCGGCAGCGAAGGCTGCGACGTCCGACGCCGACGCCGGGGCCGACCCGGCACCCGGATTCGGCAACACCTCGTCGGAACGGGTGACCCCAGGCGCGGCACTCTGGGCGCGGTGCGGCGTGTCGAACCCGATGGGGACGAGCATCCAGAGCACTGCGAGTCCGAGCAGGGTGCCGAACACACCCGTGGCGACGACGAGACCGCGTCCGATCACCAGCGGAGGCTCGGACATTGCCCACTGGGCCTGACCGAGTTCGGACGGGTGCCGCCAGGCCCGCTCATGTGCCGGTAGCGGTGCAGGCGGGTAGCCGCCGGGCGACTCGTCGCGGTCGTCGGGATCTCCGTCCCATGACCCGTCTCGTCGGTCGCCTCGCTCCACAAAAGCGCGAGCGTAGCCATCGACCTGCGGCCGCGGGGGTCGCCCCTGCCCGGATGGAGGAACGGCGGCTACGATGCACGATGTGCAGCCGCCTGACCACACCGACACCTGGATTGGGCTCACCGACGGCGAGTTGCCCATCGCAGCGGCGTACGAGTGGTCGGTGTCGCCACGGTGTGGTGCGGTCGTGCTGTTCAGCGGCACCGTGCGCGATCACGCCGTCGACGAAGCCGGGGTACTGCGCGACGAGGTGCAGTACCTGGTCTACGAGGCCTACACCGAACAGGCCGAAGCCTCGTTCGCAGCCATCGCCTCCGAGGTTCGCCAACGCTGGCCCGAGACGGGCCGGATCGTGTTGCTGCACCGCACCGGTCGGCTGGAACTCGGCGAGAGTTCGGTCATCGCAGTGGTCAGCGCGCCGCATCGCCCCGAGGCGTTCGAGGCCGCTCGCTACGCCATCGACGCACTGAAGGCCAGTGCCCCCATCTGGAAGCACGAGACCTGGGCGGGCGGCCACGACGGTGGGGGTTCGGACTGGGGCACCGGAGCCCACGATCTCGTCGACCCCGCCTCGGTACCGACGGTTCGGGGCACCTGACCGTGGCTGCCGGTATCTCCGTCGTCGTCGTGCTCGTCCTTGCTGCAGCGGCCCTGTTGGGAACGCGCCGTCGTCCGCGTCAGGATGACGGGATGGCCTCGTTCCGCCGCCACATCGATGCGCTGTCGCCCGAGGCCCGCCGCGACGTGATGGACCGGGCCCGGCGCCACGAGCAGGACCGCACCTGATGGCTCGCGACCTCGCCATCGACCTCGGCACGGCCAACACGCTCGTGTACATGAAGGGCAAGGGCATCGTGCTGAACGAGCCCTCGGTCATCGCCCTCAACCGCCAGACCGGCGAGGTGCTGGCCACCGGTCGCGAGGCATGGCAGATGATCGGCCGCACCCCGGGCTACATCGTTGCGGTCAGGCCACTGCGTGGCGGTGCGATCACCGACTTCGAGATCACCGAGCGGATGATCCGCCTGCTGCTGCAGCGCGTCGGTGTGAGCCGCTTCACCCGGCCGAAGGTGGTGATCTGCGTGCCGTCGGCCATCACCGAGGTCGAGCGCCGAGCCGTCACCGACGCAGCGCGCCGTGCGGGCGCCGCCGATGCGCAGTTGCTCGAACAGCCGATGGCCGCCGCGATCGGCGCCGACCTGCCCATCGACGAACCCGTCGGCAACATGGTGATCGACATCGGCGGCGGTACCAGCGAGACCGCCGTCATCAGTCTCGGTGGCATCGTGGCGCTCGAGGCAGTACGCGTCGGCAGTTTCGACATCGACGCCGCCATCCAGAGCTATGTTCGCCGCGAGCACGGCATCGCTGTGGGCGAGCGCACTGCCGAGGAAGTGAAGATGGCCATCGGTTCGGCCGAGCCGACAGCCGACGAGAACCAGGCCGAGGTGCGTGGCCGCGATCTGATGACCGGCCTGCCGAAGACGGTCGTGCTCACGCCTGAGGAGATCCGGTTCGCGATCGACGACGTGGTGAGCAGCATCGTGTCGTCGGTGGTGCGCTGCCTCGCCAAGGCGCCGCCCGAACTGGCGCAGGACTTCCTGGTGCGGGGGATGTATCTGGTCGGTGGTGGCGGTCTGCTGCGCGGCCTGGCGGCACGTATCGAGCGCGAGACCCAGGTGCCGGTGAAGATGTCGAACATGCCGCTCGAGGCCGTGGTGCTGGGTGCCGGGCACTGCATCGAGCACTACGACGCGCTGAAGGGCATGTTCATGGGAGCCCGTCGCTGAACACTGCCCGGTCGCGCTGATGGCCGCACCGCACGACCCCTCGTTCGAGATCGTCCTGCGGATCCCTCCGTCACGTGTCGACGCCGTCGACACCCAGGTTGCGGGCAGGAACCGGGCCGACGCCGAGTTCGTCGAGGGCGTGTGGCTGCGCACGCGCACGGCGCGGGTGCGCGGCGGTGTGGTGCGTCTGATGTGCGAACGGCGGCCCGATACATCGGTGCTGCGGCTCACGCTCGAACGGGGCGCCCCGTCGGCGCTCGTCGCGCTGGCGCGGCGGTGGGTGGTGCGGCACGGGCTGTGGTTCGACGGTGGTGTTGCGGCAGCGCCGAGCATCCTGGTGCGTGCCCCGCGGGCTGAACTCGACGCCACGATGTCGGTCGATGCCGCCACCCGCGAACTGGTGCGCGTCTGCCTGGTGCAGGTGATCGGCAACGCCGGCGCCGCTGCTGCGGGCACGGCGACCGACGGCGGGCACGAGTACGTGCATCAGGTGCGCGTGGGCATCCGCAAGCTCCGCACGGTGCTGCGCGAACTCGGCCCGACGACCCCCGGGGTCGATCCGTCGTTCGGTTCGCGTCTCGCCGAGGTGTTCGCCGACCTCGGTGCTGTTCGCGACCGCGAGGTGGTGGTGGCCCGGTGGGCCGACGAACTGCATGCTGCGGGTGCACCCCCGGTGGTGTTCCCGAAGGCCGAGGGAGTCGACGCGATCGGCCTGCTGCGCGGTGCCGCGTTCACGGGGCTGCTGCTCGATCTGCTCGACTTCGCCCATGGCGCGACTGCCGAGCCAGCGGTCGACGACGCCGACCTGATGGCGGCCGTGGTGGCTCGCCTCGACCACCTCCATCACGCCGTCGCATCGCACGGCGCGCGGTTCGCCGAACTCGACGCCGACGAGCGGCACCGGTTGCGCCGGCAACTGAAGCGGTTGCGCTACCTCACCGAGCTCGCCGCGCCACTGTTCAAACGCAAACGGGTGCGGACCTACCTCGATGTGCTCATCCCGGCACAGGAGGCCTTGGGCACGTTGAACGACGTGACGGTGGCGGCGGCGGCCTATCGCAGCGTGGTCGACCGTCAGCCGCACGCCTGGTTCGCCCTGGGTTGGTTGGCGGCTCGGGCTGCCGATGCCACCGACCGGTGCGCCGACGCACTTGCCCCGGTCGTCGACGCAAAGCGTGCGTGGCGCGGCGCCGTGAAGCACCTGTCGCACCATCACCACTAGGGTCGCCGCACATGAGCGACGTCCTGTGGCACCTCGGCGACGACCACGTCGGCACGATCACACTGAACCGGCCCGAGGCACGCAATGCCCTCACCTGGGGCATGTACGCCGACCTCGAACGGCTGGTACGCGAGGCGCCTGCGACGGGTGCTCGCTGCCTCGTGATCACCGGAGCCGACCCGGCCTTCTGCAGCGGTGACGACGTGCGTCAGGTGATGGGTGGGGGTGCTGAGGGCAAGGCGCCGCTCGGCACAGGTGACCGCACACCACGCCTCACCCCTGCGGCCGACGCGCTGTTGCACTGCGACCTTCCCGTCGTCGCAGCGGTGAACGGCGCTGCGGTGGGCTGGGGTATGGAGTTGGCGATGATGGCCGACATCAGGGTGGCCAGCGAGCGCGCCAGGTTCGGCGAGCTGTTCGTGCTGCGCGGGTTGGTGAGCGATGTGGCCGGGATCGGTCGCCTCGCCCAGTTGGTGGGCCGCGAACGAGCCGCCGAGCTGTTGTTCACCGGCGATGTGATCGACGCTGCCGCCGCACACGCCGCCGGGCTGGTGAGCCGTGTGGTGGCCCACGACGACCTGGTGCCCACGGCCCACGCGCTTGCAGCCCGCATTGCTTCCAACCCGCCGTTGGCCGTGCAGCAGTTGAAGGTGGGCCTGCGGCGTGCGCTCGACCCCGACTGGAACGATCTCGGCGCCTGGGTCAGCGCCACGCTGGCGAACCTGTTCACCACCGCCGATCATCGAGAAGGGGTGCGGGCCTTCCTCGAGAAGCGGCCGCCGGTGTTCGAGGGTCGTTGATGCTCACCTCGGCGGCGCACTCGCGCGAGATCGACGAGGGCATCGTTCGCCTGCGTCGCGAGTTGGGGATCCCCGAGCAGTTCCCGGCCGAGGTGATCGCCGCGGCCACCCGGGCGCGGCGGCTGGCCGTCGGAAGCGAGCACATCGACCGCACCGACCTGCCGTTCGTCACGCTCGATCCGGCCAGCTCGACCGATCTCGACCAGGCCTTCTGCATCGAGACGAGCGGCCCCGACCTGGTGCTGCGCTACGCCATCGCCGATGTCGGCTGGTTCGTGCAGCCCGGCGACCCGCTCGATCGCGAGGCCTGGCAGCGGGGCGCCACCATGTACGCGCCCGACGGCAAGACCCCGTTGTATCCGCCCGAGTTGTCGGAGGGCGCGGCGAGCCTGCTGCCCGACGGGCCACGACCGGCGGTGGTGTTCGTCGTTCGACTCGACGACACCGGCACCCCCCGCCTCGACGGTGTCGAGCGAGCGTTGGTGCACAGCCGCGCCAAGTTGGGCTACGAGACCGTTACTGCTGCCGACCTGCCGCCCGAGTTGGCCGAGTTCGCGCGCCGGATGGCGGTGGGCGACGCGGGTCGCGGCGCTGCACGGGTGGAACCGCCCGAGCAGGAGGTGCTGCGGTCCGACGGCGGGTACCGCATCGCCTACCGGCCGAAGGTGGAGGTGGAAGCACACAACGCGTCGCTCTCGCTGGCCACGAACCTGGCTGTCGCGGCCGCACTCTACGAGGCGCGTACGGGGTTGTACCGCGTGCTCGACGCGCCCGACGAGCGGCGCATCCGCCGGTTACGGCACACGGCACGCGCGCTGCGCATCGACTGGCCGCGGGCGTGGTCGTTGGCCGAGGTGGAACGCACCCTGCGAGCCGACGAGCCACGTCACGCGGCGTTCATGCTGGCCATCCGCCGGGCTGGTGGGGCCGCCCGCTACGTGCCCTTCCGTGAGGGCGTGGTGCCCTGGCACTCGGCGATGGCTGCCACCTACGTGCACGCCACCGCGCCGCTGCGCCGACTCGCCGACCGGGCAGTCGTGCTCGCCTCGTTGGCCGTCGCCAACGGCCGACCGGTACCCGACGACGTGCAGGCGGCGTTCGTCGAGCTGCCGGCCGTGATGGAGCGTGCCGACACCACCAGCAACCGTCTCGACCGCACCGTGCTCGACCTCGTCGAAGCAGTGGTGCTGCAAGAGCGCGTCGGCGAGGTGTTCGAAGCCGTCGTCACCGACTTCGACGAACGCGGCGCCCGCATCCAGCTGTGCGACGTGGCTGTGGTGGCCCGTGTGGCCACCGACGGTGTCGAGCCGGGCGAGGCCGTGCAGGTGCGCCTCGTCGAGACCTCGCCCGAACGGCGCCTGATTCGATTCGAGCGGGTCAGCCCGGCACGATCCGGCTGACCGGTCCCTCGATCGACACGACGTAGAGCTCGCCGTCGGGCCCGCTGCGTACAGCGGCCGCCGACGACACCTGGCCGAGGGTGAGCGAGGCCGCGACGGTCCGGTCGGCGATGCGCAGACCGGAGACGTACCCGCTGCAGAAGTCGGCGAACACGTACCATCCCGCGAGCGCGGCGACGGCAGTACCGCGGTACACCGCGCCGCCACTCACCGAGCAGCCGGCGTCGCCGTGCTCGTACTCGTAGATCGGCGGTGTGGCCCCTTGCTCGGGTTGATCGGCGTTGTAGCGCTGGCTGCCCTCCCAGGCGCTCCAGCCGAAGTTCATGCCCCGTCCGCCTCCATCGGCGGCCCAGGCGACGTCGATCTCCTCGAGCACGTTCTGGCCCACGTCGCCGATCCAGAGGTCGCCGGTGACGCTGTCGAACGAGAAGCGCCACGGGTTGCGCAACCCGACCGCCCAGATCTCGGGGCGGGCGCCGTCGACACCGACGAACGGGTTGTCGGCCGGGATGCCGTAGGGCTGACCGTCGCGCTGGGCCGGATCGATGCGCAGGATCTTGCCCAGCAGGCTGCTCACGTTCAGTGCGGCGCGCAACGGGTCGTCGGCCGCGCCGCCGTCGCCCATGCCGATGTACAGCATCCCGTCGGGACCGATCGCCACATTGCCGCCGTTGTGGTTGGGGAACGGTTGCTCGATGGTGATCAACACCCGACGGCTGGCGGGGTCGAAGGTGCCGTCGGCGCCCACGGCGTATTCGGCGATCACGGTGTCGCCGCCGTCGTCGGTGTGGTTCACATAGGCCATGGCCCCGTCGGGGCTGAACGTGAGGCCGAGCAGGCCCTGTTCGCCCCGACCCTCGGTGAGGTCGGTGATGTCGAGCACCGGTGCACCCGCGGCGCCGTCGCGCACGGGCACGACACGGCCGGTGCGCTCGACGATGTAGAGCGCCGGGTCGTCGGCACGCCAGGCGAGGTCGACGGGTTGGTCGAAGGCTCCGATCGACTCGAACGCCACCACCGGATCGCCGAGGGGCACCGTCGTGGGGGTGTCGGTGGCGACCGGTGCCGTGCTGGAGGGTTGGGTTTCGGGCGACGTCGGCTGGGTCTCGGGCGCGGTGCTGGGCGCAGCCGTGCTCGAGGTGGCGAACGTGACCGCCGGGCCGGTGGCGATCGGTTCACGGCCGTCGTCGCCGCACCCAGCGGCCACGAGCGCGACGGCGGCTGCCAACGCCGCGGACAGGTACGTGGTGCGTCGACCGGTCACGCGCGACCCTGGCCGACCCGCACGAGTCCCTCCTGCACCACCGTGACTGCCAGCGTGCCGTCGCTGGTGAAGATGGCCCCACCGGCCAACCCGCGTGCGCTGCCGGTGGAGATGGCGCTCTGGTCGTACAGCAGCCAGTCGTCGGCGCGGAACGGGCGGTGGAACCACATCGCGTGGTCGAGGCTCGCCATCTGCATCCCCGGGGTGTCCCAACTCATGCCGAACGGCATCACCGTGGTGTCGAGCAACGACATGTCGCTGGCGTAGGTGACGATGCAGGCGTGCAGGGTGGGGTCGTCGGGCAGCACGCCGTCGGCGCGCATCCACACCTTCTGGTTGGTCGAGGGCTTGCCCCGACGGCTGAACGGATCGCCGTCGACATGGCGCAAGTCGATCGGTCGCGGCCGGTCGTACCACTCGCCCATCTGCTCTTTGTACGGGGCCATGCGGGTCTTGAAATCGGGCAGGCTCTCGGGAGGCGGCACATTGTCGGGCATCGCGATCTGATGATCGGGCCCTGCCTCGGCCACATGGAAGCTGGCCTGCAGGTTGAAGATCGCCTTGCCGTGCTGGATGGCCACCACACGTCGGGTGGTGAAGCTCTTGCCGTCGCGGATGCGGTCGACCTCGTAGAGGATGGGGGTGGTCGGGTCGCCCGGTCGCAGGAAATAGGCGTGCAGCGAGTGCACCAGTCGGTCGGTCTCGACGGTGCGGGTGGCGGCCACGAGGGCCTGGCCGGCCACCTGCCCGCCGAACACCCGCTGGCGGTTCTCGTCGGGCGAGCGGCCCCGGAACAGGTTCACCTCGATCACCTCGAGGTCGAGCAGGGCCATCAGGTCGTCGAGCGCGCTCTGCATGCGTGCAGTCTCGCATCCGGTGAGCACCGTGCGCACGGTCGATTGTGCCGGCAGTAGGGTTCCCGGCCATGGCTCTGCTCCCGCTGTCACCCGACGAACTGCTGTCCACCACCCGCGCCGTGCGCAAGCGCCTCGACTTCGACCGACCGGTCGAGGATCAGGTCATCCGCGAATGCGTCGAACTGGCGATGCAGTCGCCCAGTGGGTCGAACAACATGACGATGCAGTTCGTCGTGGTGCGCGACGAGGCAAAGCGCAAGGCCCTCGGCGAGATCTACCGCCAGTGCTACGGCATCTACTCGTCGATGGACGGCGTCTACATCCGCTCGATCGACAAGGGAGAGGCCGACGCCAACGCCCAGCAGCAGCGCAGCGCCGACTCGGCCGACTTCCTCGGCGAGCACATGGGCGATGCACCCGCGATCGTCATCCCGTGCACCTTCGGTCGTATCGACAACGCGCCGGCGATGATGACCGCGTCGATCGGTGCCAACGTGATGCCGGCCATGTGGAGCTTCATGCTCGCCGCCCGGGCCCGTGGCCTCGGCACCTGCTGGACCACCGTGCACCTGATGATGGAGCAGGCAGCCGCCGACGTGCTGGGCATCCCGTTCGACCAGGTGCAGCAGATCTGCATGAGCCCGCTGGCCTACACCAAGGGCACCGACTTCAAGCCGGCCGTGCGTCCGCCGGCCGACACGATCATCCACTGGGACGGCTGGTGACCGCCGGCCAACCCGGCATCGACCCGTTCCTGCGCGCCCAGGCAGTTTCGGCCAAAGGGTTCATGCCGCCCCACGAGGGCGACGCACTGTACGACGCCGCCGTGGCGGCCGGAACGCTGCTGCCCGGGTTGCCGTTCCTCGAGGTCGGCTCGTACTGCGGCCGGTCGACCGTGTGGCTCGGCGCCGCGGCGCGGCAGTGCGCCACGGTGCTGTTCGCCGTCGACCACCACCGCGGCAGCGAAGAGAACCAGGCCGGCTGGGAGCACCACGACGCATCGCTGGTCGACCCGCGGCTCGGGCGGATGGACACCCTGCCCGTGTTCCGCTTCACCATCTACGAAGCGGGCCTCGAGGACGAGGTGATCGCTGTCGTGGGCCAGTCGCCCGCGGTGGCCCGGCACTGGACCACCCCGCTGTCGTTCTGTTTCATCGACGGTGGCCACGGCGAGATGCCGGCCCGGCTCGACTACGAGGGCTGGATGCCGCACCTCGCGATGGGCGGCATCCTGGCCATCCACGACGTGTTCCCCGACCCGGCCGATGGTGGCCGCCCGCCCTACGAGCAGATCTTCCTGCCCGCCCTGCAGAGCGGCCGGTTCCGCCTCGAGAGCGCCACCGGCAGCCTGCGCATCCTCCGCCGCGTCGACTGATCCCACCCCGCCTCCCCGCTTCGTGAGCGGCGGCCACGGTGGTCGTGGTCCAGGCTCACGGAGCCTGGAGATTCGTGAGCGGTGGCCACCCTGGTGGTGGCGCACGCTCACGGAGCCTGGAGATGGGGGTCAGCCGAATTCGACGCCTTGGGCGAGGGGGAGGGTGGTGCCGTAGTTGATCGTGTTGGTGGCCCGGCGCATGTAGGCCTTCCACGCGTCGCTTCCGCTCTCGCGGCCGCCACCGGTCGACTTCTCGCCGCCGAACGCCCCGCCGATCTCGGCGCCGCTGGGGCCGATGTTCACGTTGGCGATGCCGCAGTCGCTGCCGTCGGCGGCGACGAACCGCTCGGCCTCGCGCAGGTCGTTGGTGAAGATGCTGCTGGCCAGGCCCTGGGGCACACCGTTCTGCAGCGCGATCGCTTCGTCGAAGTCGTCGTAGGCCAGCACGTACAGCACGGGCGCGAACGTCTCGGTGCGGACGATCTCGGTCTGCGCAGGCATGGTCACCAGCGCCGGCCGGGTGTAGGCCGCGTCGGGCGCTGCGTCGACCAGCAGCCGTTCGCCGCCTACCGCCACGGCGCCGCCGTCGGCCTGTGCCGTGGCGAGCGCATCGGCCATGCGTTGGTATGCCGCTGTGGTGACGAGCGGCCCCACCAGGGTGCCCGCCCCGAGCGGGCTGCCCACCGGCAGCGAGCCGAACGCAGTGCCGAGCCGGCCGATCAGTTCGTCGTGGATGCTGCGGTGCACGATGAGGCGGCGCAGTGTGGTGCACCGCTGCCCGGCCGTTCCGGCCGCAGCGAAGGTGATACCGCGCACCGCCAGGTCGAGCGATGCCGACGAGGCCACGATGGCCGCGTTGTTGCCGCCGAGTTCGAGGATCGCCCGACCGAACCGGGCCGCCACGACCGGGGCCACCTTGGCGCCCATCGCCGTGGAGCCGGTGGCGCTGACGAGAGGCACGTGGTGGCTGGCCGCCAACGCTGAACCCACCGAGGCGTCGCCCAGCACCACCTGAGCCAGGTGCGCGGGTGCGTCGATCGAGGCGGCCGCCCGGTCGAACATCGCCTGGGTGGCCAGCGCGGTGAGCGGGGTGAGATCGCTCGGTTTCCAGACGACGCTGTTGCCGCACACCACGGCCAGCGCGGCGTTCCAGCTCCAGACGGCGACCGGGAAGTTGAACGCGGTGATGACGGCCACCGGGCCGTAGGGGTGCCACTGCTCCATCAACCGATGATCGGGGCGCTCGCTGGCGATGGTGAGGCCGTGCAGCTGGCGGCTCAGGCCCACGGCGAAGTCGCAGATGTCGATCATCTCCTGCACCTCGCCCAGTGCCTCGCTGCGGATCTTGCCTGCTTCGAGCTGCACCAGCGTGGCGAGGTCGTCCTTGTGGCGGCGCAGTTCCTCGCCGAAGCGGCGCACCAGTTCGCCGCGCACCGGCCCGGGCACCGTGCGCCACTCACGGAACGCAGCGTCGGCCTGTTCGATGGCCAGGTCGACGTCGGAGGATGCCGACAGACCACCGAGCGTCGTTCCGGTGATGGGCGTTCGGGCCGTGAGCGGCCCCGTTCCGAGGGGTGCGGCGCCGCAGGCGGCGAGTGCGGCATCGGCGAGCGATCGGAGGTGAGCGGTGGTGGGCAACGACATGCGGCCATGATGCCAGCCCGACGCGTGCGGAGGTGCGGCGGTGGGAGGGCCCGAGGTCGACACGCGCTGGGGCGGAGGTCGGTGAGCACGGCTACGGTTCGGTGCCATGGAACATGTCGACGTGATCGTGGTCGGTGCCGGAATCTCGGGTATCGGTGCCGGGTACCACCTGCAGACGCTCTGCCCCGATCGCAGCTACCTGATCCTCGAAGGGCGTGCCGACATCGGCGGGACGTGGGACCTGTTCCGCTATCCCGGTGTGCGCTCCGACAGCGACATGCACACGCTCGGGTACTCGTTCAAGCCGTGGAAGGCCGACAAGTCGATCGCCGATGGTCCGTCGATCATGTCGTACCTGCGCGAGACGGTGGCCGAGTACGGCATCGACCGCCACATCCGCTTCCAGCACCTGGTGCGCACCGCCGAGTGGAGCACCGCCGACGCGCGCTGGACCGTCACGGCGCAACGCGCCGACACCGACGACACCGTGACGTTCACCTGCGGCTACCTGTTCATGTGCTCGGGCTACTACTCCTACAAGGGCGGATTCACCCCCGAGTTCCCCGGCCGCGACCGCTTCCGTGGCCAGATCGTGCACCCGCAGCAGTGGCCCGACGACCTCGACTACGCCGGCAAGCGCGTGGTGGTGATCGGCTCGGGTGCCACGGCGATGACCCTGGTGCCTGCCATGGCCGGCACCGCAGCGCACGTGACCATGCTGCAGCGCTCGCCCACCTACGTGGCCAGCGGGCCCGATGTCGACAAGGTGAACCATCTGCTGCGCAAGGTGCTGCCCGACCGCACCGCCTATGCCGTCACCCGGGCGAAGAACGTGCGGATGCAACAACTCATCTACCGTCGCACCCGCACCAAGCCCGAGAAGGTGAAGCAGTACCTCATCGACAAGGCCCGCAAGGAACTCCCCGCCGGCTACGACGTCGACAAGCACTTCACGCCCGCGTACAACCCGTGGGACCAGCGCCTGTGCCTGGTGCCGAACGGCGACCTGTTCAAGGCCATCTCGGCGGGTACGGCCTCGGTGGTGACCGACCACATCCGCACCTTCGACGAGACCGGCATCGAACTGGAGTCGGGCGAACACCTCGACGCCGACATCATCGTCACCGCCACCGGCCTGCAGATGGTGACCCTCGGCGAGGTGCAGTTCACCGTCGACGGCCAGGCGATCGACTTCGCCGACACCTGGACCTACAAGGGGTTCGCCTACAGCGACGTGCCCAATCTGGCGAGTTCGTTCGGCTACATCAACGCGTCGTGGACGCTGCGTGCCGACCTCACCTGCGAGTACGTGTGCCGCCTGCTGAACCACATGCGCAACACCGGCACCCAGCAGTGCACGCCGCGGCTGCGCCCCCACGACCGCACCATGCCCGCCCGCCCGTGGATCGACGACTTCTCGGCCGGGTACATGCAGCGCGAGATGCACCGTTTCCCGAAGCAGGGCGACCGCGAACCGTGGATCAACCCGCAGGACTACGGGCGCGACAAGAAGCTGTTCCGAACCGCGCCGCTCGACGACGGCGTGATGCAGTTCACCCGTGCCGGGCAGCGCGGGGCGCGAACAGGTGCCCAGCCGGCGATGCGTGCGTGATGGCGTCGGCGGCCAGGATGACGGCCGCTGCGGTGTAGGCGCTCGTCTCCTCGAACGGGAAGCGCTCCATCGTCGGGTAGACGATGCCGGTCCAGTAGGCGCCGCTCGGCAACCGGTGCGACCGGGTCCAGGCCACGAGGTCGGTGGCTGTGGTCAGGTCGCCGATGGCCGCGTGGGCGATGGCGCACTCGGCGGTCTCCGACGCTGTGATCCACGGCTCGTCGTTCACACAGCGCACCCCGCGGCCGTCCATCACGAACTCGTCCCAGCGCTCGGCCAGATGCGCCTTCGCGGCCTCGCCGCTGAGCGCGCCCGTGAGCACGGGGTAGTACCAGTCCATCGCCCAACGCTGCTTGGGTTCGAACGCCTCGGGCCGGTCGGTGATGGCGAGGGTGAGCACATCGGCCGCCTCGGCCCAGTCGGGGCGGGGTGACAGTGCCAGCTCGGCCAACTGGACCGCGCACTCGAGGGCGTGGGCGATACTGGCCGACCCGGTGAGGAGGGCATAGTCCCACGGTCGATCGAACTCGGTGCAGGCCCACAGCACCGTGCCGTCGGGCCGGCGCATACCGAGCACCCAGTCGATCGCGCGCTCGACCACCGGCCAGAGATGGTCGACGAAGGCTCGGTCGCGGGTGCACAGCCAGTGGTGCCACACCCCGGTGGCCACGTACGCACACACGTTGGTGTCGAGCTTGGCCTCTTCCACCGAACCGTCGGGCAGGTAGTAGTTCCACCAGCTGCCGTCGTCGCGCTGCATGTCGGCCAGCCAGTCGTAGGCGCGCTCGGCCTCAGTGTGGAAGCCCGCCACATCGAGCGCCATGGCCGTCTCGACGTGGTTCCAGGGATCGCAGTGACCGCCGGGCCACCACGGGATCATCCCTGATGGAACCTGGAGCCCGGCGATCCACTCGGCGCTCACGATCACCTCGTCGGCGCTGAGCACACCCTCGAGATGCGGCACGCTCACCTGCGCCCGGCGGTTCATCGCTTCACCCCGTAGACGATGAAGCTCTTGCCCAGCACCGGGGCCAGCCCTCGCTCGAGCAGAGCCAGCGATCGGGGTCGCTCCATGATCTCCCATTCGAGCAGGCGCTTGTAGGCGTTCACCGCGCCTACGTCGTCGCGGCGCGGGCCGACGGCGCACTTCAGCCACCAGTACGGCGAGTGCAGCGCGTGCGCGTGGTGCGACCCGGTGACCGTGAGCCCGGCACTGCGCAGCTTCGCCTTCAGTTCGGTGGCCGTGTAGATGCGCACGTGCCCGCCCACGCTCTTGGGTGCGTGGTACTCGTCGCTGAGCATCCAGTTGATCTTCTCGGGGTACCAGGTGGGCACCGTGGCGGCGAAGGTGCCGCCGGGCTTCAGCACACGCACGAACTCGGCGATCGCATCGACGTCGGCCTGGATGTGCTCGAGCACTTCGCTGGTGATCACCCGGTCGAACGTGTCGTCGGCGAAGCTGAGCGTGGTGGCGTCGCCGCGCAGCACCCCCACATAGCGTTCGACGGGGATCTCGCCCGCCTCGACCATGGCGCCGAAGGTGCCGCGGGTGGCCACCACCTCGTCGGCTGCGTAGTCGAGTGCCACCACGTTGGCTCCGCGGCGGGCCAACTCGAATGCATGACGGCCGAAGCCGGCACCGGCATCGAGGACCAGATCGCCCGGGCGCACGCCCAGCCGGTCGAAACGGATGGTGAGCACTGCTCAGAGCCTGCCGTTGCGGCGCAGTTTGTCGATGTTGTGCGGCATGGCCAGCACTTCGCGGTACTGATCGACGGTGAGCTGGGCGCAGTGCCTCCAGCTCCACCGCTCGACCACCCGCTTGCGGCCGGCCTCGCCGACGCGAGCCCGGAGTTCGGCGTCGTCGAGACCACGGCGCAGCGCAGCAGCCAGCGCGTCGGCGTCGCCTGCCTTGCACTGCAACACCGTGTCGCCGTCGGTGCCGGTCACCTCGGGCAGCGCGCCGCCGTCGGTTGCCACCAGGCAGATTCCGGTGCTCATCGCCTCGATGGCGGGCAGGCTGAACCCTTCGTACAGGCTGGGCACCACGGCCAGTTCGGCTTCGGCATACAGCTCGACGATGCGTTCGTCGGGCACACCCGACACGAACTGGATGTGCGGGCGTAGGCCGAGTTGGTCGATCAGATCGGCGCTGGCGCCGGCCTTGGGCTTGCCGATGATGGTGAGCGTGATGTCGCGTTCGGTGCGCAGCTTGGCCATCGCTTCGAGCAGATAGCTGAGCCCCTTCAGGGCCACATCGGCCGAGGCGGTGGTGATGAGGCGGCCAGGGGTGCGGGCGATGTTCGGCAATGGCGTGAACAGCTCGGGGTCGACGCCGACCGGCACCAGGCGCATCCGGTCGAGGCTCACCTTCATGTCGGCGTGGATGTCTTTGATGCTGTTCTCGCTGACCACGACGATGCGCGGCATCTGGCTGGCGACCTTGCCCTGCATGTTCACGAACGAGTACCAGCGGCCGATGCTGCGGCGCTTGCGACGGTTCTTGGTGTGCTCCATCTCGAGCGCCCGGTCGCGGGTGATGGGGTGGTGGAGCGTGACGATCGTGGGGATCATCTTCTCGATGTCGAGGATGCCGTAGCCGAGGCACTGGTTGTCGTGCACCAGGTCGAAGTCGCGCACCCGGCGCTCGAGCTGTTCGCGGGCCCGCACGCTGAATGCCCGCGGCTCGCCGAACCTGCCCAGCACGTGCTGGCCTGTCTCGATCCAGTCGGCCTTGGTCTTCAGCTCCCAGTAGGCCGGCATGCGGCCCGGGTAGTAGTCGTTCCACAGGTCGAGGCTGGGCAGCTGGTGCATCGTCACGCGCGGGTCGAGCACCGGGTAGGGCTGGCCGCCGTACACCTCCACCTCGTGGCCCAGATCGACGAGCGCCTTGGTGAGGTGCCGGGTGTACACCCCCTGGCCGCCGACATGGGGTTTGCCGCGGTAGGTGAGGTAGGCGATGCGCAACGGAGCATCGGGATCGAGGACCCGCGCCCGGGCGGATGACGAGCCGGAGGGGCGGTCGGACATGGGATCAGAGGCTACCGGCGGGTAGCCAGCTGATCGTCATGGAGCGCTGTAGGAACTCGCCCGGAGCGAGCACGGTGGCGAGCCCGAGGTTGGCTGCGTCGGGCGGCCCCGACTGCGGTTCGACGCAGGTGGCGTGCTCGGGTCGGTCGTAGATCACCCAGTGGTCGCAGTCGCTCGACACGGTGACCGTGAGGCCCGATTCCTGCCCGAGCGCCCGGCGACCCGGGAGGCGATAGTGCAGCTGGAGTGGCCCGATGGGGCGCACGAAGCAGTCGTCCCACGGCCGGGCGGGCGGGTCGACCAGTTCGCCGGTGGGGATGCCGTCGGCGTCGCGCTGGTACATCGCAGCACAGGCGAGCCGGTCGGCGGTGGGCTTCATGAACCAGGGGTGCCAGCCGATGGTGACCGGCATGGCCTCGCCACCGGCGACGACGGTGAGCACGCACACCACTGCGTCGGGCGTGAGCTGGATGTGCTGGTGCGCCCGCCCGCCGAGCGACCAGGTGAGGTCGGTCTCGAGTTCGGCGTGGTCGAGGCCGGCGTCGAGTACATCCCATCGGCTGGTGAACCCCGACCCGTGGATGGCGTGCGGTGGCAGGCTGATGGGCAGGTGGTGCTCGCGGCCCGCGAAGCTGAACCGCCCGCGCCGGATGCGCCCGGCGTAGGGCACCATCGGGTAGCTGCCCCAGTGCAACGGGTTCGACGACGAGTCGCCGGTGACGAGCAGGTCGAACCCGCCGACGCGCAGCGCGGCGATCCGGCCGCCGTCGACCGGGCTGACGAGTGCGGTGGCCTCTCCTGCGTGCAGTTCGATCATCGGTCCAGTCTGGCGCACCTGACAGGATCGGTGCTCGTGCGAGGACTGGTGCAACGCGTGACCGAGGCGGCCGTGACGGTGGCGGGCGAACAGGTGGGCGCCATCGGTGCAGGCCTGTGCGTGCTGGTGGGTGTCACTCACACCGATACCGAGGCGACCGCCCGCAAGTTGGCCGACAAGATCTGGACGTTGCGTGTGGTCGACGACGCATCCGGGGTGATGAACCGCTCGCTGGCCGATGTGCAGGCCGACGGTGGGGTGGGTGCCGTGCTGGTGGTGAGCCAGTTCACCCTCTACGGCGACACCTCGGCGGGCCGACGACCGAGTTGGATCGCTGCGGCCCGCCCCGAACAGGCCGAGCCGCTCGTCGAGGCCGTGGTGGCCCGCTTGCGTGAGCAGGGCGCAACGGTGGCGACCGGGCGGTTCCGCACCGAGATGCTGGTTCAGCTGGTGAACGACGGCCCGGTCACGGTGTTGCTCGAACTCTGAGCCGGCGCGCCGCCACGATCGACAGCACCGTCACCGCGATCGCAGCCATCAGGAACGGCGCGTTGCCGAGTGTGGTGTACCAGGTGCTGCCCTCGCGCAACGTCACGGTGTGGCTGATGACGGCCTGCTCGCTCACGCCGGTGCGGTCGATCACCGTGCCGTCGGGGTCGACGAATGCGCTGAAGCCGGTGGGGGCGACCTGCACCACCCAGCGGCCCGACTCGACAGCGCGGAGCCGGCTCGAGGCGACCTGCTGTGTTTGCAGGATCGTGCCCGTGTAGCTCGAGCCGTTGGTGGGGTTGAGCACCAGTTCGCCGCCATTGCGCACACCGTCGCGGGCCCGACTGCCGAAGAAGACCTCCCACGAGATCACCACCGCCATCCGGGTGCCGTCGGGGAGGTCGAGCACAGCGGGGCCGGAGCCGGCCACTGCATCGCGTGGCACCTGGTCGACCGGGGCGCCCACGGCGGTGAGGATGCCGCGCAGGGGCATGTATTCGCCGAACGGCACGCGCCGCACCTTGTCGTAGCGGCTCACCACCTCGCCGTCGGGGGCAACCACCACCTGGGCGTTCAGGAACCCGCCTCTGCCGTCGGGGTCGGTACCCAACTCGCCGGGGGCCACGTCTTCGGTGATGCCCACGGCGAACGGGGCACCGATCCGTGCCGCTTCGGCGGTGACCTCGGCGCGCTCGGGGCTGTCGGCGAACAGGGCGACGTCGATGACGTTCTCGGGCCAGACGACGAGATCGGCCGACCCGGCGGGAATGGAGGCGGTGGCGGCGAGGTGACGCTCGACGACGTCGCGACTGTTCGAGTTGATCGCCAGCGTTCCCTGTGGCCCGCCGCCCTGCACCGCCGTCACTCGCAGCGTGCGGCCGCTGTCGTGCCCGGTGGGGGCGACCGCGGCGAGGATCAGCACCACGACGGCCACGCCGAACCCGATGGCCCCGTGCGGTGCACCGGCCCGGTGGCGGCGCACCATGGCGGGCACATACGGCGACGGACCCGCCAGCGCGAAGCCCACCTGCAGCACGAGCCACGACAGCAGGATGACGCCGCCCACACGGGCGACGCCCAGCAACGGCCCACCGGCCTGACCGATGGCGATGGTGGCGAGCGGTACGCCACCGAACGGCACGGCGAGGCGCAGCGCCTCGACCACGGCGTGTGCAGCGGGGCGACCGATCACACGCCACGGACCGATCGGGGCCACGAACGCCGCGAGGCCGTGCAACGCGGCGAACAGCAACCCGGCCACGACATAGCCCGGTGCCGTGAGGAACCACATCCAGCCCATCCCGGGGAACAGCCAGCCGATACCGAACACGAGGCCGCGCACGAACCGTTCGCGTCCGGTGGGTGCCTCGCCGAGCGCCACCTCGAACAGTGCGATGCCGGCGAACGCGAGCGGCCAGAACCCCCATGGGGGGAGCGAGAGGGCGACACAGAATCCGGCCCCGAGGGCAAGTGCTGCTCTAGCCATCGGTGCGGAGCACGAGGTGGACCACGTAGCGCTGTCGGGTGGAGCCGGGCGGGTGGCAGGCGAAGAGCGTCGCGGTGGGCTCGGGTGTCTGGTCGACGATGTGCAACGCGTCGGGCTCGACGATCTGGGCGCCGGCGACCAGGTACACGAACCGGCCGTCGGCGGTGGAGAGGACCACCTCGTCGCCGACCTGGAGTTGATCGATGTGGCGGAAGGGTCGGCTGTGGCTCACCCGGTGACCGGCGATGACGACGTTGCCGATCTGGCCGGGCATCGCGGTGCCGGGCCAGTGCCCGGGACCGTTGTCGAGCGTGGTGAGGGAGACGCCCTCGAACATCGGCACATCGAGCCCGATCCGGGGGATCTCGATCCGGCCGATCTCGACGCGAGGCTCGGCCGCCTTCGGATCGGGTGGCGGCTGCGGTTGAGGCAGCACCACGGTGTCGGGAGGCGACGCGACGACCGGGTCGACTGGGGTCGAGGTGGTGGTCTGCGCAGGAGCTGTGGTGGGTGCGGCCGTGGCGGGTGGCGCAGTGGCGGGCGCCGCGGTGACCGGGGGCTGGGTGGGCGCCACGGTGGTGCTGGGCACCTGGAACACCGGGTAGTCGTCGATCACTGCGGCGGGTTCGGCGCCACCGCATGCAGCCAGCGCGGCCACGAGGCCCACCATCCCCCACCGGCGGGTCGTCGATCGGCGAGGCTGCTCCATGACGGTCATTGTCGCCGATCGACGGCCGCGTCGAGCGTCGCGACGGCGGCCCGCTGCCCCGACTGGATGCACGCAGGGATGCCGATGCCGTGGTAGCTCGCCCCCGCCAGGGCCAAACCGGCAGGGAGTGCCCGTTCGAACGCTGCCACCCGATCGAGGTGGCCGGGGCGGTACTGCGGGAACGCCCGGTGCCAGCGGGTGATCCGCACCGCGGAGGCCTCGAGCGCGACCCCGAGGTGCTCGCCGGTCTCGCGTAGCGCCGCCTCGAGCAGTTGCTCGTCGCCGAGATGCATCACCGGCAGGCCGTCGCGTCCGAGCGAGATGCGCAGCACCACCGACTCGGTCGTCTGCCAGTGAGCCCACTTCTGTGAACCGAACGACACTGCGGTCACCAGTCGCTGCGCCGGTTTCGGCACCAGGTATCCGCTCATGCCGGCGAGCCGGGCGGGCCAGGTGCGCTTCGGCACGGCAATCGTCACCATCGCCACGTCGGCGTACTCGATCGCGGCCAGCCCAGCAGCGGTGCTGCCGGACGACCCGTCGACGGCCGCCACCAGCGGTGCCGCAGCCCAGGCCGGGCAGGCGAGCACCACTGCGTCGGCTGCTTCGTCGTCGACCCGCCAGCCCTTCTCGTCGCGCTCGAGGCGTGCCACAGCGGAGCCGCGGCGAATGGTGCCACCGAGTGCCGTGATGGCGGTGCCCGCGGCCTCGACGAGTTGGCCCACGCCCTGGGCGGGTGCGTAGAACACCGGCCCCTCGGGAGCCGGTGGTCGCCGCCTGGCGGCCAGCAGCACGCTGCGATGGGTGGCGGCGAGATCGTGGATCTGCGCCACAGCGGCGAGGCTGAACCGGTCGGTATCGGCGGCGTAGATGCTGCCCACCAGCGGATCGACGAGCCGCTCGTGCACCTCGTCGCCGAACCTGGCGCGCACATAGGCGCCGATCGAGTCGGCACCTGGGCCGCGGTCGATCGGGGTACGCGGCCGGAGCACCTCGGTGGCGGCCCGCAGCTTGCCCGGCCAGCTGATCAGCCGGGTGCGGGCGAGACGCCCGAGGTCGGTGGGCATGCCCAGCAACAGGCCGGGGGGAATCGGCTGCAGACCGTTCCACCACACGGCGGCGCTTCCCGTGGCGGGCGACACCAGTTGGTCACCCAGCCCCAGTTCGCGGGCCAGCCCGACGGCCCACGGCACGCGTGCGAGGAACGCATCGGCCCCCTCGTCGACGGCGTCGAGCCCGGCGAACGGACTCGTGCGGATCTTCCCACCGAGGGTCGGCTCGGCCTCGCGGACGGTCACCTCCACGTCGAGCCCGCGTGCCGCGGCACGCGTGAGCAGCCGGTGCGCAGCAGCCAGTCCGGCGATTCCGCCGCCGACGACGGTGAACCGCATCGCGCCGTCGGTCGGTTGCATCGCTGCCGCCCTCAGGCGGCGATCACCCGGCGGGCGAGCGCGGCCATCACGGTCGGGTCGTCGTTCACGCAGGCGGTGCGGTCGAAGGCCAGACCGTGCTGAGCGGCTCGGTGGGCGGCCTCGATGTCGAGGTCGTAGAGCACCTCGAGGTGATCGGCGACGAACCCGCAGGCGCTCACCACGACACCGCGCTCGGTCGACTCGGACTCGCTGGCGGCGAGATCGTCGATGACCTGCAAGATGTCGGGTCCGAGCCACGGCTCGGGTGTACGACCGGCCGACTGCCAGGCGATGGCCCACTGGCTCCACTCGGCCAGGCCCACCTCGGCCGCCACGGCCTCTGCGGTGGCCCGCAACTCGTCGGGGTAGGGGTCGCCGGCGTCGATGATGCGCTGAGGCAGCGAGTGCGCGGTGAAGAGCACCTTGGTGTCGGCAGGCATGGCCGTCAGTCGGGCCCGGAGGTCGTTGGCGAGGAAGTCGATGTACGCGGGCTCGGTGGCCCAACTGTCGACCCCCGCCACGTCGATCCCGTGGGGTTCGGCCGCTGCCCGCACCCGGCCGATGTACTGACCGATCGAGTAGCTGGAGTAGTGGGGTGCGAGGACGATGCCGACGAGGCGACGGAAGCCCTGCTCGGCGAACTGTTGCACCGTGGCCTCGATCATCGGGGCCGCATGCTTCAGGCCGAGCTCGACCTGGTAGCGGCCGGGTGCCGCGGCGTCGAGCGCAGCCTGCAACGCGTCGCGCTGGGCCTCGGTGCGCGCTGCCAGCGGCGACAGGATGTCGCTGCCCGGAGGAGCGATCGCCTCGTAGCGGGCCACCAGATCGGCGAGCTGCTCGGGCGACGGGGCCCGGCCACGGCGGATGTCGGTGTAGTAGGGCAGGATCTCGTCGCGGGTGCGCGGCGTGCCGTAGGCCATCAGCACGACGCCGATGCGGTCGTGTTCGGGGGTGTGGGGGTGGGTGCTCATCGTCGGGTGCGCTCGTGCACGTGCTCGACGACGGCAGCAAGCACACCTGGGTCGGTGTCGGGCTGCACGCCGTGGCCGAGGTTGAAGATGTGCCCCGGGTGCTGGCGGAGGTCGAGGGTGCGGTTGTCGGCGAGCACGTGGTCGGCGCCTGCCAGTGCGATGTCGGCACCGGCGAGCACCAGCGCCGGGTCGAGGTTGCCCTGCACGACCAGGTCGCTGCCCATCCGGCGGCGGGCGTCGGTGATGGAGGTGCGCCAGTCGAGGCCGATCACCGGCGTGCCGACGCTGCGCGCCGACGCTGCTGCATGCATCGACTCGAGCAGGTGGTCGCAGCCGATACCGAAGTGGATGCCGGGCACACCGGGGTGGGCCGCGCCGAGCAGTGCGAACACCTCGCGGCTGTAGGGCGCCACGAAGGCGTCGTAGTCGTCGCGGCTGAGGGCACCGGCCCACGAATCGAACAGCTGGAACGCCCGGGCCCCTGCGCTCAGCTGGACGCCGATGAACGTGGTGGCGTGCTGCACCAGGCGCTCCATCAGCATGTGCCACAACTGCGGATCGGCGCGCATGAGTTGCTTGGTGTAGCGGTAGGTGCGCGACGGGCGCCCCTCGATGAGATAACTGGCGACGGTGAACGGAGCACCGGCGAACGCGATGAGCGGCACGCTGGGTGGCAACTCGCGTTCGAGTTGGGCGACGGTTTCGCGCACATAGGTGACGTCGAAGAGTTCGAGTGGGCGCAGCCGTCCGAGGTCGTGTTCGGTGCGGAACGGCTGCTCGGCGACCGGGCCCGTACCGGGGGCGACATCGATGCCGAACCCGACGGCATGGGCGGGCACCACGATGTCGCTGAACAACACGGCGGCGTCGACCCCGTATCGGCGCACCGGTTGCAGGGTGATCTCGGTGGCGAGATCGGGCTGTTTGATGGCGTCGAGGATGCTGCCGTCGCCGCGGATGGCCCGGTACTCGGGAAGGCTGCGACCGGCCTGGCGCATGAACCACACGGGGGTGTGCGTCGAGGGGCGACCGTGTGCAGCCTCCAGCAGCGGCGCACGAAGCGATGCGGACGGATCGGTGCTCGTCATGACGGGGCCACGCTAGCGCCCGCTGGGCCGTCCGCCTGTGGACGCGGGCCGGTAGGATTGCCAGACCCATGACGCAGCAGCACCCCGATCTGGCGGCTGAGCAGGCGTACATCGATCACGCCTACCAGTGCCTCGAACAGAGTCGTTCCGACGCTTGGAAGCTCCGAGAGCTGAGCGAAGCCACCCTCGGCGGCACCTTCCAGGCGCGTTACGAGCGCGATGTCTTCGACGAGGCGTTGCTGAACCGGCTCACCAAACTCGACCTCGGGAATGCTGCGTTGGTGTTCGGTCGCATCGACCGGTTGGCCGACTCGGGCGAGGGGGTCGAGAGCTTCCACATCGGCCGCCTCGCAGTGGCCGACGCCGACAGCGAGCCCGTGGTGGTCGACTGGCGCGCACCGGTGGCAGAACCTTTCTACCGCGCAACGGGTCGCCAGCCGATGGGGCTCGTGCGTCGTCGTCATTTCGCCGTCGAGGGTCATCGCTTGCTCGGTCTCGAGGACGAGTTGTTCGGTGAGGGCCATCTCGGCCTGGTGGGCGACGAGGGTCTGGCCGATCCGGTGGCGCCGACGGCGCTGCGCGGCTATTCCACGCTGCTCGCCGCGCTCGAACGGGGTCGCACGGGTCAGCTCGGCGACATCGTGGCCACCATTCAGGGCGAGCAGGACGAGATCATCCGCAGCCCGCAGGCCGGGGTGCTGGTGGTGCAGGGAGGCCCGGGTACGGGCAAGACCGTGGTGGCACTGCACCGCGCCGCCTACTTGCTGTACACCTACCGGTTCCCGCTGGAAGACCAAGGCGTGCTGGTCATCGGCCCCAACCGGGTGTTCCTGCGCTACATCGAGCGGGTGCTGCCCTCACTCGGCGAGGCCGGTGTCGAGCAGGTGGTGCTCGCCGACCTGGTGCCCGATGTCGAGTGGGCGCGCCCCGGTGTCGACCCGGCCGAGGCCCCGCTCACCGCTCGGGTGAAGGGCGATATCCGCATGGCCGATGTGATCGACAAGGCAGTCACCGATCGCGAGAGGCCGTTGCGTGCCGATGTGGTGGTGCCGTTCCGCTCGGGCTACGTGCGCCTGCGCGCCGACGAGACCGCGCGTATCGTGCGCGCCGCGCAACGCCGCTTCCGCCGGCACAATGCGGCGCGCAAGTGGGTGGAGGGCGAGGTGTGGTCGGCCATGGCCGCCACCTGGCGCGACGGCTCGGTCGACCCCAGCGACGTGAAAGATGCGGTGCGGTCGCTGCCCGAGGTGCGCGAAGCCCTCGAGCGGATGTGGCCGGTGCTCACTCCGGCACAGTTGTTGCACGACCTGGTCGGCTCGAAGGCGCTGCTGAAACTGGCGGCCGGTTCGGTGCTCGGTGAGGCCGAGTACCTGGCCCTCTACCGTCCGCGGTCGGCCGATGTGGCCGAGGTGCGCTGGAGCGAACACGATGTCGCGCTGCTCGACGAGGCCCGGCACTACCTCGGGCCGCGCCCGGTGAGGCGCGGCGTTGTGGCAGCCGAGGGCGCCGAGAACGACGAGATCCGCACCTACGGCCACATCGTGATCGACGAGGTGCAAGACCTCACTCCGATGCAGTTGCGCATGGCGTCGCGCCGCTCGCTGAACGGCAGCATGACCGTGGTGGGCGACATCGCTCAGGCCACCGGTGCACTCGCCCCCGACAGTTGGGACGATGTGCTGGCGCACCTGCCCGACAACCGCCCGTCACGGGTGATCGGCCTGAGCGTCGGCTACCGCATCCCCGATCTGATCATGGAACTCGCCAACCGGGTGATGATGGCCGCCACGCCCACGCTGCGTGCACCGGTCAGCGTGCGTGCCGGCGACGAGCAGCCCGAGTTCGTGGCGGTCGACCGACCGGCCGATCTGTTCGGTGCCGTGGCCGCTGCGACGCGCGAACTCGACACGGCGCTCGTCGGTGGCAGCATCGCCGTGGTCGTCCCCGACGCACTGGTCGACGACGTGTCGGCGGCGCTCGAGACAGCCGGGATCGAGCACGGCCGCGCCACACGCCACGGTCTCAACGTCGGTATCACCGTGGTGCCGGTCAGCGTCGTGAAGGGTCTCGAACTCGACGGCGTCGTCGTGGTCGAACCGGCTGCGATCGTGCGGGGCGAGGTGCAGGGATTGCGGGCGCTCTATGTGGCGCTCACCCGCAGCACGCGGCGCCTCACGGTGGTGCACGCCGAGCCGCTGCCAGCGGCGATGCTCGGCACCGTGTCGCGGGTCGGCTAGCGGCTGGCCACTGCCGCCACCTCAGCCGAGGTAGGCGGCGACGAGATCGACGAGGTTGCGGGCCGACTTGTCGGCGTCGGCGGCGCGCTTGTACTGGATGGCCCGCTGGAAGCGGTCGATCTGCTGGTCGAAGCCGTCGATCAGGTCGGCGCGGCTGGCCGCCACCTCGGGTCGCACTGCGTTCCACAGCGCAGTGAGCCGCTCGACGGCGGCGCGGGCGTCGCCGCCGTCGATCATCAACTGCGTCACGCTCTGGGCCTCGGTGACGAGACGGGGCAGCAGTTCGGTGGCCGAGCCCACCGGGGTGGTGGTGGTGACGGCGATCGTCGTGGTGCTGGTGAGCGTGTCGTCGAAGGTGGTTGGCGCGCAGGCGCTCAGCGCCAGCGCGGCCAGGCCGACCGTGAGCGCCCGGCGCATCAGGCGGTCACCAGGATGCGGGTGCTGGCGAACGCACTGAGGCCGATCGCCGTCCCGTGCATGTCGACCGTGAGCGTGCCGTCGGGTGATGCCGCGGTGAGCACCCCGTCGTTGCCGGGGGTGATGCTCGACCGTTCGAGGAACTCGAGCAGGCCGGGGGCGAACTCGAGTTCCTCGGGGATGCGGTTGACGACGAAGCGTTGCCCCACCTCGAGCGAACTGAGCGGACGCGAGGCAGGTGCGTCGTAGGTGGAGCCCGGGATGGGGTTGCCGTGCGGGCAGGTGGTGGGACTGCCGAGCACCCGGTCCATGGCCTGCTCGACCGAGTCGCTCATGATGTGTTCCCACTTGCCCGCCTCGTGGTGGGCCTCGGCCCACGACAGCCCCAGCATGTCGGTGAGGAAGCGCTCGGCCAGTCGGTGGCGGCGTACGACGCGCTGGGCCAGCACCAGGCCCCGGTCGGTGAGCACGATCGAGCCGGCCGAGGTGGAGACGAGTTGCTCGGATTCGAGGCGCCTGATCATCTCGCCCACCGCCTGACGGCTCACCTGGAGGCGTTCGGCGATTCGAGCGTTGATGACGTCGACGTCGTCTTCATGCAGTTCGAAGATGCACTCGCAGTACTCCTCGAACGCAGGATGGTGCTCTCCCGAGGCCGGCATGGGCCCAGGCTACCGTCGGCCGTTGCCGCGTACCCTGGCGAGCCAGGCTTCTGAATGCCGCAATCGGCGTTCGAGTTGATCGGTGGTGGCGGCACCGACTGACGTGACGTTGGCGAGCCGGTTCATCTCGGCGTTCACCTTGCCGTGCGACAGTCCGGTGAGGTCGACCAGCCGCTGGGCCACGGCTGCGTTGGCGGAACGGAGGTCGGCCTTCACCTCGGCCACGCTGCGCCCCAGGTCGCGGCTGTAGCCCGCCTCGGTGGGCACCTCGGGCAGCAACAGGTCGAGCAGGCCGTCGAGTTCGGCGTCGTCGACCGAGGCGGCGATCGAGTCGGGTTCGTCGTCGTACGTGATGCCGTCGGGGGTGACGGCACTGATGCGCATCCCCGTCGCCACGGCACTGAGCACCGAGAACAGCGAGAGCTGTTCGGGCTCGAACGTGTCGAGGGGTGCGGCGGCCTGGTCGCGGTCGGGGCCCGTGGTCTCGTCGTCGTGGGGCACCGGCGGCCGCAGTACATGGCGCCGTGCCTCGGCGATCTGGAACGCGTGTGACCGGAGCCTCGGGTCGTCGGGCAGGAACACGTAGGCCTTCTGCCCGCCGCGGTCGGCCTGCCAGCGCACGAACCGGCCGACGGCCTGGCGGAAGAACAGTTCGGTGGTGACGGTGGTGGCGTAGACCCCCACCCGCAGGCGGGGGATGTCGACGCCTTCGCTCACCATCCGCACGGCGACGATCCACGGTGCGTCCGATGTGGCGAAGCGAGCGATCCGGTCGGACGCCGTGGGGTCGTCGCTCACCACCACTTCGGCCGGCACCCCGAACTGTCGGCGGATGAGTCCGGCGATGCCGTGGGCGTGAGCCTGGTCCATGGCGATCACCAGGCCACCGGCGTCGGGCTGGCCGTCCGGCATGGTGCGGATGGTGACGAGTCGGTCGTGGGCCTGGCGGAGCACCACCGTCAACCAGTCGCCGTCGAGGCTCAACGCGGCCCGCAACCGCTGCGACATCTGGTCGCGGGCGAGTTCGTCGTGGAAGTCGGCGCTCACCAGGCTGCCGTCGGGTGCGCTCCACTCCATCAAGCCGTCGAAGCGGGGGAAGTAGACGGGCCGCACCACCCCGCCGTCGCGGAGCGCGTCGGCATAGCCGTAGGTGTAGTGGCTGCAGGCGGCGTCGCCCTCGGCGGTGGTCTGGTACTCGACGAAGGGGATCGCGGCGGTGTCGCTGCGGAACGGGGTGCCCGACAGGCTGAGCCGCCGGTTCGCCGGCTCGAAGGCATGGCGCACCGAGTCGCCCCAGGCGCGCTCGTCGCCTGCATGGTGGATCTCGTCGAGGATCACGAACGCGTCGTGAGCGAGACCACGCAGCGCCTTGGCGGTGCCAGCGGTGGCGATGTGCTGATAGGTGGTGACCAGGCCGTGCACGTCGCGGGCGAGGCCGCCCGCCGGCGACCAGTCGGGGTCGAGTTCGAGGCCGAGACGATGGGCGGCGAGCGCCCACTGCATCTTCAGATGGCTGGTCGGGGCGACCACGATGAGGCGACGGCGCTGTTGGGCGAGGCTCCAGCGCGCACAGGTGAGGGCGAAGGTGGTCTTGCCGGCGCCCGGGGTGGCGACGGCCAGGAAATCGGGTCGCTCATGGGTGCTGAACAGGTCGAACGCGGCCCGCTGCCACTGCCGCAGCCGCACCGTGGGGTGCTCGTGCAGACCCACGGACGGGGTGGCGCGGAGCGGGGTGGGTGACGCCATGGGTCGACCAGTCTTGCAGCGCACGAGCGAACAAGCGCGCCGCGAATCACTGCTTGCCGAATCCACCGGTTCCGGCACGGTCAGAGGGGAAGGGAGTTCCCATGACCGACGTACGTCCGCCCGTTCCGTCGCCGAGCCACGACCTGCAGGTGTCGTCCGAACGCGGGGGTGCGGCTGATGAGGCCTGGGCCATGTACGCGTTCGAGCTCGCCCAGGACGGCCAGCTCGACCATGCCTGCCGGATCCTCGAGGGATTGGCGGAGCCCTGCCTCTGGGTGGGTAGTTGGTGGACGGCTGCGGTCGGTGTGCACCTGGGCGATACCCGGGCAGTCGATCTGCTCGTCGAACGCATCGGTGAGCACGATCTGGTCCGTGCCGTGGTGGCACTGGCCGCCGGACCGGTTCATGGCACCTACGAGTTGGGGGTCGTCTTGTGGGAGCGCCTCGGGCCCCAGCCTGAACTCGTGGCCTTCCTGGCCGCCGGCAGCGCCCGTTTCGGATTCCCGGCATCGATCGATGCCTGGCGACGCCTGTTCGAGGCCGATGCACTCGGCAGTGGAGATCCGCTCGAGTACCTGTTGGCGAGCGATCATGGCGATGTGGCCGATCGGTTGCTGGCGGCCCTCGTGCTCGACGACGTGGTGCCCGTGCTGCCGTTGCGCCGCATCGCTGCTGCGGCCGCGACCGACGACGAGATGATCGCCCCGGTCCTGGGTGCGGTGCGTGCCTTCATGCCCGATCACCTGGTCGAGGTGGCGTCGACCATGGCCACCACCGTGAGCCGTGGCCGCCTCGTCGCGGCTGCGCTCGACCTGATCGACCCCTGCTGAGCGCACGGGCACCCGCACCGGAGATGGAGATGGAGATGGAGATGGCGATGGAGACGATGGCGGGTGCTGGTGCTGGTGCTGGTGTGGTGGTGGTGGGTGGTGTCGGGGCGCGTACTCGGGCGTGTGAGTTGTTGGGGTTGATCGCTTCGGATGTGGTGTGTGCCGATGGGTGGTCGGGGTTGCCGGCCGGTCCGGCGGTGGTGGTGGATGCGGAGCGGTTGGTGTATCTGTCGCCGGGTGGTGTGGGGGTGTTGGCTGCTGCGTTGAGCGCTGCTGGTGCTGCTGGTGTGGAGGGCGCCGCGGTGGTGCCGTCGTCGAACATCGGTCCGTGGCCGTTGTGTGGGTTGGGGGCGCCGTTCGCAGGTGCGTCGGTGGATGAGCTGGATGCGTTTGCGGTGTCGATCGCGGGTCGTGGTGATGAGGCGCGGGTGGATGGGTCGTGGGCGTTGCCGGCGGTGTTCGCGGTGGGTGATGCGTCGCGGTTGGTGGGGTGTCCGCGGGTGGTGGGTGATCTCGTCAGTGGTGCAGCTGTCGAGGCTGTGGTGGTGGGGTCGGTGTGGTGTCATCACCGTGAGGTGCCGTTGTTGACGGCGTTCATGATCGTGAAGAACGAGGCGGGTCGTGTGGAGCGGGCGATCGCGTCGGTGGCGGGGTTGGTGGACGAGGTGGTCGTGTACGACACAGGATCGACGGATGACACGGTGGAACGGGCGCGTGCTGCTGGTGCCGTGGTGCAACTCGGCTACTGGGACGACGATTTCTCGCGGGCGCGGAACGAGTCGATCGCGATGGCGCGTTCGGAATGGGTGATGGTGCTCGACGCCGACGAGGAGCTGGTTGCGACACCGGATGAGATCGCCGAGGTCCGCAGCATGCTCACGACCCTCGAACCTGATCAGATGGTGAAGGTCGGTGCGCGCAATGTGATCGACGAATTCACCGGCGACCTGAGCTCGCTGTTCTCGATCCGCCGGATCATGCACCGGACATCGCGGTACCACCGGCGGGTGCACGAACTGCCGTTGTGCGCCGATGGTTCCGATCCGCGGGACATCGAGCTCGAGGGTCTGTGGGTCCGGCACAGCGGCTACGCAGGCGACCAGACCGCGAAGACTGAGCGCAATGCCCGAATCGCCGGGCAGCGACGTGTGGAGGCATCGACCGGCGGTGAACGCGACCTTGCCGAACTCGAGCGGGCACGCGCGCTCTGGACAACTGGGGATCACGAGCAGTTCGAAGGGATCGTCCGCGCGCTGATCGGAACGTCCGCCTTCCCGGAAGTCGTGGCCGTGGCGCGGGTCCTGTTGGCGATGTTCACCGGCCAACGTGAGGGGGCGAGCATGGTGCACGACACCGTTGCGCCGCTGCTCGGCACGAGCCCGGAGGCCGATGCAGCGGCTCGCTACCTCATCGCCACGACGGCATCACCCGCCGAGGTGATTCGGTTGCTCGACGGACTCGTCGATGTCGCCTTCGGATACCTGTTCGTGTCGGCCGATCAGGTCGACAGCCTTCGTGTGTACGCGCTGCAGACGAACGGTGATGCGGCCCGAGCGCTCGACCTCGCTGCGGCAATGGACGACCCGTGCGGTCAGCCCCGCTGCTGGTGGGCCGCATGCAATCTGGCTGCAGCGGGCGACACCCGGCTGGCGGCACTGTTGGCGGCGCGCCTTCCGGTCGACCAACTCAACAGCGTCGCTGCCAGCCTGGCGCGGGGGCCTGCCGCCGGGATGGTCGACGTCATCGACGTGCTCCGGGCGCACATCGGCCTGCAACCGGTCCTGCTGACCCTTCTGGCGGGTCCAGCAGCCCGCGGCGGCTTCTTCGCCGCCTTCCGGGCTCGCTTCGTGCTCGCCGAGGCCGGTGCCCTCCACGTCGGCGACCCACTCGAGGAGTTGCTGACGGCGGGCTACGGAGACGTCGCCGACCGGCTGCTCGCAGCGCTGGTGCTCGACGAGATCGAGCCGGTCGAGGTGCCGCGAGCCGACGCCGTGCTGCCCGAGGTCGAACCCGAACGGGTCGAAGTCGTTCTGGACGCCGTCGCCGGGGTGCTGCCCGGTCGGGTCGGTGAACTCCGGTCCCGCTTGCTCCCGACGGTGGTCGAGGCGGACAGCACCATCGACCCGCGGCCTCGCCGTCGACCGGTGGTCGCCCTGATCGGGCCGAAGGACGCGCGTCAGGAGGCCCGCCGCCGGTTGCGCGGCGTGCACTTCGTCGAGTACCCGGTGTGGTCGGGCCTCCCAGCCGGACCGGCGGTGTGCATCGACGCTCGTCGTCTCGACTACCTCTCGCCCGGCGCCGTCACGTCGCTCTGGGCTGGGCTCGATTCAGCGGCGGCGCTCGTGGTCCCGGCGTCGAACATCGGGCCGTGGCCGTTGTGCGGTCTCGATTCGCCGCGGGCTGACGCGTCGCTGGCGGAACTCGAGCGGCATGCCGAACGGATCCGTCATCGTGGGGTCGACGAACTGGCCGAAGCCGGTAGTCCGATTCCTGCTGTGTTCGCGGTCGCTGATGCAGCGCGACTCACCCGTTGCCCGCGTACGGTCGGCGACATCGCGCCGACGGCGCCGATCATTGCGTCGGCGTGGTGCCACCACCGCGCCCCCGTGCTGTTGTCGGCGACGATGATCGTGAAGAACGAGGCGCACAACATCGAGGCGGCGATCCGTTCACTCGATGGCTTCGCCGATGAGATCGTCATCTACGACACCGGTTCGACCGACGACACGGTGGCCATCGCTCGTCGCCTTGGTGCGAGTGTGCGTCTCGGTCATTGGGACGACGACTTCGCTCGGGCACGGAACGAGGCGTGCGCGATGATGCGTGGTGACTGGTTCCTCTTCTTCGACGGCGACGACCGGTTGACGGGCGACGCCCGGGCGAAGGCACGGTTGCGTGAGGTCCTGCCCACCGTCGCCAACGACACAGCGGTCCTCCTCGAGCTCCACAACCTGCTCGATGCGTCCACCGGTGAGACCGCGCCGTACTTCTGGACCAAGCGGATCTTCCCGCGGCAGATGCGGTGGAGGCACCGTATCCACGAGGTGACCGTGCTTCCCGACGGATCGTTGCCCGAGGAGGTGCGCGTGCCGGGCTTCCCGGTGCTGCACGTCGGCTACGCCGGAGGTATGGGTTCCCGCCTCGAGCGCAACCTACGCCTCTCCGAGATCCGGTGTGCGGAAGCCGAACCGGGTGAGCGGCACCTCGCCGAGTTCGAGTTGGCCCGAACATTCGTGGCGATGGGGCGGATCGAGGAGGCGGCCGTGCGGTTCGGCACGGTCATCGACCTCGCGCCCGATTCGGTCGAGGGGATGTGCTCGCGCCTGTTCGCCGCACGTCTGGTGGGCGCGAACGGTCTGGCCGACTTGGGCCTCACCATCCTCGAGCCGCTGCTCGACTTCGAAGGGATCGAGGTACGCGAGGCAGCCCGGTACATCGCCAGCGAGTTGACCACCGACCCGAGCCGGATCCGCGAACTGCTCGACGGCATCCACGAGGTGAACTGGATGTACATCCGCGTCACCGCCGAAGACGTCGAGGCCCGCCGTCAGTGCGACACCCTCCCCGTAGCCTGACCATGTGGCCGACCATCAGGTGCTCGAACGCTTCTCGCCCGCAGTACGGGCGTGGTTCGCAGCGTCGTTCCCCGAGCCCACACCACCCCAGGTGCAGGGCTGGCCACACATCGCCGCCGGCGACCACACGCTGATCTGCGCCCCGACGGGTTCGGGCAAGACCCTCACGGCCTTCCTGGCCTCCATCGACCGGCTGGGCACCACCCCGCCGCCCGATCCGAAACAGCGCACGCGGGTGCTCTACATCTCGCCGTTGCGCGCCCTGGCCTTCGACGTCGAGAAGAACCTGCGCGCCCCGCTGCTGGGCATCTCGTTGGCGGCCGAGCGGCTCGGTGTCGCCTACACCGAACCGAGCGTGGCGATGCGCACCGGCGACACGTCGGCCAAGGACCGCCAGGCACTCGTGCGCCGCCCGGTCGATCTGCTCATCACCACCCCCGAGAGCCTGTACCTCATGCTCACCTCGTCGGCGCGCGACACGCTCGTGAACGTCGAGACGGTCATCATCGACGAGATCCACGCACTGGCGCCCACCAAACGAGGGGCGCACCTCATGCTGTCGCTCGAACGGCTCGAGCAGATCACCAAGCGTCCTCCGCAGCGCATCGGGCTGTCGGCCACGCAGCGCCCGCTCGAAGAGGTGGCGCGGTTCCTCGGCGGTCGCGCCGACGACGGCACCCCCCGTCCGGTCACCATCATCGATGCAGGCATCCGCAAACCGCTCGAGGTCGATGTGGTCATCCCGGTCGAAGACATGGCCGAGTTGGGTCAACCGGTCACCGAACTGCGCAGCGGGCCCGCCACCGTGGCGCTCACGGCGCAACGCACCAGCATCTGGCCGAGCATCTACCCGCGCATCCTCGCCCAGATCCTCGAGCACCGCAGCACGATCGTGTTCACCAACTCGCGCCGTCAGGCCGAACGGTTGGCCGCGAAGCTGAACGAGCTGTATGCCGACGAGGTCGTCAGCGCCGAACCCGAGGTGTCGACGGTCGAACTCGTCAAGGCCCATCACGGTTCGCTCGCCCGCGAACAGCGCGTCGTCATCGAAGACGAACTCAAGCGCGGGGTGCTGCGCGGCATCGTGGCCACGAGCAGTCTCGAGCTCGGTATCGACATGGGTGCCGTCGATCTGGTCATCCAGGTCGAGTCACCCGGCGCAGTCAGTCGCGGTCTGCAGCGCATCGGTCGTGCCGGTCACTCGGTGGGCGAGCCCAGCAAGGGCACCATCTACCCCAAGCACCGGGGCGACCTGCTGGAAGCGGCGGTGGTGGTGCGGCGGATGATCGACGGGGCGATCGAGTCGACCCGCTACCTCCGCAATCCGCTCGACGTGCTCGCCCAGCAGATCGTCGCCCATGTGTCGATCTCCACCGAGTGCACCGTCGCCGACATCGGCCGCCTGGTGCGCCGGTGCGCGAACTTCGCCGAACTCAGCGACGACCTGCTCGTCAACACCCTCGACCTGCTGGCCGGCCGCTACCCCAGCGAGGAGTTCGGCGAACTGCGGCCGCGGTTGGTGTGGGACCGGGTGAACGACACCCTGCGCGCCCGCGACGGGTCGCGGCGCCTGGCGGTCACCAGTGGTGGCACCATTCCCGACCGGGGATTGTTCGGCGTGTTCCTGCCCGACGGCACCCGGGTGGGCGAACTCGACGAAGAGATGGTGTACGAGAGCCGACCCGGCGAGACGTTCCTGCTGGGTGCTTCCACCTGGCGGATCGAAGACATCACCTTCGAGCGAGTGGTCGTGTCGCCCGCCCCGGGGCAGCCCGGCAAGATGCCCTTCTGGCACGGCGACCGGCCCGGCCGACCGCTCGAACTGGGCAGGGCGCTCGGCGCGTTCCACCGTCAGGTGCGCGCCCTGCCTGCCGATCAGGCGCTCGGGCAGTTGATGCACGACTACGCCCTCGACGCGTTCGCGGCCAACAACGTGCTCGGCTATCTCGACGAACAGGCCCAGGCCACCGGGGTGGTGCCCGACGACCGCACCATCGTCGTCGAGCGCTTCCGCGACGAGATCGGCGACTGGCGTGTCTGCATCCTCAGCCCGTTCGGCACCCCGGTGCACGCCCCCTGGGCGATGGCCATCGAACGTCGGCTCGTCGAACGCTTCGACATGCCGGTCGAGACGATGTGGGGCGACGACGGCATCGTGCTGCGCCTGCCCGAGGCTGCCGACGAGATCCCTCTCGAACAGTTGCTCGTCGACCCCGATGAGGTCGACGAACTGGTGCTCGGCGCAGTGCCGTCGACCTCGCTGTTCGCCGCTCGGTTCCGCGAGTGCGCTGCGCGGGCGTTGCTGCTGCCGCGCCGCCGCCCCGATCGCCGCACCCCGCTGTGGCAGCAGCGTCAGCGCGCCGCCGACCTGCTGGCCGTGGCCTCGAAGTACCCGAGCTTCCCGATCCTGCTCGAGACCTCTCGCGAGTGTGTACAGGACGTGTTCGACCTGCCGGCGCTGCGCGAGGTGCTGGGCCAGGTGCGCAGCCGGGCGGTGCGGGTGGTCAGCGTCGACACGCCGAAGGCCTCGCCGTTCGCGCAGAGCCTGTTGTTCAACTGGATCGCTGCGTACATGTACGAAGGCGATGCGCCGCTGGCCGAGCGCCGGGCCGCGGCGCTGGCGCTCGACCGCGACCTGCTGCGCGATCTGCTCGGTGCCGAGGAACTGCGCGAGCTGCTCGACCCGGGTGTGCTCGCCGATCTCGAGCTCGAGCTCCAACGCCTTGCCGACGGTCGGCGGGCGCGCAGTGCCGACGAGTTGCACGATGTGCTGCGTACGGTCGGCGACCTGACGGTGGCCGAGGTCGATCTGCGTTGCGACGGCCCGGGCGACGAGTGGCTGGCGGCGCTGGTACGCGAACGCCGTGCCGTCGAGGTGGCCGTCGCCAACGAGCCACGGTTCATCGCTGCCGACGATGCAGCGCGCTACCGCGACGCGCTCGGCTGTGCGCTGCCCATCGGGTTGCCGCGTGCCTTCACCGAGCCGGTGCCGCTGCCGCTCGAGTCGTTGGTGGCCCGCTACGCGCGCACGCACGCACCGTTCCTCACCGACGAGGTGGCCCGTCGGTTCGGTATCACCGCCACCCGGGCCAGCGGTGCCCTGGCAGCGCTCGAGGCCGACGAACGCGTGGTGCGCGGCGAGTTCCGGCCCGACGGCGCCAGCCGCGAATGGTGCGACGTCGACGTGTTGCGCCAGTTGCGGCGCCGTTCGTTGGCAGCGCTGCGGCGCGAGGTCGAACCCGTCGAACCCGATGCCTATGCGCGCTTCCTGCTCGGTTGGCACGGCATCCCCGCCGAGCGGCGCGGCGTCGATGCGCTCGTGGAGGCGCTCGGCCTGCTGCAGGGAGCGGCGCTCGTGGCCAGCGCCCTCGAGCGCGATGTGCTGCCGGCTCGGGTGCGCGGGTACCGCCCGACCGACCTCGACGAACTGTGCACGTCGGGCGACATCGTGTGGGTGGGCGCCGGCTCGATCGGATCGAGCGACGGCCGGGTGCGGGTGTACTTCGCCGACCAGCTGCCGCTGCTCACCCCCGGTGTCGAGGCGCCCGTACGGCCCGACGGACCGCTGCACGACGCCATCCGTACCCTGCTGGCCCAGCGCGGTGCCAGCTTCTGGGCGCAGTTGCGAGCCGCAGCCCCCGGGGCCACCGAGGCCGAGACGCTGGCGGCATTGTGGGACCTGGTGTGGGCCGGCGAGGTCACCAACGACTCGTTGGCGCCGCTGCGCGCAGTCCTGGCCGGTGGGGTCACGCGGGCCACAGCCTCGCGTGCCACCCGGGCCCGTCCGCGGCCGGGTCGACTCACGCGGTTGGGGCCGCCGGCGGGTGCCGGCCGCTGGAGCCTCGTCGAGCCGCTGCTGCACCCCGCGCCCACCACCACTGCCGCAGCTCATGCCACGGCACTGCAGTTGCTCGAACGCCAGGGTGTGGTCACTCGCGAAGGGGTGCTCGCCGAAGGCGTGGTGGGCGGGTTCGCCGGGGTGTACGGGGTGCTGAAGGTGCTCGAAGAACGTGGCCAGACCCGCCGCGGCTACTTCGTGAGCGGTCTCGGCGCCGCCCAGTTCACCCTGCCCGGGGCCGTCGACCGGCTGCGCGGTGTGCGCGACACCGTCGATGCGCATCACCACCCCGACGAGGTTCCTTCGCCGGTGGTGCTGGCCGCCACCGACCCGGCCCAGCCCTACGGGGCCTCGCTGGCCTGGCCGACGTCGGGCGGTCGGCCGGCGCGCAGCGCAGGCGCGCTGGTGGTACTCAGCCAAGGTCGGCCGCTGGTCTGGTTCGACCGGCGGGGCCATCATGTCGTGCTGTTCCCCGAGGCGAACGGGCCGGGGGCCGGGCCGGCATGGGCCCGCGCACTGGCCGGCCTCGTCACCGATGGCCGGGCCCGCACGGTCGAGGTGCGCAAGGTCGACGGTGAGGCGCTCGACCCGTCGTCGCCGGTGGCGGCGGTCCTGCAGCAGGCCGGGTTCGTGCGCACCTATCGCGGGTTCGCTGTGCGGGCCTGAGGCGGCGCCCACGAGCCACTGCGCCGTCGTCGGACCGAACGCTGTCGGTGAGCTGGTGTCAGCGGCTGGGACCGGGCCCGACCGCGCGTAGGCCGGCCCAGGCGAGGTTGGCGACCAGGCGGGCGAGTTCGTCGGGGTCGAAGTCGTCGCCACGCTCGACGAGGCGCCGCGACACGCCCTCGGCCAGGCCCACCAGGCCGTGGGCGAGGGTGCGTCGCTGTTCGTGGTCGATCTCGATCGCGATCAGCGGAGCGATCGCCGAGGCAGCCTCGGAGGTGATCGCTCGGATCGCCTTGGTGGCGGCGGCGTCGCGGTTGGCCTGGGTGGAGAACAGCAGCAGGAATCCGTCGTGGTCGTCGGCGACCCAGCGGAAGTAGGCGCGAAAGCCGAGTTCGGTCTGGGTGCGGCCATCGGTGGCTCCGGCGGTGGCCTTGCCGATGGCGTCGATCATCCGCTTGCCGACGTCGTCGATGAGCGCCAGATACAGGTCTTGCTTCGACGCGAAGTGCTGGTAGAGCACCGGCTTGGTGACGCCTGCCGCCTCGGCCACGTCGTTCATCGATGCCCCGTGGTAGCCGCTGCGGGCGAACACCGCGACGGCGACATCGATGATCTGTTCGCGCCGCTCGCCGGCCGGGAGTCGAGTGTTCATGACCGGCGGGGAAGGCTAACTGGTCACAGCCCCCGCTCGGCGTCGTCGCGGTCGGCGGCCTTGATGGCGTAGCCGAGCACGATCGCCGGTGCGAGCAGCACCGAGCCGACGATCAGCCCGGCGATGCTGATCGACGCCACCGTCGAGGTGAAGTCGGTGACGAGCCCGATGGCGAACGCGGCGATGGCCACGCCGAAGGCGAGGTAGCCGAGCCGGTTGGCGAGCGCGGTCCAGCGGGCGATCTGGCGGCGGCGGACGCGTACCGGGTCGTCGGTGCGCACGGCGGGTTGAGGGTCGGGCGGCGTCGCAGGCATACAGTCGGGCCATGGTACGTGTGGAGTGGCGCGATCGGGTGTTCGTCATCACCATCGACCGGCCCAGCCGCCGGAACGCGGTCGACCATGCCACCTTGATCGGCCTGGCCGACGCCCAGCGTGAAGCCGCCGAAGGGGGTGCCCGCGTGGTGGTGCTCACCGGTGCCCCGCCCGCGTTCAGCGCGGGTGCCGACCTCACGGGCGTGGAGGACGGCGAGTTCGTCACTGCGCTGGTGGCTGCGCTGCGTGGTTTCACCGAGTTGCCGGCCATCACGCTCGCTGCGATCGACGGCCCGGCGCTGGGCGCAGGAACGCAATTGGCGGTTGCCTGCGATCTGCGCATCGCCACCCCGACGAGTGTGTTCGGCATCCCGGCTGCCCTGCTGGGGCTGGCTGTCGATCGGTGGACGATCGAACGGGTGGCGCGCGAGTTCGGCTGGTCGACGGCGCGGGCGATGCTGCTCGGTGCGGTCACCGTTCGCGGCGAGCAGCTGCACCACACCGGCGGTGTGCACCGCTTGGGCGAGTTGGCCGATGCGCTCGTGTGGGCCGCCGAGCTGGCGCGACTGGCGCCGCTCACCATCGTGGCGCACAAGCTGGGCCTCGAGCGCGCCGGGGCGGCACCTGCGTTCGACGCGCTGTTCGAGCAGGCCCGCGAGGCGGCGTGGGCCAGCGCCGACGCGGTCGAGGGCCGCACCGCGTTCCTCGAGAAGCGCCAGGCGCACTTCCAGGGCCGCTAGGGCTCGGCCCCCGCCCGGCTGTTCACAGGTTCGCGGGCAGCAGACGGCTGAGGTCTTCGAAGAAGAAGTAGAGGCAGATCGCGAACGGTGCGATGCCCACGAGTGCCCCCACCCAGTTGCGCCGGGCGAACCGGCTGATGGCCGTGGCGATGAAGGCGACGAGCATCAGCCGGAACCCCCACAGCGCCACCGGCACGAAGGCCTCGTCGTCGCTGAACCACTGGCTGCCGAAGACGGCTTCGCTCTCGTCGGTCGAAGCGACGGCGGGTTCGGTGACCGCCTCGGGTGTGGTGCTGATCGGCGGGGCCGGCGGCGTGGTGGCCGGGATGCTCGTGGCGGTTCCCGTCGAGGTGCCGGCCGTGGGTTGCGGTACCGAGTCGATCGGTGCCGACGGTGCGAGCTCGGAGGTCGGTGGAACATCGTTGGGCAGGCTGCCCTGGGTGGGCTCGATCGGGTCGGGCAGAGGCAGCGGTGCCGGCATCGACACCGGGTCGGACCGGGAGATGTCGATCGAGGCCCGCACGATGTAGCGCAGCTTCGCCGAGAACTTTGGGTGGCACGACGACAGCGTGAGGGTGGCCTTGGTGGGGTCGACAGTGGGCACCACCAGCGCGTAGTCGTCGGCGCCGACGATGCTGATGTCGTCGACGACGTACACGAATCGGCCGGCTCGGGTGGTGACGGCGATCTCGTCGCCGATCACGATCAGGTCGATGTCGTAGAACGGTTGGCCGTAGGTGGTGCGGTGCCCGGCGATGGCCGAATTGCCGTACTCGCCGGGCAGAGGTGTCTCGGGGAAGTGGCCGGGGCCTTTGCGCAGATCGTCGGTCTGCACGCCTTCGACCACGATCTTGTCGATGCCGATCGCCGGGATCTCGAGCCGGGCGAGCGGCTCGCCCTCGGCCGGTCGGGCACCGATGGGGCCGGTGGTGGCGACGGTGGTCGGTGTCACCGCCACCCCGGCTGTCGTCGTCGTGGTGTCGCCGCCGGTCGCCTCGGGCAGCGACGGAGGGGCGACCGGCACGGTGACCGGCGTGGTCGGCGGCACGGTCGACGCCGACGCGAGCAGTTCGTCGAACGATTCGGCCAGCCGGTCCTGGGCCCGGGCGGTCTGGATACCGGTGCCCCACAGCTGATACGCCACGAAGGCGAACATGAGCACACCGAGCGAGATCAGCACCCGGCCGATCCCGCCGACGAGCCACCGCCAGTCGTGGGGCTCGGGCGGCCGATCGAACCGATTGAGCCGCCGTGGTGCCGGTCGGCCTGCGGCTGCTTGGTCCACCACGGACGCGACGCTACCGGTTGGGTCCTCCCGATGGGGTCGCGGGTAGCGTGCAGTCACCGTGGACGCCCCGACTGGCACCGATTCGAGCGGCACTGGTCCGTCCGCCACGGGTCCGTCCGGTGTCGAACCCGTCGTCGTACTGAACGACGCGATCGCCGTTCTCGGCCGGTTCCCCGCACTCGCCGGTGCATCGCTCGTCGTCGAACCGGGCGAGATCGTGCTGCTCCGCGGCCCGAACGGGGCCGGGAAGACCACCTTGCTGCGGGTCTGCGCCGGTCTCGTGCCGCTGTCGCGCGGTGAGGGGCGTGTGGTGGGCTGCGATCTGCGCACCGAACGCGAGTCGGTTCGTCGCCGTGTGGGGCTGCTCGGTCACGCCAACGGCCTCTACGGCGATCTGACGGTGCGCGACAACGTGCGCTTCTGGGGTGCCACCGTGGGGGCGAGCGATGCCGAGGTCGCCGCCTCGCTCGAGCGGCTCGGTCTGGCCGGTCGCCTGGCCGAGGTGCCGGTGCAGCGGCTGTCGGCAGGCCAGAAACGGCGCACGGCACTGGCGTGCCTGGTGGCTCGGCGGGCGCAGTTGTGGCTGCTCGACGAACCGCACGCCGGCCTCGACGCCGCCGGTCGCGACGACCTCGACGACACCCTCCGCGCCGCGGTGGCCATGGGCGCCACGGTGATCGTGGCCAGCCACGAACTCGAACGGGCCGGGTCGCTGGCCACACGGGTGGTCGACGTGGTGGCGGGCCAGGTGCTGCCGGGCCCTGTGCCGCCCGATGATGGCGGGGCGGGTGGATCGTGACCATGTGGCGCACTGCGCGGCTCATCGCCGCGAAAGACCTGCGGGTCGAGGGCCGCAGCCGGGTGGTGGTGAACCAGGTGCTGCCCTTTGCCGGGCTGGTGATGGTGCTGTTCGCCTTCGTCCTCGACAGCGACGCCGTGCTCACCCGCGTGGCGCCCGGGTTGATCTGGCTGGCCACGGTGTTCGGCCTGCTCGTGATGGTGCAGCGGTCGTTCGCGGTCGAGACGGCCGACGGGGCACTCGATGCGCTGCGGGTGGCCGGGGTCGACCCGGTGGGCATCTTCCTCGGCAAGTCGCTGGCCCTGGCCGCCCAGCTCGTGGTGCTCGAAACGCTGCTGGCCGGGCTGGCCTTCGTGCTCTACGGGGTCGAGTCGAGCGGTGCCGGGATCGTGTTGTTGGTCACGACGATGATTCCCGCGACCGCTGGGTTGGCCTTCGTCGGTACGCTCTACGGTGGCCTCGCTGCCGGGGTCAAAGGTCGCGAGACGCTGCTCCCGCTGCTGTTGTTCCCGGTGGTGGCGCCGGTTCTGATTGGTGCAACTCGAGCGACCGAAGCAGCGCTCGATGCCAGTGGTGTGGCAACTGCCGATGGGTGGCCCTGGGTCGCTCTGCTCGCAGTGTTCGCCGCCCTGTTCGGCGTCGGTGGAGCGCTCGCATTCGGTTCGCTCATCGAGGAATGAGGCGAGAACCCCCTGTGAACACGACCGCACCGAACAGCACCGCCTCGGCCGCGCCGGGCCCGCGTGCCACCCGCTCACGAGGCACCGGCACCCGGTTCACCCGCGGCCTCGGCATCGCCACCATCGTGGCGTTCGCAGCGCTCGGCCTGTTCGGCCTGGTGCTCTCGCCCGCCGATGTGCAACAGGGCGAGAGCGTGCGCATCCTCTACGTGCACGTCGGCACGGTGTGGGTGGCCTACATGGCCTTCGTCGTCACCGCCGTGTCGTCGGCCGCCTACCTGTGGAGGCGCACCCGCTCACTCACCTGGGACCGTATCGCCGGGGCCAGTGCCGAGATCGGCGTGTTGTTCATGGCCGTCACCTTGTTCACCGGCGCGTTGTGGGGCCGCATCAGCTGGGGCACGTTCTGGGTATGGGACGCCCGGGTCACCACGACGGCGTTCTTGTTCATCACCTACGTCGGCTACCTGGCGGTTCGTGGGTTGGGCGGTACCCACGAACAGCGGGCTCGCCGGTCGGCGGTGGTGGCGCTGCTCGCCGTGCTCGAGATCCCACTCGTGCACTTCAGTGTGAGGCTGTGGCGTTCCGTCCACCAAGACGCCAGCGTCGCCGGCCGCGGCGACGTCACCCTCGACGGGTTGATGTTGTTCACCCTGCTGCTGGGTGTGGTCGCGTTCACGATGATGTACGTGTGGTTCGTGCTGCACCGCCAGCGGGTGCTCATGCTGGCCGATCTCGTCGACGACCGGGGCCTCGACGATGCGCTCGCCGAACGCCGCCGCGAGGCCCAGGAGGTGCAGCGCTGATGGACGACATCGGATTCATCCTCACCTGCTACCTCGTCAGTTTCGGCGCCGTGCTGCTGCTCGGCTGGCGGGTCGTGGGGCGTGGCCGCGAGTTGTCCGAGCAGGTCCCCGACGAGGACAAGCCGTGGACCTGAGCCCTCGCGAAGCGGTTCCGTCGGCCCCGAGGGTGCGCCGCGGCAAGCGCTGGCCCGCGTTCGCCGTGCTGGTGCTGGTGCTCATCGGTGGTGGCGTGGTGCTCACCAAGTTCCTCACCTCCTCGATCGACTACTACTGCAACGTCGACGAGCTCGGCGTGAAAGACGGTTGCGATGCGGGCCGCCGCCTGCGGGTGCAGGGCAATGTCGAGGAGGGCTCGGTCGGGTCGGCCAACGGCGTCACCACCTTCCTCGTGTCGTTCAACGGGGTCGAGTTGCCGGTGCGCTACGAAGGCGAGCCGGGCGGCATCTTCCAGGAGTGCATCCCGGTGGTGGTGCACGGTCGTCTCTCCGACGGCGTGTTCGACGGCGACCGGGTCGAGGTGAAGCACTCGAACGAGTACACGGCTGCCAACAAGGACCGGCTCGACGAGGCGGAGAGCGCGTGCTCGGCCAAAGCCTGAACGCACTGCTCGGCCACTCGGTGCTCATCATCGGGTTGGTCGCCTCGGTCTTCGGGGCAATCGTCACCATCACCGGCACGGTGCGGCGCGACCCTCGGGTGCTGCGCACCGCCCCCAACTACGCGTGGTTGGCACTCTTTGCGGCCATTGCGGCCATCGTGGTGATGCTGCGGGCACTGCTCACCTACGACTTCTCGCTCGCATACGTGCAGCAGGTCGGGTCGCGCAGCACACCGCTGCTGTTCAACGTGACAGCGCTGTGGAGCGCGCTCGAGGGAAGCATCCTGCTGTGGCTGGGCGTACTCGCCGGCTACTTGGCGGTCATCATGTTCCGCTACCGCCGCCGCCTCGACGACCCCCTCGTTGCATGGGCGCTGGTGGTGCTGTTCATCGTCACGGCGTTCTTCTTCCTGCTCGCGTTCGGGCCGACCGATGCCTTTGCGCCGGGCGAGGTGGGCGTCACCGACGGACCCGGCCCCAACCCGCTGCTGCAGAACCACATCCTCGTGCTGTTCCACCCGCCGCTGCTCTACCTCGGTTACGTGGGCTTCACGGTGCCGTTCGCGTTCGCGATCGCCGCGCTCGTCACCGGTCGGGTGGGTGAGGGCTGGCTGGTCGAGACCCGTCGGTGGGCCTTGTTCTCGTGGGGGTTCCTCAGCCTCGGCATCCTGCTCGGCGGGTGGTGGAGCTACGAGGTGCTCGGCTGGAGCGGTGTGTGGGCGTGGGACCCGGTCGAGAACGCCAGCTTCCTGCCGTGGCTCACCGGCACGGCCTACATCCACTCGGTGCTCGTGCAAGAGCGCCGCGGCATGTTGCGGGTGTGGAACCTCAGCTTGCTGGTGGCCACGTTCGCGCTCACCATCCTGGGCACCTTCCTCACCCGCAGCGGGGTGATCAACAGCGTGCACGCGTTCGCCGACGGCAAGGTGGGGCCGTGGCTGTTGGCATTCTTCGGCATCATCACGGTCGTCTCGCTGGCGCTCATTGCGTGGCGTGGCGACCGGCTGCGGTCGCCGGGGGCCATCGACTCGCCCGTGTCGCGCGAGGGTTCGTTCCTCGCCAACAACGTGCTGTTCACGGTGTTCGCGTTCATCGTGCTGTTGGGCACGGTGTTCCCGCTCATCGTCGAAGCCCTGCAAGACCGGCAGATCGCCGTCGGTCAGCCGTTCTTCGACCGGATGAGCATGCCGATCGGGTTGGTGCTGCTGTTCTTGATGGGCGTGGCACCGGTGCTGCCGTGGCGCAAGGCCAGCGGCGAGCTGCTCCGCGACCGGTTGTTCGTTCCTGCCTGGTGTGGTGTCGGCACCTTGGCGTTGGCGGTGGTGCTGGGCGCCGATCAGTGGGCGTCGCTGGTGGCCTTCGGGCTGGGTGGGTTCGCAGCAGGCGCGGCCTTGCGCCAGTTGGTGCTGGCCACCCGCCGCCAGGGATGGCGCGGTCTGGTGGGCCGCGCCAACGGCGGCATGATCGTGCACCTCGGTGTCATCCTCATCGCCGTGGCACTCGCTGCATCGAACGGCTACACGCGGGTGGGCGAGTTCACGCTCCGCCAGGGCGAGCCGGTGGCGTTCGCCGGGCACACGTTCGAACTCCGCGAGATCACCGCCTTCACCACCTCGCGCTCGCAGGGCGTGAAGGCACAGGTGAGCATCGACGGCGGTCAGGCCTATGCGCCGGCCATCACCCGCTACACCAACATGGGCACCGACATCGGCACGCCCAGTGTGAAGACAGGGTTCACCAAGGACATCTACCTCACCCTCGAACAGTCGGCCCAGGTGGGTGCCAGCGAGGCGCAGGTGAAGGTGTTCATCAAGCCGATGATCGTGTGGATGTGGATCGGTGGCCTGCTGATGGCGGTCGGCACGGTGCTCGCTGCGTTCCCCGGGAACCGCCGCAAACCCACGGCGCCGGTGTCCGAGCTCCTGCCCGAGCCGACTGCCGGCCCCGACGGGCACCCTGCCGACGACTCCGCCGAGGACGCCCGTGTCTGAGCGGCGCCGTCGGATCGCCCCGTTCGTCGTGCTCGGTGTCGCCGCAGTGCTCGGCGTGTTGTTCGTCGTCCTGGCGCAGAGCGACACGAGCCGGAACGACAACGTGTCGTCGTTCCTCATCGGCAAGCCGGCCCCGGCAGCCACCGGCACCACGCTCGACGGCGAGCCGTTCGATCTCAGCCGCCGCAAGGGCAGTTGGGTGGTGCTCAACTTCTTCGACCCGTCGTGTCGGCCGTGCGTGCACGAACACCCCGAGCTGGTCACCTTCCACGCCGAACAGCAGACCCTCGCCGACGGAGCCGAGTTGTACACGGTGATCAACCGTGGCAGCGACGCCGACGTGCAGGCGTTCTTCGACAGCAACGGAGGGGGCTGGCCGGTCGTGAAAGACCCCACCGGTGCCATCTCCGTCGACTTCGGGGTGGCCCAGGTGCCCGAGACCTGGATCGTCGACCCGAACGGCATCGTCCGCCAGCGCATCGCCGGCGAGGTCACCGCCACGTTCCTGTCGAGTTACCTCCAGCAACTGCGCGAACAGGGGCTCTGATGGCATCGATCGGCTGGAAGCGGTTCAAGCAGCAATGGTTCGCCTGGGCGTTGCTTGGGGTGGTCACCGGGCTGCTGCTGGTCGTGGGCGTCACCCACGACAGCGGACCGCGCACCCCCGAAGAGCGTGTCGAGGAGATCTCCAAGCGTCTCGCCTGCCCCATCTGCGACGGCGAGAGCGTGTTCGAGTCGCGCAACAATGCGTCGGCCTCGATCCGCACCGAGATCAAGGCGCAGGTGGCGGCGGGCGAGCGGAGCAACGACGACATCATCGCCTTCATCGAACAGCGCTACGGCGCCCAGGTGCTGCTGGTACCGCGGGCGTCGGGGCTCGATGCCCTGGTGTGGGCACTGCCTGTGGCGGTGTTCGTGTGCGCGGCTGCAGGCCTGGCGGTGGCGTTCAGTCGTTGGCGTCGTGCGGTCGACACCGTACCCACCGCCGACGACAGGGCCCTGGTCGATGCAGCGCTCGACGCCGAGGACCGCCGATGAACCCCCGACGAACTGGCGGTGCTGGAGGAAGAGCGCCGGTTCCTGCTGCGTTCGATCGACGACCTCGACCGCGAACATGCCGCAGGCGACGTCGACGATGCCGACTACACCGCTGTGCGCAACGGGTATGTGGCGCGTGCCGCCGCTGTGCTGCGCCAGATCGAGGAGGGCGCGGCCGCGCTGCCGGCCGGCAAGCCGGTTCGGTGGGGACGTGTCGCCGTGTGGACGGTGGGCGTCGTGGCGGTGGCGGTGCTGAGTGGGTGGCTGGTGGCGAAGTACTCGGGACAGCGGATCACCGGCCAGACGATGACCGGCGGCCTTGCCGTCGATGAGGTGAGCGCCAAACTCGCCCAGGCCCGCTCGTTGCTCGGCACCGATCCCGGTGCGTCGATCACGCTGTACCAGGAGGTGATCGCCCTCGAACCCGACAATCCCGAGGCGCGCACCTATACGGCGTGGCTACTGGCTCTGAGCGCCGGCAGCGTCGGCGCCGAGGCCGCTACCTTGGCCCTCGACCAGGCGACGGCGCTGTTCGAGGAGGTCACCACCGACAGCCCCACCTACGCCGATGCGCACTGTCTGTACGCCGTCACCGCCGCCCGGTGGTACCCCGAGCCCGACCTCGACCTGGCCAAGCGGCAGGGCGAGTTGTGCCTCGCCAACAATCCGCCCGGCGAGATGCGCGGCATGATCGAAGCCTTCGTCGGCGACCTCGGCTGAGCCGACGCGTTCAGTCGGCGGGCAACCACATCTCGGCGGCGACGATCGAACTGTCGACCCGTTCGAGTGTCCACACCGAGCCCTTGCGCCACTCGACGGGGCCGATGAACCGACACCCGCGTCGGTCGAGTGCCGCCAGGGTGTCGGGGATGACATCGCCATGGCTGCACAGCACCGCGCCGTCGGGCAGGGTGGCGAGCAGGCCGAGCACCGGCTCGAACGGGTTGCCCTCCACCAGGGCCGGCTCGTCGACCACCTCGAGTCCGGTGGCCGTGGCGAGCGGTTCGAGCGTCTGGCGGCACCGCAGGTAGCTGCTCGATAGCAGCACGCTGGGCGCCAGTGGAGCGATGCGTGCAGCGATCGCTTCGGCCTGGCGCCAGCCCTTCGGTGTGAGCGGTCTCACACGATCGTCATCCCGCCATTCCGAGCGGTTGCCCGCCTTGGCATGGCGGACGAGGTAGAGGCTCATGCCTCGTGGGTGAGCCGCATGTGCCGGGCGCTCAACGAGCGGATCACCGAGATGAACACCACGTTGGCGGCCAGCGACACGAGCGTCGAGACCGCGGTGCCGGTGGCGTGTTCGGTCAACTGCTTGGCGAACGTGGTCGAGCTGTCGCCGAGGTCGACCTCGCTGAACAAGCCACCCGCACCGAGCAGGACCAACGACAGGAGGGCACTGGCCAGGGTGAGCGCGAACCAGACGACGATCGATCGATCGACTGTCTGCGATCGCCATGCCACATCGCCTGCCGACACCTCGGGGTCCGACCCGCGCCAGTGCTCGCGCAGCATCAAGAAGGTGATGATGTTGAGCGTGCAGCCACCCAGGATCCACACGACGATCGCGAGCGGCGGCTTCCAGCTGAGGGGCGCGCGACCGTAGGTGCGGAGGTTGCCGGCGATGCGGAAGCTCCAGATGATGAGCACGACGATGAGGGCAAGGCTCAATCCGCCTGCGAGCAACGACACCATCCCGAACCCTCCGGTGGCGTCGTCGAAGTCCTTCTTGGTGATCGCCCCGTCGAGGTAGGCGCGTGCCTCGTCGCGCAATGTCAGTTGGATGACGAGCACGATGAGGCTCACGGCGATGGTGATGCCCTGCAGTACCACTGCCGCGTTGGCAAGGCCGCCGATGCGCTGGAACTGGCCCGACATCGCTGCGCCCGGGGCGCCATAGGCGATGTAACCCGGCGGCGGAGCCATCGGCCCCGACGTGGGATCCGTCGGCATCTTTGGGGGTGGCGGTGGTGGTGGTGGCGGCGGTGGAGGCGGCGGAGGAGGGGTCGAACCGGAGGGCGGCTGGTCGGCGTCGCTCATGGACGCCCACGCTACCGGCCCGGCTTGCGGGCCCGTTCCGCCTCAGGTGATCCGCAGGCTGGGGCTGAAGACCTTCTTCGGCTTCAGGTCGACGGCGATCCGGCGAGCGATCTCCTGGAAGGCCCGGGCGGCCTCGCTGTCGGGGTCGACCGCCGTGATGGGGCGCCCGTTGTCGCCGCCCTCACGCAAGGCGGGAACGAGCGGCAACTGGCCGAGCAGCGGCACACCGAGGTCGCCGGCCAGCAGCGCGCCGCCGCCTTCGCCGAAGATCTCGTAGTGCTTGCCGTCGTCGCCCGTGAACCAGCTCATGTTCTCGATGACGCCCTTCACCGGCAACTTCACCTTCTCGGCCATGGCCGCCGACAGGCGGGCCACCTCCTGCGCGGCGGGCTGCGGGGTGGTGACCACGTACACCTCGCCTCGCGGCAGGTACTGGCTGAGCGACAGGGCGATGTCGCCGGTGCCGGGCGGCATGTCGATGAGCAGGAAGTCGGGTTCGTCCCAGTACACATCGGTGAGGAACTGCTCGAGCGCCTTGTGCAGCATGGGGCCGCGCCAGATGACGGCCTGGCCCTGGGGCACGAAGTAGCCCATCGAGATGCACCGCACACCCCACTGCTCGGGCGGCACCAGCATCTGGTCGATCACCACCGGGTCGCGGTCGGTGCCCAGCATGCGCGGCACCGAGTAGCCGTAGATGTCGGCGTCGACCACACCCACCGAGTAGCCCTGCGACGCGAGGGCCACGGCGAGATTGACGGTGACCGAGCTCTTGCCCACACCGCCCTTGCCCGACGAGATGAGCAGCGGCCGCGTCTTCGAACCGGGCTGGCTGAACGGAATGGCGCGACCCTCGGCGTGGCCGTGAGCCTGGCCCTGGCCGGCGGTGGCGCCCGGGTTGCCGTGCAGCTTCATACGCAGTGCTTCGCGCTCTTGGTCGGTCATCACGGTGAAGTCGAGTGACACCGTGCTCACGCCGTCGAGCGCCGTGACGGCGGTGGTGACACGGTTCTGGATCTCGTTGCGCAACGGGCAGCCGGCAACCGTGAGGGCCACGAGCACGCTCACCGAACCGCCGTCGACGATGACGTTGCGCACCATGCCGAGATCGACGATCGATCGGCGCAGTTCGGGGTCTTCCACCGGGCGGAGCGCGTCGATGATCTGGTCGTGCGTGGGCATGGGGTGTCCTCGAGCGTGGGAGAGCGGGTGGCGGGGAAGCTGGCAGGGCGGTCGAATTACCACTACCTGGATAGGTAGAATACCGGCGTGTCCGCCAAGCAGCCGAGTGCAGCCCCCGACGCGGTGCGTGATTCCGGGGCCGACCGAGATCACGGCACCTTCTCCGCCACCGTCTCGGCCATCACGAGTGCGTTCGGCGACCCCACCCGGCGCAGCATCTACCTGTTCGCCCGCTCGGCCGAGCGCGGGGTCACCGCAGCGCAGGTCGCCGCGCAGTTCGGTCTGCACCCCAACGTGGCGCGTCATCACCTCGACCGCCTGGCTGCGGGTGGATACCTCGAGGTGGCGGTCGAGCGGGCCGAGGGCTCGGGCGCGGGCAGGCCGTCGAAGCACTACCGGGCCGCCAGCGAATCGCTGCCCGATGTGCCCGTGCGCAGCGACGACCTGGTGCTCACCCTGCTCGGCAGGGCGCTCGAACTGTTGCCTCGCGACCAGGCCGAGGCGATGGCCGAAGAGGTGGGGCGTACCTATGGCGCCACGATGGCGGCCGGTCTCACCGGCCCCGACGTGAGTGCCGGGCAGCGGTCGTTGCGGTCGGCGCTGCAGGCCGTGGCCGACGCGCTCACCGCGCACGGGTTCGCCGCCCACGCCGATCAGCGCAACAACCAGTTGCGCATCATCAACAACCACTGCCCGTTCGGCGACGTGGCCATCGAGCACCCGGTCATCTGCGCGGTCGACCGTGGCATGGTGAAGGGCATGCTCGAGGCGCTCTACAGCGGTGCCGCCGAGCCGTCGCTGCAGCAGTCGCTGCCCCAGGGCGACACCTTCTGCGCCACTGCCGTTTGACCGACTAGGTTCGCGGCGTTGCACCTACAGCGTCGTGGGTGCACGTTCGAAAGGGGAGCAGTCATGGCGCAGCAGGTGCGTGGAGTGGTGGCCCGGGGCAAGGGGCAGCCGGTGTCGATCGAGACCATCGTGGTTCCCGATCCGGGCCCGGGCGAGGCCGTCGTGAAGATCCAGGCCTGTGGTGTGTGCCACACCGACCTCCACTACCGCGAGGGCGGCATCAACGACGACTTCCCGTTCCTGCTCGGGCACGAGGCTGCCGGCGTCGTCGAGTCGGTGGGCGAGGGTGTCACGGGTGTGGCGCCGGGCGACTACGTCATCCTCAACTGGCGCGCCGTGTGCGGTACCTGCCGCTCGTGTCTGCGGGGCCGGCCCTGGTACTGCTTCAGCACGTTCAACGCGAAGCAGAAGATGACCCTGCTCGACGGCACCGAGTTGTCGCCTGCACTCGGCATCGGTGCGTTCGTCGAGAAGACGCTCGTGGCGGCCGGTCAGTGCACCAAGGTCGACCCGTCGGCGCCTGCCACGGCAGCCGGGCTGCTGGGGTGCGGGGTGATGGCCGGTATCGGTGCGGCCATCAACACCGGCAACGTGGGCCGCGGCGACTCGGTGGCGGTGTTCGGCTGTGGCGGTGTGGGCAACGCGGCTATCGCCGGTGCCCGGCTTGCGGGTGCGCACACGATCATCGGCATCGACCTCGACGACCGCAAGCTCGACTGGGCGAAGCAGTTCGGCGCCACCCATACCGTGAACGCCTCGACCAGCGATCCGGTCGAGTTCGTGAAGAGCGTCACCGGCGGCAACGGCGCCGACGTGTGCATCGAGGCCGTCGGCCACCCCGGCGTCTACCGCCAGGCGTTCGATGCTCGCGACCTCGCTGGCACCGTGGTGCTGGTGGGGGTGCCCCGCCCCGACATGACCCTCGAGTTGCCGTTCATCGAGGTGTTCGGTCGCGGTGGTTCGCTGAAGAGCAGTTGGTACGGCGACTGCCTGCCCAGCCGCGACTTCCCGATGCTCGTCGACCTCTACCTGCAGGGCCGCCTTCCCCTCGACGGCTTCGTCAGCGAGACGATCGGCCTCGACGATGTGGAGGAGGCGTTCCACAAGATGGAGCGTGGCGAGGTGCTCCGCTCGGTCGTCGTGCTCTGACCCGCCTCCCCGCACCGCGATGAGCAACCGGGGCGCTGGCTGCGCACACTGCTCATCGAGGTGACGAGGCCACCCGGCGCGATGAGCAACGCGCGCGCTAGGTGCGCACACTGCTCATCGCGACGCCTGGGTCCGTAGACTCGGCGGCATGGATCTGCGCATCGGTGTCACCCAGTCTCCCCGCGAGTTGTCGATCGAACTGGCCGACGACACCGATCGCGACGTGTTGCAGCAGCAGGTCGAGGCTGCCCTGTCGGGTGCCGTCGACGTGCTGTGGGTGACCGACAAGAAGGGTCGCCGCACGGCGGTGTCGGCAGCGAAGATCGCCTACGTCGAGATCGGCTCGGCCGACGCCGCCCGCAAGATCGGGTTCGGCGCCTGACACTGCTCGACCGCCGCCTGCTGTTCGTCACCGGCAAAGGCGGCGTCGGCAAGACCACCGCGGCCGCAGCGCTGGCCGAACTGGCCGCCAGCCTCGGCAAGCGCACGTTGGTGTGCGAGATGGACGCCAAGGGCAGCGTGGCCGCGGCGTTCGACAGCGGACCACTGGGCTTCGTGCCCACCCAGGTGGGCGATCGCCTGTGGGCGATGCAGATGAACACCGAGGATGCGTTGCGCGAGTACCTGCGGTTGTTCGTGCGCATCCCGCTCGTCGGTCGCATCGGTCCGCTGGCGCGCACGTTCGACTTCGTCGCCGACGCGGCGCCGGGTGTGAAAGAGATCCTGGCGGTCGGCAAGTTGTGCTACGAGGTGCGCGAGCGTCACTACGACCTCGTCGTGGTCGACGCCGAGGCGAGCGGTCACATCGTCGCCCAGATCGCTGCACCGACGGTGATCCGGCAACTGGTGCAGGTGGGCCTGGTGCACGACCAGACCGACTGGATGCTCGACATCCTCGACGACGCCCGGTGCACCGGCCTGGTGGTGGTCACCACGCCCGAGGAGATGCCGGTGGTCGAGACGCTCGATCTCGTCGCCCGGGTGCGTCGCGAGACGCGGGTCGATGTGGCGGGGGTGATCGCCAACCGGGTGCTGCCCGCCCTGTTCAGCGAGCGCGACCTCGAGGTGCTGGCCAAGCTGCAAGCACCCGCGGCACGCGAGGCCTTGGTGGCCATCGCCGGACGCGACGCAACCACCGTGCTCGATGCCGCGGCATTGAACGAGGCCCGGCGCCAGGTGGGGGCCGGGCATCTCGAACGGCTCCGACGGTCGCTCGACCCGGCGATCCCGCTGCTCGCCGTCCCCGAACTGTTCACCCGGGCGACTGGTCGGCGGGTGGTCACGCTGATGGCCGACGCCATCCACGACGAGGTGGCCTGATGGTGCGCGTGCGCTCGCGTCGCGGCGACGAACCGCCCGGCCTCGACGCGCTGTTGGCGTCGAAGGAGATGCTCGTCGTGTGCGGCAGCGGGGGAACGGGGAAGACCACCGTGTCGGCCTCGCTGGGCGCGATCGCCGCCGTGCGCCTGGGTGCCCGGGTGCTGGTGCTCACCGTCGACCCGGCACGACGGCTCGCCACCTCGCTCGGGCTCGATCCGACAGGGATGGGTGGCCAGGCGGTGCGGATCGACCCGGCGATGCTCGATACCGCAGCGCCCCCTGGTTCACCGCTCGGTGAGGCCGTCGGCGGCACGCGAACCGGCCACGGTGAACTGTGGGTGGCCATGCTCGACACCAAAGCCGGCTGGGACGAACTGATCCATCGGCATGCTGCCGACGCCGACCTGCGCGACCGCGTGCTGGCCAATCCGCTCTACCAGAACATCACCGGGCGGTTCGTGCACAGCCACGACTACCTGGCGATGGAGCAGTTGCTCGACGTGCACGCCTCGGGTCGTTACGACCTGGTGATCATCGACACGCCGCCGTCGCGCAACGCGCTCGACCTGCTCGACGCGCCCGGACGGATGAAGGAGTTCTTCGGCAGTCGGCTGCTGCGCTGGCTCACCGTGCCGTACCGCTCCAGGTTGTTCACGGTGGCGTCGAAGCCGTTCTACCAGGTGGCCGATCGGGTGCTCGGCTCGCGATTCCTGCAGGACATCGCCGAGTTCTTCGTGCTGTTCCAGTCGATGGAGGCCGGTTTCGTGGCCCGCGCCGACGAGGTCGAACGCCTGCTGGTCGACCCGCGCACGGCGTTCGTGGTGGTGTCGACGCTCGAAGCGGCACCCGCCTACGAGGCCCGCTTCCTGGCCCAGGAACTGCAGCGACGCTCGATGAACCTCGGTGCCGTGGTGCTGAACCGCACCCTGCCTGCCGCCCTGCGCAGGCCCGGTGCGGCGACGGCGGCGCGGCGCTTGCGGGCAGCGGCCGACGACCCGGCGCAACTCGGTGCTCTCGCCGCCGCAGCCGGCGCCGACGTGGCCGCGGTCCGGGGGGTCGTGACGGAGGTGAGCGAGCGGTTCCACGACGTGGCCGTCGTCGCCAGTCGCGAAGCCGAACGCCGTAGCGAACTCGAGGCGTTGGGGGTGCTGACGGTGGTGGCACCCACGTTGGCCCACGACGTGGCCGACCTGGCCGGTCTGGTCGAGTTGGGCGGTCATCTGCTGGCGGCCCGCTGACGGCGACGTCGCAGCGCCCGGCCGGGTGATGGCACGCAGCGCCCCGGCCGGTCTGGCACACTCGGCACATGGCTACCCTCGCCGAGCTCGCGAGACAGCGCAGCGCGCTCTCCCACGACCAGGTCGTCCACCTCCAGCAACTCGTCGCCGAGTGGGGGGTGCTCGCCGACCTCTCGTTCGGCGACCTGCTCTTGTACGTCCCGACCAACGACGAGCCGAGCCACTGGTTGGTCCTCGCCCAGGTGCGCCCCTCGACGGCGCGCACCATCTACGTCGCCGACTACGTGGGCGAGACCGCCGACACGATGCGCGATCTCCTCGACGGTGTGCGCACCTCCGGTTCCGAGGGGCGACGCGACGTCGAGTTCGAGGGGCTCACCAATCGGGTGCACGTCCGGGCCATCCCTGTGCGCTTCCACGGTGAGGTGATCGCCGTACTGGCCCGCGAGGCTCGCGCCGACGAGGCGCGCGAGCCGGGCGAGCTCGAGCGCACCTATCTGGGCGTGTTCGACCGGTTCGCCGTGATGGTCGCCGAGGGGCAGTTCCCGAACGAAGGACCCCAGGAGGACTCGAGCGCCGCGCCGCGCATCGGCGACGGCACGATCCTGCTCGATGCCGATGCCCGGGTGCAGTACGCCTCACCGAACGCGATGAGCGTGTTCCACCGCGTGGGCATCACTGCCAACGCACTCGGGATGCGCCTCACCGAGTTGGGCTTCAACGACAGTTCGGCGCGGCGTGCGCTCGAAACCGGCCGACCGGTGATCGAGGAGTTCGACCAGACGAACGAGATCACCCTGCTCAGCCGGTGCCTGCCGATCGTCGAGCACGGTGCGGTCACCGGTGGGCTGCTGATGGTGCGCGACGTCACCGAGGTGCGCAAACGCGACAAGTTGCTGCTGTCGAAAGACGCCACGATCCGCGAAGTGCACCACCGGGTGAAGAACAACCTGCAGACGATCTCGTCGCTGCTGCGCCTGCAGGCCCGCCGGCTCGAGTCGGCCGAGGCGAAGGCGGCGATCAGCGAGTCGGTACGCCGCATCCGCACCATCGCCGTGGTGCACGAGACCCTCTCTCGTGAGGCCGGTGACGATGTGGCGTTCATCGACATCGTGCGGCCGCTGCTGCGGCTGTCGGAGGAAGGGCTGCAGAGCCAGGACCGGCCGGTGCGGTTCACCGTGCACGGCGACGGCGGCCGGCTGCCCACCACGGTGGCCACCCCGCTGTCGGTGGTGCTCATCGAGTTGCTGCAGAACGCGATCGACCACGGGTTTCCCGAGGGCAGCCAGGGTGGCGACGTGGTGGTGCACCTGGCGCGCACCCCAGGCCAGCTGTCGATCACGGTGGTGAACGACGGGGTGGGTCTCGAGCCCGGGTTCGAACTGAACCGGGCCACCGGGCTCGGGTTGTCGATCGTGCGCACCCTCGTGACGACCGAACTCGGGGGCACGATCATGATGCGCGCCGGTATGCACGGCGATTTCGAGGCGGTCGGTATCGAAGGCGTGCGCGACGGGATGGGCACCGTTGTGCAACTCACCGTCCCCATCGGCTGAATGTCGGCTGGCCGAACTTTGGTCGGCCGACTGCTGGTCGGCCGAGGCCCTGGTAGTCGATGTGCCGCCGGTCGGCGCGGTTCAGTGCTGTCTCAGGCGAAGGCGCGCTGACGGGCAGCGTTCTGGCGGCGGATACCGCGGCGCTGCTCTTCGTCGAGGCCGCCCCAGATACCCGAGTCCTGGTTGGTGGCGATGGCGTAGTCGAGGCACTCGACGCGTACCGGGCACTCCCAGCACACCTCTTTGGCACGGGCGATCTGCACCAAGGCCTGCCCGGTGGTGCCGACCGGGAAGAACAGGTCGGGATCGGTACCACGGCACACCGCGTGGCTGCGCCACGAGTAATCGGCGTTCGCGAGGGCAAGGCTCGACGCAAGGATCGTCACGATGGAGGTCTCCGTCTCAGGGGGAATGACCGAAGGGCTGCTGTGCCCGGGACCATCGGGACTGTTCGCCCCGACGTGTCACGTGCACGACACGCACCGTTCGGAAACGGTAGGTAACAATCGTTCCGCTGGCAAGGGTTGCCGGACATTTTCTGACTGTTCGTTCAGCCCGTGGGCATAGTTCTTGCTGATAGGGGTATCTCCATGACCACAGGTCGTCCACTCACCGGACAGGTCGCTGTGATGGCACATCGCGGCGCTTCACGCGCGGAGCGTGAGAACACCCTGGAAGCGTTCGCTGTGGCGGGTCGGATGGGGGCCGATGCGGTGGAGCTCGACGTGCGCCGGACGGCCGACGGCGCCCTCGTGGTGCACCACAACCCGCATCTCGACGACGGTCGGGTGATCGCCGATGTCGACCGGGCGGCGCTGCCCGACCATGTGCCGGGACTCGGCGCTGCGCTCGATGCGTGCGCCGGGATGTGGGTGAACGTCGAGATCAAGAACGACCCCGAAGAACCCGACTTCGACCCCACCGACCGCATCGCCGACGACACGATGGCCGTGCTGCTCGAGCGCAACGAGCACGAGCGTTGGCTGATCTCGTCGTTCCGGGTCGAGACCGTCGACCGCTGCCTGGCCATCGCTGCCGAACGTGGGGTGCGCATCGCCACCGCGTGGCTCACCTCGGTGGTGCCCGACGACGTGGTGCCGATGCTGCTGGCCAAGGGCCACGTCGCCCTGCACCCCTGGGTGCACCTTCTCACCGCCGAGATGATCGAGCGCTGTCACGCGGCCGGTATCGCCGTCAACACCTGGACCTGCGACGACCCCGACCGGATGCGCGAGTTGATCGAATGGGGTATCGACGGGATCTGCACCAACGTGCCCGACGTGGCCCTCAGCGTGCTGGGGCGGGGCCCGGCCTGACCAGGCGCACGGCCTCGGGCACGTGCACGAACTCGAGCGCCCGCGTCTCGCCCAGGTAGTCGCCGTCGACCTGGTACGGGAATGCCACGGCGCTCTGAATGGTGAGGTGCTCGAGATCGGTCTGCACGGCCAGGTGCGCCGTCGCCTTCACCCCGCCCCCGCGCAGCGCTCCGGCAAGCGAGCCGAGGATCGCCCCTGCACGCATGGTGCGGAAGGTCACGGCCACGAGGCCACGGTCGAGGGTGGCCGCGGGCGACAGGTCGAGCGGCCGGTTGCCGAGGTAGGTGTAGGGGTTGGTGTTCAGCACCACGGTGAAGTAGCCGTCGGGCACCTGTGCTCCGCCGGCATCGACGCTGAAGTGCGGTTCGTGGCGGTCGTAGCCCACCAGCCAGGTGCGCAGCGAGGCGTAGATGAACAGTGGGTGGCCCAGCCAGCGCTTCAACGACGCGCGGCGTTCCACCTCGCGCACGACTGCTGCGTCGTAGCCCACGCCGGTGTGGAAGCAGAAGAACCGACCGTTCACCCGGCCGAGGCCGATCGGTTCGATGGTGCCTGTGTCGAGGCCGGCGACGAGTTGGTGTACCGCCACCACCGGGTCGTTCTCCATGCCCAGGGTGCGGGCGAACACGTTCGTCGACCCACCGGGCAGCACACCGAGCGCGGTGGCGGTGCCGGCCACCCCGGTGGCCACTTCGTTCAGCGTCCCGTCGCCGCCGAAGCCGATGACGACATCGACCTTGCGACGTGCCGCGTCCTGGGCGAATCGGGTGGCGTGGCCGCGCCGGTTGGTCTCGACGACGTCGACCTGGTGGTTGCGGCTCAATTCGCGGTGCACGACGACGGTGTTGCGGGCCGTCACCGAGCTGGCGAAGGCGTTGACCACGAGCAGGATGCGCAAGGCGCGTCACGATAGTGGCGGGCGCCGGGTGTGTCGCCTGGCGCACGTTCTGACCCTGCTCGGGTTGGGTGCACCCCGTACCGGTAGGTAACAATGGCGCCCATGAACGTGATCGTCTGTGTGAAGCAGATCCCCGATCCGGCCACCCCTGGTGCGCTCGATCCCGGTACCCAGACCCTGAAGCGCGACGGCAAGCTGATCCTCGACGAGAGCGACAGCTATGGCGTCGAGATGGCGCTGCAGCTCGTCGACGCCGCCGGTGGTGGCGAGGTGAGCCTGGTCTCGATGGCCCCCAACGGTGAGGTCAGCGGCATGCGCACGGCTCTTGCCATGGGTGCGGCCAAGGGTGTGCTCGTGAGCGACCCGGCCCTGCAGGGCAGCGACGCCCTCACCACGGCCAAGGTGCTCGCCGCCGCGATCGGCAAGCTCGGCGGTGCCGACCTCATCATCGCTGCCACCGAGTCGAGCGACGGCTACACGGGCACCGTGCCCGAGCAGATGGCCGAAGTGCTCGGCCTGCCGTCGGTCACCTTCGCCAAGAAGGTCGTCGTCGACGGTGGCTCGCTGAAGGTCGACCGTCAGACCGAAGCCGGCTACGACGAGGTCACCTGCCCGCTGCCGGCCGTGATCAGCGTCACCGCCGGCGTGGTCGAGCCGCGGTACCCCAGTTTCAAGGGCATCATGGCCGCCAAGTCGAAGCCCATCGACACCGTCACGGCCGGCGACCTCGGCGTCACCGCCGTCGGCTGGGCCGGTGCAGGCCAGACCATCGTCAACATCGGCCAGGCCGAGGCCCGCGCCGCAGGTGAGGTCGTCGAAGACGACGGCGAGGGCTACGCCAAGATCGTGGCGTTCCTCGAGAACCTCAAGGTCATCTGAGTTCGAGCCACGGGAGAAGGAACGCAACCATGAACATCTGGGTCTTCGCACAAGAAGCCAACGGCGAGCCGACCACCGGCACGCTCGAACTGCTCACCAAGGCTCGTTCGCTCGGCACCGTGTCGGCGTTCGTCGGCGGCGATGCCGCAGCGATCGCCGGTGCGCTCGGCGAGTACGGCGCCACCACCGTGTACGCCACGGGCGATCTGGGCGGCAAGCTGCCCGGTGTGGCCGTGTCGGCGGCCATGAAGGCGCTCATCGATGGCGGGAACACCCCCGACCTCATCATGTTCCCGCAGAACACCGAGGGTCGTGACGTGGTGTCGCGCCTGTCGGTGAAGCTCGACCGCACGGTGCTCACCAACAACACCGACATCGCCGCCGACGGCGGCTCGGTCAGCGTCACCACGCCCATCTTCGGCGGCAACACGCTGGTCACCACGCAGTTCAGCGGGTCGGCCCCCTACCTGGCGACGTTCCGCCCGAAGAGCTTTGCCGCCGAGCCGGCCGGCGGCGCTGCCGCCGCCGTCGTGGCCGCTCCGGTGCCCGAACTGGGTGCTACGGGTGCAGCCAGCGTCGTGGCGGTGCACGTCGAGGCCAGCAGTGGTCCGAAGCTCGACGAGGCCGGCATCGTGGTGTCGGGTGGCCGTGGCCTCGGCGAGGCCGCCAAGTACGAGATGGTCGAGACCCTGGCCTCGCTGCTGAAGGGCGCCCCGGGCGCCTCGCGTGCCATCGTCGACGCCGGCTGGGTGCCCTACAGCTACCAGGTCGGCCAGACCGGCAAGGTGGTCAAGCCGGGGGTCTACATCGCCGCCGGTATCTCGGGCGCCACCCAGCACATGGTGGGCATGAAGGGCTCGAAGAACATCATCGCCATCAACAAGGACAAGGAAGCCCCCATCTTCGGCATCGCCGATCTGGGCATCGTGGGCGACGTCCACAAGGTGCTCCCGAAGCTGATCGAAGCCCTCCAGGCTCGCGGCTGAACGGTTCGCAGCGTCCCCTGGTCGCCCGTCGGAGCGTTGCTCAGACGAGTGGCCAGGGGTAACGCCGGCCGGTGTTGTCGACCGGCAGCACACGGTGCTCGGCCACCCAGGCGGCGCGCTCGCGCAGTGCCTCCACCTCGTCGTCGCTCAACAGCGCGGCCACGTCGAGCGGCACGGTGTCGCTGAGCCGTTCTGCGGCCTGCACGAGATCGTCGTCGATGTCGGTGCCGCCGAACTCCCACACCACGGTGCGCAGCTTGAAGTCGGCGGCGAAGCACAGGCCGTGATCGATACCCCAGATGTGGTCGTCGCCGTCGATCAGCACATGGCCGCTCTTGCGGTCGGTGTTGTTGGCGATCAGGTCGAACACGGCGATGCGGGCCAGCACGGGGTGCAGGTCGTCGCGGCTTTCGTGGATCGTGAAGTAGTGCTGCTGGTGGTCGGCCTCGACGAACCACTGCACGCTGCCCTCGCCGAGGGGTCCGTTGCGCACGACCGTCGGTGGCACGAGTTCGAGGCCCATGGCCTGCGACAGGTGATAGGCGGCCAGCTCGCGCCGGTGCAGGCCGGGTTCGAAATCCCACAGCGGCCGCTCGCCGCGGAGCGGTTTGTAGATGGCCTGCCCGGCAACGGCACCGTCGACGAGCAGGTTCACCAGGTAGGTGGCGTTGCTGCTCCAGGGCATGCGGCCCTCGATGTCGAGTTCGGCGGTGCGCAGCACCTCCAGCCGTGCGGCGTGGTCCATCAGTTCATCCGCGGGCAGATGTGCCCGTCGGGATCGATGGGGCGCGAGCACCAGATGCACGGCGGTCGGCCGGCGGCCACCACGGCGTCGGCCTGCTCGCAGAACGCCAGCACCTGGCCGCGCGTGAGGTGCACCCGCAACCGGTTGCGATCGTCGTCGAGGTCGAATCCGGTGTCGTCGGGCTCGTCGTCGTCGCCGTCGCCGAAGTCGTCGACGTCGTCGCTGTCGTCGGGTACGAGTTCGTCGAGTTGGATCAGCACCCGGTCGGTGCTGCGTTCGTAGCCGAGGCCGATCGGGCCGAGCACGAAGGTCGCCTCGATGGGGCCGACGAGCTCGAGCGCGCCGGGCATCGGGCGGTCCTCGGCGGGCGGGAGGTCGTTCAGCACGCGGCGCAGGTAGTCGGCGATCGCCGCCGCCTGCTGCTTCTCACACTTCACGGTCACCCGTTCACGGCCGCGCCGCGCCTGCAGCAGGAACACCCGTTGGCCGGGCCGGCCGATGGTGCCCACGGTGAAGGCGTCGACGTCGTCGAAGTCGTAGAACTCGCCCATCGTGGTCGGCTCAGGAGGGGCGCAGCTCGGCCAACGAGCCGCCGGTGGAGTTGACGGTGAGCACCACCGGCCCACCTGCGTGGTAGGCGATGGCCGACACCGAGCAGGGGCTGATGACGATGCGCTGGAACAGGTCGAGGTGGGTGCCGAGGGCATGGGCGACGGCGGCCTTGATGGGGTCGGCGTGCGACACGCACACGATCACCCCACCCTGATGACGCTCGCGCAGACGGTCGATGGCGCCGACGATGCGGCTCTGCATGGCGGTGAAGCTCTCGCCACCGGGGAACGTGAACGTGGACGGCGCACGCTGCACGGTGTTCCACTCGGGCAACTTCATCAACTGCTTCAGTTCGGCACCCGTCCACTGCCCGAAATCGCACTCGAGGAGACCCTTGTCGATCTGCACCTTCAGGTTGCGGGCCGCCGCGATGGGTGCTGCGGTCTCGCGAGTGCGTTCGAGCGGCGAGGCGTACACGGCGTCGATGCGCGAGAGCACCCCGAGCCGTTCGGCGGCACGGCGGGCCTGTTCGATGCCCGTGTCGGCGAGGTGCAGGCCGGGCGCCCGGCCGGGGAGCAGCTTGCCGGTGGTGGGTGTCTGGCCATGGCGCACCAGCAGGACCAACGTGGGCGGGGTGGCGGGCTGCTTGCTGGACGTCTTGGTGGTGGCCATCTCGGTTCGGAAACCTACTGTGCAGCGCGTGGATTCGCTCGGTCGCCTGCACGACGAGATCTGTGACTGTCGGCGATGCCCGCGGTTGGTCACCTGGCGCGAACAGACCGCCGCCGAACGCCGTGCGGCGTATCGCGACCAGGTGTACTGGGGACGCGGTGTGCCCGGTTTCGGCGACCCGCGGGCACGCATCTTGGTGCTGGGCCTGGCACCCGCGGCCCACGGCGCGAACCGCACCGGCCGGGTGTTCACCGGTGACCGATCGGGCGACTGGCTGTTCCGGGCGATGCACCGCGTCGGGCTGGCCAATCAGGCGACATCGACCGCTCGCGACGACGGGTTGCGGCTGCGCGATGCGTGGGTGACGGCTGCCGTGAAGTGCGCCCCGCCCGACAACAAGCCGCTGCCCTCCGAACGCGATCTGTGCCGGCCGTTCCTGGAACGCGAGATCGCGTTGCTCACGCGGCTGCGGGTGGTGGTGTGCCTGGGGGGCTTCGCTCACGAGGCAGCGTGCTCGTTCTGGGGTGTGACCCCGCGGTCGCGGTTCGGTCACGGGGTCGAGACGGTGGCGCCATCGGGAGTGGTGCTGCTCGACAGCTACCACCCGAGCCAGCAGAACACGTTCACGGGTCGGCTCACCGAGCCGATGCTCGACGACGTGTTCACCCGTGCCGTCGCCCTGGCCCGCGCCGGGCGGTGACCGATCGGCCGCCTGATCGGGTCGTTCGGCCCGCTTGCCCAGGCGGCGTTCGACGGCAAGAATGACCGAGTCGACTTGCCGCCGAGGCGGGTGACGAGGTGGAGAGCGATGACGAAGCGCGATGTCGTGATGGGTGTCGTGATGGGGGCCACCGGCGCGTTGCTGGTGTGGTACCTGGCGGGGGCGGTCTCCGACGCGGCCGCCAGTGCGTCGACCAGTGCCGATCCGGCCCGCGGTCTGGGCCTGGTGGTCGGCCTCGGTGTGCTGGTGCTGGCGCTGTCGAACGTGGCTGCGATGCGCGCGCGTGCGCGGCGCCACGACCGCGACGACTGGTGAACGGTCGCGGGTTGCAGCGATGACGGTCGGCCCCACGTGGTGGGTGGGCGTCGACGAGGCCGGCGGGTTGCCCAACCCGGGTCGCCCCGACGTCGTGGCACCGCCCTGGTGGCGACTCGAAGCAGTGGCGGCCACGCCGCGAGTGCGCCACGCCGAGGTGTCGCCCACGGGTGATGCCGTCGCGTTCGTCGTCGATCGAGACACGAGCGATGTGCACGTCGTGTCGCTCGATCGGACCGGTGCACCGGTGGCGGTGACGACCGGGCGCACCCTTGCCGCGTACTGGGAAGACGGTGGTGCCGTCTGGTCGCCCGACGGTACGCGCCTCGCCATCACCCAGGCGGGCGCCGTGCATCTGGTGCCGGTGGGTGGTGGCCCGACGCGCGAGGTGTGTGCCGGTTCGTCGCCGGTGTGGCTCGACGACCGGCGTCTGGTGGTGGGTATCGAACGACACGGCCGCACGCACCTCGCAGTCGTCGAGGTCGACGGTGCGCTCACTGCGGGCTGGCCGGTCCACCTCGCCTCGGCCGGTGGCGACTGCGTCGGCGCCACGGTCTCGCCCGACCGCACGCGGGTGGCCTACGGCGTGTTCCACCACGACGACCTCAACTGCACCAGCCTCCGCGTGGTCGACGTGGTCACCGGCGACGACCACGAACTGCACCGCATTCCCGGCATCAACAGTGTGGGCCCCGCCTGGTCGCCCGATGGCAGCACGATCGCCTTCGCCTGCGAGCAGCCCGGCTGGTACGAGGTGCACGTCGTCGCCGCCAGCGGTGGCCCGGTGCGACAGGTCACCACCGACGGGGCCGACTTCTCGGCGCTGCGCTGGTGGGCCGACGGCGCCCACCTGTCGGCCGTGCGCACACGCGCCGGTGTGGCCGATCTGGTGACCGTTGACGCGTCAACCGGTGCGGTGCAGGTGCTGGCCGCAGGAGGCACCTGGTCGACTCCGCACTGCTTGTCCGACGGCAGCGTGGTGGCGGTGCACGAGTCGTCGTCGCAGCCGTCGCGGTTGTGTCGCGTGCTGCCCGACGGTGCGGTGGAGGTGCTGGCCGACCTCACCCCTGCCGCCGTACGTGTCGCACCCCACGTGGTGCCTCAGCACGTCACCTACACGGCGCACGACGGGCGCGAGGTGTACGGCTGGCTCTACCGTCCGGCCGGCGCGTCGGCGGCACATCGCTGCCCGGCTGTGGTGCAGCCCCACGGCGGCCCCACCTCGCACGTCGGCGACGAGTGGGAAGGGGTCGTGCAGTACTTCGTCGATCTGGGCTACGCCTGGTTCGCGCCGAACGTGCGCGGCAGCACGTCGTACGGCCGCGAGTTCGAACGGGCCAATCACGGTGTGTGGGGTGTGGCCGACACCGCCGACTGCCTGGCGGCCCACGATCTGTTGGCGTCGTTCGACTGGATCGACCCGACGCGCATCGCCGTCTTCGGCGGCAGTTACGGGTCGTACCTGGCCCTGCACGCGGTGGTCGACGACCCCCAGCACCGCTACGCCTGTGCGGTGGCCAAGTACGGCGACTGCGACATCGTCACCTCGTGGGCGCAGGGCGACCAGGTGGGCCGCCTCGACCTCGAACGGATGATGGGTCACCCTCGCGGCGACCGGGCTGCTTGGCGTGCCGGCTCGCCCATCCACCGCGTCGAGCAGTTGGCGGTGCCCGTCCTGGTGGCGCACGGCGAACTCGATGCCCGCGTGCACGTGGCGCAGTCGCGCGAGTTGGTCGAGGCGCTGCGGCGACTGGGCAAGCAGTACGAGTACGTCACGTATCCCACCGAGGGGCACGGGCTGTTGCGCACCGAACCGTTCCTGCACTTCCACCAGCGCCTGCAACGGTTCCTCGACTGGCACCTGATGCGCTGACCCGGCTCGCGCTCGCCGCACGGATCGCCTTGGCAAAGCGGTGCGATGCGATGTGGCAACATGTCTGAACAGCGGACCAGGATTGGTCCATCCCTGGGGAGGGCGTGTGATGGGGCGACGGCGTCGGATGATGGCGGGTGCGGTCGGGGCACTTGCAGTTGCGGCAGTGGGTTGGGTGCTGCCCGCCCATGCGGCTCAGGATGCGCCGGTCACGTTGACGGTGGGGTTGTTGCAAGATCTCGACTCGCCCAATGTGACCGCCGGCTACCTGGTGTCGTCGTACGAGGTGTGGAACCTGCAGTACGCCACGCTCACCGACAAAGCGGCGGCCGACTTCGCCACCGAGCCCGGCCTGGCCGAGTCGTGGACGGCCAGCGACGGTGGCCTCACCTACACCTACACCCTGCGTGAGGGGCTCACCTGGAGCGACGGCACGCCGCTCACCGCCGACGACGTGGCCTGGACGGTGAACACGTCGCGCGATCAGGGCTGGATGAACCATTCGTCGATCACGGCCAACCTCACCGCCACGGCGGTCGATGCGCGCACCGTGAAGATCACGAGCAGCGTGCCCGACCCGAAGCTGCCCACGATGGACGTGTACATCCTGCCCAAGCACATCTGGGAAGAGCAGGCGGCCGGCGACATCACCACCTACGACGCGCTCGACGGAGTGGGGTCGGGCCCGTTCACGCTGCAGGAGTGGAAGTCGGGCCAGTCGTGGACGATGAAGGCCAACCCCAACTACTGGAAGGGCGCCCCGGCCATCGACCAGGTGATCTTCCGCGTGTTCACCAACGCCGATGCGATGGTGGCGGCGTTGAAGAAGGGCGAGATCGACGCTGCCAACGCGGTGCCGTCGTCGGCGTTCGCCGATCTGCAGTCGACCGAGGGCATCGAGGCGATCTTCGGCACCCAGGGCAGCATGACCGAGTTGGCGATGAACGGTATGGCCGGCGGCCTGGGCGACGGACACCCGGCGCTGCAGGACGTCACCGTGCGTCACGCCATCCACCACGCCATCGACAAGCAGGTGCTGTTCGACCGGGTGATCAACGGCTACGGCGTGAAGGGCACCACCCTGTCGGTGTCGCCCGACCCCGCCTGGAAGCCGGCCATCCCCGAGGCCGAGCAGTACACCTACGACCCCGCCAGGGCCCAGCAACTGCTCGACGACGCCGGCTACGTCGACACCAATGGTGACGGTGTGCGCGAGATGCCCGGCGGTGGCCAGGAGTTGGTGTTCCGCTACGCCGAGCGCTCCGAGAGCGAAGTCGCCGCGCCGATCCGCGAACTGGTCACCGGCTGGCTCGAACAGATCGGCATCGGCACCGAGGTGTCGGTGTTCGACGACACCCAGCTCACCGATGTGGTCGCCTCGGGCGAGTACGACCTGTTCGTGTGGGGCTGGACCCCGTTCGTCGACCCCGACCCGATGCTGTCGTACTTCCGGTGCGAGCAGCTCACCACGTCGCTCGACAGCTACGGCTACAACGATGCCAACTGGTGCAGCGACGAGTTCGACGCGCTCTACACCCAGCAGAACCAGGAGCTCGACCGCACCAAGCGCATCGAGCTGGTGCACCAGATGTTGCGCCTGTTCTACGACGAGTCGACGTACGTGGTGCTGTTCGAGGACGCCGAACTGCAGGCCTACCGCACCGACCGCTTCACCGGCTGGACCCGTCAGCCGGCCGAGACCGGCCCGGTGCTCTTCAGCAACACGTCGCCCACCTACGCCAACCTCGTACCCGTGGGTGGCGGTGGTGACGACGACGGCGGTATGGGCACCGGTGTGCTGATTGCCGTCATCGTGGGCGCGGTGGTGGCTGCCGGTGCCGCAGTGCTGCTGATCACCCGCTCGCGGACGTCGCGCGACGAACGCGAGTGATCGACCGTGCGGGCCCGGTTCGTCGTCGGCAAGTGCCTGGGTGCACTGGCGACGCTCGGGTTCGTGCTGGTGTTCAACTTCTTCTTGTTCCGCGTGGTGAACGACGACCCCGTGGGCAAGATGTTCCGCGGGCGCAACCTCACCCCTGAGCAACTCGACCGGTTGCGCCGCCAGTTCGACCTCGACGGCTCGAAGCTCGAGCAGTTCGTCGCCTACGTCGGTCAGGTGGTGCGCGGCAACCTGGGTGTGTCGATGCAGAGCAGGCGACCGGTCACCACCGAGATCCGTGAAGCGCTGTGGCCCACGCTGGTGCTGGTGGGCACGGCCACCACGCTGGCCATGATCATCGGTATCGCCATCGGCATCCGGGCCGGCTGGCGGCGCCGCAGCCGCTTCGACGTGGGCGCCACGACGTTCTCGATGTTCACCTACTCGGTGCCCGATTTCTGGCTGGGGATGCTGATGCTCGGCGTGTTCGCCGTGCAGCTCGGCCTGTTCCCCACCGGGGGCATCACCGACCCCGGCAGCACGGCGACGGGTGTGGCACTGCTGCTCGACCAGCTGCACCACATGGCGCTGCCCGCGCTGACGCTGGCCATTGCGTACCTGGGCGAGTACGCGATCGTGATGCGCTCGTCGATGCTCGACACCGTGCGCGAGGACTACCTGCTGCTGGCCCGCGCCAAGGGGTTGCGCGATGTGGAGGTGCGCCGCCGACACGCAGTGCGCAATGCGCTGCTGCCGGTGGTGAGCCTGTCGGCGCTGAACTTCGGCTACGTGCTGTCGGGCAGTATCGCCGTCGAGTCGATCTTCTCGTGGCCGGGCCTGGGGCAGGCCACGCTCGAGGCCATTCGCGGGCCCGACTTCCCGATGTTGCAGGGCCTGTTCCTGCTGTTCAGCGCTGCACTCATCGTGGCCAACCTGGTCGTCGACCTGCTGTACGGCCTGCTCGACCCGCGAGTGGGTGGGCGATGAGCGACGACGTGCAGCGCGACGAGCCGGTGGCCGACACGCGGGCAATGGTGCTGTCGCCGCGCGAGGTGGTGTGGGCGCGGCGCAGAGCGGCCGCCGGGGTGGCGGTGTCGCGGGTGCGGCGCGACCGCCTGGCCATGACGGGCCTGGTGGTGCTGGTGCTGTTCGCGTTGATGGCCCTCTTCGCCCCGCTGCTGGTGCCCCGCTCAGCGCTCAGCGCCGTGGCCTCGATCGACAACCCCACCTGGGCGCCTCCGAGCCGCGAGTTCTGGTTCGGCACCGACCATCTCGGTCGCAGCGTGGCGGCTCAGTTCGTGTGGGGCTCGCGGGCCAGCCTGTTCGTGGGGTTGATGGCCACCCTGCTCACCATCGCCATCGGTGCCGTGGTGGGCATCACGGCCGGGTTCTTCGGCGGCCGCGCCGACGGTGTGCTGATGCGGGTGACCGACTGGTTCCTGGTGGTGCCGTTCCTGCCGCTGGCCATCGTGCTGGCGGCGGTGCTGGGCCGCTCGGTGTGGAACATCATCTTGGTCATCGGCATCACCTCGTGGCCGGCGACGGCACGTCTGGTGCGATCGCAGGTGCTCACGGTGAAGCAACGCCTGTACGTCGACCGGGCCCGTGCCCTGGGTGCCACCAAGCGGCATCTGGTGCAGCGTCACGTGCTGCCCAACGTTGCCCCGCTGCTGCTGGCCAGCACCACGCTCGCGGTGCCCATCTCGATCCTCACCGAGACGACGCTGGCGTTCCTGGGCCTCGGCGACCCGACGCAGCCATCGTGGGGCAAGACGCTGGAGGAGGCGTTCCAGGCGGGCGCGATCGGCCGCAACGCGTGGTGGTACTACCTGCCCGCCGGCCTCGGCATCGTGGCGGTGGTGCTGGCGTTCACCCTGTTCGGCCGAGCCCTCGAAGAGATCCTCGACCCGCGGCTGCGTGAGCGATGAGCCTGCTGGAGCTACGCGATCTGGGCGTGACCTACCGCACCGAGGGCGGCCCGGTGCCGGCGGTGCGCGGGGTCGACCTGGTGATCGAACCGGGCGACACGGTGGGCCTGGCGGGCGAGTCGGGCTGTGGCAAGTCGACCATCGCCGGGGCGGTGCTGCGCCTGCTGCCCGCCACGACCGAGGTGACCGGCCAGGTGCTGCTCGAGGGCGACGACGTGTACGCGATGAAGCCGGGGAAGTTGCGGGCGGTGCGCTGGACCAGCGCGGCGATCGTGTTCCAGGGCGCGCTGCATTCGCTCAATCCGGTGCACCGCATCGGCCCGCAGATCGAAGAGGCGGTGCTGCAGCACGCGTCGCCGCCCTCTGCGGCGGCGGCCCGAGCCCGCGCGGCCGAACTGCTGGAACGGGTGGGCATCCCTGCGGCGCGGGTCGACGCCTACCCGCACCAGCTCTCGGGCGGCCAGCGCCAACGGGTGCTCATCGCCATCGCTCTGGCCTGCGAGCCGAAGCTGCTGATCGCCGACGAGCCCACCACCGCGCTCGACGTGATGGTGCAGGCCCAGGTGCTGGAACTGCTGGCCGAACTGCAGCGCGACCACGGCCTGGCCATGCTGTTCATCACCCACGACCTGTCGGTGCTGGCGCAGGTGTGCGACCGGCTGGCGGTGATGTACGCCGGGCGCATCGTCGAGGAGGGGCCGAGCGCCGAGGTGCTCACCTCGCCGCAGCACCCGTACACCCGTGCCCTGGCGGGCGCGTTCCCCACCATCGGCGACCCGACGTCGCGCCTGGCGCCCCGCGGTCTGGCCGGCGACCCGCCCGACCCCACGGCGTTGCCCGGTGGGTGTGCGTTCCACCCCCGCTGCCCGGTGGCCGTCGAGCGGTGCGCCACGGCGACGGTGGAGTTGCTGGCGGCAGGCTTCGCGAGGCGGGCGGCGTGCGTGCACCTGGAGGGTGCGTCGTGAGCGACGAGTTGCTCACCGTGCGCGGGGCTCGGGTGACGTTCCCGGCTCGGCGGGGTGGTGGCCCCATCAGGGCTGTCGACGGTGTCGACCTCGAGGTGCGCCGCGGCGAGGTGCTGGCGTTGGTGGGCGAGTCGGGCTGTGGCAAGACCACGCTCATCCGGTCGATCATCGGCCTCGAGCCGCTGGCCGACGGCACGGTCACGGTCGACGGGCAGGTGGTGGGTCGCGACGCAGCCGGGCTGCGCCGTCTGCGCCGCTCGGTGCAGATGATCTTCCAAGACCCCACCGGGGCACTGAACCCGCGGCACACCATCTACGAGGCGGTGGCCGAGGGGCTGCGCATCCACCGTGTGCCCGGCCACGAGCCCGATCTGGTGGCCGAGGCCCTTGCCGACGCAGGCCTGCGGCCGCCGGTGCGCTATCTGCGCCGCTACCCGCACGAGGTGTCGGGTGGCCAGCGGCAGCGGGTGCTCATCGCCGCTGCCATGGCACTGCATCCCACCCTGCTGCTGGCCGACGAACCCGTCGCCAGCCTCGACGCGTCGATCCGGGGCGAGATCCTGGCGCTCATGCGACGCTACGTCGACGAGCGCGGTGTGTCGATCGTGGCCGTCACCCACGATCTCGGCCTCGCCTGGAACATCGCCGACCGGGTGGCCGTGATGTACCTCGGCCGCATCGTCGAAGAAGGCCCCACCGAACAGGTGCTGGCCGATCCGCAGCACCCCTACACGCGTGCGCTGCTGTCGGTGGTGCCCGAGCACGGCGGCGGTGGGCGCCAGATCCTCACCGGCGAGACACCCGACCCGGCGAACGTGCCCGCCGGGTGCCGTTTCCATCCGCGCTGCCCGGTGGTGGCGAGCGGCGAGGCGGCCCGGCTGGGCATCGAGGCGCGGTGCCGAGGCGACGATGTGGCCGCGGTCGACATCGGCCCGGGTCGACGCGTCGCCTGTCACGCCGTCGCCGGCTGACGCCGTCGTCGCCCGGGCGCTACGGCGCCGGTGTGCGCCCGAACCGCTCGTGCCAGTGGCGTTCGGCGATCTGCACGCCGTCGTGTTCGACGGTGAGCCGGATGCTCACGTCGAACGCCTCCGCGTCGCTGGTCACCTCGAGCGTCGCCTCGGTGGTGCACACCGCCTCGGGGAACGTGAGCTGCAGTCGCGAGCGGCCGCGCACCCAACCCTTCGAGCAGTCGACCGTGCTGATTCCCACGTGACCCTCGTAGTGGTCGTCGATCGCGATGTTGCGGAAACCCCGGTACGTCCCGCCGTAGCGGCTGTGGGCCCGCGTCTCGCGCGCCAGCACGTCGTGCTCGTAGCGCCACTCCACACCGTCGGCGTCGTCGGGCGACGGGCCCGGGCCGGTGCCGAAGGTGTGCTGCAACGGTTCGAGCCCGTCGACCACCGGTAGGCGCAGCACGATGGACTCGCGGTCGACGCCGAGGGTGAACTGCACGCGTGCCGGCCAGCAGTTGGGCCAGTCGGTGCCGGCCACGGCCAGGCGCAGCCGGTGACCGGGCACGAGCGTCCAGGTGGTGGCCTCGAACTCGATGCGTACGTCGACCCACTCGCCGGGTACGAGCGGCCGCGGCGCGGCGCCCACCTCGCCCCATGCGTCCTGCGGCCAGCAGCCGCGGTGCTCGAGGTCGAGGTAGCCGCGGGTGATGAGGGTCGACGTGCCGTCGGGGGCCACGTCGCACAGCTTCACCGACACGTGCCCGGCGGTGGACGACGAGCGCACCCGCAGGCACACGTCGGCATGACCCATCACCACCTGCTCGCCCGGGTGGGTGGCAGGGTCGGTGGGCCAGTCGTAGGTGAGCGATCGGGCGTTGTCGATGCGCTGGTCGAGCGACTGCCCCCACGGCAACCCGCCACCACACGAGTTCCAGGCCTGCGCGCCGACATCGCCTTCCACCACCAACTCGTCGACACGCGCCGGGTCGTCGGCGCCGACAGCGCGCAGTTCGCGCCAGGTGAGGCCCGGGTGCGGCCAGCGGTCGATCTGCACCCAGTGGCCCGGGTGCAGGGCCAGGTCGGGCTGGGCGCCCACCGGGGCGCGCACGAACACGTGCCCGGGCACGTCGACCGCCGCTGGTCCACCGCGGAGGTGCTCGTCGAAGAAGGCGATGATCTCGGCGTCGCTGTCGACGTTGGGTCCGGGCCGGGCCACCGACGGGTCCTTGTGCACCCACGGTCCGGCGAGCAGGCGCCAGGGCACCTGCAGGTGCTCGATCGTGCGGAACGTGTTGTTGCGATAGCCGTCGGCCCATCCGGCGATCAGCATCGTCGGACAGCCGATGCGCTCGTAGCCGTCGCTGCCCGGGCCGAGGCGGATGGAGCCGCGGCGCCACACATCGGTGGCCAGCGGGGCACGCAACCATTCGAGCAACCACGGCTCGCTGTCGTGGATGCGGCGCGTCCACTCGTCGATCCAGTCGGGGCCCCAGATCTCGGGCACGGGCGGTAGGGCGTTCATCGCCACCATGTACAGCGGATAGTCGATCAGGTCGAGCTGGCGCAGGGCGCCGCCCATGTAGTGCACATCGTCGGTGTAGCGGTCGTCGGTGGCGTAGGTGGCCACGATGGCGCCCAGTTGGGGCACGTCGTCCATCGCCATGTGCAGGCTGTTGAAGCCCGAGTACGACGTGCCCAGCATGCCCACCTGACCCGACGACCACGGCTGCGCGGCGGCCCATTCGATCGCGGCGCGCAGGTCGGATCGTTCGAGGTCGGTGTACTCGTCGTCGAGGGTGCCGCCCGACGAACCGGTGCCGCGCAGGTCGAGCCGGAGCACGGCGAAGCCGGCCTGGCCGGCGAAGCGCTCGTAGCTGTCGGCGTACGACGACGTGATGTCGTCCTTGCGATAGGGCAGGGCCTCCATCAGTGTGGCGAACGGGCCGTCGCCGTGGGGCAGGTACAGCCGTGCCGCCAGCCCCACGCCGTCGGCCGCAACGATCGACACCTCGTGCTCGGTCCAGGCCCGCGGTGCTGAGTCGATCGAATCCTGCATGACCGTTCAGAGTAGCCTCGACACATGAACGGTTCGTCTGGTGCACCGCTGCCCGCCACTGCCGACGTGGTGGTGGTGGGCCTGGGCGGCTTCGGCTCGGCCACTGCGTTCTGGCTCGCCCGCCGCGGGGTGGAGGTGCTCGGCCTCGAGCAGTTCGATCTCGGCCATGTCCGTGGCGCATCGCACGATCATTCGCGCATCATCCGCCGCTCGTACCACACGCCCGGATACGTGCGACTCACTGCCGAGGCCTACGACGCCTGGCAGACGGTCGAGGACGACAGCGGCGAAGCGTTGGTGTCGGTCACCGGGGGCATCGACTTCTTCCCACCCGACGCTGCCATCGATGCCGACACCTACCGCACCAGCCTCGATGCCGTCGGGGTTCCGTACGAGTGGATCGACGGGGCCGAGGTGTGCCGTCGCTGGCCACAGTACGCAGCAGGTTCGCTCGTCACTCCCGACGTGCACGCCATCTGGCAGGCCGAGGGTGGCATCGTGCCGGCGGGTCGTGCCACAGCGGTGATGCAACGGCTCGCCGTGGCCCACGGTGCCGACCTGCGCGAACACGTGGGGGTGCAGGCGCTGCGTCCGGTGGGCGGCGAGGTCGACGTGATCACCGACCGCGGCGTGGTGCGCGCCGGTCGAGTGGTGGTGGCCGCCGACGCATGGACCAGTCGGCTGCTGGCGCCGCTCGGCTACGACCTGCCGCTCGCCATCACCCGCGAGCAGGTGTCGTACTTCCCGCACGCGCAGCTCGACCAGTACCTGCCCGACCGGTTCCCGGTGTGGATCTGGATGGACGACCCGTCGTTCTACGGCTTCCCCGTCTACGGCGACCCGACGGCGGTGAAGGCCGCCGAGGACTGCGGTGGGTTCGAGGTCGACCCCGACACGCGTACCTTCGACCCCGACCCGACGATGCAGCAGCGTCTCGTCGAGTTCATGCACGGTCTGCTCGGCCCGGGCCTGGGCACGCCGCGAACGGTCACCTGTTTGTACACGATGACGTCCGACCGCGACTTCCTGTGCGACCGACTGCCCGAGCACCCGCAGATCTCGGCCGCGCTCGGGTCGGGTCACGGGTTCAAGTTCGCGTCGTGGTTCGGCCGCACACTGGCCGGCTACGCCTGCGACGAGCCCTCCCGCCCCGAGCTCGCGCCGTTCTCGTTCACCCGATCGTCGCTGATGCAACCGATCTCGCGCGAGGCATGGCTGGTGTAACCACCGCCCCGCTGGTGGTCAGCGGGTGAATGCAGCCTTCAACGCGGCAGCAGCAGCGGCGTGGGCGATGCGGCCGTCGTCGAGGAAGTCGGCCAACGAGAAGAAGCCGTGGAACATGCCGCTCATCCGCACATGGCTGGCGGGTACCCCGAGGGCGGCGAGGCGGGCGGCATAGGCGTCGCCTTCGTCGCGCAACGGGTCGAACTCGGCGGTGATCACCAGCGCCGGCGGCGTGGCAGCAACCGCCGTGTCGCTCGCGAACAGCGGCGACACCCGCGGGTCGTCGGGTCTGCCCTGGCCACCCGACAGGTAGTGGTCGATGAACCAACCCATGCCCTCGCGGGTGAGGAACGGCCCATCGGCGTTCTCGGCGTAACTGGGGTGGGCTCGCGTGCAGTCGGTGACCGGATAGACGAGCAACTGGTACACCAGCGGCACCGGCGCCAACTGGGCCACCACTGCGGCCAGGTTGCCGCCGGCCGAGTCGCCACCGATGGCCAACCGATCGGCGCGACAGCCCAGCGCGGCAGCATTGGCGTGCGCCCAGCGGGTGGCGGTGACAGCGTCTTCGAGCGCGGCGGGGAAGGGGTGCTCGGGGGCCAGGCGGTAGTCGAGGCTCAGCACCGCGTGGCCGCTGCCGTTGGCCAGCGCCCGACACACACGTTGTCGTGCGAGTCGAGATCGCCGATCACCCAGCCCCCGCCGTGCAGGTACACGAGCAGGCCCAGATCGTCGGTGTCGCTCGGACGGTACAGACGCGCAGGCACTCCACCGGCGTCGACGTCGCGGCGTTCGTGCACCGTCTCGGTGGCCTCGCGTTGGCGGCTCTTGCGCAGGGCGCGGGCGTCGGCCGGGGTGCTCTCGTGGATCGGTGGGTCGCCGTACGAGGCGAGCAGCGCGAGCAGTGACTGGGCCTGGGGATGCAGCGGCATCGAGACAGTGTGTCAGGCGATCTGGGCCCGGCCGACTACTCGGTCCGGCCGCCCTCGTCGATGCGCTTGCGCAGCGAGCGGCCGAAGTCGTCGAGGTCGTCGATCACCGAGACCACGTCTTGCCGCAGGTCGCCGCTCAGGCGATGGCGGTCGATCACCGCTGCCAGGCTTCGCGAGACGCCGAACTGGCGGGTGAGCACCCGACGGACGAACGAGATCGACGCGGTTTCACCGGCCCCCGTGCGCCGCGACGGTGCGCCGATCATCGACAGACAACCGAGCAGCGCCACGGCAGCAGCGTTGGCAAGCCCCTCCAGATAGTCGCGCTCGTCGGCCGAGAGCGCGCGGGGTTCGGCGAAGTACACGCCCAGCGCGCCGATCACCTCGCCGTCGGCGACGAGCGCCAGCACCACCCCCGAACCGCGGATGGCGGTCGGCAGGCCCGGAAAGGTTCGGCGTGCCTCGATGGGCGAGGCGAACCAGAGGGTGCTCGGTTCGGTCGCCGACGTCGCGAGCGGCCCGTCGCGATCGGGGTCGAACAGCCAGATCGACGTGAGTTCGTCGCGTGGACCACTTCCGGCGACGTGAACCGCGAGCGTGCCGTCGACACTGCTGATCGCCAGCGCTGCGCCTGTTGCCCCCAGCGCGCCGAGGCCCCGTTCGGCGACCACCTCGACGATCTGCGCCGGCACGAGCGCCGACGTGAGGCCGCGCAGCACGTTGGCGAGGTGTCCGAACTGATCGGGAACGGCTGAACCAGGCGCTGGGGACGAACCGGAGTGAGACATGTGCGTGCCTTCCTACACCCATCGTGCACGATGGCCCGGCTCGGTGCGCGACATCAACGCGGAGTTAACGTCGCCCCGTGCGCCAGCCCGAGTTCCCGACCGATCTCGACCCGCTCGAGCGGGCTCTGCTCGAGGCGATCGCTGGTCTCGCTGTGGGCCCTCAGCGTGCTGCGGCGGCCGCAGCGGCATCGTTGCCGGTGGATCTCGTCCGCAGTGTGTTCACCGCCCAGATTCGCAGCCGCCACCTCGACCATGCCGCGAGGTGGCTGCGCGCTCAGGGCGAGGGGTTCTACACGATCGGTTCGGCAGGCCACGAGAGCAACGCGATGGTGGCCGCAGTGCTGCGGCCCACCGACCCGGCGCTGCTGCACTACCGCTCGGGCGGCTTCTACCTGGCCCGCGCCCAGCAGGCCCTCGACGAGCCGTTGCCCGGTGTGCGCGACGTGTTGGCCGGCCTGCTGGGCCTCGCCGACGAACCGATCGCCGGTGGGCGGCACAAGGTGTTCGGCCACCCGGCGCTCGACGTCATCCCGCAGACCTCCACCATCGCGTCGCACCTGCCCCGGGCGGTGGGCGTGGCGTTCGCGATCGAACGAGCTGCGCGTCTGGGGGTCGACACCCGCTGGGCGCCCGGGTCGATCGCCGTGTGCTCGTTCGGTGACGCCAGCGTGAACCACTCGACGGCGCAGGGCGCCATCAACACGGCGTGCTACACAGCGCACGCCGGCCTGCCCGTGCCGCTGCTGTTCGTGTGCGAGGACAACGGCCTCGGTATCAGCGTTCCCACGCCGAGCGGTTGGGTCGAGGCCACCCTCGCGCACCGGCCCGGGTTGCGCTACGCGGCGGCCGACGGCGCCGACCCGGTGGCCGTGTACAGCACGGCCCGCGATCTCGTCGACTGGGTTCGCGCCACCCGCCGCCCTGCGGTGCTGCACCTGCGCACGGTGCGCTTCCTCGCCCATGCCGGCACCGATGTCGAGAGCGCCTATCGATCGCCCGCTGCCATACGTGCCGACCTGGCGCGCGATCCCATCGTGGGCACGGCCCGGCTGCTCGTCGACTGCGGTGCTGCACGGCCCGAGGAACTGCTCGACGAGTACCTCGCCGAGCGCACGGCGGTGCGCGCCCTGGCGACGTCGATGACGGGAGGGCGGCGGCTGCAGACGGCGGTGGAGGTGATGGCACCCCTGTCGCCACGGCGGCCCGACCTGGTGGCCGCAGCGGCCGTCCGAGCTGCTGAACCCGCTGCCCGGCAGGCGTTCTTCGCGGCGAACCTTCCCGAGCACGAGGGCCCGCTCACCTTGGCCGAGACGATCAATCGCACGCTGGGCGACCTGTTGGCCGCGCGACCCGAGGTGCTGGTGTTCGGCGAAGACGTGGGGGCCAAGGGTGGCGTGTACGGCGTCACCCGCGGGCTGCAGCGCAAGGCCGGCGCGGCGCGGGTGTTCGACAGCCTGCTCGACGAACAGTCGATCCTCGGCCTCGCGCTGGGCGCCGGGGTGTCGGGCCTGTTGCCGATCCCCGAGATCCAATACCTCGCCTACCTGCACAACGCCGAGGACCAGTTGCGCGGCGAGGCAGCGAGCCTGTCGTTCTTCGCCCAGGGCGCCTACCGCAACCCGCTCGTCGTGCGCATCGCCGGCCTGGCCTACCAGCGCGGCTTCGGTGGTCACTTCCACAACGACAACGCCGTTGCGGTGCTGCGCGACATCCCCGGACTGGTGGTGGCCTGTCCGGGGCACCCGGCCGATGCCGCGGCGATGTTGCGCACCTGCGTGGCAGCGGCCGATGTCGACGGCACCGTCAGCGTGTTCCTCGAGCCGATCGCGCTCTACCACACCCGCGAACTGCACGCCCCCGGCGACGACGGCTGGTCGGCTGTCTACGCCCCGCCCGATGCCTGGGCGAGCGGGCACGTCGCCATCGGCGCCGGCCGAGTGCACCGCGAGGGCAGCGACGTGCTGATCGTCACCTGGGCCAACGGGTTGTACCTGTCGCTGCGGGCGGCGCAGCGGTTGGCCGATGCCGGGGTGTCGTGCCGGGTGTTCGATCTGCGCTGGCTCGCCCCACTGCCCATCGACGCAGTTCTCGCCCACGCCCGGTCGATCGGTCGGGTGCTGGTGGTCGACGAGACCCGCCACAGCGGCGGCGTGGGCGAAGCTGTCCTCGCCGGCCTCGCCGAAGGCGGCTACTCGGGGGCGGTGTCGCGGATCGCAGCGGCCGACAGTTTCGTGCCACTCGGCGATGCGGCGAACCTGGTGCTGGTGGGCGAGGACGACATCGTCGCTGCCGCGCAGGCATTGATGCGCCGCTGAACGCGGTCGGCCGGTGGGCCGCTCAGTGGGCGGCGGGGGCGCTGCCGTCGGCCTTCTTCTTCGGCGGGGGCACGCCCACGCTGGGGGCCTTGTCGGCGAACTCGGGCCAGCGGCGGCGGCTGACGATGCTGAGTGTGCGCAGCAACTTCATCGCCACCTCGTCCTCCTGGGCGGGGCGGGCGACGATGGTGCCGTCGGCGATCATGCGGTTGATCACTTCCTCACCGAGTTCGGTGCGCACGATGGTGAGCGTCCAGTCGTTGTCCTTGCCGATACCGCCGGTGGCGATGTCGCTGTGCTCGGCGGCGAAGTCGGGGCAGCTCTTGCAGCCCTCACGGGTCCACTTGTGGCATTCCTTCAGGTCGATCTCGTGGTACGAGCCGTCCTTCATCCAGATCTGGAAGACGCCCTTGATGTTCATCTTCACCATGTCCTGCTTCTTCAGGCCGTACTTGGCCTCGAACAGCTCGGGGAAGATGGCGTCGTCGAACGTCTTCGAGCACAGCAGGCCGATGTTGAACAGGAACGGCTTGGAGACCTTGCCGGCCTTGCGGTCCCACATGACCGGCGGCGACGAGGTCTGGCAGCCCATGCCCACCAGGGCGAGGCGGCTGAAGCCGCGCTCTTTGGCCTCGCGCAGCGCTAGCGGGTTGGCGCAGTAGGTGTATCGGCTGCCCGCCGTGGCCAACACTTCTTCGCGGTTGGTGACCACCACTGGCTTGGCCTTCCACGCGTCGTCGGGCTCGACACCGCTCACCAGCGCGGCCTCGATGTAGTCGTGCTCGAGCAGCCAGTTGAGCATCGCCGAGACGAAGCCGCCGTCCTGGCCCTTCTCGTGCTCTTCGGTGTCGGCGGCGCGGGTGAGCAGCAACTGCCGCCACACGCCGGCCATCTCGTCGGGCTCGCGCACCCGGCCGAACAGGTGCATGTCGGCGGCGGGTTCCCACGCACGGAAGCGTGGGCAGGCACGGGTGCAGGTGGTGCAGCCCTTCTCGCCGTGCAGGCAGTTGTCGAGGCCGAGTTCCTCTTCGAGGTGGAACGGCTTGTACTTGCCCTCTTCGTGCTCGTAGCCGATCACATCGTGCGGACACGTGACCACGCACCCGGCGCAGCCGGTGCACAGCCCGGTGGTGATGACCTCGGCGTAGAGCTCCTTCCACTGCGCGGTCCAGCGCGTGGTGGCAGGTGCGGCGGGCTCGGTGATCGTCATGGGGCGGACTCTAGTGGTGGCGCCCCAGCGCGCTCTTGTCCGGCGGTGCTGCTGTTCACGGTCCGGTCCCATCCGCGAAACACGTCGGAAACAGTGTTTCGAAAACGTCTGCACTGCTTCGCCGAAGCGACCTCGTACCCACCATCCACAACACACGACAAGGAGCCCCTATGGACAGCGGCAATGTGGCGTGGGTCCTGGTGTCGGCAGCACTCGTGCTGTTCATGACCCCCGGACTCGCGTTCTTCTACGGCGGCATGGACCGCACACGCAATGTGCTCAACATGCTGATGATGAACTTCTACTGCCTGCTGGTGGTACCCCTCGTCTGGGTGATCGTCGGCTACTCGCTGGCCCAGGTGCCGTTCGACAACGGGTGGATCGGCAACTTCGATGCGGCCTTCCTGAAGGACCTGGCGATCAGCGGCGACGACGGTGGGATGACCCTCGCCACGGTGGCGTTCCTCGGCATGTTCGCGGCCATCACGCCGGCGCTCATCTCGGGTGCCGTTGCCGACCGGATGAAGTTCTCGGCCTGGGCGATCTTCGTGCCGGTGTGGTCGCTGCTCGTGTACGTGCCCGTGTTCAAGTGGATCTACGGCGGCTGGCTGGCCGAGCGTGGCTCGATCGACTTCGCTGGCGGCACGGCCATCCACGTGAACGCCGGTATCGCAGCGCTGGCCGCCGTGCTGGTGCTCGGCAAGCGCAAGGGCTGGCCGCACGAGGGCCACCCGCCGCACAGCATGCCGCTCGTGATGATCGGCACCGGCATCCTCTGGTTCGGCTGGTTCGGTTTCAACGCCGGGTCGGCGCTGGCTGCCAACGGTCAGGCCGTGCAGGCGTTCATGAACACGTTCCTCGCCGCTGCGGCCGCGGGTCTGGCCTGGGTGCTGGTCGAGTGGATCCGCGACGGGCACCCCACCAACCTCGGTGCCGCATCAGGCATCGTGGCCGGCCTCGTCGCCGTCACACCTGCTGCCGGTTACGTGTCGGGCATGGCACCGATCTTCATCGGCCTCATCGCCGGCGTGGTGTGCTGCTACGCCGTGAAGCTGAAGACCAAGGCCGGCTACGACGACGCGCTCGACGTGGTGGGCGTCCACTTCGTGGGCGGTCTGGTGGGCTCGCTGCTCATCGGGTTCTTCGCCAACCCCGAGTTCTTCGGTCTCACCGACGACGGGTCGCTGAAGTTCGCCGAGGGCATCTTCTATGGTGGCGACGTGAGCCTGTTGCTCGAGCAGGCCCTCGCCAACGGAGCGGCCATCGTCTGGTCGCTCGTGGTCACGCTGGTCATCATGATCGTGTTGAAGAAGACCATTGGTGTGCGCGTCGACGACGAAGCCGAGCGCACCGGACTCGACCTCGCCCTGCACGCCGAGACCGCCTACCACGGCGGCGGACTGCACTGAACTGCGGAACTGGAGAACCGACATGAAACTCATCACAGCGATCATCAAGCCCTTCAAGCTCGACGACGTGAAGACCGCACTGCGCGGTGCAGGCGTCGAGGGTATGACCGTCAGCGAGGTGCGTGGCTTCGGCCGCCAGGGTGGCCACACCGAGACCTACCGCGGCACCGAGTACCAGATCGACTTCGTGCCGAAGGTGCGCCTCGAGATCGTCGTCGACGACGGAGCCGTCGACAGCGTCACCGAGACGCTGGCCGAGGCGGCCCGCACCGGCAAGATCGGCGACGGCAAGATCTGGGTCACCACGGTCGAGTCACTGGTGCGCATCCGCACCGGCGAGTCGGGCAGCGAGGCGATCTGACCCACCCGTGAGGCCAGTCGACGCTGCCACCATCAAGCGAGTCCGTGCCCAGCTGATCGGCGACCCCGATCTGGCCGGGCGCGGGCTCGCGCGTCGCCTGTCGCAGCAGGCCGACTCGTGGTTCGAGAGCCTGGCGGCCGACCTGCCCGCCGGCTGGGCACTGCTCGCCACCGGCGGCTACGCGCGTGGCACGCTCACACCGGGCAGCGACATCGACGTCGTGTTGTTGCATCCGCACAAGGCTGCCGACAGCACGGTGCGCGAGGTGGCCGAACGGCTGTGGTACCCGATGTGGGATGCCGGCGTGAAGCTCGGCCAGGCTGCGCACTCACCCAAGTCGCTGTTGCAGTTGGCGAGCGACGACCTCGACACGGCTACGTCGATCCTGTCGGTGCGCTGCCTGGCGGGCGATGCCGAGCTGGCCGCCGAGGTGCAGCGGGCAGCGCTCGAGCAGTGGCGCAAGCGGCCGTTCGTCTGGCTGCAACGACTGCTCGTATCGGGCCAGCAGCGCTGGACCCGCTTCGGCGATGTCGCCAGTCTGCTCGAACCCGATCTGAAAGACGGCCGCGGTGGGTTGCGCGACCACGACATGATCCGCTGGGCGCTGCGGGTCGACCGCGCCGAGGTGACGGCCGCACTGGAAGACCCCTTCGACGATCTGGCCGGACCAGCCGAACTGCTGCTGGCGGCGCGGTGCGAACTGCACCGTGCCACGGGCCGCGCCGGCAACGTGCTGCTGCTGCAGGATCAGGATCGCGTGGCCGAAGCGATGGGGTTCGCCGACGCCGATGCCCTGATGCTCAATCTGGCCGGCGCGGCACACGCCATCGAGTGGGCCACCGAACGGTTCTGGCGCCGCGTCGAACGCCTCATCCGATCGGGCGGTCGGGCGGCCAGCCGCACGCACGTGATGGCCACCTTGGCGCCGGGCGTGGTGGTGATCGACGACGAAGCCCATGTGGCTGCCGACGCCGAGGTCGACGAGCCGTCGTTCGTGTTCCGCTACGCGGCCGCTGCAGCGCATGCGGGGTATCCGCTCGGCGGGCGCGCCCTGCGCCTGCTGGCCAGCCGCGGGGTGCCGCCGGGTGAGCCGTGGACCGAACGCACGTTGCGCGCGTTCGTCAGCCTGCTGGGTGCCGGTCAGCCGCTGGTGCACACGGTGGAAGCACTCGAGCGCTACGGCCTGTTCAGTCGCTACCTGCCCGAGTGGCGTGCGGTGCGCAGCCTGCCCCAGCGCAACGCGTTCCACACCTACACCGTCGACCGGCACCTGCTGCAGACCGTGGCCAACGCCACCGAGCATGTGCGTGCGGTGAGCCGCCCCGACCTGCTGCTGCTGGGCGCGCTGATGCACGATCTGGGCAAGGGCTACCCGGGCGACCACACCGAGGTGGGTATGGAACTCGTCGACACCGTGGCGGCGCGTATGGGCCTGCCCGACGACGACACCCGCACGGTGCGTTCGCTCGTCGAGCACCATCTGCTGCTGGCCGAGACCGCCACTCGCCGCGACCTCAGCGATCCGCGCACCGCTGCGCTGGCAGCCGAGGCCGTGGGCGACAAAGAGACACTCGATCTGCTGGCCGCGCTCACCGAGGCCGACAGCCGGGCCACCGGACCGGCGGCCTGGTCGAGCTGGAAGCAGGCGTTGATCGAAGAGCTGGTGCTCGTCACCCGCGCCGTGCTGCACGGTGGCCAGGTGGCACCACCCGCCCCCGACGCAGCGCGCTTCGCTCATCTCGCTCGGCTGGTCGAGGCCGACGGGGCGATGCACATCGAACACGTCGACCAGGGCGACGTCGACCTGTTGCGCATCGCCAGCCGCGACCGTACCGGGCTGTTCGCCCAGATCGCCGGTGTGCTGGCCCTGCACGGCCTCGACGTGTTGAGCGCATCGGCAGCCACAGGTGCCGACGGTGTGGCGGTCGACGAGTTCCGCGTGGCGAAGATCGACGGTGCGTTGCCGAACTGGCAGCGCATCGAGCACGACCTGCGCGCCGCGTCGGCCGGCGAGATCGACATCGACAGCCGACTCGACAGTCGGCTGCGCAGCCCTCGTCGTCGGCGACCGCTCGCCGCGGCATCACCACGTCTCGAGGTACTGCTCAGCAATGACGCGTCGGCCACCACCACCGTCGTGGAGGTGCGCACCGCCGACGCGCCGGCCGTGCTGTACCGCCTGTCGCACGCGCTCACCGGCCTCGACCTCGACGTGCGCTCGGCGGTGGTGGCCACACTGGGCCACGAGGTGGTCGACGCGTTCTACGTCACCACGCGGAAGTCGCCCACCGGCAGGGTGCCGGAGGGCGACTTCGACGAAATCCGTGCCGCACTGATGGCGGCACTGGCGGCCTGACGACCGGCACGACCGTCAGATGGCTTCGGCACCTTCTTCGCCGGTGCGGATGCGCACGAGGCGCTCGACCGACGTGACCCAGATCTTGCCGTCGCCGATCTTGCCGGTGGCTGCTGCCTGGCGGATGGTGTCGATGGCCTGGTCGACCACGGCGTCGTCGACCACGAGCTCGACCTGCACCTTGGGTACGAAGTCGATCTTGTACTCGGCGCCCCGGTAGGTCTCGGTGTGGCCGCCCTGACGGCCGAAGCCACGCACTTCGCTCACGGTCATGCCCTGGATGCCCGCGCCCTTCAGCGCGTCTTTCACATCGTCGACCTTGAACGGCTTGATCACTGCGGTGATGAGTTTCATGAGGTCAGATCCTTTCGATCTGGTGAGAAGTGTAGGCACTGCCCATTCGGGCGATCTCGGTGTGGACGCTGGGGGAACGCCCCCGGGCCGGCGACTGCTCGCACGACCCGGGGACTGCCCCTACCGGGAGTCGGGTCCATCCACCGAACCGTCTCCCGTGCGCATGAACGGTTCCCCGTTCAGCTCTTGTGGCTCCCGCCACGAACATGCTCAGTCGTTGTAGGCGGCAACGCCCATCTCGGGGATGTCGAGGCCGGTGACCTCGTCTTCCTCGCTCACCCGGATGCCACCCTTGGTGACCTTGTTCTGGATGGCGAAGAAGGCGAACGAGATACCGAAGATGACGGTCCAGATGACCAGCGCACCCAGCGCCTGGGCGCCGAGCTGGCCGAACTCGCCTTCGACGACACCCTTGACGGCCATGCCGTTGCCCGCGGCATCGACAGCACCGTTCCAGCCGGCGCCGTACCGGCCGTTGGCGAAGATGCCGACCGCCAGCACGCCGAACGTGCCGCAGAAGCCGTGCACGGCTACCGCACCCACCGGATCGTCGATGCCCTTGTGCTCGAGGAAGAACACGGCCTCGATGGCGATGACGGCGGCGATGGCGCCGATGACGGCAGCGGCCCACGGCGACACGAAGGCGCAGGGGGCCGTGATGGCCACCAGGCCGGCGAGCATGCCGTTCACCATCATGCCGGGGTCGGGCTTGCCGGTGCGCTTGGTGATGTAGAACATCGCCACCACGGCCCCGATGGCACCGGCGATGGCCGTGTTGGTGGCCACCGTGGCGAACTGGATGTCGGTGGCCGCGAAGGTGGAGGCGGCGTTGAAGCCGAACCAGCCGAACAGCAGGATGAAGCAGCCGGTGATGGCCATGGGGATGTTGTGGCCGGGGATGGCTCGCGGCTTGCCATCGGCGCCGAACTTGCCGATGCGGGGGCCGAGCACGATGGCACCGGCGAGCGCTGCCGCACCGCCGACGGCGTGCACCACGCCCGAGCCGGCGAAGTCGACGTAGCCGGCGCCCAGGCTCATCGTGTCCCACGTCTTGGCCAGCCAGCCGCCGCCCCACGTCCACGCCGCGAACAGCGGGTAGTAGACGGCGCCGCAGAACAGGCCCCACACGATGAAGCTGTTCCACTTCCACCGCTCGGCCATCGATCCGGTGGGGATGGTGGCCACGGTGTCCATGAACGCCACCATGTAGAGGAAGAAGCCGAGCAGCGCCGGTGTGGCGGAACCGCCGAGGTGGTCCCAGCCGTGCCACAGGAACACCCAGTTGCCCGAGCCGAGCAGCGGGTCGGCGTTCATCGGCGCCGACAGACCGAACGCCGAGTAGCTGAAGCCGCCGAAGGCGAGCGGGAAACCGACGAACAGGAAGCCGACGAAACCGAGCCCGAAGATGGCGAAGTTCATCGACATCACCTCGGCGGCGTTCTTCTTCTGCGTGAAGCCGGTCTCCACCAGCGCGAAGCCGGCCTGCATGAAGATCACGAGCACGGCACCGATGACCACCCACAGCAGGTTGGTCGCTTCGGACAGCGCGGTGACGGGGTCGACGTCTTCGGCGAAGGCCGATCCGGCGAGCAGCAGTGTGGGCACTGCTGCGCCGGCGAGGCCGCCGAGGACGTATTTGAGTGCGGGATGTTTGCGCACTGGGTCCTCCAGGAAGGGATGAGGTAGGGGCATTGATGCGCTCGACGCAGCGCTGGGGCGAGCACGGCTGACCGTACGAGTGCTGCGTTTCCCGACCGTCGCCGGACTGTTTCGACCGCGTGACGGTCGGGTGTGCCAGTCGGACGTGCCAGTCGGACGTGCCAGTCGGACGTGCCAGTCGGACGTGCCAGTCGGACGTGCCAGTCGGACGTGCCAGTCGGACGTGCCAGTCGGACGTGGCGGTCAGGCGCTGCGGCGAGGTTGGTCGCCTCGCTGCCAGCATCGTGTTGTGGGCGAGCGCCTTCGCCAACAGGTTGTCGCCGCCGATGGCCATCGCCCCGAGGTCGGCGTTGAAGCCGATCCGCAGGAAGAACACGGGAATGAAGATGTTGCCGACGGCGCCCGGTGCGCGGGTGATGAGGTCATGGTCGCGGCGATGAGGTCATGCTGGGGTTCCGTCGACTACAGCAGCGCCGCGGCTGCCTCGGCAGCAGCAGCCGCCAGCATCCAGCCCCGGCTGCGCACCGTGATGATCGCGTCGTGACCGAGTGCGCGGCGCAGCCCGACGAGCACACTGTCGCACCGTCGCTCCGACAGTTCCGCGAGCCCGGCCTGGCGAGAGAGTTCGCGTCGGCTGACCACGCGATTGCGGTTGGCCACCAGCACGCTCAGTACTGCCCGCTCCTGCGTTCCCAACGCGCCGCGCGCCGAGAGGGCGGCAGGCGGTACGGAGTCGAACGCAGGAACGGGCGGAACCATCGGTGGCGCACCGTAGGAATCGCCCGTTTCGCCGATGTTCGACCTGTGTGAACGGTGTGTGAACCGGTGTAACCGACGCCACAGCCGTCGCCGACGATCGACATCCCGTCCGACTTTGGCTCGCTTGACCGGCGGGTCAATACTGGGAGCATGCAGCTGGACTACACCCCCGAAGCCGAAGCATTCCGTGTCGAGATCCGCGCCTGGCTGGAGGCGAATCTGCCCGCCGGCTGGTTCGACGAGGGCTTCGAGATGGCCCCCGACGAGCGCAAGGCCTTCAACGAGGGCTGGCCCGCCAAGTTGTTCGACGGCGGCTGGATCTGCGCCACCTGGCCGAAGGAGTACGGCGGCAAGGGCCTGTCCACCATGGAAGGTGTGGTGCTGTCGGAGGAGTTCGCCCGGGCCAAGGCACCGCTGCGCGCCGACTTCTTCGGCGACACGCTGGTCGGCCCCACCCTGTTGCAGTGGGGCACCGAGGAGCAGAAGAAGGAGTTCCTGCCCCGCATCCTGAACGGCACGATGCGCTGGTGCCAGGGCTTCAGCGAGCCCAACAGCGGCAGCGACCTCGCCTCGCTGAAGACCCAGGCCGTGCTCGACGGCGACGAATGGGTGATCAATGGCCAGAAGGTGTGGACCACCGGCGGCCACCACGCCGACTACTGCTTCCTGCTCACCCGCACCGACCCCGAGGCCCCCAAGCACAAGGGCATCAGCTACTTGCTGGTGCCGATGCGTCAGCCCGGGGTGGAGGTGCGCGGCATCGTGCAGCCCGACGGCACGGCCGAGTTCTGTGAGGTGTTCTTCACCGATGCCCGCTGCCCGAAGGACAACGTCGTCGGTGGCGTGAACAACGGCTGGAAGGTGGCCAACTCCACCCTCGCGTTCGAGCGAGGCATGAGCGCCACCACCGGCTACCGCCGTTTCGAGGAGGAGTACAAGCTGATGGTTGCGGCCGCCGAGGCCAACGGTGCCATCGACGAGGGCGACGTGTGCCAGCGGCTGATGCGCTACTACACCAAGATCCAGATCCTGCGCATCACGGCCTGCGCTCGCTGGCCACCACACTGGCCGGGCAGAAAGACGCCGGCGTCATGGCGCTCGGTGCCAGCAACAAGATGTTCTGGAGCGAGATGCACAAAGAGGCCATGGAGTTGGCGCTCGACATCTTCGGTGCACACGCCATGCTCGTGAACGCCGGCCCCGAGGGCTCGTGGCCCGGTACGGCACGCGAAAAGCGCCGTCCCGGCTACCCGGTCAGCCCGATGATGAGCGCGTTCTTCTTCAGCCGCAGCGAGACCATCTGGGGCGGCACCAGCCAGATCCAGCGCAACATCGTGGGCGAGCGCGTGCTCGGCCTGCCGAAGGAACCGCAGGTCGGCCAGGGCTGACTGTGCCGGAGGCGCCATGACCGAGCTGCTGTATCTGCGCGACGCGTATCTCACGTCGTTCACCGCCACGGTGGTCGACGCGCGCAGCGGTGATGCAGGCGTCGCCGTGGCGCTCGACCGCACCGCGTTCTACCCCACCGGTGGTGGACAACCACACGACGCCGGCACCCTGGCCGGGTGGGCCGTCGTCGACGTGCGCAAAGAGGGCGACCGCGTGTGGCACACCCTCGCCGCTGATGGTGCCGATGGCGCTGGTGCAGGCCCGCTGCCGACGGTGGGCGACGGCGTGGTCGGCGAGATCGACTGGACGCGTCGGCACCAGTTGATGCGCACCCACACCGCGCTGCATGTGTTGTGCGGGGTGATCTGGAACGAATGGCGGGTGCCCGTCACCGGCGGCAACATGGAGCCGTTGGCCGCCCGGATGGACTTCGAGTTCGACCCGGTGCCCGAAGGGTTCGGGCCGCGCATCGAGGAGTTGGTGAACGAGGCGCTCGCTGCTGACTACGCCATCGAGGTGCAGTTCCTGCCCCGCGACACCGCCGTTCAGGACGACGATCTCATCCGCACCAAGGTGAGCCTCATCCCCGAGTCGGTCAGCGAGATCCGCGTGGTCGACATCGTCGGCCTCGACAAACAGGCCGACGGTGGCACGCATGTGCGCAGCACCAACGAGGTGGGCCGCATCCGGGTGACCAAGCTCGAGAACAAGGGCAAGGGCAACAAGCGCGTCCGCCTCGAGATCGTCGACGCCTGATTTCTCAGCTGAGAAACCGCCGCCGACGCACCCGCGGGATGGGCGCGAGTTCACGCGCGTGACATAGTTCCGGCACGACGGCGAAACCGTCGACCGGCACCATGAAGGGGTGATGATGCAGCGAGTGCAGGCCCTGCCCGACGTGTTCGACGAACTCGTCGCGCCCGATGGGACGCCGCGTCCGGCCGCCGCAGCGCTGGTCGAGCACCTGCGTGCCCTCGAACTGGCAGAACTGCAGGAACGCCAGAACCTGGCCGAGATCGACATCATCGCCCAGGGCATCACGTTCACCGTGTACAGCGACGGTCGCGGGATCGACCGGGCCTGGCCGTTCGACATCATCCCTCGCGTGATCGCGGCGAGCGAGTGGCGGCGCATCGAGGCCGGGTTGAAGCAACGCCTGCGAGCCATCAACCACTTCATCGACGACCTCTACCACGACCAGCGCATCGTCACCGACGGGGTGTTCCCCGCCGACCTGCTCGAGCACTCGGTGAACTTCCGGCCCGAGTGCCGCGGGGTGAGCCCGGCGCACGGGGTGTGGGCACACATCTCGGGCAGCGACCTGGTGCGCGGGGCCGACGGAACCATGTACGTGCTGGAGGACAACCTGCGCGTGCCGTCGGGGGTGAGCTACATGCTCGAGAACCGGGCCATCGCAAAGCGGGTGTTCGCCGACCTGTTCGCCGAGCAGAGCATCTGGCCGGTCGACAGCTACACCGACGAACTGAACCGCATGCTCGTGTCGATCGCGCCGCATGGGATCGACGACCCGACGATCGCCGTGCTGACGCCGGGTATCTACAACTCGGCCTACTTCGAGCACTCGTTCCTCGCTCAGCGCCTGGGTGCGGCGCTGGTGGAGGGCGCCGATCTGGTGGTGGGCGACGACGACTGCGTGTACATGCGCACCATCGGCGGACGCGAACGCGTGCACGTGATCTACCGGCGTGTCGACGACCTGTTCCTCGATCCCGAGGTGTTCCGTGCCGACAGCACCCTCGGTGTGCCCGGCCTGATGCGCGCGTGGCGGGCCGGCACGGTGGGTATCGCCAACGCCCCCGGCGCCGGTGTGGCCGACGACAAGGTGGTGTACGCCTGGGTGCCCGACATCATCCGCTACTACCTCGGTGAAGAAGCGCTCATCCCCAACGTGCCGACCTATCGCTGTTACTACCCCGACGAGCGCCAGTACGTGATCGAGCACATCGAGCAATTGGTGGTGAAGCCGGCGAACGAGAGCGGTGGCTACGGACTGCTGATCGGCGACCGTGCCACCCGCGCCGAGCTCGACGCGCACATCGCCCGCATCGAGGCCGATCCGCGCAACTGGGTGGCTCAGCCCATCTTGGCGCTGTCGACGGTGCCCACCCTGTGCGACGAGGGCATCGAACCGCGCCACGTCGATCTGCGCCCGTTCATCCTCAGCGGTGCCAGCCAGTCGGTCACCGCCGGCGGTCTCACCCGGGTGGCGCTGCGCAAGGGGTCGCTCATCGTCAACTCGTCGCAGGGTGGCGGCAGCAAGGACACCTGGATTGTCGAGGTCGACTGATGCTGCTGTCGCGTGTGGCCGACAACGTCTACTGGGGCGCCCGCTACCTCGAGCGCGCCGAAGACACGGCGCGCATCGTGCGCACCTACACCGAGCTGATCGTCGACCTGCCGGTCAGCGTCACGTCGACCTGGGAGCCGCTGCTCGCCGTGGTGGGTGGGCGCTGGGCGTTCGACCTCGCCCATTCCGAGGCGAACGAAGCGGCGATCGTGTCGTTCCTGGTGGCCGAGCGCACCAACCCGGGCAGCGTGGCCAGCAGTATCGACCATGCCCGCGACAACCTGCGCACCACCCGCGAAGTGCTGCCGCGCGAAGCGTGGCAGGCGGTGAACGACCTGTACCTGTTCGCCCAGGCGAGTGCGCTCGACGCGGTCGACCGACGCAGCCGGGCACGGTTCTTGAACCGGGTGATCGGCGACGGACAGCGCGTGGAGGGTGTCATCGCCACGGCGATGAGCCGCGACGAGGCGTACCAGTTGTGGTGCCTCGGCAAGGCGCTCGAACGGGCCGACATGACCACCCGTGTGGTGGGTGTTCGGGCCGCCTCGCTGCTGGCTGCCGAGCACACCGGTGGCCAGGTGTACGACGACGTGCAGTGGATGGGCGTGCTGCGCTCGGTGAGCGGCCTGCAGATGTACCAGCGCGCCACCCGTGGCCCGATCGACGGTGCGGCGGTGGTGCGGTTCTTGCTGTTCGATCCCGTCTTCCCGCGTTCGGTCACCCATGCCGTGGCCACGGCGCGGGCGGCGCTTCTGCAGTTGCCGCGTGCCGACGAGACCGTGGCCGTCGTCGACCGGGTGGCGTCGCTGCTGGCCGGGCTGCCCACCGTTGCCGACGACGGGGCGGCGCTCGATGCCGTGATGGACGAGGTACAGGTGGGCCTTGCTGCGGTGAACGACGCAGTGGTCGGTGCCTTCGTACGATCGAGCAGGTGAGGCAGTCGTGAGCCCCGGCGAGATGCAGTACCAACCCGACGCGAGCCGGTACGACGAGGCGGTCGCCCCCGACGGCAGCGTGCGTCAGGGGTGGCGCGTGCTCAGCGCTGCGCTCGCATCGGTGGGTGTCGGCGAACTCGCCGAACGACAACGACAGGCCGATCGGATGCTCGACGCCGAGGGTGCCGGCCACCTCGTGCACGATCTCACGGGTCGCGGTGTTGCCAGCCGACCGTGGCGGCTCGACCCCGTGCCGATGCTGATCGAGCAGGCCGAGTTCGACCTGTTGGCGCGCGCTGCGGCCCAGCGGGTGCGGGTGCTCGAAGCAGTGATGGCCGACCTCTACGGCGAGCGGACCCTGGTGCGCACCGGGGTGGTGCCGGCCGCCGAGGTGGCCGCGAGCCCGTCGCTGCGCATGTCGGCAGGGCTGCAGCGACCAGCTCGTTGGTTGGTGCAGCACGCCGTCGACATGGTGCGTACCGCCGACGGCACCTGGCGGGTGCTGGGCGACTTCACCGACTCGCCGACCGGCCTGGGGTATGCGTTGCTGAACCGGTCGATCACCGCCCGGGTGATGGCCGAGCCGCTGCGTGCCGCCGGCACGTCGCCGGTCGGCGTGGCTGCGGCGGTGCTGCGCCGGGCGCTGGCTGCGCTCGCCCCCACTGGTCGCACCGACACCCGCACCGTCGTGCTGTCGGGTGGGTCCGAGCACCCGAGTTACGTCGAGCACTCGTACCTGGCGGTGCAGATGGGCCTGCACCTGGCCGAGGGCGGCGATCTGGTGATGCGCCAGGACCGGCTGTGGTTGCGGGCGCTCGGCGGCCTGGAACCGGTCGACGTCGTCTACCGCCGACTCGAGGACGCCGGCCTCGACCCGCTCGAACCGCGTGCGCAGGGCGTGAACGGAGTTCCTGCCATCACCTGGGCGGCGCAGCGGGGCGGGGTGGTGCTGGGCAACGCCTTCGGTACCGGTGTGGGCGAGATCGCTGCGGTGCAGCAGCGCTTGGCCGATGTGGCCGGGGCACTCGTGGGTGAATCACTGCTGCTGCGCCCGTACGCCGGCGAGCCGCTGGCCACCACACCCGTGTACGACGCAGCGCAGGGCCTGGTACCCGGGCGGGTGGTGCTGCGGTTGAACACGGTGGTGGGGCCCGACGGCATCTGGGTGATGCCGGGCGGCGCCGGCCGAGTGCTCGCCGACGGCGATCATCCGGCCGCACCCACCGCCGAGCGCACCAAGGACGTGTGGGTGGTGGGTGGTGCCCGATCGGGCCGGGCCGAGGCGGGTGTGTCCGCGTCGACGGCGACTGCGCAAGCGGCTGCCGTGCAGCAGGTCGACTTCGGTGCCTCGGTGCCCAAGCGTGCCGCCGATGCGCTCTACTGGATGGGCCGCGCCGCCGAGCGGGCCGAGGTTGCGGCACGGGCAGCGCGGGTGGTGGGCGCGCAGGTCGAGCAAGACCCCTACCTGGTCACCCTCGCCGGTGGTGGATGGGCGATGGGCGCCGTGGCGTTGCTGCGCTCGGCCCAAGGGGCACCGCAGCGCAGCGACGCCGTCGACGGTGCGCCGCTGGCCGAGGTGCTGCAGCGCGAGCTGGCAGCCACGCGGGCTACGGTGGCGCACCAGGTGTCGTCGCTCGTGAACGAGGCTCGGTCGGTGCGCGAATACCTGTCGACCACGACGGGTCGAGTCCTCGGACGGCTGGCACGAGTGGTGAGCGATCTGGTTCGCACCGACGCTGCGGTCGACGATCTCGACCTCATCCTCATCGACCTGGCCGCGCTGGCCGGGCTGGCCACCGAGAGCACCGTGCGCGGCCCGGCATGGCGGTTCCTCGACCTGGGGCGGCGCATCGAGCGGGGTATCGCCCTGCTCGGTTCGGTCGAAGCCGCCGTCGGCCAGGCGGTCGACCCCTTGGCGTTCCAGCCGCTCATCGAGGCGGTGCTCGCCGCCAACGAGAGCCTCGTCGCCTATCGACGCCGCTACCGCAGCGACGTCGAACTGCACGCCGTGGTCGACCTGCTGGTGCGCGACGACGTGAACCCGCGTGGGCTCGCATTCCAGCTCGACCGGTTGCGCGAGCACCTGGCGTCGCTGGCGTGGCCCGAGGGGGGTGCGCTGGTCGAGCAGGCGGTGCGGGCGACGTTCGCCGATCTCGACGATGTCGTTGTGCGCGGTCGTCGCCTGTCGGTCGACGGGTTGGTGCTGGCCGCCCGCGGTCCGCTGCTGCAACTCGATGCCGCCGTGGTGGCGCGCTGGTTCGCCGATCCGGTGAACCCGATGGTGTTGGGGGGCCGGTGAACGCCGACGCTATGCGCTTCGCGGTGTGCCACCGCACCGAGTACCACTACGGCCGGGCGATGAGCGACGGCTACACGGTTGCCCACCTCGTGCCGCGGGCCACGCCACGGCAGGTCGTCGAATCGACGTCGCTCGATCTCGACCCGTCCGCCGACGAGCAGACCGAACACCTCGATGCGTTCGGGAACCGGGTGATGCGCATCGGCATCCACCGGCCGCACGATCATCTCGTGGTGACGGCGCGCAGCGTGGTGCGCGTGGAGGTGCCGCAGTCGGTCGTCGGCGGTGCGCAGCCCACCTGGGAGCAGACGGCCGATGCGGTGCGCGAGGCGCGTGGCGACCTGGCCTGCGAGGTGGGCCCGTTCGCAGCGCTCACACCGTCGACGCCTGCGTTGCCCGAGGTCGTCGATCTGTGTGCCGACGTGATGCTGCCCGGCCGCCCGATCGGCGAGACGGTGCAGGCGTTGTCGACGCGGATCTTCACCGACTTCGCGTTCGACCCCGAGTTCTCCGACGTGTCGACACCGTTGGCCGACGTGCTGCGGGCCCGGCGCGGTGTGTGCCAGGACTTCGCCCACCTCATGCTCGCCTGCCTGCGTGCCAATGGGCTGGCCGCGCGCTACGTGAGCGGCTACATCGAGACCGACCCGCCCCCCGGTCAGCCGAAACTGGCGGGCACCGATGCGTCGCACGCCTGGTGCGGGGTGTGGGCGCCGGGTATCGGCTGGTTCGACGTCGACCCCACCAACGACCAGATGCCACCGCGGCGGCACGTCACGTGCGCCTGGGGTCGCGACTACACCGATGTCGCTCCGGTGCGCGGTGTCGTCATCGGTCCGGCCGCCGCGCAGTCGTTGTCCGTCGGCGTCGATGTCACCTCCCTCCCCTGACCCGCTCGCCCCGCCCCCACCAGCTCCGGCTCCCCACCCGCCCCCACCCGCGCCCGCCCCCACCCTCGCCCGACCCCCGACCCAAACCGGTCGTCCGTGAGCGGAGACCACCTCGTCGGTGGTCTCCGCTCACGATCCCCTGGGCTTCGTGCGCGTAGACACCCCGCACGGTGGTCCACGCTCACGGAGCCGCTCCATGGACGGGGAGGTGCTGTGGCGCTGTCCGATTTCCGCTAGGAACGGCGGGAGCGGAGCGGCACACTGATCGGCGTGGAGAGCGCCGACCGCGACGAGCAGTACTACCGGGCCGTGGCGAGCCGCGACAGCCGGTTCGACGGGTGGTTCGTCACGGCGGTTCACACCACCGGTATCTACTGCCGGCCCTCGTGCCCGGCCGCCACGCCGCGGCGGCGCAACGTGTCGTTCTTCGCCACGGCGGCCGCCGCCCAGCAGCGCGGCTTCCGGGCGTGCAAACGGTGCCGGCCCGATGCCTCGCCGGGTTCGCCCGAGTGGAACATGCGCGCCGATGTGGTGGCCCGGGCGATGCGATTGATCGCCGACGGTGTTGTCGACCGCGAGGGTGTTCGTGGGCTGGCCACGCGCCTCGGCTACAGCGAGCGCCATCTGAACCGGTTGATCACCGACGAACTGGGCGCGGGACCGCTTGCCATCGCCCGCGCCCAGCGTGCTCAGACCGCTCGGTTGCTGGTCGAGACGACGTCGATGTCGTTCGCCGACATCGCCTTCGCCGCCGGCTTCGCCAGTGTGCGCCAGTTCAACGACACCGTGCGCGACGTGTTCGCAGCCACGCCCTCCACACTCCGAACCGGGCACCGGGCCGGCCGCCACCGCGACGTCACGGCGAGCGCCGGCGAGATCGGTCTGCGTCTCGCCGTGCGAGGGCCGTTCGACACCCCGACGCTGTTCGGCTATCTGGGGGCGAGGTCGGTGACCGGGGTGGAGACGTGCGACGGCGACGTCTACACCCGCACCGTTCGACTGGCGCACGGGTGCGGTCGGGTGACCCTGCAGCCGTTCAGCGATGCTCATGGCACCGCGGTGCGGTGCACGCTGCGCCTCGACGATGTGGCCGATCTGCAGGCTGCGGTGCAGCGCTGCCGCCGCCTGCTCGACCTCGACGCCGATCCGGTGGCCATCGACGCCCACCTGGCCGGCGATGAATTGCTGGCCCCACTCGTGGCGGCCCGACCCGGTATGCGGTCGCCCGGTGCCATCGACGGTGCCGAGGTGCTCGTGCGGGCGATCGTGGGCCAGCAGGTGTCGGTGGCCGGGGCACGAACGGTGCTGGGCCGCATCGCCGCAACGGTGGGCGAGCGGAGTGCTCACGGCCTGCTGTTCCCCTCGGCCGGGGCGCTCGCCGCCCTCGATCCGGCCGTGCTGCCGCTGCCCGCTGCCCGCGGTCGCGCCGTGGTGGCAGCGTGTGCGGCGGTGGCCGATGGCCGAGTGGGTCTCGATGTGGGCGCCGACCGGGCCGTGCTCGAGCAGCAGTTGCTCGCCCTACCGGGGGTGGGCCCCTGGACCGCCGGGTATGTGGCGATGCGTGCCCTCGGCGACCCCGATGTGTTCCTGCCCACCGACCTCGTCCTGCGTCGAGCCCTCGAGGCGCATGGTGTGGCGGCCCGCGACGTCGCTGCCCGTGCCGCCGCGTTCAGCCCGTGGCGCTCGTACGCAGTGCACCATCTCTGGCACGCCCTTGCGCCCGTTACGAAAGGATCATCACATGCCCGCTGACCTCGCCTCGGCCACGATGCCCTCACCGATCGGAACGCTCACCGTGGTGGTGAGCGACGTCGGGGTGTGCGCCGTGTGGTGGCACGACGACCCGCGCCCCGGCAGCGATGCGCCGACGACATCCCCCACCGCAGCGCAGCAGCAGTTGCTCGACACCACGATGCATCAGCTAGGCGAGTACTTCGCCGGCACCCGCACCGAGTTCGACCTCCCGCTCGATCCGCAGGGCACCGCGTTCCAGCGCGCTGCGTGGGACGTGCTGCGCAGCATCCCCTACGGCACGACGATGACCTACGGCCAGCAGGCGGTGGCACTGGGCGACCCCAACAAGGCGCGGGCCGTCGGTGCCGCGAACGGCCGCAACCCGATCGGCATCATCGTGCCCTGCCATCGCGTTGTGGGTGCGTCGGGTGCGCTCACCGGATTCGCCGGTGGGCTCGATGCGAAGGCATGGCTGCTCGAGCACGAGCAGCGGGTGGTCGTGAGCCGCTGACGCGGCGCACGTGTGCCCGACGAATCAGGCCCGGTTACGGGCGCGGGCCTGCTGCTCGCGTCGGATACGGGCCTCGGCCTGCTTGCGCTCCTTGGCCGCCTTGCGCTTGGCCTTGGTCTCGTCGTCGGCCTCGCGGCTGAGCACGACCGGCGCCGTGGCGACGGCCTCGCGTGCGGGCAGGCCGAGTTCGTCGTGGCTCTTCAGCAGGCGCACCAGCATCACCGAGGCCGCAGCCTCGCCGGCCACCGAGGTGGCGAGGGTGAGGCGCACCGTGGCGAGGCCGTGACGCTCGATCAGACCGGGCGTGACCTCGAGCAGTTCGGCTTCGGTGGGATTGTCGGCGTGGTCGCCGAGTTGCTCGATGCAGTCGGCCAGGCAGGTGTCGGTGAGCACCGTGGCCACCTGCTCGAGCACACCGTTCATCCGGCCGCGAGCCACCGTGGCGCGCAGGGCCACGGCGCGAGCTGCGGGATCGGTGAACCCGTCGTCGCCGGCCCCGCAGATCGAGTCGAGCGCCGAGCGGTGCTCGTCGGGCAACGTTGCCGCTCGGGCCTCGAGTTCGGCGTCGGTCATGGCTGCCATCGCCCGGTCGAGCAACGTGAGCGCCTGCAGGCGGTTCTTCATCTGGTTCACGGGCCGCAAGGCTACCGACTGGTAGCGGCAAGGGGCGGGAAACAGATGAACGGCTGGCGCCCCCGGAAGGATTCGAACCTCCGACACATGGTTCCGGAAACCATTGCTCTATCCCCTGAGCTACGAGGACGGGATGCGACGAGGATAGCGACTGCAGCCGGGAAAGCCAGCGGCCGCCTCGATCGACTGCATGAATCGACCGGGATGAACCGACCGACATGAATGGATCGGAACGCAGCAGGGGTGGGCCGGTACCATCGGCGCACCATGGCTGATCCTCTCGTCGTCGTCGCCGATCTGCTCGCGCCCGCCTTCGCCCAGGTGGCGGGCCGTCCTGCCGACCCGGTGGTGCGCCCGAGCGACCGTGCCGATGCACAGGCCAACGGGGCGCTCGCCCTGGCCAAAGACCTCGGTCGGGCACCGCGCGACGTCGCTGCCGACGTGGTGGCCGCAGCGGCGGGTTCGCTCGCCGGTGTGGCCGACCTCGAGGTGGCGGGCCCGGGCTTCATCAACGTCACGTTCACGCCCTCGTTCGTGGCCGGCCAGGTGGCCCAGGTGGCGGGCGACCAGCACCTCGGGGTGCGCAGCGTCGCGTCGCCCGAGCGGGTCGTGGTCGACTACTCGGCGCCCAATGTGGCCAAGGAGATGCACGTCGGCCACCTGCGCACCACCGTCATCGGCGATGCACTGGTGCGGATGCTCGAGTTCGTCGGTCACGACGTGATCCGCGAGAACCACCTCGGCGACTGGGGCACACCGTTCGGCATGCTCATCGAGCACCTCGTCGACGTGGGCGGCGTGGAGGGTGCGGCGACGCTCGACGTGCGCGACCTCGACGCGTTCTACAAAGCGGCCCGCGCCAAGTTCGACGCCGACGACGAGTTCAAGGAGCGGGCCCGCAACCGGGTGGTGCTGCTGCAGAGTCGCGACGACCCCGAGACGGCGCAGCTGTGGCAGGCCCTGGTCGACCAGTCGACCCGGCACTTCAACGAGTTGTACGGCAAGCTGGGCATCCTGCTCACCGACGACGACCTCGCCGGCGAATCGATCTACCAGCCGATGATGCCCGAGGTGCTCACCCGGCTCGAACAGGCCGGGCTGCTGCAGGAATCCGACGGGGCCAAGGTGGTGTGGGTGCCCGGCTACACCAACCGCGAGGGCGAACCACTGCCCCTCATCGTGCAGGCCCGCACCGGCGGCTTCAACTACGCCACCAGCGACCTCGCCTGTGTGATCGACCGCATCGAGCGGCTGAACGCCACGTTGCTCGTCTACGTCATCGGCACCCCGCAGGCACAGCACCTGCAGATGGTGTGGAAGGTGGCCGAGATGGCCCGTTGGCTGCAGCCGCCGGCACGGGCGGTGCACGTGAACTTCGGCAACGTGCTGGGAACCGATCGCAAGATGCTGAAGAGCCGCAGCGGCGACCCGATGAAGTTCATCGACCTCGTCGACGAAGCGATCGAACGCGGCCGGGCCGCCGTGGCCGAACGCAGCCGCGACCTGCCCGTCGAGCTGCAGGCCGAGGTGGGCCACCAGATCGGTGTCGGCGCGCTGAAGTACGCCGAACTCTCCACCGACCGCATCAAGGACTACGTGTTCGACTGGGACCGGATGCTCGCCTTCGAGGGCAACACCGGGCCCTACCTGCAGTACGCGCACGCCCGTATCTGCAGCATCTTCCGGCGGGCCGAGGTCGAGCGCGCCTCGGTGCGCGGGGTCGAACCCCGACTCGACCTCCCCCAGGAGCGGGCGCTGGCGCTGACGTTGCTGGCGTTCGACGGTGCGCTGGCCGAGACGCTCGAGCGGTACGCGCCGCACCGGTTGTGCACCTATCTGTTCGAGCTGGCGCAGGACTTCACGGCGTTCTACGAGGCGTGCCCCATCCTGCGCGCCGACAGCGACGAACAGCGCACCAGTCGGCTGGCGTTGGCCGACCTCACCGCCCGGGTGCTGGCCGGTGGTCTCGACCTGCTGGGCATCGCCGCGCCCGAGCGGATGTAGGCGCACCCGTGGCCGATCACACCTCGCTGCCGCTGAACCTGCTGCCCGACACCGCCGAGGTGCGGGCCGACGGGTCGCTCGCGATCGGGGGTCGGGCGCTCGCCGATCTGGCCGCCGATTTCGGTACACCGCTGTTCGTGTACGACGAAGCCCATCTGCGCAACCGCTGCCGCGAGGCGGTCGATGCGTTCGGGCACCAGCAGGCGGTGTACGCCACGAAGGCGTTCCTCTGCACCGCCATGGCCCGCCTGGTCTACGAGGAGGGCATGCTGCTCGACGTGGCCAGCGGCGGCGAGATGCACGTGGCCCTCGCGGCGGGTGTGCCGGCCGATGCGCTCACCCTGCACGGCAACAACAAGAGCCTGGCCGAGTTGCGCACCGCCATGGCCGAGCGCATCCGCTACATCGTGGTCGACTGCGACGAGGAGTTCGACCGCATCGAGCACCTGCACGCCACCGAGGGATTGCCCGTGCCGAACGTCGTGCTGCGCATCACCCCCGGTGTGCAGGCCCACACCCACGAGTACATCGCCACCGGACAGGACGACTCGAAGTTCGGGTTCAACCTCGCCAACGGCGGCGCCGCAGCAGCGGTCGACCGGGCCCGCCGGTCGGCTGCGATGCAGTTGGTGGGCGTGCACTGCCACATCGGCTCGAACGTGTTCGCCGTTGCCAGCTTCGCCCGTGCGGCCGAGGTGATGGCCGGGTTCGCCGTTCCGCTCGACCTGCCCGAACTGGTGTTGGGCGGCGGGCTGGGCGTGGCCTATGTGGCCGGCGAAGAGGCGCCCACCATCGCCGAGTGGGGTCGAGTGGTGCTCGATGCCTGTCGTGCGGCCGGGGTGCGGTCGCGGGTAAGTGTCGAGCCGGGCCGTTCCATCGTGGCCGCCGCTGCCGTCACCGTCTACACCGTGGGCACGGTGAAGCACATCGAGGGCGTGCGCACCTATGTGGCCGTCGACGGTGGCATGAGTGACAACCCGCGCCCGGTGCTGTACGGATCGGGCTACGAGGCGTTCGACCCGCGGCAGGTGGCCGCCCCGCGTCCGCTGGCGGCGCGGCTGGTGGGCAAGCACTGCGAGAGCGGCGACGTGCTGATCTTCGATGCGCAGTTGCCCGCCGATGTTGGTGCGGGCACCCTGCTCGCCACACCGGTCACCGGCGCCTACGGGCACTCGATGGCCAGCAACTACAACAAGCTCACCCGGCCGCCCGTGGTGTTCGTGCGCGACGGCGAGGCGCGCCTGGTGGTGCGCCGCGAGACATTCGACGACCTGTTGCGCTGCGACGTCGGCTGAGCGCAGGTCGGCTCGGCCGACCTCGGTGAGCCGAATGGCTCATTCGGCAGCGAACGATGGCCCCAGCGGCGAGCCGGCGCGAAGATGCAGTATCGAGCGGGAACCTCCAGGAGCCCGGACGCCACCGACACAGCCGAAGGTCGGTGGGCCGTCCGGGCCCTCTGCTCGGTACACCCCAACGGCGTGCTGTCTGCCACGACGAAATGACTCGTTTCCGGGGCAGCGAGTCCGTAGCCTCACGGCGTGACTCTTCAGGGAAACGTCGTCCGTATCGGTCTGCTCGGGTGCGGCAACGTGGGTGCCTCGCTGGTGCAACTCGTGGCCGAGCAGGCTGCCGCCATCGAGGCCCGCACCGGGTTGCGGCTCGAGATCGCCGCGGTGGCCGTGCGCAACGTCAGCCGCGAGCGTGCGGTGGCACTGCCCGACGGTGTGCTCACCCGCGACGCGCACGCCGTGGTGGTCGATCCGTCGATCGACATCGTGGTCGAGGTGATGGGCGGTATCGAACCGGCTCGTGAACTCATCGCCACCGCGATGGCGCACGGCAAGCCGGTGGTCACCGCCAACAAGGAACTGCTCGCCAACGTCGGTACCGAACTGTTCGCGGCCGCCGATTCGGCCGGTGTCGACCTGCTGTTCGAGGCAGCCGTGGCTGGCGGTATCCCGCTCATCCGTGCACTGCGCGAGAGCCTGCGCGGCGAGCCGATCACGCGCGTGATGGGCATCGTCAACGGCACCACCAACTTCATCCTCACGAAGATGACCGAAGAGGGTGCCGAGTACAGCGATGTGCTCGCCGAGGCCCAGGCGCTCGGGTTCGCCGAGCGCGACCCCACCGCCGATGTGGAGGGCTTCGACGCCGGGGCCAAGGCTGCGATCATCGCCACCATCGCGTTCGGTGTGAAGGTGGTGGCCGGCGACGTGTACCACGAGGGCATCAGCCGCATCACCGGCCACGACATCGCCATGGCCCGGCGCCTCGGCTACGTGGTGAAGTTGTTGGGCATCGCCGAGCAGGTGCAGGGCACCGGTGAGGTTGCGGTGCGTGTGCACCCGGCCATGGTGCCGGTCACCCATCCGCTGGCCAGTGTGCGCGAGAGCTTCAACGCCGTGTTCATCGAAGGCCGTGCCGTTGGGCAGTTGATGTTCTACGGACGTGGCGCGGGCGGTATGCCCACCGCCAGTGCAGTGCTCGGCGATCTCATCGATGCTGCCGTGAACCTGGCGAAGGGCACCCACGGTTCGCTCGGCACGTTCGGTCGGGCCACCACGCTGGCCATCGACGAGACGTCGTCGCAGTACCTGCTCAGCCTCGACGTGGCCGACCGGCCCGGTGTGCTGCACGCGGTCACCGGCGTGTTCGCCCGCCACGGGGTGAGCATCCGTGCCGCCGAGCAGGAGGGCAACGGCCCCGACGCCCGACTGGTGTTCGTCACCCACGAGGCCAAGGAGTCGGCGGTGCAGGCGACGGTGCGCGAGCTACGCGAACTCGATGTGGTGCGCAGTATCGGCGGGCTGCTGCGGGTGATCGGCTGAGCCATGCGTTACATCAGCACGCGTGGTGACGCACCCGAACTCGGCTTCGCCGATGTGCTCCTGGCGGGTCTTGCCTCCGACGGCGGCCTGTACGTGCCGGTGGAGTGGCCGAACCTGGCCGACGACCTGCCGCCCGCGGCCGGCTACGCCGAGCGTGCCGCCGCGGTGATGGCGCCGTTCATCGAACCCGATCTCGACCGGGCAACCATCGAGCGGTTGTGTGCCGAGGCGTACGCCACGTTCCGTCACGACGCGGTGGTGCCGCTGGTGCAGATCGGTCATCGCCAGTGGGTGCAGGAGTTGTTCCACGGCCCCACGCTCGCGTTCAAGGACGTCGCCCTGCAGTTGGTCGGCCGGCTGTTCGACCATGTGCTCGCCCAGCGCGGGCAGCGGGTCACCATCGTCGGCGCCACCAGCGGCGACACCGGGTCGGCGGCCATCGACGGGGTGAAGTCGTGTTCCAACGTCGACATCGTCATCCTCTACCCCCATGGCCGCACGAGCGATGTGCAGCGCAAGCAGATGACCACCGTCGACTCGCCCAACGTGCGGGTGGTGGCGGTCGAGGGCACCTTCGACGACTGTCAAGATCTCGTCAAGGCGATGTTCGCCGACGCCCCCTTCCGCGACCGGATGAACCTGTCGGCCGTGAACTCCATCAACTGGGCGCGGGTGATGGCCCAGGTGGTCTATTACGTCACGGCCAGCGACGCGCTCGCCGGTCGGGGCGAGGTGTCGTTCTCGGTACCCACGGGCAACTTCGGCAACGTGCTGTCGGGGTGGATCGCCCGACGGATGGGTGCACCCATCGCCGATTTCGTGGTCGCCTCGAACACCAACGACATCCTCACCCGCTTCATCAACGACGCCGACATGAGCACCCGCGGGGTGGTGCCCACGCTCAGCCCGAGCATGGACATCCAGGTGTCGTCGAACTTCGAGCGGTTGCTGTTCGAGATGAACGGGCGCGACGGTGGCCTCACCGCCGAGCAACTGCGGCGCTTCCGCAGCACCGGCCGTCTCGATGTCGAGCCCGACCAGCGCCGCGAGTGGATCGACGGCTCGTTCCGTGCGGCACGCCTCGACGACCGCGAGACCTTGGCCGAGATCGCCCGCGTGTACGCGGCGAGCGCGATGGTGGTCGATCCGCACACGGCCACCGGCACGGCCGCAGCGCATCTGCTGGGCGACGACCGCCCGATGATCACGCTCGCCACGGCCCATCCGGCGAAGTTCCCCGATGCGGTCGAGCAGGCCATCGGCATCCGCCCGCCGTTGCCCGCGCATCTCGCCGATCTGTTCGATCGGCCCGAGCGGTTCACCGTGCTCCCCAACGATCTGGCTGCCATTCAGCACTTCGTCGAGCACACCCGCTGACCTGGCGTTGTCGGCCGCGAGGCGCGCTGGGTACAGTGCTGGCTCGCTCGGGTTCCTCGAAGGTGCTGTCTTCATCGGTATCTCGCCCGGCAGGGAAAGAGGTTCGTCATGGCTGGCGAGGCGCTCGAACAGTCGATGCTCGACGGCAAGGACAAAGATCAGCTGATGGCCATCGCCCAGGCCTTGGGTATCAAGGCCACGGCGCGGTTGTCGAAGGCATCGCTCATCGCGCGGATCCTCGAGTCCACCGGTGTCGCCCCGTCCTCCGGCGGCGAGGCCTCGGGCGGCGGGGCATCGGGTCCCGAGGCGTCGGGCGAAGGGGCGTCGGGCGACCAGGCACCGGCCGCCGCCGCTACCGCTGCGCCCGAGCCGATGCCGGCCGCGGCCCCCACCGCAGCCGAGTCAGCGGCACCGGCCGCCGACGGCGACAGCGATGGCGACGATGACGACGACGACGGCGACGATGAGGGCGACGAGGGCGCGTCCGAATCGGGCGAGGGCGAGCAGGAGGGCGAGGGCACGAGCCGTCGCCGCCGTCGCCGTCGCCGCAAGAACCGGGGCGATGCCCCCGCTGCCGAGCGCGTCGAGCCCGGCCGCGACCGGCCCGAGTTCTCGCCCGAGGGTTTCGGCCAGGAACCCGTCGAGGTGGCCGGCTATCTCGATCTGCGCGACGAGGGGTACGGCTTCCTGCGCCTCAGCGGCTACCTGCCCAGCCGCGACGACTCGTACGTGCCGGTGAAGTTGGCCCGCCAGTACGGCCTGCGCAAGGGCGACTACCTCACCGGGTTGTCGCGTCCGCCCAGCCGCAACGAGAAGAACCCGGCCCTGCTCGAGGTGCACACGGTCAACGGCGTCGACCCCGACGAGTCGCGTCTGCGACCGCGGTTCGACGACCTGACGGCCGTGTTCCCCACCGAGCGACTGGTGCTCGAGGACCCGACCGACCCCGGCAACATCGCCGCCCGCGTCGTCGATCTGCTGGCACCGCTGGGCAAGGGGCAGCGGGCGCTCATCGCGTCGTCGCCGAAGGTGGGTCGCACCACGGTGCTCACGTCGATCGCCACGGCGCTCGAACACCAGCACCCCGAGGTGACGGTGATGGTGCTGCTCGTCGACGAGCGGCCCGAAGACGTGGGCGTGATGCGCGCCGCCGTGCAGTCCGACGTGCAGGCCACCACCTTCGACCGGCCGAGCGACGAGACCGTCCACCTCGCCGAGATGGTGATCGAACGGGCCAAGCGCCTCGTCGAGCAGGGCGAGCACGTGGTGCTGGTGCTCGACGGCATCACCCGTCTCGGCCGCGCCTACAACCTGGCGCTGCCCTCGAGCGGTCGCAACGTGGCCTCGGGTATCGACGCCAACGCGCTGCAGGCGCTGAAGCGGTTCTTCGGTGCCGGTCGCTGCACCGAAGAGGCCGGTTCGCTCACCCTCATCGCTGCCGTGCAGGTCGACACCACGAGCCGCATCGACGAGGCGATCTTCGACGAGTTGCGCAGCGCCTGCACGATGGAGGTGCGCCTCGGGCGGCACCTCACCGAGCGGCGGCTCTTCCCGGCCGTCGACGTCATGGCCACCAGCAGCCAGCACGAGGAACTGCTGTTCACCGCCGACGAGGTGCAGCAGGTGAAGGCCTTGCGCCGGGCCATCGCCGACGCCTCGGCCAGCGGGCCCGACCACCGCGTCGACGATCACCTCGGCCTGGAATGGCTGCTCGGGCAGATCGCGGCCGCACCCACCAACGCGGCCCTCCTCGGCGGGTTGGCGGGCAAGTCGACCGTGTGAAGCACGGCACCGGCGCTGTAGAGTGCAGCGTCCAATCGTCACCCCGGAGCATCTGATGAAGACCGAAGTCCACCCCAAGTACGGCGAGATGAACGTGAAGTGCTCGTGCGGCAATGTGTTCACCACGGGCTCCACCCGCGCTGGCGACCTGAACGTCGAACTGTGCAACCAGTGCCACCCGTTCTTCACCGGCAAGCAGAAGCTGGTCGACACCGGTGGCCGCGTCGAGCGCTTCAACAAGCGCTACGGCGAGCGCAAGGGCAAGTGATCGGCGCCCTGCGGGGCGCACCACGTCGACCGACCCGGCCCGATGGCCGGGTCGTCGCCGTTTTCGGCCGCGGGCAGCGGTGGTCTTCGGTTTCTCACGTGGAAAATCACACGCAACCCTGACTCAGTTGTGGCACGAGCCGGGCCGATATCCGATGTGGTCGTGAGGGCGCGGCCGTCGACCCAGTGCGGAGGGGGTGCATCGTGGCTGCTGTCGCCGACATCCAACACCTCCTGCGCCGAACGGAGTTCGTGGCCCGACCGTCGCGCGTGGCCGAACTCACCCCGCTGTCGCTCGAACAGGCGGTCGACGACATCCTCGACGTTGGTCGCAACGGGGTCGCCAGCGTGCCGACTGCGTTGCAGGTGCACGACGACAAGACGAGTTGGGAGCAGTACGTCGCCGCTGTCGGTTGGTGGCTGGGGCGGATGACCACGGTTGCCCGGCCGGTGCAGGAGAGGATGACCCTGTTCTGGCACGGCCACTTCACGAGTGCGTGGAGCAGTGTGAACCGCACCGACCACATGGTGCAGCAGAACCAGCTTTACCGCGATCTGGCGCTGGGCGATTTCCTGACCCTCACCCAACGCATGGCGATCGAGCCGGCGATGCTCGTGTATCTCAGCAACGCGAACAACCGCAAGGGCTCGCCCAACGAGAACTTCGCCCGCGAGCTGATGGAGCTGTTCACCCTCGGCGTGGGCAACTACACCGAAGACGACGTCGTGGCCGCCGCACGGGCGTGGACGGGTCACAACGCCGACTGGCCGGCGCTGCGCTACCAGTTCTTCCCGAGCCGTCACGACACCGGGAACAAGACGTTCTTCGGTACGACGAAGAACTGGGACGGCCCCGACATCATCGACGAGATCCTGCGCGCCAACCCGGCCAAGCGGCTCGTCGCCGCACGGTTCATCGCCAAGAAGATGTGGTCGTTCTTCGCCTATCCCGGTGCTGCCGCAACGGTCATCAACCCGCTGGCCGATGTGTTCCTCGCCAACAACTTGAACATCCGTGCGCTGCTGCGCGCCATCTTGCTGCACCCCGAGTTCTACAGCACCACCTCGCGGCAGGGTCTGGTGCGCAGCCCGGTGGAGTACGTGACCGCGCTGTGCGTGCACACCGGCTTTCCGGCGGCCGAGATGGAGATGTCGTGGATGGGCGAGCAGATGGGGCAGAGCCTGTTCAACCCGCCCAATGTGGCCGGATGGAAGCCCAATGCCGCGTGGCTCACCACCAGCTCGCTGAGCGCGCGGGCGAAGATGGCTCGCGGGGTCACCTGGGCGCTGCGCCGCAACGACGGCTTCGGGTTCTTGAACTCGATGTCGGTGGAGGCTGCCGTCGACCACGTGGCCGATTACTTCGGCATCACGTCGATGTCGGCCACCACTCGTGCCGCGCTCGTGGACGCTCAGCGCGCCGAGCGCAGCGCACAGCACTGGGCCAGTTGGTGGGCCCCCACGAACCTGCTGACGATGACGATGCTCACCCCCGAGTTCCACCAGGCCTGACCGGAGCCCGCATGCTCGATCCCGACATCTCCGCTCGCCAGGCCCGACGACTCCTCAGCCGCAGCGTGCCCGCGTCGGTGTCGGGCGACACCCGGCCCGAGGGGCCGCAGGGCTGGACCCGCCGCTCGTTCCTGCAGGCGGTCGGCCTGGGCCTCGGCGGCGGTGTTGCGCTGGGCACGCTCGGCGACGGGCCGCTCAGCGCGCTGCTCGGCGGCGAGGTGCGCGACGCGTTCGCCGGGGCGCCGCTCGGGCCCGACGACCGGATCCTCGTGACGATCATGCTGTACGGCGGCAACGACGGCCTGAACACCGTGGTGCCCTACACCGACAGCTCGTACTACGCCCAGCGCGGCTCGGTGTCGATCGCGGCGGGCAGTGTGCTGCCGCTCGACTCGAAGGTGGGCCTGCATCCCGAGCTGGCGTTCACCAAGTCGCTGTACGACGCGGGGCAGGTGGCGATCGTGCAGGGCGTCGGCTACCCGGGTGCCGATCTGTCGCACTTCACGTCGATGGCCATCTGGATGAACGGCCGGTTCGGCGGGGGAGCACCCACGAGCGGCTGGATCGGTCGCTGGCTCGACGGCCAGTCGTCGGCGATCGGCGATCTGGGCGCTGCGACGATCGACACGTCGGTGGCGCTGCACCTGGTGGGCGAGCAGCGCCGTGCGGTGTCGGTGTCGCCCTACGGCGACATGTTCGGCACCGAGACCGCCGCACCCGACGCGCGCATGTACGACGGGCTGCGGGCGATGGCGGGCAGCGCCGGCCGCGGGCAGTGGCACGACATGTTCAGCGGCACACTGCGCACCCAACTCGATGTGGCGCGCGATGTGGCGCCGGTGTTCGCCGACGATGTGCCCGAGGGCGAACTAGTGAGCCGCCTCACCATCGCGGCGCGGCTGATCAACGCCGACATCGGCCTGCGCATGCTCGACGTGTCGCTCGACGGTTTCGACGATCACGACGGCCAGTTGCCGAACCACGCCGAACTGCTGGCCGAGCTCGATGCAGCACTCCGTGCGTTCTACGCCACGTTGAATCCGCAGTGGCGTGATCGCGTCACCCTGCTCACCCAGTCGGAGTTCGGGCGCACACCGTGGTCGAACGCCTCGGGCGGCACCGACCACGGCACGGCGAGCGATCTGTTCGTGATCGGCCCCAAGGTGCGCGGCGGCCTGTACGGCGAGCAGCCTTCACTGCGCAACCTCGACCGCTGGGACCGGGTCGAGCACTCGGTCGACTTCCGCAGCGTGATCGGCTCGGTGCTCGACGGGTGGATGGGCGGCGGTGGCAGCACCATCGTCAACGGGTCGTTCGAAGATCTGCGGTTGTTCGCCGGCGCCGGATCCGGCGGGTCGACCGGCGGCACGGTGGTGCTGCCGCCGTCGCAACCGAGCGGGTACGTGGCGGTCGGCCCCACCCGACTGCTCGACACCCGCGACGGCACCGGTGGCCGATCGACGCCGCTCGGCCCACAGGCCTCACACCGACTCGGGGTGGTGGGCGTGGCGGGCGTAGCGGCCGATGCGGTGGCCGTGGTGTTGAACGTCACGGCGGTCGACGCCAGCGCCGCAACGTTCGTCACCGTGCACCCGAGCGGTGTGCAGCGGCCGTTCTCGTCGAACCTCAACCCCGTGCCGGGCCGGGCAACCCCGAACCTGGTGGTGGCGCGTGTGGGGCCCGACGGTGCGGTGGCGCTGTTCAACAACGCCGGCACGGTGCACCTGGTGGCCGATGTGGTCGGCTACTTCGCGCCCAGCAGCACCACGGGCCTGCTGGCGCTCGACCCCGCGCGTCTGCTCGACACCCGCGACGGCACGGGCGGGGCTGCCGCCGCGCTGGGGCAGGGGGCGTGGATCGACGTGCAGGTGACCGGTCGTGGCGGGGTGCCGGCCGGGGCACAGGCGGTGGCGCTGAACGTGGCTGCCACCGAGCCGAGCGCGACGAGTTACCTCACGGTGTGGCCGGCGGGCGAGGCACGACCCGTTGCGTCGAGTGTGAACATGGTGCCCGGGTCGACGGTGTCGAACATGGTGTTCGCCCGTGTCGGCGAGGGCGGCAAGGTGCGGGTGTACAACAACACCGGCAGCACCCATGTGGTGATCGACGTGCTGGGTGCGTTCGTGCCGGGTGCGTCGTCGCGGTTCGTGTCCGTGTCGCCCGGTCGAGCGCTCGACACGCGCGAAGGGGTGGGCGCCCCACGTGCCCGACTGAGCGGTAGCGCACTCGACGTCGGGCTCACCGGGCGGTGTGGTGTGCCGAGCAGCGGCGTGTCGGCGGTGCTGCTCAACGTGACCGCAGTGGCGCCGTCGGCCGGTACGTACGTGACGGTGTTCCCCAGCGGGCGGGGCCGTCCGCTGGCGTCGAACCTGAACGCCGACTCCGGGCAGGTGGTGCCCAACATGGTGCTCGCCCGCCTCGGGCCCAATGGTGCGGCATCGATGGACAACAACACGGGCGACGTCGACCTCGTCGGCGACGTGATGGGCTACTTCACCACCTGAGCGTCGAGGTCGCCCATCGGCTGGGTCGTCGGCGGGGGTGGCCCCGCTAGCCCGGATCTTTCATAGGGCTGCGTGGGTCGCTTGGGGTTTGGTCACGCAGAGTGATCCGAAGGCGGTGCGGACGCGGGTGAGGGCGTCGATGAGGACATCGGTCCAGGGCCAGTGTTGGTCGAGGTGAAGTTGCCGG